>JAIMKP010000071.1:589-14023 GCA_020692355.1 Desulfosporosinus sp.
TTCCAAAATTCCTACGGAAACTGGTGGCGTTCTCAGGACGCCCTCCCGGTAGATAAAAATATTGTCTCCAGTACATTCAGCCACATATCCCTCTTGGTTCAGCATCACCGCTTCCGGCATGCCCGCCAAGTTCGCCTCAATCTTGGCTAAAATATTATTGAGATAATTGAGAGACTTAATTCTCGGGTTTAAAGAATCTGGATTGTTACGGCGAATCGCTACCGTGCGCAATTCCATGCCTTCATCATAAAGGCTAGCCGGATAGAGCGCAATCTGGTCAGCGATACAAAAAGTCGCTGTCTTAGGGCATTTGCGGGGATCCAGACCGAGATCCCCTTTCCCGCGCGAGACGATCAAACGAATATAGCCATCACGAATGTTGTTTCGCCGACAGGTTTCCAGAACGATTTCTTCCATCTCATCCTCGGAAATCCCAATCTCCAAATGAATCGACTTGGCCGATTCATAGAGGCGCTTCAAGTGCTCTTCCAATTTAAATACACGGCCATAATAGGCACGGATCCCTTCAAAGATACCGTCCCCATACAAGAAGCCGTGATCAAACACAGAAACCTTGGCTTCTTCCTCTGGCACGTATTCTCCATTACAATAAACAGTGAGCCCCATTTTCTTTTTCCCCTTTCCTTTCCCAGTGACAGTGCTGGCCTTTTTGACAATATGAAACCCAAGCGTCGCTCCCAAATATGGAACCTGCCGCTCGGGTTTTTTTTACCCACGGTGTAAATCCAAATCGGATCCTGTACCGCTTGGACCAGACAGGCATCCCCCGGAACCCTAGGTACACTTCCATAGTGTTATAATACATAAAGGATTTGTGGTTAGTTTATATGATACAGATATGAGTGTCAACCCTTTTTGACTTAAAATTGAGAATTCCTCAACCTCTTAGATTTAGTCTTGTCAAAATCTTTAAATCCAGCTATAATGTCCACGAGATAAAAACAAGTGTTCACTGCTGGAAAACGGAGGGAGATCGTTGGACAATATTCGTTTAGGCCTTCTCGGCTACGGCACCGTGGGCAGCGGTGTCGCTCAAATTCTTGAACAGAATACTGAAGACATTGAAACACGCACAGACGCCAAAATTAAAATTAAATCAGTACTCGTCCGTGACTTAACGAAACCGCGTGATCAGCATGGGGATTTTCGCTTTACTGATCAAAGCGAGGCGGTCTTGCATGATCCCGAAATCGATATTATTGTCGAAGTCATGGGCGGAATTGAACCCGCTCGCACCTATATTCACGAAGCTCTGCGCCATGGGAAAAACGTGGTGACTGCGAATAAAGATTTACTCGCACTTCACGGTGAAGAACTGTTTGAGGCAGCCAAAGCCTCTGGGAAAGATCTGTATTTTGAAGCCAGCGTGGCGGGTGGCATCCCCATCATTGCCGTTCTCAAACAATCCCTGGCTGCGAATCGGATTACCGGCCTCATCGGCATCATTAACGGCACCACGAATTATATCCTAACGGCCATGTCCAATGAACATCGAGGTTACCAAGAAGTGCTCTCTGAAGCGCAAAAGCTTGGCTATGCTGAGTCCGATCCGTCCTCCGATGTGGACGGCTTGGATGCCGCCCGCAAGCTCGCCATTCTCGCTTCCCTGGCCTTCAACTCTCGTGTCACCCTACCGGATGTGTTTGTCGAAGGCATTTCCCACATCACCCGGGAAGACTTAGAATATGCGGAAGAACTCGGCTATACCATTAAATTATTGGCCATTGCCAAACATCAAGATGAAGGAGTAGAAGTCAGAGTCCATCCGGCCTTCCTGCCGAAATCCCATCCCTTGGCTTCCGTCAACGGCGTGTATAATGCGATTTTTGTCGTTGGTGATGCCGTGGGAGAAACCATGTTTTATGGTCGGGGAGCGGGTTCGCTTCCAACCGGAAGCGCCGTAGTCTCCGACATCATCCAAGTCACCCGCAATATCCAGGCCAATTCGACCTCTGCGATCAGCTGTACCTGCTACCACAACCTGCCTGTCAAAGCTTCTCAAGATTTCACGACAGCCTATTATGTCCGTCTCCTCGTGAAGGATGAGCCGCGCGTCTTAGCGACGCTCGCACTTCTTTTTGCCGAAGCCAATATCAGTTTTGCCTCTATTATCCAGAAACCGAGGGGACATGAGCAGGCTGAAATTGTTCTTGTAACTCACCCCTGCCGTGAATCTCAGCTTCAAGAAGCGCTCGACTCAGTCAAAGCCTACAGCAAAGTCCTCAAGGTCTATAATGTCATCCGCTTCGAAATAGGCAACGAGTAAGGAGGCTACTATGTTTGTCCGCGCAACGGTTCCTGCCACCTCGGCCAACCTCGGGCCCGGGTTTGATTGTTTCGGCCTGGCCCTTAACTTACACAACACCCTGACCGTCGTATCAGGCCCTTTCCAGATCATGCTCACTGGCAGATATTCCGAGGGCATATCCCTCACTGAAGATAACCTGGTATGGCAGACCATGCTGCGGCTTTGGCGCGAGATTGGCTTCGCCCCGCCGAGTGTAACCCTCACCCTGGAAAATAACATTCCTCCGGCTCGGGGACTTGGCAGCAGCTCAGCCGCAATTGCCGCCGGGCTTGCCGCTGCTAACGTCTGGGCGGGCACACCCCTCACACCCCTCGAACTTTTGCAACTGGCTACTGACATTGAAGGACATCCCGATAATGTAACCCCGGCGCTTTTCGGAGGAGTGACGCTTGCAGTTCCCACCACAGAAGGGATCTTGCCCCGCATCTTAGCTAAGACACCGGAGCTTAAAGCCATTGCCATCGTTCCCAGTGTCCCTCTCAAAACTCAGAAAGCCAGAGGAGTACTCCCTGCCCAAGTCCCCCGAGCCGATGCGGTCTATAACATTGCCCATGCTTCCTTAGTTGTAGAAGCCTTTCTCCGCGAAGATTACGCCTTATTGCGAGAAGGGATGCAGGATCGCCTGCATCAGGATCAGCGGGCCGCTCTTATTACCGGCATGGTACCCGCTCTCGAAGCCGCCCTACGCGCTGGTGCTTTCGGCGCAGCGCTCAGCGGCTCTGGGCCAACCCTCCTCGCGTTGGTTAAACCAGCCGCAGAAGTCGGTGTAGCCGAAGCCATGCTGCGCACCTTTGCTGAGCAATGTTTAGAAGCTGAAGCCTTCTATTTAGATATTGACAGCGCAGGAACCCGCGTCGAACAAGGATAAACCCCCAGAACGCCTAAGGACCACCGCCAACACCGATAGTCCGACAGATATTGGCTGATGTTGGGATTCCGCTGCCATTAAAACTTATTCCTCTGGCTAGATAAACTGGAGCCGTCCCCTTAACCAGCTTATCTCTCGACTAACCCCGCGACATCGCGGGGTTAATTAGCGTGTAGTGCAAACTTCTACCTACAAACCCTAGGTATTACGAGGGACTACGCAATAAGAATCGCAACAGAATAGTAGAATAGTAAGAATTCGGGATATATGAAGTATTCTTCTATGTGTCCTCTATTATAAACGGTATTTCAAACAGAACAATTTTTATAGTATTAATAATAAACTCAGCGACAAAGACCATTTATCTTTCGACAATATACTGTCAAACTAGCCAGATTCGTTATAGACTACAGGTTTGTATTGGCATATCTGACAACATTGCCTTTAATAATAATTAGCATATTAAGTACCAGAAGTTTAATTAAATTCTCGTCGAAAATAGCACAAGAAAACCGGACCAAAATGATGCAATCTTTGTCGTACGCATGGGATTCTGTTCTAATAGGAAATACTTGGAATCTTAACATGTGGAAAAAGAACTTCGATCATAGACATTCTGAGGCCAAGAATTCCGCATTAAAATCGACAATACTAGTTGAAATAACTACTACTGTCTCGATGATCTTAAGCTTAGTTCCGGTTATTGGCACACTTGTTTGGTTAATGTATTTTGATAGAACAAACGATGCATTACTAATAATGTTAGTTGCAACTCTTCCTAGACAAATATTAACTATTCAATATATGAGTCAAATTGTTTCGTATTCAACTCAGTGGAATGGTCTTCGTACCCGTTTAATAGGTATTATTTCTGCTCTGAGGATTCCAGAATGTAAGGATGACTATGTCGGTAATATTAAATGGCGACAAATTAATGTTATCAATGACACCAGTTGTATAGAAATTTCCTCAATTAAAACAATACGCCAGATCACTAACGAATATAATCCCTGTAGAGTTACCATACGTGGGGGAAACGGCACAGGTAAATCTTCCCTCCTCGCCTTAATAAAAGAAGCTCTTGGCGAACAAGCATTTTTACTCCCCCCGCATTCCGATATGTTTTTTGAGTTTATAAATGAAATGAGCCTGTCAACTGGTGAAAAGATGCTACTTGCTTTAAACGAAATTGGTAAAATAAACAACATAAGAGTCTTGCTTTTGGACGAATGGGATGCAAACCTTGATTCTAATTACCTTAACAGTATATCCCAACAGATACATGAGCTATCTGGTAAAGTATGTGTCGTTGAAGTGCGTCATCGTGATTAATCATACTCCGGGAGTTAATCTCGAGGGAACGGGCTTCAGCTGGCTGCCCAGGGCTAATTTCTAGGCAAAGAATTTTTTAAATCGAAGCCGTCCCCTTAACAGCTTATCTCTCGACTAACCCCGCGACATCGCGGGGTTAATTGGCGTGTAGTGCAAACTTCTACCCACAAACCGTCGATATGGCTAGGATTCCGTTAAGCCTGAGCTTCAACCAATCCGGCTCACTTAAACAAACGATTCAGAACGACCAGCAATTCGCTCACATCGTTCATATCTTTATCCATAGCTGACATAAAACATTCACGGCTGAATCGTTCAAACACAAGCTTCTCTAATTCGTCGAGGCACGTCCGGACCACCCCGGCTTCCTGGATGATCAGCAGGCTGTCAGCTTCCGCAGCCACTTGTTCGCGCAGGTTTCCCACTTTAATGTGGATTTCTTCAAGTTTAGCGACAAGTGGATCAATTTGTTGACTGACCGGAAGATTCACGAGGATCCCCTCCTACTCCCTGACTCGCCAGCAGTGAAAGACAAATCATTACCCCCTGTGTTGCTCAACCAAAGCCTTAAGCTTATCCCGTTCTTCCTCTAAATCCTCTAATTCAGCAAGCATCGCCGGCTTGAGAGAATGCGCCGGCCAACGTGCTTTCAAATCCTCCAGCTTGGCTTCGACCTCGTTTAACTGTTGTTCCAGTTGGCTTAAATCCAGATCAGCCATTCGCCCTTGCCTCCTTTTGTTCGCTACGGAAGGTGATCGCCCCTTGCATACACACTTCCATGCACTCCTCACATTCAACACATTTCTCTGGATCGACGACAGCCATATGTGCGATCATTTGTATGGCATTGTTAGGACAAGCATGAACACAGCGTTGGCACCCACGACACAATTTTTCCAAAATAAATGCTGGCATCCCTACTCCTCCATCCCCTTGGTATTCCTTCCCCCACTTCTCTCTAAAACCCCATCTTTAGCAGTTGATCACCATAGTACTTAAGCCCTAGGCTAAGAATGTCCTTAATCGGATGACAATCAGGGGCCTGCACTTTTCCCAGACGATCCTTGGCGATCGCTCCACAACCACCTCCACAAATCAGCCCTACTTCACATTCACGGCATTCCGGAATGGTAAGAATACTCCGCTCCTGCCACTCTTTGACTTCCTTCTCCTTCATTTTAACATCAGGATAGAAAGTTCCCAACTTATATTCATCCTGGCCGGTCGTAGCCGTACAGCCGTAGATGTCCCCATAAAGATCGAAGACCCATTCTGTTTTGCCAGCGGGGCAGGTATCATAGCTCGGCAGGTAGAGTTCCCCACTCTGAACCAAATGATGAATCCCTTTAAATTCCGGCTCATGAAATTTTCTCAACACGGGGTGTTTTTCCGCAAGTTCCATAAACATCGCCCAGTGTTCCGCCTGCCCAAGCAAATGCTGGGGCGTGGCATAGCATTCAAAAAGCTCATAATTGCGCCCTATCTGGGATTTGAATCGGCTCGACGGTAAATCCAGCCAGCCCCTGGCATCCAAATCCTCAGCGAGTTCAACCAGACTTTCATAATTGCTCTTGTCCACGACCGCTCTGAGATTAATCGGAACGCTCCGCCGAATAGCCTCCTCCAAGCCTTCCATGATCTTGGTATAAGTTCCCTTGCCATTAGCCGTATGCCTCCGCTCATCGTGCACGGACTGGGGGCCATCAAGGGTGACCTGAATCTCCTTGACCACAGCCTGTCCGAGGATATCGAGGTATTCTTTCAAATCATACCCGTTCGTCACCGCAGAAATCGCATACCCACCCTTGACAGCCTTCTTAACAATATAGTCGATGATTTCTTTTTGCCGAGGGGCAGCATTTAACGCTTCCCCACCAAAAAGGGTAATGAAGGGCTTTTTACCCGGAAACTTGGCCTTCAAATAGTTGAAAAAGGCATCCGCCACATCGCTTGTCATAAGCTGGGTCTTTTGCTTAATACCATTCTGGTAGCAGTAAGGGCACGCTAAATTGCAGGCATACGTGGGTACGAGCAAGACTTGAGGCTCTGTTTCATGGAGGGCTTTCTCAAACTCAGGCCATCTTCTGACGAGTTCAGCATCCTCCGCGTCCTTGGAAGGATAGAGATAGCCCCGGCTAAACAGATAATCTACAAAGACCTGATCCTCCGGGCTCTCCCCTTGCCTCAGTGTATCCAATTTTTTCTTCTCTTCAGACCCGACCAAGTCAAAAGAACCGGACAAGGAATTCATTAAAGCAAATGGATAATCCTGATTCTTCTTCATCTCTAACAAAAGGTTATAACGGCTGTAATACATTTCCCCACCCTTTTCTTTATCAACCACCCAGTGATACTAAGTCACTAACAAAAATAAAAATTCCAAAAAACCCCGTTACACAGACAACTTTCTAAAAATACTTTATGTTAACCCAACGGATGAGCTAGTGAAAAAGGCGACAGAAATGTCTCTGCCGCCGCAAGGATCAGTCGTGGCAACCCGCGACGATTTGAGAGGACTTCGAGCAGCATTGAGCGACATTCAGAGCCAAGCTCGTGCAGCAAGTTGAAGCCGTTTGAGTCAATGGGCGCAATTTGGTCACCTCCTTTCATAGGGTCTATGGCCTTTGACCCGAAAACGTACGGCTGATCATTTCATACCCATTTTTTGAGTAGCGTCTTTCTTTATACACTGTAATCCTGAAAAAACCCGCCTCAGCTAAGGCCTGCTTATATTCTTCCACGGTGATCGCCCCACCAAAACAGGCGGCTACGGCCTCCGGATCGTTCTTTATGTGCTCAGGCAAGGACTCATCGGTCATAATGTCTGAGACCACAAAGCGCCCGCCTGGTTTTAATACTCGAAAGATTTCACGATAGACCGCAGCTTTATTCTCCACATGATTGATAGCACAGTTGCTCAATACCGCATCGATGCTCATATCCTCAAGCGGAATAGCTTCCATGTTGCCAACGAGGAAAAGGGTGTTTTCGATTTTGGCTTCCTGCGCACGGGTGGATGCCGCCTCTATCATCTTGGGCGTCACATCGAGCCCCCAAGCCCAGCCCCTCGGTCCCACCAACTTGGCTGCTTCCAGCGTTTCTATTCCCCTGCCGCAACCGAGGTCGAGGACGGTTTCTCCAGGTTTGAGCGCAAGATAAGAAATATTACCGCCGCAGCTTAAATTGCTGTTTTCATCTTCTTCAGTGTACCTTTTCACAATTTCAAACATATTAATAATACTCATGGTCTTTAACCCCATTTTACCCCGCACCCCCATAGGGTATATCCCTATAAAGGTATTTTACCTCATTGCCAATCTTTCAGTCAATCAATCTGTCCACATTAAAACCAGATTGCCAAATCAAAGCGTTGAGGGCCGCAGACATCCCTGCAGGCCCACAACCGATAATCGCAAGTTCAGGACAATTTAGTCAAGATGCCCCTCAAGCTCTGGCAATCCGGGCAACCGTGTTCGGCCCCTCCTTGATGGCAGGTTTTCAGGCAATTATCAATAGAACGTTTAACAACTTCTACTTCCCTTTGGCTTAACTCAATCATCGGCATGGTGACACCCTCCTTTAGGAATATGTCCCTAATAAGAAAAGTTTACCCCATTTCTGTCAAAATACTCACGTCCCAAGAATCACTTGGATTTCCGGCTCATCAGATAGCGCTCAGCATTGACAGCCGCCACTGCGCCATCCCCAACAGCTGTGGCCACTTGGCGCACCGTTTTGCTGCGTACATCCCCCGCCACGAAGACACCTGGAAGGTTAGTCCGCATTTCATCATCCGCTTCCACATAACCCCAATCATTGAGCTTTACCTGATCGCGAAGGAGATTGTTGCGCGGCTGCATCCCGATGTAAACAAACACCCCCTGCGCCTTGACCACTCTGCGCTCCCCTGTCTTCACATTTTCAATCTCAATTCCGGTCAAATGGTTTTCACCGACGACAGCGCGAGGCTCGGAATCCCAAATGATACTGATTTGCTCATTGGCCAGCGCTTCTTCCTGGGCTGTCTTTGAGGCTTGGAAATGGTCGAACTGGTGCACAATCGTCACATGTTTAGCATATCGGGTGAGGTAGACGGCTTCCTCCACAGCTGAATTGCCGCCGCCAACGACGATAATGTTATCAACACCTTCGTAGTTGGAACCGTCACACGTGGCACAATAATGAACCCCTTTCCCCCGGAACTCCGCTTCTTGCGGAACTTGAAGACGCCGAGACTCTGCTCCGGTCGCCAGAATCACTACAGGAGCCGTGTATTCCGAATCCTCCGTGACGATCTTTTTTAACTCTCCCTGCAGATCCACACTGAAAACCTCTTTGAGGTCATGAATCTCTGTTCCAAAGCTTTTCGCCTGTGTGATCATATTATCGAGCAAATCACGTCCATGAACCGTTCCTGGGGTTCCCGGGTAGTTGGCAATATGAAAAGTCGTTGCGGCCTGCCCGCCAGGAAGGCCTTCATCAATAAGAATCGTTTTTAAGCGAGAGCGGGAGGCATAAAGTGCAGCCGTTAGCCCAGCAGGTCCGCCACCAAGAATGAGTACATCCGCCTCTATCTTAACTTTTTCCACCTCTTCGCTGGATATTTCCAAAATCTCTTCGATCGTACGGCGAATTTCCGGCTTGCTGATATAGCCATTGAGGCGTTTGCCAACTTCTTGGCCATCTTTAAAGAAGAGAACGGTTGGGCTGCCTTTGACTCCAAAGCTTTCGGCCAAAGGCCGATTGGCCTGGCGAAGGATCTTCATGAATTTGGCTTGTGGGTACTTTTCTGCCATCCGCTCATAAATCGGTGCAAGTTGGGCACAAGGTGCACAATCTTCCGAATAAAAGTCTAAAGCGATCAGACCCTTCGTTTCTTTTAGCGCTTGTTGGAACTCTTGACTATTCACATGCGTGATATTCATTGAATTTCGCTCTCCTTTTTCGTGGATTAATAAATTTCGGAAGCTTCTCTACTACCTATACCCCGTTAGGGTATCTACGATTAACAATATATGCGATGTTCTTTTATTTGTCAACTTTCTCAATCGGTTTTTCCTATACATTTTTTGCTCAAAGAAATTATATAGAACTCTAAACCCCGAATTTCATAATTAATATTCCCAATTCTTTTCTCGTATTAATATCTGTTTAAAGACGACATAAAAAAGGTGGTTCCTGCCAAGAACCACCCCAGTGACCCCTTATATTCGTGTCCTGCCTTGAACATCGAACATCCAACTTCGATGTTTAGGCACTCATTTTATCCTTTTTCATATCGATTATTTTGCTGACTTCAAGGATCATCTCATGACTCGGAATCTTCCCTGTTCTGATATATTCAATCATCATAGGAGTGACGTACGGCACCAGTAAAGGCAGCATATTGGGCATGAGAGCATCCATAGTCTTAGGCAGTAGATCCGGCATCAGTTCCTCCATATCCTTAGGCAGAGGACCTACGCGCCGGGAAACTTCGGCCAGCATATCCGGCATAACCTTCGGCATAATGCCGGGAACTAACATCGGCATCATGACAGGCATCATTTTACTCATCAGGGCTAAACCGCCGGGAATGACCTTCATGGCCTTCATCATAGGCACCATGCCAGGAGGCATATTAGCAAACATCTGCGGGAAGAGCGCCGCCATAATCTTGGCCATATTTTCCGGATACATGAGGATGATAAACTTCTCGAAGTAACCCCACATTTCCAGGGAGAATTCTGTCTTGTCTTCGGTTTCAAATCCTAGCCCTTTAGCCACAAAACGAGCCAAGTCGGTTACGGGGATATCCATTTTATTTTGCTTGGCCGCTGTTCGCAACTGGACCTGACAGCATGGACACAGTGCCAATAAAGCGTCAGCATCGACATCAATAGCTTCCTGAATGCGATTACCACCGAGTTTAGGCGCCACCGGCATTTCGCCGATCAGGGTCAAAACAGAACCGCAGCAAAGACCGTTTTCACGATTATGCTCCATTTCTACCAATTTCACACCAGGAATTGCGGCAATCAGCTCGCGCGGCGGCTCGTAGATCCCTTGGGCGCGACCGGCATGACAGGAGTCATGGAAGGCAACCTTAGCATTGATTTCATGATCAAATTTCAGTTTCCCTTGGGCCAGTGCCTCTGCGGCCACCTCGGAATAGTGCTTGATCTCGAACGGATAATCTATCTTTTTCTTGCGGGCTACACTGGCATAGAGTTCTTTCCAAACCAAACCACAGGCCGGACAGGAAGTGACAATGGTTTTTGCCCCACGTTTCTTAGCCTCGTTCACATTGTGTTCAAAAATTTGTTCGAATAGTTCCCATTTACCGGCCACTTTCATGGGGATCCCACAGCAAGCCTCATCCGTACCCATATAGGTAAATTCAATTCCGGCTTGGTCCAGAATGCGTACTGTGGATTTAGCCACATCACTATTGACAAAGGAGGCTGTACAACCGGCGAAGTACATTACATCAGCTTTTTCTTTAATTTTAGGTTTGATGTCTTCCGGCAGCCAGTCGGCTCTGTGTTCCCGCTTCCCGGCCCAGATATTCTTTTCTCCGCGTAAAGCGGCGGCCATCATCTCAAAGGGCGGAAATGTCATACGTTTTTCTTCGTCAATCAGTCGACCACGCATGGCCATCCAGTTGTGCTCAACCGGAATGTTCAACTGGCAACGGGAATTACACATTTCACAGGTCGTACACATCAGGAACTTGTCGACCATATCCTGCTCAAATTTTTCCCGCCCGGCCAGAACTTCCCTGATGAAAGCATATTTGCCACGAGGGGAATGGGACTCCCAACCCCGGCCCGTGAACTGTTCACAGGTGGATACGCAGTAACCGCAACGGGCACAAGCCGTAGCGAAGAAAGCCACATTGCCCGGAATGCCGTTCTTGTCCTTCGTCCTTTCCGAGAGATCCCCGGTAGGAGCAGTAGCCGCATTAGCGATGGGGCGAATGATAGGTTCGAAAACAGAAACCAGCCCCATGATTGCACCAATTAAACCCGATCCTATCACCTTGTTCGGGTTAAATAAATTTTTAGGGTCTACTTTGCGTTTATAACCAGCCAATCGCTCATAACGCTCTGCCCCGAGCACATTGCGGGCTTCGTTTTTAAAATACAACCCTGTGGAATAGGCCGTCCCCCCGTGTTTTTTGGCAATTTGAATCACGGACAAGGCCAAAGCAAAAGCCACATTGAAGGCAAAGGAACGCTCATCATGGGGAACAAAGCCAAGGATAGTCACCTTATTCCCTTTACCCAACATACATTCCATAATGAAAGGTTGCTTAATCTTCTTTTCAATGTCCACTAATACCTCTGAAATTCGTTCCAGCGGAACAATGACTTCGGTAGGAATAATCGAAGGACCAATCCGCTTCAAGCGCATCGGGGCAAACCGCAGTTCCCATTCATGCTCAGCCGCTTCTTGAGACAATTCTTCCCCTTTATTGGTCTTCACAATCTGGAGTAAAGCAGTATCCACAGTGGAACGGCGCGATTCAGGATAAGCAATCACTGCTACGAAGGCTTCCGGAAGTTCCGGCACATAATGCGGATTTGCTTCTTCATAGGGATGCCCGTGTTTATGCGGCAGTTTCTTCTTTAAACGGAGGGATTCAGGGTTGAGAAAAGTAATCGACCAAATCGGCAGTTTTTTCCAGGAGATGGCATTGAGAGCATCACCCAACGATTTGGGATCATTAAAAGCGAAAGCCCGGTGAACTTCAGGTTCCAAATCACGGACAGCCAGCGTAATTTCCGTGATAATTCCGGTAATCCCTTCAGCGTCAGCGATGTAATCAGCCATTTCTTGACCGTTAAATTCATGGATTTCTCCAGAAGGCATGACCACTCTAGCTCCAAGTACATTTTGCTTAAATTCTCCATACTCGTATGACCCAAATCCGGAACCACCCTGCGCAAGCCAACCACCAACTGTGGATGACGGCGAAGATGACGGATATAGGCGCAAATCCAATCCTTCTTTGCGAATTTGTTTTTCTATTTGTTCCCATATGATGCCCGGCTGAATGCGCACGACCTTTTTAACCTTATCCACATGAACAATCTTATTCATACCACTCATGTCCACGACCACAGCTCCGCTAGCCGGTAGCACACCACCATACCCGGAAGTAGAAGAACCTCTCGCAACGAGCTGCAGACTTTCCCGGTCTGCCAATTTGACCAGCTGAACTAATTCTTCTTCTGTCAAGGGTCTAACCACTGCCCCTGCTATACCAACCGGGACAAAAGGCTTGATCAGGGAGGGAAGCGCACCAATGTCATAGGAATAGAGTTTCCGTTCAATCCGGTCTACCTTGACTCTGTCGCCGAAAATCCGTCCGAGCTGCGAAGCGACATTTTGATTGATTGTTGCTGACATATTTTCACTCCTTACCAAAAAAATAAATTATGAGTACTTCTTAAGGCATTGCCCCCGGTCACCAAGATTAAGGATTTGCTTCGGCCGATATGGGTTACACGATGGTCAGAAAAACTTGCAACTGACAATAATACCGAAAACAGATGCGATTAAAAATCGCCACCACAGTTAGGGCATGTAATCTCTTTCACATTAAATGGCATAGGATTAACTTTTTCGAGCACCATGAAGAACTTAGGCCTGAATTCCTGAAGCAACATTCCACAATGTGAACACTCTAGCACATAATTCCCCTCCCCCCCGGTAGGGGTTTTAATTCTAGGCTAAGCATACATCTAAACTATGCCTTGGTCAATGAGTTTTTTAAAATACATAATATCTATATATCAGCACAATTTTGCACAAAAAGCCTTGTCTCAACAATATTCGTAATACTCAAATGTTTTCGTGTGAACAGATAAATTCATCCAATCGTGAGACTCCCACTTCTACAAGTGGGAGTGGTACCTCG
>JAIMKP010000010.1:0-79622 GCA_020692355.1 Desulfosporosinus sp.
TGGCGGCGCACAGTTTGCAGTATAAAAACGGGGGAAATGTGCCAGAAGGTGTCGGATTGCTGATTTCCATTTTGCTGCGTTATGCTGAAGTGGGCTCTGTATATTACTGGCCTGAGAGGCAGGCGCTTAAGTTTACGTTTATGCTTATGGGCGAAGCGGATATCGAGCGTTTACGCAACAATTTACCGCTGGCACTTGAGGTCTATCATCAACTAGAAGGGCATACGATGCATGATTGCGAGATAGGATGCCGCAGCGAGGATAACATTCATGTCTTGACGATCGTGCGTGATGTGGATAGTATGACGCAAAATGAGGTTGGGCTGATTGTGGATTTTGTGAAACGGGAATGTGCAGAATTTCTGGTCTGTGACGAAGTGAATTTGCCTGAGGATGAACTACAGTTCCAAGAAGAACTCATTGACCATATGTTGGCCAACATCCATAACAACGTGATGGATAAGAACGTAGTAGCAGTTCGTGAAGAGGGGCGCGTTCTCGTCTTCAGAAACTGAAGTTCGCCCTGTCCGGATGCCCATGTTTCACGACGTAGTTCGCGTGACATACTAGGTTCAGAGGTTTAGGACTGAATGTTAAAGGAGATTTCAGATGAACGTACTCTTCATCGGCGATGTTGTCGGAAAGGCAGGCCGCCAAGCGGTTCAGGCTTTTTTAAAACCGATCCAATCTGAGTATCACATTGACTTGACGATCGCCAATGGGGAAAATGCGGCTGGCGGTAACGGCTTAACTAAGGATGTGGCTCAAGAACTTTTTGGCTTTGGTATTGAGTTTATTACGATGGGTAACCATGTTTGGGATAAACGGGAGATCATGACCTATATTGAAGAGGAGGCGCGCATTATCCGCCCAGCTAATTATCCGCTGGGTGCGCCGGGCAAAGGGTATGGTATCATCCGGCGTAAAGGGGTAAAAGTGGGGATCGTCAATCTTTCCGGGCGAATTTTTATGCCAACGTTGGACGATCCTTTTAGCATGGCCAGTCGGCTGGCGGAGATGATCCGGCAGGAGACCCCTAACATTTTCCTGGATTTTCATGCAGAGGCGACGTCAGAGAAAATTGCTTTGGGATGGTTTTTAGACGGAAAGGTATCTGCAATTCTCGGCACCCACACGCATGTGCAGACGGCGGACGAACGTCTGCTCACCCGAGGGACAGCCTATATTACGGATGTCGGCATGACAGGCCCACGGGATTCGGTTTTGGGTGTCAAAAAGGAACTCATCATTAATCGCTTTTTGACACAGTTGCCGGCGAAATTTGAGATTGCTGCAGGGGTGCTGCAATTTAATGCTGTCGTTGTCGATCTGGACGAAACCAGCGGCAGAGCCAGGAGTATTACCAGGATTCAGCGTCTTTCCCAAGATTGAAAAACTAAGGGTCAGGCCTTTAAAGTGAACTCGTTCAACTAAAGTTAAACATCGAGACTTCGGTGGGGGAGTCTACCCCCACCGAAGCAAAGTACGAGGTACCACTCCCACTTGTAGAAGTGGGAGTCTCACGATTCGATCAATTAGGAAACCTACGCTAAAAGTCAGAAAATTCATGGAAACAAAAAAGGATTTTTTGATTTTGTCTAGAATACCTTTAGAACAGAAGAAGTGGAAATACATGTAAGCGCAGAACAGGAGGTTGTCGGTATGGATGTGTTAAAAGTCTCAGCCAAGTCAAGCCCAAATTCAGTGGCCGGAGCATTAGCCGGGGTTCTTCGCGAACGGGGTGGCGCCGAATTACAGGCCATTGGGGCGGGCGCACTCAACCAAGCGGTGAAAGCAGTCGCTATCGCTAGAGGATTTGTCGCCCCAAGTGGAGTAGATTTGATTTGCATTCCAGCCTTTACGGACATTAAAATTGACGGGGAGGAGCGAACAGCGATTAAGCTTATTGTTGAACCGCGTTGATTTAGTAGCGATCAGAAACCTGTCTGCAGGCTGCAGACAGGTTTTTTTAAACCAGTCAGAAAGTGTAAGCAAAGGTAAGCAAAGGAAAGCAAGGGGACGGTTCTTGTGCTTCCAGGTAAGCAAGGGGACGGTTCTTGTGCTTCCAGAAAGTAAGCAAAGGGCGGTTCTTGTGCTTCCATATTTTCGGTGCTAGTCCTACTAAATTGTGTCTAAATTATGTTGGGGTCAGACCCCTGGTGACGCGTGCCTGGTGACGCGTGTGTAAAGAAGCAGGAGAACCGTCCCTGTGATTTTCCCTAATTTTAGCAGAGTGGTGAAAACCGCGCACCATTTTTCATTACTATTTGTGCCGCCAGCAGTAGCGGCGGAATGGAGGTTTGTATGGATGGAATGTGGGTGGTTGATGGGCATTGTGACAGCTTGATTGATTTCTGTTCCGGGAAGCGCTCCTTGAGAGAGGAGCAGGAAGGACAGTGGGAACTCGAACGCGCACGTCAAGGGAAGATAGGGCTGCAATTTCTGGCAGCCTATATCGAAGCGGAATATAAGCCTGAACGCGCTCTCTCCCGAGGGCTCGAACTCATTCAGGCAGCCCACCGTTTTCTCTCAGCGAATCCCGAAACGGTCTTTCTCGTCCGCGAGCCTAAGGATCTGGAGCGACTAGCACCCGAAGGGAAGCTGGGGGTCTTGCTGAGTGTAGAAGGCGGGGAGATCCTCGGAGAGAACCTCTACCTGCTGGATATCATTCACCACTTGGGGGTTCGGGCCTTGGGGCTTACCTGGAATCAGCGCAATGCGATCGGGGATGGGGCCGGTGAAACAAAAACCCAAAGCCGCTTGACCCGTTTTGGGGAATCGGTGGTGCGGCGGATGAATGAACTTGGGATGGTTGTGGATGTGTCTCATCTCAATGAAGCAGGGTTTTGGCATGTCTTAGAGATTTCTTCTCAGAGTGTTGTCGCTTCTCACTCCTGTGCGGCTGCGCTTTGTCCTCATCCCCGTAACCTGAGTGATGCTCAGTTACAGGCTTTGGCGCAGTGTGGCGGAGTGGTCGGAGTCAACTTTTACCCGAGTTTCTTAAATTCTAGCGGGCAGGCCAAGCGAGAGGATGTTATCAGGCATATTGTGCATATTGCAGATGTGGCCGGAGTGGATGCCGTCGGGCTGGGCTCCGATTTTGACGGGATTTCGGAGGTGCCAGAGGGTTTGGAGAGTGTAGAAAAGATGGCTCTTTTAATCGGCGATCTGCAGCAGGCCGGCTTTATTAAGGATGAAATCCGCAAGATTTGCTATGGAAACTTTATGCGTTTACTGGCGAACGTGATAAAATAGCAACAGAAACGCATGTGCCACATCAGCACAGATGCAGGTGGAAAAGGGGTATTAGGGTGGGCTTCATTGAAGCAGATTTGCACTGCCATACCACGGCTTCCGATGGGCTGCTGACTCCCTCTGAGGTGGTCAAGCTGGCTCAGGGCCGTGGTCTCAAAGCGGTGGGAATTACGGATCATGATACCGTTCAAGGATGGCAGGAGGCAGAAAGAGCTGGGCAGGAATGGGGAGTGGAAATCCTCAAAGGAATTGAGCTGAATACGGATTGGCAGGGAACCGAAGTGCACATTCTCGGCTATGAATTGGATCCGGATGCTCCGAATCTGATGGAGCGCCTGGAGACTTTGCGCAGGGCTCGCGAAGCACGGATGTTGGAAATTATTGAACGACTGCGCACGTTGAAGATCGCGCTGACTGCGGAGGATGTCCGGAAGTTTGCCTCCGGAGAATCCATTGGCCGCCCGCACGTCGCGCAGGCCTTAATGGCTCAGGGCTATGTCGAAAGCATTCGTGATGCCTTCGAGCGTTATATCGGCCAAGGGGCACCCGCCTATGTTCCGCGCTCTAAGTTGAGCCCGGAGGAAGGCATTGCTTTAGTGCACGAAGCCTCTGGAGTCGCCGTGTTGGCCCATCCAGGGGTGCATCGCTTAGAGCGGGGGATTCCAGCCTGGGCTGAAAGCGGTTTACAGGGGATTGAAGTGAGCCATTCGGAACATTCTCCAGAAGATGAAAGGCGCTGTCGCGAGATGGCAACGAAGTACGGTCTTTTGATGACGGGAGGCTCGGATTTTCATGGAGAAAAGCGGAAACCGGGCGTGAAGTTGGGCAGCTGGGGGGTTCAAATGGAGGTCGTGCGCCAGATCAAGGAGTTGGCAGAGCGAGCGCGGCGCCTTTCATTTACACCGAAGCCTTGATCACTCCAGGGAAAAAGAGAAAAGGAAGGGATGTTTCTATGTTAGCCGAGCGGATGCAGGGGTTGGGGGTTTCTGTCTTTTCGCAAATGGATCAACTACGCTCGGAACTCAGCCGCCAGGGCAAAGAGTTTATAAATCTAAGCATTGGGAGTCCAGACCGGCCTCCCGCATTAGCAGTGCGTCAGGCTTTGAGTAAAGCGGCATTAGATGGGTCGCTTTATGGCTATACCTTGACCAGGGGTACGGCAGCTTTTCGCCAAAGTTGTGCGGCTTGGTATCAGCACCGTTTTGGAGTAAGCTTGGATCCCGAACGCGAGGTATTGCCCCTCATGGGCTCGCAGGATGGGCTTGCCCATGTTTTTTTGGCCTATATTAACCCTGGGGATCTGGCTTTAATCCCCGATCCGGGGTATCCGATCTATACAGCAGGGCTTATGCTTTCAGGAGGAAGGAAGGTAGCGCTCCCGTTGCTGGAGGAAAACGGGTTTTTGCCTGATCTTCAGGCTATTGCGCCGGAAATTGCTGGGCGGGCCAAACTTATGTTCTTAAATTATCCCAATAATCCCACGGCCGCGACGGCATCACTTTCCTTTTTTGAAGAGGTTGTCGCGTTCGCTGGGGAATACGGTATCCTGGTTTGCCACGATGCGGCTTACTCCGAGTTAGCATTTGACGGCTTTCGGCCTGTGAGTTTTCTTCAGGCTAAAGATGCTAAAACGGTGGGGATTGAGTTTCATTCTTTATCGAAAACCTTTAATTTTGCCGGGGCGCGGTTGGGGTTTGTAGTCGGCAACCCGGACGTTATTGCACAATTGACCCTGCTGAAATCTAACATTGATTACGGGGGTTTCGCTCCGGTCTTGCGGGCCGGTGCAGCCGCGTTGGCCGGTTCTGGGGCCGAAGTGGAAGAGAACCGTCAAGCTTACCAGCGGCGGCGGGATGTGTTTCTCCAAGGATGTGCCGAGGTCGGTTGGCAGATTCCTGCCCCCAAGGCATCTATGTTCGCCTGGGCTCCCGTGCCCACGAGGCAGGACTCTTTCACCTTTGCGGTTAAACTCGCCAGAGAAGCGGGGGTTTTAGTCGTTCCTGGCGTGGCCTTCGGCGGATATGGGGAAGGGTTTGTGCGGGTCGCCCTGGTGCAACAGGATGATGTGATGCAGGAAGCGGCCAAACGGATCCAGGAGTTTTTGCGTCATCAGGGTTAAAAGGGTGCAGCCTGGCATAGAATATCAGTGTAGTTTCTAGCCGGGGGTGCATAACGATTTGGATGCGCAGGAAGAGTTAATCATGCTGAGGCTCCGTACGACTGGGCTGGAGCAAAAGGTCTGCGAATTGGAGCAGAGGGTGGAACACTTGCGGGTCAGCCGACGTGTGTTGATGAATCTTCTGGAGAAGGTTGAACGGGAGAAGATTGCCCTCGTCCATAACCTAGAAAAGGAAAACACGCGCTTACAGCGGGATAACACCCGTTTTGCGCAGTGGCTTTTTTCGAAGAATCGTCAGATCGTCGAACTGCAAGGACGGATTGAAGAAGAAAAAGCATGAGACCTAAGGGTTTCATGCTTTTTGCAATATGCAATATCTAAGACATACTTGGGCCAAGGCACGCTCGCCAGAGCGACGGGACTACTTGCTAGGATAAGTTGTCTGCCTTTTGGAGGAGGCGACCGAGGGCGGTTGTGGGGTGATGGTGTTCTTGAATGAGATAGCAGACGAGGGGAGGAAGCCCGGACGCTCGCGCCAAAGCGCAGCCCCAGTCAGCGTGTTGGGAGGCGATTTGGAGCGGATGTGCGAAGAGACGGCTTCTCGTGATCGTAGGCTTGAGCCAGCCGGGGGCCTGATTCGCTAGGACAATAAAAACGCGCTCCCAAAGTTTGATTCCCACCCTGGACTTGCCACAGTCGTGAAAGAGAGCTGCTAGAACCAAGGTCAGATATTCATCCGCTGTGAGGGACTTCCATGCTGCAAGGTGTTTAACCACATTAAGAGCATGCCGCTGTTCGGCAACGGATTGGCTTAGAAAAAGGGGTAGCGCTTCAGGCGGAACCGTATGCTGGACATACTGGAGTTCCACCGGTGTGATCCGGGGATACAGGGCCTGAAGAAATTGCTTGACCCGATAGAACATCTTTGCCTCCCAAGGGCTGATTCGAATCTCTGCTATGAACCATGCGAATCAGAAATGAGTTCTAAACTTGTTCTGATCTTAACCGTTCTTTAGAATCCTGGCAAGCCCAATAACCACGCATCATCATTTTTGTGCTCGATTAATATATTTTCCGTCAATTTGTTGAAAAAGAACCTGTCCAGTAGTCATAATATCTGCTATACTATTAGGAAAACTAAAATAAGGTACACAAGGAAAGGAGTCTACCATGTCCAGTCGTTTCTTAGGGGAAGGTCTAACCTTTGATGATGTGCTGCTTGTTCCTGCCCGTTCTGAGGTTTTACCTCGGGATGTGGATGTCAGTTCCTATTTAACCCGGAAAATCAAATTAAACATTCCGCTAATGAGTGCAGGTATGGATACCGTGACCGATTCCCGCATGGCCATCGCGATGGCACGGGAAGGAGGCATAGGGATCATCCACAAGAATATGGCCATTGAGCAGCAGGCTATGGAGGTCGATAAAGTTAAACGGTCAGAACACGGTATAATTACGGATCCGATTTTTCTTCATCCCGAAGATAAGGCACAGGATGCCTTAAATTTAATGGCGAGATACCGGATTTCCGGGATTCCAATCACGGTAGGCATGAAATTGGTAGGGATTCTGACCAACCGTGACTTGCGATTTGAAAAGAATTATGACAGGCAAATTGGCGAAGTTATGACCAAGGAGAACCTGGTTGTCGCTCCGGTGGGGACGACATTGGAGGAAGCGAAGAAGTTGCTAGGCCAGCATCGGATCGAAAAGTTGCCGATTGTGGATGCTAAGGGTGATTTAAAAGGTCTGATCACGATCAAAGATATTGAGAAAGCCCGTCAGTACCCGAACTCAGCGAAGGATGAAAGAGGCAGGTTGAGAGTAGGGGCTGCTGTTGGCGTCACCCCAGATCTGATGGAACGGGCTGAGGCTCTGTTGAAAGCGGGGGCGGATGTGCTCGTTATCGATACGGCTCATGGGCATTCAACCGGTGTCATTCAAACCGTGAGTGCCTTACGCAGCCGTTTTCCGGAGGCGCAGATTATTGCCGGGAATGTGGCGACCGCTGAGGCAACTCGGGATTTGATCGAAGCGGGAGCGGATGCGATCAAGGTTGGAATTGGGCCTGGTTCGATCTGCACAACCCGTGTGGTCGCAGGGATTGGGGTGCCTCAAGTTACGGCGGTTATGAACTGTGCGGAGGAGGCTGACAAACATGGCATCCCGATTATTGCGGACGGCGGGATCAAGTTTTCCGGCGATATTGTCAAGGCGTTGGCTGCCGGTGCGCAAGTCGTGATGATCGGGAGCTTGTTCGCCGGTACGGAGGAGAGCCCCGGCGAAATTGAGATTTATCAAGGTCGGAGTTATAAGGTCTATCGTGGCATGGGTTCCATTAGCGCGATGAAAGAAGGAAGTCGGGATCGCTATTTTCAGGAGAAAGAACAGAAGCTCGTTCCGGAAGGGATTGAGGGGCGAGTACCCTATAAAGGCTCGCTGGCAGAAACGGTGTATCAGATGGTAGGAGGCCTGAGGGCGGGGATGGGATACTGTGGAACTTCGAATATTGAAGCCCTACGCAAGCAGACGAAGTTTATGCGCATGACCCCGGCGGGCTTAAGAGAGAGCCATCCCCATGATGTCACCATCACCAAAGAGTCACCTAACTATAGTTTCTAGGGGGGCGGAAATGAATATAGTCATTGCCCCAGATTCTTTCAAAGGGTGCTTGAGCGCCATTGAAGTGGCAAAGGCCTTAGCTCGAGGCGTACAGCGCGTGTTTCCAGAGGCCGGGATTGCCCTGATCCCCATGGCTGACGGGGGAGAGGGTACAGTGGATGCGGTCTTGGCGGCTGCCGGAGGCAAAAAAGTGAGCGTGAGGGTCACTGATCCTCTAGGGCGGTCCCGCCAGGCTGATTACGGGTTGTTGGACGGGGGACAAACCGCCATTTTGGAAATGGCAGCGGCTTCGGGTTTGCCGCTACTTACAGACACTGAGCGTAATCCACTTACGGCTTCAACACATGGCACCGGGGAATTAATCAAGGATGCACTGGCTAAGGGAGTGAAGAAAATCCTGATCGGGATCGGTGGCAGTGCCACTAACGATGGAGGGGCCGGGATGGCGGAGGCTTTGGGAGTTCGCTTTCTTGATGCAAAGGGTCACTCTCTCCGGCCGGGAGGAGCCGACCTTGAGCGTTTGGCCAGGATTGATCCGTCTGGGCTGGACCCGCGTCTTCAGGATGTAGAGATCGAGGTAGCTTGTGACGTGCAAAACCCGTTGTGTGGTCCGCAAGGGGCAAGCGCGGTTTATGGCCCTCAAAAAGGGGCGACTCCTGAAATGGTTGAGCGCTTGGATAGAGCCCTCTTGAACTATGGACTGCAGCTGAGTGAACTGGCTGGACAAGATATCATTAATCTGCCTGGGGCCGGGGCTGCCGGCGGCTTAGGGGGCGGTCTGGTCGGGTTCCTAAGCGCCAAGCTGCGCTCAGGGACGGAGATCATTCTCGAGGCGGCCCGCGCCTCGGAGACAATTCCGCAGGCTGATCTTGTGCTTACCGGAGAGGGAAAGACGGATTTTCAGACCGCTTATGGTAAGGTGCCGGTCGGCGTGGCGCGTTTGGCTAAGGCGGCTGGGGTGCCGGTCGTGGTGCTTTCCGGAGCGGTCGAGGGCGATCCGGATATGCTTAAAGATTATGGGATTACGGCCTGTTTCAGTGTGGCTGAAGGCCCCATTACCTTAGCCGAGGCTCTGGAGCAAGCCCGAGAGCAGTTGGAGCGGGCAGCCTGGAGGCTACTTCTTATCTGGAAGGCAGTACAGGGCAGAGCCTAGTGAACTTATTAAAAAAAATATGAGCAATCCCCCCAATAGCCGGAAGGAAATTTATGGTAGATGCCGAATTGGTATCTAAAGTCCGGTGACGGGGGGGTTTTTTATGGAAGAATCGCGTCGCGAAAGAAAGAAAAGGGAAACGCAAGAAAAGATTTATGCATCAGCGATGCAGTTGTTTCGCCAGCGGGGATTGGCAGGAACATCCATTGAGCAGATTACCCAACATGCAGATGTAGGCAAAGGGACGTTTTATAATTATTTCTCTTCAAAAGAAGCGGTTGTTCTGGAGTTTTCACGGCGGGCCTACCGGGATATTTTAGCGCAAGGCCGGGAGAAAAGGAGTTTGGGGATTCGACACCGTCTAGAAGAACTGCTTGAGGATTGGGCGGAATTTATGATCGCAGAACGGGAAATGGCTTGGGTTGCGGTGCGCAGCCGTGAGGGAGCTGAATCTGATTTAGGCCTTCACTATGCGATTCAGGGAATCTTAACCTTAGGCCAGAGGGAAGGGCAGATTCGAGCGGATTTTGACCCGGTTTTCCTGGCGGAAACCTTGGAAGGGATGATGATCCAGCATTTTATCAGCTGGTTTGTGCAAAGCCGCGGGGATTTGAAGGAGGAACTTCGCCGTGTCTTGAAAGTGTTCTTGGATGGGCTCAGCGAGGAAAAACACCGCGCCTAGCGGTTTGGGGCAACCCGGAGGCCTGCCCGGTTTGGCAGGCCTGACGCAGAGGTGAAGTACTAAACTAAAGCAGGCGTATGGTAAGGCTCTTAGAGAACCTCAAAAAAATTATTTCGCAAAACAGCTGTGAACAACCACAAACGGAGATGTTATGCTAGTATTGGAAAGGTGAATGACGCATTATCTGATGAAAATTGGAAGGTTCCTGAATGTGATGGCTTTAAACAGTGAACTGCTGGTTGAAAAGGTAAAAGAGCTTGGTCTACGAGGTTTTATTGTCTACTTGAAAACCACATGTAGAGGTAATTTGCTGGATAAGAAGAAGCTTACGAAAGCAGCTAATAAGGAAATCCGATGGAGATTGGTGGCATAAAGACCATAAGGCTCAAACTAAAAAAGCATGAATAGGCTTTTTTGGCATGTCTGGAAGTCTTGTTATGGTCCACATATCGCTCTGGGAAAGGCATTCACATGAAGCAAGTGAGGAGAACCGAGCGATTTACATACTGTCTTGAATCACAAAATGAATTGGAGGACCCTAGTTTCCTTAAAAACAATTTTGATGCTTCACCTCTGCTCCTACTAAAAATCTATTGCATTTCTTAAATGTCAGTAATATAATGACAGAAAAATAAGCATATGACGTATGAAGCAATGAGGCTTCCAGTGAGATTAGTATCATCACTTGGAAGCCTTTTGTTATCCGATATCGAAGGGGGTGGATCGATAGCAATGGTGCTCGATTTTGAGAACCAAGGTACGATGTCACACATATTTGAATTTCTTAAGGAGTGTATATTATTTGAACACACAATATAGAAATATTATTAAACAAATCACGATCTTATTGGCTGCTCTTGTAGGGGCCTTACTCGTGGGTGGAATTTTCTTGGTTCTGGCCAAATCGGATCCAGTTAAAGCCTATACCGTTATGTTGACAGGTCCTATCAATGATAAATTCGGGATTACAGAAACTCTTGTGCGGTCAGTTCCCTTACTGTTGGTTGGATTGGGTATTATTATTTCCTTCCGTAGCGGAATTATTAATATCGGGGCCGAAGGTCAAATGTTGGCTGGGGCCATTGGGGCTGCTGCTGTAGCCACATCTTTCTCAGAGTTACCCTCAATGATTCTTATGCCCTTAGTTTTTCTCGCAGGGATGGCAAGCGGTGCATTTTGGGGAGGAATTGCGGGTTGGCTAAAAACCCGTCTCTCAGTAAACGAGATTCTGAGTACAGTAATGCTCAACCAGATTGCTTTGCAGTTATATTTATTTCTTATTCGCGGTCCACTCATTGACCCAAAAGAAGTTTCTTACGGCACGGGTGCACCGCAAACGGCTTTAATCCCTGAAGGAATCTGGCTTGATCGACTTATCCCCGGAACTCGACTTCATTCGGGGTTGATACTGGCTTTGGTGCTCGCGATATTGACTTATCTATTTTTATGGCGAACCAGCACCGGATACCGTTTGCGGGCGGTGGGGGAAGGCCCTGAAGCTGCACGGTATGCAGGGATTAAGGTTGAAAGGTACGTAATTCTAGCGATGGTTATGGCTGGGGGAATGGCTGGCCTTGCTGGCACAGTTGAGGTAACAGGTGTTCACCACCGCGCCTTGGAGGGTATCTCTGCGGGGTACGGATTTAGTGGTATTGTTGCCGCGCTGTTCGGACGTCTTCACCCCTTAGGTACAATCCCGGCCTCCATACTGTTCGGGGCGCTCCTTCTAGGGGCGGATATGATGCAAAGAGCAGTCGATGTTCCTGCAGCTATGGTTATGGCAATCCAGGGACTTGTGGTCCTGTTTGTGGTAGCAAGCGATTATTTCTTAATGAAACCCGTCAACGGGGCGCGTTTAAAGGAGAAGTGGTTGGGTAAGAAAATAGTAACGGAAGGCGGCGAGTAAGCATGGAAGGCATTAACTCTGAGATTATCATCGTAATACTCGCTACTGGAATTCGCTTAGCTGCTCCCTTCCTGCTGGCAGCCCTAGGAGAAATGTTCACCCAACGTTCGGGTGTCTACAACCTCGGGGTAGAAGGGATTATGATGATGGGTGCCTTTGTTGGTTTTTTCATTACTTTGATAGGGGGGAGTCCTCTCCTCGGAATTGCTGCAAGTTTGGTGGTAGGGGCGTTGATGGGTCTGCTAATGGCCGTTGTCAGTGTTACCTTTAAGGCCGAACAAGGAATTAGCGGTATCGGGCTTTACATGTTGGGATGGGGGCTTTCTGGTTTGCTTTTTCGTCTGTATGTCGGAGCAATCACAACCATAGATGGGTTAAAACCTGTAGCGATTCCCTTGTTAAGTGACATACCTTTCTTGGGACCTATTTTATTCAACCAGAACGGATTAGTTTATTCGGCTTTCCTGCTTGTTCCCATTTCTGCCTTTATTCTTTATAAAACCACTTGGGGTCTAAATGTAAGGGCGGTAGGGACAATGCCGGAGGCGGCAGATACCTTGGGGGTAAGTGTTCAAGGGATACGGTATCAGTGTCTAATTGTTGGTAGTATGTTAGCCGGTCTTGCCGGGGCTTTCCTAACGGTGGGTCACGCTAATATGTATGCGGACAATATCACAGCGGGTAGAGGCTTTATTTCTATTGCCCTTGTGTATTTTGGACGCTGGAGCCCTTGGGGCATTATGCTGGGGGCACTCTTATTTAGTATGGCAGATTCCTTTCAAAGTATGGTACAAGTCCTTGGGATTAACTTCCCCTATGAATTGGCGGTTGTCTTACCGTATGTGATTACCATTTTCGCTCTAGCAATTTCCTTTGGCCGCGTCTGGGGTCCGGCAGCCCTTGGGAAGCCTTTTCAGCGTGGAACTAGAGGTTGATTATAAATATTTAAGAGGAGGAAATTTATAATGAAAAGAGTTCTTACAGTGTTCCTAACAATTGTCATGTTATTTGCGATTGCTGGCTGTAGTAACAGTGGCACAACAGCAAACACCCCTCAGAAGCCAGCTGAATCCCCTAAAGCGGAAAAGATCCGTATTGCCTTGGTGCTTCCAGCTACTGTGGATGACATGGCTTGGGGTCAGTCTATGGTCGAAGGTTTGAAGGCAGTTCAAAAGAGTATGGGAGAAGACAAAGTTGAGCTTGCTACCAGCGAAAAACTGGGTAATGCGGTGGACGCTGGGGCGGCGATACGTCAGTACGCAACCCAAGGTTATGATATTATCTTGGCGCATGGTTCCCAATACCAAAGTGTATTAGGGGAAATTGCCAAAGACTTCCCGAAAACAACGTTTGCCTATGGGACAGGCTTTACGACCGGACCCAATATCTTCGCTTATGATCCACAAGCCCAGGAAGGCGGCTATCTGTTAGGGATGCTGGCTGGAAAGATGAGCAAATCAGGTATTGTGGGGATTGTGGGACCTGTGGAATCAGGGGATGCCGTAAAGTATAACTATGGTGTTCAACAAGGGGTTGCCAAAGCTAAATCTGATGTACAAACACGCATTGCTTATACCGGTTCGTTCAATGACATTGTCGGGGCAGGTAATTTAGCGAAAACACATATCAGTGCTGGGGCAGATTTTCTGACAGGCTCTTCACAGCAGGCGGTTGGAGCATTAAGGGCAGTTGCTGAAACCGAAGGCAAGTATTGGCTCTCTACGGATATGGATCAAAGCAGCCTTGCACCCAATCATGTTTTAGCCTCCCAAGTCTACAACTGGGAAAAAGTCGCAACCAAAATTATTGAATTACGGAAACAAGGAACCCTTGGTGGTCAACGACTTAGCTTAAATCTTGCAGATGGAACGATTCAGTTTAAATACAACGAAAAGCTGGCGGATAAGGTTCCTGCGGAGGTTAAAGCAGCTATCGAGCAAGCCAAACAGGACATCGTTAGCGGCAAAGTTAAAGTAGAATTACCTAAAAAATAACAAGAAGTAAAACGGGTGATGTAAGATGGCCGAAAATATGCAGCACCTGGAGATGCTTGGGATTACTAAGAGGTTTCCTGGTGTACTTAGTAACAATAATATAAATATCCAATTAGGAACTGGAGAGGTATTAGCTATCCTGGGTGAGAACGGAGCCGGGAAAACGACGCTCATGAATATTCTTTACGGCCTTTATCAGCCTGATGCAGGGGAGATCTTGCTCAAGGGTAAATCGGTGAAGATAAATTCTCCCCGCGAGGCGATTGCGTTAGGGGTTGGAATGGTGCATCAGCATTTCATGCTGGTGCCCAACCTCACCGTCACTGAGAATGTTATTTTGGGGTTATCTAGGAAAATTTTGGTGGATCTAAAAACTGCAGCCATAAGAATCAAGGAAATTTCTGATTCCTATGGGCTAGCCATTAATCCTGATGCCTATATCTGGCAGCTTAGTGTGGGGGAACAACAGCGTGTTGAGATTATTAAAGCACTCTATCGCGGTGCCAACCTGTTGATTCTTGACGAGCCAACCGCGGTACTTACTCCGCAGGAATCTAAAGAATTAATCCTGCTCCTTAAAAATATGGCCGCTCAGGGCAATTCGATTATCGTGATCAGCCATAAATTAAACGAAGTTATGGCTGTCAGTGATCGGGTTACGGTGCTCCGGGATGGTGAGGTGTGTGCAGACGTTAAAACTCGGGAAACTTCTTCGGAAGCCTTGGCTCGGCTTATGGTAGGTCGAGAAATGACTCGACATAAAAGGGAAGGTAAGTCTTCTCCGGGAAAACCCGTTCTGGAACTTCAGGAAGTGTTTGCCAAGGGGGATAAGGGAACCGAAGCTTTATCCGGAATTACACTCGAAATCAGAGAGGGAGAGATTTTGGGAATTGCTGGGGTTTCAGGAAATGGGCAAAAGGAATTGGCCGAAGTGATCAGCGGGCTTAGAAAAGTAACGAAAGGCAAGTTATGTTTAAACGGGAAGGAAAGTACGAATCATCCCCCGATAGATCTAATTAAGATGGGTCTCGGTTATATCCCCGAGGATAGGATGCATGTCGGAACGATTCCGTCCTTTAGTATTTGGGAAAACTTTATTCTCAAAGATCATCATAAGTCTCCCTTTGCCAAGGGAACATTTCTACAAAACCGATGGATTCGATCTCACAGCTCCTCTTTAGTGGAAAAGTACGGAATCAAAACTCCGAATCTAGAAACTCCAACGGGTAGGCTCTCGGGTGGAAATATTCAGAAAATCGTATTAGCCAGAGAAATAAATCGTAATCCTAAGACACTTGTGGCGGCATATCCGACGAGAGGACTGGACATCGGAGCAACCGATTACATCCACAGTAAACTCCTGGAAGCTCGAAGTAACGGTATTGGGGTAATGCTTATTTCCGAAGATTTAGAGGAACTGATAAACATTTGTGACCGCATTGCAGTTCTTTACGATGGAAGGATTATGAAAGTCATGCCCGTTGAGGAAGCAGATGAAAGTACACTGGGTCTTTTAATGGCCGGTTTATCTGAGGCTGCATCCTGAAAAATCAAAATTGCTTAAAAACCTACATTGGATTATGGAAAATAGTTTGAGAAAGAAAGGGGTAACTATAAAATGAGCTGGAAACGCAGAAGTGCATTTTTTGCCGTTATGCTTGTATCGCTTATGTTAATTCTCGCAGGCTGTGGGGGGAGTAAGACTGCAAGTGCACCGAAGTCCCCTGCAGATTCCCCAGCCTCAGAGGAAAAAATTAAAGTCGCCTTTGTTTATGTTGGGCCTGTAGGAGATGCCGGTTGGACCACATCCCATGACAACGGACGGAAATACCTCGTTGAAAAAATGCCTAATGTAGAAACGACTATTGTTGAAAATGTACCTGAGGGAGCAGATGCGGAGAGGGTGATTACTCAGCTGGCCGAGAAGGGCAATAAGATAATATTCACAACGAGTTATGGTTACATGGACCCAACCATAAATGTCGCAGCCAAATATCCTGAGGTCGTTTTTATGCATAATTCCGGCTTTAAAACGGCAAAAAATGTTGGAACATATTTTGGCCGTATATATCAAGCGCGTTATCTAAGCGGTATTGTGGCAGGAAAAACAACCAAAAGCAATACTATTGGTTATGTTGCAGCACATCCCATTCCTGAGGTCATCCGAGGGATCAACGCTTTTACTTTAGGGGTTCAATCCGTGAATCCTAATGCCAAAGTGAAAGTCATTTGGACGAATACCTGGTATGACCCAGCGGCTGAAAAAGAAGCCGGAAATACACTACTCGCTGCGGGTGCGGATGTCCTTGCCCAGCATCAAGATACACCTGGACCTATGCAAGCAGCAGAACAACAGGGCAA
The DNA here is from genome assembly GCA_020692355.1 of Desulfosporosinus sp. GTDB lineage: Bacteria > Bacillota > Desulfitobacteriia > Desulfitobacteriales > Desulfitobacteriaceae > JAJZPA01. The sequence goes on from JAIMKP010000010.1 coordinate 16,093, forward strand.
ATTCGGTATTGGCTATAACACCGATATGTCCAAAATGGCTCCAAAGGCAGTACTCACCTCTGCAATTTGGAATTGGGGTCCTTACTACGTGAAGACCGTAGAGGCGGTTAAGAACAAGACCTGGACGAATGAACAGTACTGGGGTGGCCTGAGCGATGGAATAGTTGATCTAGCTCCTTTTGGCCCGATGGTGGATGAGGGGACAAAGTCCCTTGTAGCAGAGGCTAAACAAAAAATCTTAAGTAAGAAATGGGATGTCTTTACTGGCCCGATTAAAGATCAAACGGGTGCAGTAAAAGTCGCTGAGGGTCAAAAGATGACGGATGCAGAAATGCTTAGTTTTAACTGGTTTGTAGCGGGAGTGGATGGCACAATTCCTAAAAACTAAAGATTCGCTGAACAGGGAGCTGAATTAAAACCTGCTCAGCTCCCTGTGCTTATCATTTCGTCAATGTGAAGGGGAAAAAAGAATGAAGGAACCACTGATTAGCTTACAAGGGATTGTCAAAAAGTTTCCAGGGGTTCTGGCCAATGATCACGTGAACATGGAACTTTACCCTGGTGAAATTCATGCCGTATTGGGGGAAAATGGATCCGGAAAAAGCACTTTAATGTCTATCCTTGCCGGTCTTTACCGTCCTGATCTCGGCAAGATTATGGTAAGTGGTGTTGAACAAAAATTCCGTTCACCTAGGGATGCCATTTTCTATGGTATTGGGATGGTTCATCAGCACTTTAAATTGGTGGAACCCTTTAGTGTGGCGGAAAATATTACCCTTGGGGAAAAAGACTCCTTTTTGCTATCCAAAGAAAAACTTAAGACGAAAATCCATGAGCTAGGCGAAAAATATGGTTTAAAGATTAATCCAGATGCAAAGATTTGGCAGCTGTCGGTGGGGGAAAAGCAGCGGGTAGAAATTGTTCGCATGCTTTACCGTGGTTCTAAAGTTCTGGTGTTAGATGAACCCACTGCCGTACTTACCCCTCAGGAAGCCCAAGAGTTGTTTAATAACTTGCGTCGCTTGGCTTCTGCCAATTGTGCCGTCGTTCTGATTACGCATAAATTGAATGAAGTTCAGGAGATAGCGGATCGTGTAACGGTCCTACGTCAGGGAAAAGTCGCCGGGGTATTGGAAAAAAACCAAATCACAGCGCAAGAGATGGTGCGTTTAATGGTTGGCCGAGAAGTGGCGTTAAATTATGAGCGAAAACCATCGTCTGCGGGCCGTGTTGTTTTGGATTTAGAGAAAGTGACGGCTCTCAATGATCTGGGCATTCCTTCTTTACGCGAGTGTTCTCTGCGTGTTCGTGAAGGGGAAATATTCGGTCTAGCGGGTGTTTCCGGTAATGGTCAGCGCGAATTGGCAGAGGTCATTGCGGGTTTAAGAAGGATTGAGAGTGGCAAAGTTAGCTTAGACTCTCAGGAAATTTCTCATCGATCTCCCCGCGAGATCATCGATCTCGGGGTAAGTTATGTTCCAGAAGATCGTTTGGGCATGGGGCTGGTACCTCAGCTGAATACCATGGAAAATCTTATTTTGAAAAATTATCATCAGCCGGAGTATTCGGGACGTTGGTTATTGAAACCCAAGGTCATCCAAAAACATGCGGAGGTGCTGGTGGACCAGTATCAGGTTAAGCTGGCCAGTCTACATCAACCCGTAAAGAGTCTCTCCGGAGGAAATCTCCAAAAGCTTTTGTTAGCAAGGGAAATCTCTGGTGCTCCCAAACTGATGGTTGTGATTTATCCGGCACGGGGTCTCGATATTGGGGCGACTGAAGCAGTGCATAAACTTTTGCTAGAACTAAAGAGCCGTAAGACGGCGATTCTTTTGATCTCTGAGGATTTGGATGAAATTCTAAAATTGGCTGACCGAGTTGGGGTCATCTTTAATGGTCAACTGAATGGGGAATTTCCCATTGAGCAAACGAATTTGGAAGAAGTGGGCCTTTTAATGATGGGTTCCCGCTCAGTCGAAGAAAGGATCGATGACAATGAACCGGCTTGCCTTTAAATTAGAGAAGCGTCTGAATCCATCGCCGGCAATGATTGCTATCGTACCTTTGATATCCGTACTACTGGCCTTGTTATTGGGGGCGATATTTTTATCATTAACTGGACAAAATCCCCTTGCAGTTTATGCCACCATGTTTGGAGAAGCGCTCGGTTCAAAATATGGATTTACTGAGACGTTGGTCAAGGCGATCCCTCTGATGCTTTCTGCTTTAGGCATCTCTATAGCCTTCAAAATGCAATTGTGGAATATTGGTGCAGAAGGACAGCTTTACATGGGGGCACTTGCTGCAACCTGGCTCCCTTTGACTTATCCTAACTTACCGGCCTATCTGATGTTACCGGGTATGGCAATGCTCGCAATGGCGGCAGGAGGAATTTGGGGTCTTATTGCGGCGATACCGAAAGCGATCTGGAAGGTTGACGAAATTATAACGACCCTGATGCTCAATTATGTAGCCATTCTTTGGGTGGACTACCTCGTTTACGGTCCCTGGAAGGATCCAAAGGGGTTTAACTTTCCTTTCACGGCCCAGTTTCCTGGGGCTGCAAGGTTGCCGGGATTGGGAGATTCCCGTGTGAATGCTGGTTTAGTCCTGGCAGTCCTTTTGGCGATTCTCCTAGCAGTGGTCTTTAAGTACTCGCGGTGGGGATATGAGCTTAAGGTCATTGGCGCAAGTGAACAGTCCGCTCGCTATGCGGGAATGCATATTAAGAAAAAGATTTTAGTGGTACTATTTTTAAGCGGAGCGATTTCGGGATTAGCTGGAATGACTGAAGTGAGTGGAATTGTTGGACGCTTACAGCATGGTATCAGTCCAGGATATGGGTATACCGCCATCATCGTGGCTTGGTTGAGTAAATTGAATCCCTTGGCGATCGTCTTAGTCTCTATCTTGTTTGGAGCACTACAGGTGGGAGGTTATGCAGTCCAAGTTGTGGGTGTGCCCGCTGCCGTGGCCTCAATGCTCCAGGGGGCGATTCTATTCTTTGTACTCGGCGGGGAAGTATTGACAAACTATCGGATACGACGAGCCCAGAGAGGAGAGAAATAAGAGCATGAGTGGTCTGGAATTTTTGATCCCTTTACTGGCAGCTGCGATTACCGCGGGTACTCCAATACTCTTTGCAGCGCTGGGGGAATTGATTACGGAACGGGCCGGAATCACGAATTTGGGTGTGGAAGGAATCATGCTCGTGGGTGCGGTGGCCGGGTTTATGGCGGCGGTTGCGACAGGAAGCCCTTGGCTGGGTTTATTGGCCGCAATGCTTGCAGGAGGGGGCATGGCATTCATACATGCAATTTTAACCATTACTTTAAGGGCAAATCAAGTGGTAAGCGGTTTATCCTTAGTTATTTTTGGAACGGGACTAAGTGGATATTTGGGCAAAAACTATGTGGGAATCCCAGTACCACAGTCGTTCACTCCTGTCCCCCTTGGCCCCCTGGCAGATATTCCGTTTCTTGGGCCTATATTTTTTAAACATGATATCTTAGTATATCTCAGTTTTGTGTTAGTTATTATCTTATTCTTTTACTTGTATCGTACCCGACCGGGATTGAATTTGCGTGCTCTGGGTGAAAATCCTGCGGCAGTGGATGCCTTGGGTTTAAATGTTTTTGCTTTAAAGTATATTTATGTTGTGATCGGAGGCATGTTGAGCGGGATCGGAGGTGCCTACCTTTCCCTGGCCTATGCCCCAAGTTGGTTGGAAAATATGACTGCGGGTCGAGGTTGGATTGCAGTGGCTTTGGTTATCTTCGCCCTCTGGAATCCAGTTCGTGCCATGTTGGGTGCTTATCTCTTTGGCGGGATTGATTCCCTAGGTTTTCGTCTTCAAGTCGTTGGAGTGGGGATTTCTCCATTTATCCTCGATATGCTGCCTTATCTATTTACCGTTTTAGTACTGGTTTTTGTGGTCGCACGTCATAAGGGACGGCTCACTGCTCCTGGAGCCCTAGGTTTGCCCTATGATCGAGAGGAGAGATAGTTTTCCCCTTAATTCGGAGAAAGAGGGATTTGATTATGCTTGGAGATAAAATTCGCAAAAAAAGAATGGAAAAGCAATTAACCTTAAGGGACTTGGCAGAACGGACGGCAGTAACCCAGGGTTTTTTAAGTCAAGTCGAGCGAGGTCTTACAGATCCCTCGATTATGTCTTTACGACGAATTTCCCAAGCTCTTGATGTCCCCATGTTTTATTTCTTAATGGATGAAGCCCAAGCGAATCCTGTGGTGAGAAAAAATGAACGACAGATTTTGAAGTTTCCTGACTCCCATCTGATCTTTGAATTGCTCTCACCGAATCTGAACCGGAGTATTGAAATGATGATGGCGCGCTTAGAACCCGGTGGGGTAACCTGTGAGGAACCGCTAACCCATGTGGGGGAGGAGAACATCGTCGTGATCCAAGGCACGATGAAAATTCAAATCGGTGAGGAAGTTTATTGCTTAGCCGAAGGGGATAGTATCTATTACTTTTCGAGTATACCTCATAAAATTTGGAGCATCGGAAAAGAGGACTTGGTCTTTATTTCTGCCATAACTCCCCCAGCCTTTTAAATGGGTAGAGATCAGAGGTGAAGCACTAAACTAAAGCAGGCGTATGGTAAGGCTCTTAGAGAACCTCAAAAAAAATTATTTCGCAAAACAGCTGTGAACAACCACAAACGGAGATGTTATGCTAGTATTGGAAAGGTGAATGACGCATCTTGGACAATATTAGCAAAGTATTTGCGGGAAGGACATTCAGTCAAGAAGATATAGAGATAATTAAATGGGCAAGAAAAAGATATCCCAAACTGTCAAGACGCGAGCTTGCGGGAACGGTTTGCGAGATTTTGAATTGGACCACCCCAGCTGGGCGAGCAAAAATTAAGCAATGTCTGGATTTCCTTGAGATATTGGAAGCGGATGGGATTGTACAACTACCGGCAATTCAAACGTTCATGCAGCGCAAGCAAAAGGTCTATATTCTTGAGATCAAGTTTAAAACCGAAGAAATAGATGGAGATATTCAGGAGTACGAACCTATACAATTAGTAAAGGCAACACCCGGCGAGGAACTGAAACGCTGGCGGTCCTATGTGAACCAGTATCACATGCTGGGGGACAAGTGGGTATTTGGTTCACGCTTGCAGTATTTTGTAAAATCAGGGGACAAAGAACTGGGCTGCCTTCAGTTTTCAGCCTCTGCATGGTCTCTGGCGGACCGGGATCAATGGATTGGATGGACACAGGAAGACCGAAAGGTCCGTCTGCATTTGATTGTAAACAATAGCCGGTTTTTAATCTTTCCAGGGGTTCACATACGAAATCTAGCCAGCAAAGCCCTTTCGCTTGCGGTAAAGCAAATTCAGCAGGATTGGCTCAGAGAGTATTGTTATGCTCCGGTATTATTGGAGACATTTGTGGATACGGAACATTTTAAAGGGACGTGCTATAAAGCGTCTAACTGGATATATCTTGGTGAGACAAAAGGCAGTGGACGTAGCGGAGTAAAAGAAGGACTTGTTTCCAGGAAAACGATTTTTATGTACCCCTTGCAGAAAAACTTCAAGGCCTGTTTAAGAGGAGAAGAACCTTATAAGGTGGTGGATCCCGATGAGCAGGTCTAGGGAAAAGCAAGAGAAGCAGCAGCACAAGAACCAGGAAGAAAAGATGCTGGAACGAATTCATTCTGCTAAAATGACCCCGGTTGCCCATGAAGAAAGAAAAAAGAAACTGGCTTTACCGAACCGTTTAAATAGGGGAGAAAGTACAGAAGAAGAGCAAAAGGAACAACAGGATACGGTTGAAAAAGCGACCATGGTCTACCGCCAAATGCTGCCTGAATGTGATGGCTTTAAACAGTGAACTGCTGGTTGAAAAGGTAAAAGAGCTTGGTCTACGAGGTTTTATTGTCTACTTGAAAACCACATGTAGAGGTAATTTGCTGGATAAGAAGAAGCTTACGAAAGCAGCTAATAAGGAAATCCGATGGAGATTGGTGGCATAAAGACCATAAGGCTCAAACTAAAAAAGCATGAATAGGCTTTTTTGGCATGTCTGGAAGTCTTGTCATGGTCCACATATTGGGAAAGGCATTCACATGAAGCAAGTGAGGAGAACCGAGCGATTTACATACTGTCTTGAATCACATGATGTTTCACCTCTGGGCCTGACGCTACAGCTTTGCAGACCGACACCTTTGTGATATATTTATGTTATCTATGTAGCTTGGAGGTTGAAAGTGTGACTGTTTTTCAGGCATTGGTCTTAGGTGTTGTGCAGGGTTTGGGGGAATTCTTGCCGATTTCAAGTTCGGCACATCTTGTGCTCATTCCCTGGTTGTTCGGCTGGGCTGACCCCGGACTCACGTTCGATGTAGCCTTACATATGGGCACCCTGCTTGCCGTCGTGCTCTATTTCTGGCATGACTGGCTCAACCTTTTGCGGGGGGCTGTGAGAAGAGGTCCTTCGGATGAAAAACGTTTGTTTTGGTACTTAGTTCTAGCAACAATACCTGGAGGCCTCTTTGGTCTGGCCTTAGAGAGCAAGGCCGAAACGGCTTTCCGTGCACCGCTTTTGATCGGCATCATGCTCATCGTGATGGGGGTTGTCCTCTATCTGGCAGATAGACAACGGCAGGCGCGCAACTTAGATACCGTGACTTTGGGGGATGCGGTTGGAATTGGTCTGGCCCAAGCTTTAGCGATCATTCCCGGGGTTTCGCGTTCGGGGATCACGATGGCTGCCGCCCGTTGGTTTAATCTAGGCCGGGAGGCCGCCGCGCGCTTTTCCTTTCTCATGTCAACGCCCATCATCTTAGGGGCGGGTGTGCTCAAGCTCAGGCACTTGAGTTTAGCGGATGTCAATTTGCCCTTTGTAACGGGAGTTGTGTCCTCCTTTTTGGTTGGAATCCTGAGCATCTCCTTTTTGCTGCGCTATTTACGACGGAGCAATTTCGGTGTTTTTGTCATTTATCGTTTCCTTTTTGGTGCGGTCGTGATTCTTGTTGCCTTAATGCGCTAAAACCTCCTCCATAAGTCTCAGTCAGAAATATACAACTAATTCCCTTCGCTAGCAGGATTTTTATACTTTAGATCGAAGTGATAGATAGGAAGTGCCTTCAAGAAGGGGGGTATATGATATGGGAGAAAAGGCTTTTGACCAGAAGCTTGACAAACTTTACACATGGGTTGGGCAAAGCCTGAGTGCTTGCCCAATTCGAGATGGGGTCACGTTTTACCATCGCACCGAAAAGGTGTTTAAGGTGGTGAAACAAAAGGCAGGATGGCACCTGCAGTTTAATGTTCCAGTTCCAGAGTGCTCTGGATTGGTAAAGCTTGCGCCCGAGGAAGCCCGGAAACGCAAGTTGGGTAAGACCCAGTGGATCTATAAAGGGGATTCAGATAGTGATGCACAACATCTCGTTCGAGCGGCTTTAGACAGTTTGCCCCAGCGCTGGGTGATTGAACCCGCCTTAAGCCGGGATATCGCGACCGTCTGCAGAGGAACGTGTCCTTGTTTTAGGAAGATGGAACGCTTGGCAAAGGCGACAGGTCTGCCCGAGGATTTGCGGGGCCTATTGGAAAATGCTTATTCCTTGTTACTGAATGGCCAATACGTTGAGTTTGTGGAACGTATGCAGGTGGGGATTGCTGAAGCCGTCGGCTATCTGCTTCGGGAACAAGGAGAAGAACCCGACGGGGATGTCCAAACGAAAATACAGGCACTTGTTCGTTTACATGTTATTCCGCAAAGCATGGGGGCTGAAGGGGAAGTGCTCTTTACCCGCCGAGGGTACGAAAGCTATTACACGATGCAGGAGAGGGTATATCCTCTGGCCTTGATGTTTATATCCTTCTTGACGAAACTTCTGAAAGACAAAATATAAGGATGGGTTCTAACCACCTTGGTCAACCGATAGGGTTCATTGAGGTGGTTTTTATGTTGACTCGCCGGAGTGCTCGGGAGTACGGATTTTGGCTAGGGATGCTGTCGCCTGGGTTTAATAATGACATTACAGACGTCCCCGGGGTTTGTGTTGGCCATGTCTCTCTGATGTCAGGGGAAGGCCCACTGCTCCCAGGCAAGGGCCCGGTGCGCACAGGGGTTACGGCGATCCTGCCGCACGGGGGGAATCTCTATCGACACCCCTGCAAGGCGGGAATTTATGTGTACAATGGTTTTGGCAAGTCGCTCGGGGTACCCTATATTAGCGAAACCGGGGTGCTGAATTCTCCCATTCTTCTCACTAACACCCTGAGTGTAAATGATGTAGCCCAGGGAGTGCTCACACATTTGTTGCGACAGAACCCAGAGATTGGGAATGATGCCCATACGCCCAATGTGGTTGTGTTTGAGTGTGATGACTCTTATCTCAATGATGTTCGGGGACGCCATGTTAAACCCTGGGATGCCCTATTGGCCATCTCTCGGGCAGTACCAGGCCCCATAAGCCAAGGCAATGTGGGAGCCGGAGTGGGAATGTCTTGTTTCCAGCTCAAGGGAGGGATCGGCAGCTCTTCGCGGAAAGTATGTTTGCCTCAGGGAACGGAATACATGATCGGTGTTTTGGCTTTAGCCAATTTTGGGCTCTTGGAGGATCTCTGGTTGGCTGGGGTCCCGCTCGGGTGGTTGTTGCTAAGGGAATGGCCGGACGGGGATCCAGGAACGGATTATGTTCCGGGATCCCTTATTTTCGTTGGTCTAACAGATGCCCCTCTCACAAGCCCACAATTAGAAAAGTTGGCCAAACGCACGGCTTTGGGGCAGGCACGTACAGGCTCGCTTTCACGTACAGGAAGCGGGGATTTTGCGCTCATGGCTAGTACGACATCGGAAGGCGCCAGCGCAATCTCGGATTGGGAACTGGATGTCTTCTATCAGGCGGTGGTGGAAGCCAGTGCGGAGAGCATTTGGAATGCTCTTTTCTATGCTGAGACCATGGTGGGACGGGATGGGCATCGGCGTCAGGCTTTGCCGATAGGAAAAGCCCTACAATTTCTCCGGAATTGGCAGGGTGGGGTTGTGATTGACAATTAGGGTGAATCCGATCTAATCTATTTGCGAAAGAAAGGATAAGTATGGGTGAGTCCTATGGTAAAAAACCAACGCTACTGGAACTGGGCCTTCATGAGCGTAATGTTTTTTTTCTTCTTATTGCTTGCCCAGATTAACTGGAAACTTGCCCTAAACCTGGGGTTAGGGATTGGGCTTGGATTTGCTTTGGAAAAATCACGATTTTGCTTTGTGGCTGCCTTCCGTGATCCGATCCTGACCGGGATGACGGCGCTAAGCCAGGCGGTTATCCTGCTCCTTGGCGTGAGCATTCTTGGGTTTGCGCTGGTCGCTGGATCCGGACAAGGGTATGCCCTGAATGTTTATCCACTTGGGGCGAACACGATCGTGGGCGGGCTTCTCTTTGGCATCGGGATGGTCCTGGCCGGAGGGTGTGCGAGCGGGATTCTGATGCGAATTGGCGAAGGATTTGCCATGCAGATGCTGGCATTGGCCGGGGCTTTGGTGGGTGTCTTTTTCGGGGAAAGGAGCCTCAGGTGGTGGCAAGGGTGGGGCTGGGAGCAGCCCGGAATCTTCTTGCCAGCTAAGCTAGGCTGGCTTTCTACCTTGAGTTTGGAAATGGCCGTTCTTGTGGCCTTATGGCTTCTTGCCCGCTGGTGGCAAAATCGATAAGGACAGGGGCATTGGTATGGAATACTATCTGGATATTTGGGGCGAAATGTGCCCGATCCCGATCATTAAGTCCCAGCGCAAACTCAAGGTGATGGCCATTGGGGACAGCTTGGTTCTGGAGACGGAGCACAGTTGCACGGCTCGGGGGCTTGTGGTCTGGGCCCAAAAAGAAGGCTACCCCATTTCTGAAAGTGAGGTAGCGGCTGGGATCTGGCGTTTAACGATTGCGAAAACGCATGATTAAGAAAAGGGTGTTGCATGATGAAGAAGATCTGGCGAACTGCCGTGCATGGCCCTTGGCCATATTGGGTCGGAGCCATGGTACTGGGCGGACTGAACATCCTGGTTCTTCTAGTGCGCAAAAGGCCTTGGGGAGTGACATCAAACCTTCAAGATTGGGCCGTGTGGCTTGCTCACTTGCTTGGGCTGGCTTCTGAACGCATTCCCGTGAGCCAGTTGCTGCTGGCTGAAGGGACATATCTCAATCTTGGGGTTGTTCTTGGAGCTCTCTGGGCGGCTTTAGCAGCCTCCCAGTGGCGATTTCGCCCGCTGCGTCAGCGCAAATTTGGGTTTTCAGCCTTGATCGGCGGTCTATTCCTAGGGTATGGGGCCAGGATTGCCTATGGGTGCAATGTTGGCGGACTCCTAAATGGGATTGCCTCCAGTTCTCTGACGGGCTGGGTATTTGCCCTGGCTGTTTTTCTTGGCACCTGGATCGGGGCAAAAATTTTACTGAAATTCCTGGTCTAACAGAAGAAGTTTTCGTCAGGATTCGTTAAAAACTTTATGAAGCGCTTGACTGGGCTGGACATGGATTTATGGGCGGGATAAACAATATGGTAGGTAAGCGGCATGGGAAGATCCTCTATTTGCATGACACTTAACGTTTTGAGGTAGGCTTCCTTGCGCACCGTTAACTTGGGAACCACCGCGCCCCCTAGCCCCGCTTCCACTGCAGATTTGATCGCATCAATCGTGCTCATCTCCGCAATCACATTTAAGTCATTGACGGAATAGCCATGGCGTTCTAGTGCTGCAGCCAGGATTTTGCGCGAACCGGAGCCATCTTCACGCAGGATGATCGGGTGGTGGAGGAATTCCTTAAGCGGAAACGTATCCCCGGTGCGGGGGTGATCCATAGGGACAATGAGCAGGAGTTCGTCCGAGGTTACGGGGATGGCTGCTAGATCAGGCGAATCGGTATAGGTTTCCACGACCCCAATGTCGGCTTCATCGGCCATGATTTTCCGAATTACTTCTTCTGAATTGGCAATATCTAAACGAATGGTGACTTCTGGGTGTTCTTCCTTAAATAAATAAATCGTACAGGGAAGGGAAACGTTTCCGATCGTGGTGCTGGCAGCTACAACCATATGGTTATTTTCACGGAGCAACACGGCTTCCAATTGCTGCTCCATTTCATCTTGGAGTTCAAGAATTCGCTTTGCATAAACGTAAAAGGTATCGCCAGCCTTGGTCAGAGTTACGCCATGTGGAGTGCGTTCAAAAAGCTGGCCCCGATAGTACTCTTCGAGGTTCTTAACATGTGTGCTCACCGCAGGTTGGCTCATGTGCATTATTTTGGCTGCTTTTGAAAAACTCTGTAACTGGGTTACCATACAGAAGATTTTCAATTGATAACTATCCATATAAACCACCTGCCTTACGGTATAAGCATTTTTAATACCATTGTAAAGCGCCCAGCCTAAAATATCAAATTGAGTTTTAGGCCCGTCCGACAAAGCAAGGAATAACAACTAATCCGAATCATAAATAGTTCTTATAGTCACATAAACATGTTGAATAAAAGAACAAAAGGAAAGTACATAAGATATGTCGAACTTAATACTTGAGATAAAATTCTCAAAGATATACAATCTTTCAATTGGAACTAATGGGTACAAATAGGGATAGGAGGGAACGTATGAAAAGGAGAGACTTCTTAAAAGGAGCGCTCTATGGGACGGGCGGTACCATGATCGCCTTGGGGGGCTTCGGCACCTTGACGAAGCTCGATCCGAAAAAAGCAGCAGCGGCCGAGCAGGACGCTCTGTCCACTGTCTTTTCGACATGCGAAATGTGCACTTCTCGCTGCACGGTGGCCTTAAAGGTCAAGAACGGAAAAGTGGTTAAGGCGGAGGGGCATCCCAATGATACGTCAACCGGCGGCTCTATCTGTGCCAGAGGCAATGCTGCACCATCGCTTCTGTATGACCCGGAGCGCATTAAGAAACCGATGATTCGGACGGGTGAGCGTGGCGATGGGAAGTTCAAAGAAGTGAGCTGGGACGAAGCCTACAGTTATATTACTGAGAAGCTAAAGAATGTACAGAAACAGTACGGTGGGGAAGCCTTGGCTGTGACGAGCCGGGTCAATCCCAATGACATCTTTTTCCGTTCGCTTGCCCGGGCTATGGGCAGTCCGAATATGTTTTCACATGAAGCGACTTGTCCAATGACGCGGACGGTGGCGCTCGAGGCGACCTTTGGTAATCCCTATATCGGGGCTGATTATGGCAATGCCAAATATATCATTACCAATGGACGCAATTTCTTCGAAGGAATTCATGTCCCGATGGTTAAAGGGGTTATGAAATCCATTAGTAATGGAGGCAAGCTGGTCGTCCTTGATCCGCGTTTTAGTGTGACGGCGGCCAAAGGGGAATGGGTTCCCATTAAAGGGGCGACAGACCTGGCTTTCATCATGGCTATGGCCAATGTCATGATTAGTGAAAATCTTTATGACAAGGAGTTTATTGCGCAATATTCGGTTGGGTTCGACAAATGGGTTGAAGCGGTCAAAGACAAGACCCCAGCCTGGGCTGAACAGGAAACGGGGATTCCCAAGGATAAGATCGTGCAAATCACCCGTGATTTCGCCAAAGCAAAGCCAAATTGCCTGCTCGAATACGGCTGGCGGACACCGTGGACCGGAAATGATTATCAACTACGCCGAGCGATCATGATCGTCAACATGATGATGGGCAACTGGGAAGTCCCGGGCGGGTACTTCCGTAAAAAGGGCGCGGCCCTCTTGAAGCCCTATCCGGAGCTGCAGCAATACGCCAAAAGCCTAGGGGGGGGAATGGTACAGCCCGCGTTCCCCAAGCCGGTGAAAGGACGGATCGACGGAACGGGGGTCAAGGGTACACCCGGGCAGGTCATCCCGGTTCCGGACGGAGCAGTGGGTCAGATTCCCGAGAGCATCCTGACGGGCAAGCCTTATCCGATCAAAGCGTGGATGGTTTACCGGTTCAATCCCGTGATCAGTATGCCGGAAAGTGAGCGGGTGATCGAGGCGATTAAGAAGCTGGATCTGATGGTTACTTGTGATGTCTATATGACCGATGCCGCCTACTACTCGGATGTCGTACTGCCAGAGTGCACCTATATGGAACGCTATGATCCGATGATCGACAATACCGGGCTGACTCCCAAGTTTCAGATCCGGCAGCCTGCCGTGTCCGTGGTTTACCCAGATACAAAACCAGCTTGGCAGATTTTCAAAGAACTGGGTGAGAAAATGGGCTATGGTCAGTATTTCCCCTTCAAAGATATGGAGGAATATTTGACGAAGCAACTCGCAGCGGCAGGACTCACCTTAGCCGAGATGAAGGAGAAAGGTTTCTGGGTACCGCCGGGAATGAAGCCCTTCTTTATGCGGGGTAAGGATCCCAAAGCTCCGGCTCCGACGGCGACCGCCGATCAAAAGATCCAGATCTTCTCTGAAGAACTGGAAGAAGCGACCAAGCAGGGGATACCTGAGTACAAGCACTATCCACAGCCAGAAAATGGGAAGTTCCGCTTCATCCAGGGCAAAGTGGCTGTGCACACCAATGCCGGAACCCACAACGTGCCGGTGCTAAATGAACTCATGCCCACCAATACCCTTTGGATCAACTCTGTCAGTGCCGGGAAGCTCGGGATCAAAGAAGGGGATAGCATCATCATCTCGGCAGGCAAATATGAACACAAAGGGATCGCCAAAGTCACGGAAGGCATTCGCCCGGATAGCGTGTTTACGTATCACGGATTCGGACGCATCTCGCCCAAGATGACACGGGCCTATGGCAAAGGAATTAATGATAACAAACTCATCCCGAATGAGCTTGGGGAAATCGGGAATGTTGTGAGTTCGACGACGTTTGTCACGGTGCGCAAGGCCTAGGAATTTGGAAAGAGCCGGGGGTGGTCATTATGGTTCAGGAAACACGCGGCGAACTCTATCTTTCCTTTGCCGGGATTTGGCAAAGGCCCCGCCGTGAGATAGCCGATCATCTGGAGGAAATCATCGAACTTTGGTCAGAGGAAATAGAGATCCCCCCGGAGACCGTTGCCGTCTTGTCGGCGTTTTGCCAAAGGTATCCAGCGGGGGAGGAGCGGCTGAATGCCCTTTGGGCAGAGTATATTCCTCTTTTTGAAACGGGTGCCGTGGAGGCACCGCCCTACGCTTCGGTTTACCTGGATAAGGGAAGACAGGTGCTGGGAGCAGAGACTCGGGCCGTGCAGGCATTTTATGCCTCGACTGGGTATGGCATGGGGAATGATAAGCAGGAATTATCGGATCATTTGGCCGTTGAACTCGAATTCTTGGCCCTGCTTGCACGCGACGGCGAAGAAACGTCTGGCGAGACCTTTCGGCAAAAGCATCTGCTCCCATTCCTTCAGGCTATCCTGCCTCGGATTAAAGGTTCACGACGCCCGGTTTATGCACAGGCCGCTGAGATCCTGGATAACTGGCAGTTAAAATCTTACGAAAGAGGGTGACTTGAATGGCAAAGCATTATGCCATGGCCGTTGTCGTTGCGAAGTGCATCGGGTGCCAGGCTTGTACCGTTGCCTGCAAGTTTCAGAATAATGTCCCGGAAGGCCAATACCGGACCAAGACCCCGGTGGTCGGGCCTAAGGGAACTTTTCCGAATGTGAGCATGTATTTTCTTAAAGAAGCGTGTCAGATGTGTCAGGATGCTCCCTGTGTTAAGGTGTGTCCGACAAAGGCTTCTCATTATAATGAGGCCGGGGTTGTTTTAGTGGATGTCGATAAATGTGTGGGCTGCAAGTACTGCTTAACGGCTTGCCCGTATGATGCTCGTTTTATTAACAAAGACACCGGAGCGGCCGACAAGTGTACGTTTTGCTGGGAAGCACGCGTATCTCAAGGGCAAGCGCCCGCCTGTGTCTCCACCTGCGTCGGAGGGGCCCTGGTGTTTGGAGACGAAAAGGATCCCAATAGCGAGATTGCGAAGCTCCTGTCTAAAAACAAGGGAGAAGTGCGTAAAGAGGAGTTCGGCACCCGCCCAAGTATCTACTATATCTTCCAGGGGGTGAAGTAATATGGATATCACTTGGGGTGCAAGTGCGAGCCATGAAATAGCCTGGGGTGGCATGATTGCCGTTTACCTCTTCTTAGCCGGGATTGCCGCTGGGGCTTTCCTCACAGCCGCGCTGACGGATCTTTTTGGCAAAAACCGGCCGGCGAAACTGATTCGGGCTGGGGCCTATATCCCACCCATCGCTATTGTGGTTGGACTTCTGCTTTTAGTCTTTGACTTGGGGCGTCCGCTCAGTTTTTGGAAGCTGATCTTTAACGTCAACTTCGGTTCAGTGATGTCACTGGGCACGTTTATCATCTCCTTCTTTACCGCCGTCGCGTTGGTCTATGCCTACTTGATCTGGACTTGGCCTGTCGCTCAAGCGCGCGGGATTCAGATTACCGTGGCTGGAGTGGAAGCGGCGGCTGCTCGGGAGGTTCCGGCTTCGGGGCTCCAAGCTTTGCGCAAACCGGTAGCGGTTGTCGGCTCCCTGTTGGCGTTCGGAACTGCAACCTACACGGGCTTTCTTCTCTCCGCTGTTTCCACCAACACGTTTTGGAGTGTGCCTTTTCTTGGAATTTCAGGTGTGCCGTTTTTGCCGTTTTTGTTCCTCGTTTCGGCCATTTCCACCGGTTTGGCGGCTACCCTGATCGGAGCAATTGACTGCAGCGACTTGACGTTGTATAAGAAAGTAGATATCATCCTCCTGGCGATTGAAATTCTCCTCCTCATCATTCTCTACACGTCTGTGAGTTCGGCCTTCTTCCAAGGTGGTCTGGCTAGCTTGTTCTGGATTGGCGTCGTTGTTATCGGCCTGCTCATGCCTTTAATCCTAGCTATCTATGGGGTGAGCAAACACAAGAACTTGGTGGTTCCCGTCTGCGGCATGGTGGTTGTCGGAGGGTTAGCGCTGCGTTACTTCGTGGTTTATGCGGGACAAATGGTAAGATAGGCTGCAAGTGGGCTTTGTAGCGTGCTAAAGCAAGAAACCGGGAATTACATCCCGGTTTCTTGGCATATCAGGAAGTAATTTGTGGGTGCATAAGGGCAACTAGGCGGCCGTCTTCGCTAAGGCTTGGCGCCAGCCAAGTTTTCTTTACTGTCTACAGGTATTTTGCTTGCTTCAGGCGCGTACATATGGATAGGAGTAATACTAGGGGAGGATGCCTTTGTGAGCAGCACCTGGAACACGACTTGGGAAGCCCATCCAGACCTATTCCTAGCGCAGAATTGGCAAGAATGCCCGCCTGAAAAGAAAAAGGCCTGGCATTTGCCAAACAAGTTTGCTTTTTTCCAAGGGGGAGAAACCCCGTTAAGGGTTGGAATAGTGGCTAGTTCCAGCATTCCTCGCGAGGAGGAATTTTTATTGGCCGGCATGCTCTGGGGGAATCGGCTGAGCAATGGGGCCAAGACCGTAATCTATTTTGTCGCTCCCGATTTTTCACCCTTTTTTCTCCATGCCTTGGGGAAGGTTGGCGGGACGCTCAGCGTACGAGCGGTCTATTTTCGGGAACGCCTGAACCCGAGCCTGTATCTGATCCCAGAGAACCAATATGGAAAAGGGGTTTCAGCTGAATCTCTGGGGGAACTGCGTCCGGATTTTCAGCGCTGGGGTATGGGATTGAACCCAGTGGCTCGTGGGCAGTTGGAAGTCGTCCGCGAATTTTTTAATAGCTTGGCCGGGCGCGGGGTGAGAACCTATGTCAAATCCCAGGCTGTTTCAATTCTCTGGGGTAATCTGGAAATAGCCGAAATTACAAGAAGAGGCAAGAAATTTGAACTCTTGACCAAGACCAAATGGGCCAAAAGTGCGGAAGAAGCCCAGGCGTTTCAAAAGGCAGGCTGGGTTGATGCGTCAGGAAAATTGAACCCAGAGTTTTGTCAGGTCGTCGAAAAAATAATTCATTACTTGGATGAATTTAAAGAAAAGGGCGAGTTGCGGCTAAAAGATTTGCTGAGTGCCAGGCTTTACCAAAGTGAAGGGATCATTTCTACGCTATGGGGGAGACCCTGGGAATGGCCCTGGCAAGCCACAGACCGAAATCAGAGCTGGGTCGGAGTTTTGAGCCAATGGTTCTATTTCCAGGGAGAGGGGCAGCTCAGCGTGGTCTGCCCGATTTTGGAAAAACCGCTACAAGAGGGAAGCTTAAGCTTTCTTTTAGCGTGCGTTCTGGAGAGAAGCCGTTTGCTCGTCGGGGTTAAAAGCCAGGGAGAAACCATTGAGTGGGATGGTCGGATCCATTGGTTAACGCTGCCGAGCTTGGAGGAAGAATTGAGGCGTTGGCATTTTTGGCTGCAAGCCCCAGAACAGTTTCCAATTTGGACTTTGCCGGAATCCTGGAGGAGGGAAAAGTTAGAACACTTATCCGGGAGTTTTGGCTAGACAAGTGCTCCGTGCCTACGGACGAATGAGTTGGAGTCTCCAGAAGTTAAGTTGCTAAATTATAGTTCGGAAAGTCTGGGAAAGGTGAGGGTAATGCGAGTGCCCTGCCCAGAGGCTGGGGTTGCCAGAAGAAGGTCACCGTGATGGGCGAGCATGATCTTTTGGGCAATAGTCAGCCCCAGCCCTGTTCCCTCCCTGCGTGTCGTAAAAAAGGGGTCAAAGACCCGTTCTTTGATCCCTTCTGGAATACCGGGGCCGTCATCTTCCACGGTGACCAAGACTGTATCTTTCATGACAGCCGATTTGAGCCGGATGGTCGCTCCGCAGGGAGATGCCTCAATGGCATTTTGCAGGATGCTCAGGAGTGCATGGAGGAGTTGATCCTGATCCCCCAAGATATACGGGCCGACATTCGGCCAGTCAAGTGTAAAGTCCACCTCCGACATGAGAGCGGTCGGATGAAGCATTTGCGTGGCGGAGACGGATAATTTTTTGAGATCAAGGGTATCGAGCCTCGGGGCGGGGGGATTTGTGAGGAGCAGGAAATGACTGAGGATTTGGTCTGTTACTTTAATTTCATCGAGAATGAGCTGATGGTATGACCTTAGGTGGCTGGGCCACTGCTCTGGGGTTATGAGCTGCATGAAGCCCTTGATGGTTGTCATGGGGTTGCGCAGTTCATGGGCTAGTCCAGCCGAAACTTGGCCGATGACGGTAAACTTCGCCGCCTGCAGATATGCTTCAAAGCGTTTCCGTTCTGCGCTGATGTCTGAGAGGATGAGGAGAACCCCGCGTGGCACCCCTCGCTCAAGGAGCGGGCGCCTGTGGTATTGCAGGGTCATGGTTTCATTGTGCCTGTTCCAGGGGAATTCCCCTTGGGTGCTGCTGGGCAGGGGATAGGCCAACGGAGGGATGCCGAGGATTTTGCAGGCGGTTTTCCCGTGAAGGGCGCTTTTGGGGAGACCCAGTAGGGTGCATGCTTCGGGAAAGGCATCCTCGATCACCCCCCTGAGGTTTAGGATGAGTGCCGCTTCCTCGGTGAGATCGAGCGTCTGGCTCTCGTTTGACCTGAGGAGAATCTGAAGCGTCCGCAGGTTTTTTTGATGTTCGCTATGAAGTGCTCTGTGACTTTGCTGGACGAGGGCGAAGAGCATCAAAAGGGATGTGCCATGGATTAAGACCAAGAGTTTCGGCGAGTCCGGATACAGTTCTTGGGAGATAACGAGCAAAACCCCTGATAAAGCGGCCCAGACTCCCCAACGGTAGTTTAGACCGAGGCTAAAGAGAAGGGTGGCTGTCATCCAGAAGAAAGTAGAAAAGATAGGGGAAAAGGGCAGAAAAAGATAGAGCAAGACAAAGGCGAAGCTCAAGAGGGGAAAAACCCTCTGTTTCGCGTTCGCCAAAAGGGTTTCACTAGCAAGCAAGATTGACCAGGCTCCTTCCCGATAAAGAAACAATTCTTGTTCTAGTGTAGCATAAGGAATTCGAGAATAATGTAAAAATATAGGGTAAGCCATGAAATAGGACTCAAATGGCCCGATCCCGCTTGCCAACCCGTTTGAAATTGTCGACACAAGGTAAAGTATAGAAAATACGACAAAATAGGGCAGCCGACCCCCAGCGTTGACCCCGTAAAAGACGCCGGACGTTAGGAATGGACTATCCATAAACTGCACGCGTTTCCTTATGCCACCATAGTATGGGGTGGAAGACGTTACCAGAATGGAGACGGTGCAATGAGACTGGAGCGGGATGTTCAGCCCTGCCTTGTGGAGGCAAAGGGCTTCGTAGAAGATGGGGTCAAACAGATTCTTAGGGGCCAAGTCGATGAACGGCATGGGGTCTCACCGAGCCCTGGAGCTACGGCCTTAGCCACATTGGCCCTCCTCGCCTCAGGACGAAGTTTCGAAGCCGTTGAACGTCGGGGTAGCCAGTGGCTGTGGCGACAACGGCGGACCTCGGGCTGGGGTAAATTCCCCGGCGGGCCAGCGGATGCAGAGATTTCCCGTCTGGCCCAGGCCGTGATTCAGGGAAGTCAAGGAGGCCTTTTGGGGCGGATTAGCTTACTCGGCAAGGCCCGGCAGTTTTCCGAATTAATCCTGACGCTGGGTGAACGGGTGGTCCCTGGGCTTGAGGGTCCGGGGGCTGATGAAATTCTCCTGCCGCACATCTTAGAGCGGAGCGTTTTGGCAAAACTCCCACCTTACGGGAGACCGGTCGTGATTGCAGCCTCCCTATTGGCTGCGGGGAATCAGCAAACGGGGGTGAGCCAAGCCCTGGAATTTCTGGCACATTCCCAGATGTCGGATGGCTCCTGGTCAGAGGATATCGTAGCAACGAGCATGGGGATTCTGGCTTGCGTGCGCTTTCGTTTTGCCCTAGAAGGGGCCAGGAGGGCCGGGCTTTGGCTGGCTAAAAAACAATATGCAAGCGGGGCTTGGCCCGCGTTTGATCAGTTGCATACTTGGTCAGTTGGTTGGGCTTTAACTATATTGGGAAACAGCGATCGCAGGACTGAGAAATGGCTTACGACTACAGCAGAATGGCTGCGTGCCGGCCAAAATGGGGATGGGAGTTATGGAAGCACGCCCCCTTCAACACATCCGGATTTAGATGATACGGCTGTAGCACTCATGGGGCTCCCAACCTCGAAGGATAGTCGCAGGAGTGTCGACCTTTTAAAGCGTTTGCAGAACAAAGATGGGAGCTGGGGGACATTTCCGGATTTTGACGGCGTGCCGCCCGAAATCACCTCAAAGTTTCCGGTCTATATCCCAAGCCCCGATGTGACGATCCATGTCCTGGAGGCCCTCTGGAAACACCGGTTGCCTGCTGACGAGCAAGCCATCCGCCAGGGTCTTCATTGGCTTATCGGTCAGCAACGGGAGGATGGTGCGGTTCATTCCAGTTGGTACGAGGGGAACGTTTATGGGACAGCTCAATGGGTTGAGCTTCTGGGCAAGTGGCGTTTTAGCTGGGAGTATTGGAAAACGGCTCGGACGCTCGAGCAAGCACGAAAAAAAGCCCAAGACTTCCTCTTTTCCGCGCAGAACGAGGATGGAAGCTGGGGTTCTTCGACGGTAGAGACTGCCTTGGCACTGGACGCCTTATGGCGGTCTAAACAGGAAGTGTCCGAAGCGTGTATGGAAAGGGGGATTAAGAAGATATTGTCATGGCAAAAGCCAGATGGATCATTTCAAGCGGCCTATGGCGGAATCTATGCCAAGGGTTGGAATTATGAAGAACCTTTAGCAACCGCCTTAACGGTCATTCGTGCCTTAGAAAGCTATCTGTTGGCATGATGCCTTAGGCAATCGTTGCTCTTTTCTTCCGAGGAGTAAAATTTTGGGCACTGCGCCCCGCTGAACGCCGTGGGCGCAACGGATGTTTTTGGAGTATGGTATGTAGGAATTGCCACTGCAATTCGAGGTGGGCGTTCGCAACATCGTGTTCGCCCACTCCTTTCGAGCGCAAGTATTCGCGGGAAGTGATCTCAAACTCGTTAAGAAAACGCAAAACCTCTTCTTGATGTGACAGCATTTTTCTGCCCCCCAATCATTTTAACCCCTTAATTTTCAGTTCTTAGCAGCGAGCGAACGAGTTAACACCATTATAGACAGTATTGAGCGTGAATTCTGTTGGAATACGGAGGTTGATTCGGATAAATTGAGGAAAAGAATGGAGAATTAGCTGGATTTAGTAAAAGATTTCGCGGAACGCCGCGATAACCCTTGCTTAGTGGAGCGCCAAAGCGAAATATCGATGAGGCGCAGATTACCTGCGCGGTAATGTTTTTTTGCTGAGGGAATATCTTTCAAGATTGTGTAACAATCGGCTAAAGCATGATGAATGCTCGCAGTATAGCTCAGCGTGAGCAGAAATTGGGTGAAGGGGTGGGCTCCATTGTGGGGAAATCCAGCTTCCTTGGCTAAACGGAGGCTGCGTTGATAGAGCCGTGCGGCTTCATTGATTTTGCCGTTTCGTCGTAGGATATGTCCTTGCGTGGCTAGGAGTAGCGGGTTGGCCAGGGCATAAGGATTCTCACGCAAAATCGATAGGGCTTTGCGCGATTTGCCTTCGCGTAAAAAGATCTCTGCCAGAGTGGCACAGAGCAAGGGGTCTTGGCTCGGCAGGAATTTCTCCAGGAGGGCCACTGAACGTTCAGTATCATTGAGATAGTAATAGAGCTGGCTGGCGAAGCGGGCAATGGCAAGCGGGCTTGTATCTTGAGAAATTTCTTTCGCCATGCGTTTGGCGATCCGCTTTTTGTCCGGCATAGCAAAGGAGCGTTTGATGATCATGGCGATGTAGGATAGAGAAAGCCCCACACCAAACGTCAAAGCCCCCCTGTACAAGCCCAATTTCCAGCCTGCAAAAACAGCGGCTATTGCTGAACAGGTTGCGAGAAACAAAAAATAATAGAGTTTTTGGACATAAAAGACTTCTGGATCCAGTTGGCTATTTTTCATGACATCCCCCCTGATTTAGTTTACGTTCTTGAATTTGAAGTTAGAACATACATAGAACACACAGGATAAGCCTTGCAATTTCTGCGTGGGTTAGTTATACTAAAAAAGGTTCGGGGGTATAGCTCAGCTGGGAGAGCGCTAGAATCGCACTCTAGAGGCCAGCGGTTCGATCCCGCTTACCTCCACCAATTTGGAAGTCAGAAGTCGGAAGTCAGAGGCCAGAGGCCAGAGACTAGGGGTCAGGGGTCAGGGGTCAGGGGCCGGAGACCAGATATCTGGAAGGGGTTTAGCGTTTGTACATTACGCTGAACCCCTTCTTACGCTGGGTTGCATCAAAAAGCACGTGGTGTAGCAAAAAAAATATTTTTCTTCTTCAGGAAATCTTGACTAATCGCTTCGGAATAGAGATAATATACCTATATTTCCGACAATGAAACGTCGTTTCAAATATTGAAACATATACTGACTGTCCTCAGAAACTATCTTAAAAATGTGTATTGGGGGTGTTTGCATTTAACAGTTCGTCCAGGGGTAAGCTAAAGGGCAGAAAATCTAGCTAGCAAAAGGTCATTACAGGCTGTGTGTTTTGTTCTTGGCTGTAATGAGATGGCTGAAGGGTGGGATTCTCTTCAGATATGGTGGCCTGATCATCTGGCTATTTAGAAATTTCTATGTGGAAGGGATCAGAAGATGGCAAAATTCTTAGAGTATCAAGGAAAGGAATGGCTGAGGAAAGCTGGCCTCCCCGTTCCGAATGGGCGTGCAGCTTCATCTCCTGAAGAAGCGAAGAAGATCGCCCAGGAAATCGGCAAGCCGGTGGCTGTGAAAGGCCAGGTCCAAGCGGGTGGACGTGGCAAAGCCGGGATCGTTAAACTGGTGAATACGCCGGAAGAAGCGGAAAGGGCTGCTCGCGAAATCATGGCCAAGACGGTGAAAGGTCTTTCGATTCGCCAAGTGCTTATCGAGGAAAAGCTTGACATCAAAAAGGAGTTTTATTGTTCCTTTGTTGTTAATGGTGCTCGGGAAGCCCGTTCCCCTATGCTCATGTTCAGTACTGAGGGGGGGATGGATATCGAGAGTGTTCCCGAAGAGCAGCTTTTCAAAGTCAATATCGATCCGATTTTCGGGCTGCAGACTTATGATGCAGTTGATATCTGCGCACAGGCCGGTATCCCGGCTCAAGATTTGAGTAAGTTTGCAAACTTTCTCTCTCGACTCTCGCAGACGTATAAGAAATATGATTGCCAGACTTTGGAAATAAATCCGTTTGTCCTGACCGGGAGTGGGGAACTGGTCTGTGCGGACTGCAAGATGGAAATTGACAATAGTGCCGTCGGACGCCATCCGGAATTCGCCATCAAAATCGCGCGTGACCTGCCGGGTGAACCTACTGAGCTAGACTACATGGGTTGGAGTATTGAAGAGACGGATTCCCGTGGAACGGGTTTTCTCATGAACATGGGTTATGATGAAGTAAGCCCTGGCTACATCGGATATCACCCTATCGGTGGTGGTTCAGCGATGATGGGCTTAGATGCCTTGAACCAGGTAGGGTTGAAACCTGCGAACTATGCTGACACGAGCGGCAACCCCGTGGCCTCCAAAATTTATCGGGTGGCAAAGTCGGTACTTTCCCAGCCGAACATTGATGGGTATTTGTTGGGTGGTTTCATGATGGCTAACCAGGAGCAATGGCATCATGCCCATGCGATTGTCAAGGTACTTCGGGAAGTTCTACCGGAGCAAAAACCGGGACTACCCTGTGTCTTGCTTCTGTGTGGCAACCGGGAAGCGGAATCTTTGGAAATTCTCCGTAAAGGCTTAGACGATCTCATGGTACCGGACGGTCCAGGGAAGCGGATTGAGATTTACGGCAAGGAGCATGTGACCGATACAAAATTCATCGGGGAACGGCTCGCGGCTCTGAGCAAGGAATACAGGGCTGAGAAAGACGCTCAAGGAAAGTAGGGGAAAACCAGTGCTGGAATTTTCAGAAAAAAGCATTAAGGTTCGTATCGAAACCAGCAAGTGTGATACGTGCGAAACCAAGGCCTGTGCCGATGCGTGCAAAAAGTATGCTCGTGGCTTGCTTGGGATTGATGATCAGGGCAGAGCCTCCGTGGCTCACCGCAATGAAGAAGAAGTCATGCGCTTGGGTACTGAGTGTTTGGCGTGTGAATTCGCCTGTAAGTTTTATGGTAACGATGCGATTAAGATTGATGTAGCGGTTGAAGGGTTGGATGAGTACGTCAAGAAGCGCGGTCTAGCCTAAGGCGTTCTTGCTGCACTGCACGGTATGACAAAAGCAAACTGTTAAAGAGGGATTTAGAATGGGCATTTTGATAAGCAAAGAGACCAAGGTCGTAGTCCAGGGGATCACCGGTCGTGAGGGATCGGTGCGGACCAAATACATGAAAGAATATGGGACAAAGCTTGTTGGGGGCACTAGCCCCGGCAAGGCCGGACAAGAAATCCACGGTGTTCCCGTATTTAATACCGTGAAAGAAGTCGTGCGTGAACACGGCGAACTTGATTTCAGTGTTATTTTCGTTCCTGGCCGGGGGCTAAAGACGGCGGTGATGGAAGCGGCTGATGCCGGAGTCAAAAATATTGTCCCCTGTGTCGAGGGAACTCCCATCCATGACATCATGGAAATGATCGCTTATGCTAAGATGAAGGGTTCACGGATTATTGGGCCGGGATCCATTGGCATTATCACCCCGGGCGAAGCCGTTGTCGGCTGGCTGGGCGGGAACACGGAATGGGCCAACCAATTTTTTAAACGGGGGAGTATCGGCGTGTTCTCACGCAGTGGCGGGCAGTCAGGAACCATACCCTGGGTTTTACGCGAAGGTGGTTTCGGGGTCAGCACGGTGGTACATACCGGAACCGAACCAGTACTCGGTACATCCATGGCGGATCTGCTGCCATTCTTCGAAGCTGACCCGGAAACCCAAGGAGTCGCCGTCTACGCAGAAATCGGTGGTACCCAGGAAGAGGAATGTGCTGAGGTCATAGCAGCGGGTAAGTTTACTAAGCCCTTTGTTATTTATGTTGCAGGAGCATGGGCTCCTGAGGGGCAGCGTTTCTCCCATGCGTCCAACATCGTGGAGCGGGGACGTGGCTCAGCGAAAAGCAAAATGGAAGCGATTCGTCAAGCCGGCGGTTTTATCGCCGACACACCCACGGATATTCCTCTGATCCTTAAAGAGAAGGTCAAAGCCTGATCAGCTCAAAGCGTTTTGCCTTGAGGGGTAAACTCATATAAGGTAAACTTATATAAGAGGAATTTTAGGAGGTAGAAAGCCAATGACAATCATGCGCTCAATCATGTACATCCCTGGAAACAACCCGAAGATGCTCGCCAAAGCTCCGGAGATTCCGGCAGACATCATCACCCTGGATTTGGAAGACTCTGTTCCACCGGCGGAGAAAGAAACGGCCCGCAAGCTGGTTCGGGAAAACCTGAAATTGGCAGGATCGGGCGGAGCACAAGTCTATGTTCGGATCAACAACTGGGAAACCGAGCTGACCAATGATGACTTGGAAGCCATTGTCTATGAGGGTTTAGATGGGGTTACCCTGGCTAAGACCGGGTGTGCTGATGATGTGTTGCGGCTCGAATGGAAGTTGGAAGAATTGGAGCGTCGCCGGGGTCTGAAAGTCGGAACGGTTAAGATTTCTATGCTCCTGGAAACGGCCAAGGGAGTTATCAACGCAGCTGAATGTTGCCTTGCCAGCAAACGGAATGTGAATGCGATCTTTGGTGCGGTGGATTACTGTCGTGACATGCGGGTTAAACTGACATCAGAAGCTGTTGAACAACAATATGCCCGTGCTCATGTGGCCGTTGCGTGCCGGATGGCAGGAATTGTGGCGATTGATGCCCCGTTCGTCGACTTCAAGAACATTGAAGCCTTTGAAAAGAACGTGGCCGAAGGTCGCCAAATGGGTTATGAAGGCCGTATGATCATCCATCCAGGACAAGTGGAGCCCTCTAATAAGATGTACTCGCCTGATCCGGCTGATGTTGAATGGGCACATG
This sequence comes from Desulfosporosinus sp., assembly GCA_020692355.1. Classification (GTDB taxonomy): domain Bacteria; phylum Bacillota; class Desulfitobacteriia; order Desulfitobacteriales; family Desulfitobacteriaceae; genus JAJZPA01. The sequence goes on from JAIMKP010000010.1 coordinate 41,995, forward strand.
GCGTCGTAAAAGTCTTCGAAGAAGAAGGAATCGCCAAAGGAAAAGCCGCTGTATCCTACAACGGGAAGATGGTGGATACTCCGGTATATCTAAACGCAAAAGATATCTTGGCTGCTCAGGCAGAAATTGATGCCAAGACGGCTGGTAAGTAAACTCGTGTTGCACAATAACCGATAAAGTGTGAATCCGAACCCAAGGTTAAACAGGCTGGTCAGCTTCAGTGAGTGGCCAGCCTGTGGCTTCATTCTGTTCGGGGATATTTATACAATATTTAGAATTCAGAATACCACCAGTCCGCTACACTTTTCTGTTAGAATATTCCTGGGAAGGCGGAAAGGTTTGCCAAGCCGTGCTGTGCCGAATGGCCTTACCCACTACAAAAAGAAAGGAACGGTGTTTGCCTGTGTCTCTTCGTGATGACGCGTTAAAACTTCATCTTGATAATCGAGGGAAAATTTCTGTCGAGAGTAAAGTCGCTGTCCGCGATGCGCGGGATCTCAGTTTAGCGTATTCCCCAGGAGTAGCTGAGCCCTGCAAAGACATCGCTCAGAACAGAGAGCTGGTCAATGTCTACACTAACCGCGCCAACATGGTCGCGGTAGTCTCGAATGGCACGGCAGTTCTTGGCTTAGGAGATATTGGAGCCTATGCCGGGATGCCGGTTATGGAAGGAAAGGCAGTCTTATTTAAGACGTTTGCTGGAGTTGATGCGTTCCCGCTCTGCCTGGATACGAAAGATATCGATAAAATAGTGGAGGCTGTTAAACTGATCGCTCCCACCTTTGCGGGGATCAACCTGGAAGACATTTCTGCTCCCAGCTGTTTCGAAATCGAAGAGCGGTTAAAAGCACAAATGGATATTCCGGTTTTCCATGATGACCAACATGGGACAGCCGTCGTCGTCATGGCGGGTCTAATCAATGCGCTTAAGCTAGTCAAAAAAGATTTAAAGAGTATCAACGTTGTGACCAATGGTGCCGGAGCGGCCGGAACAGCTATTATTAACCTCTTGATGAGCATGGGTGTACAAAATGTGATCATGTGTGACAGTAAAGGTGTGATCTATGAAGGCCGTCCGACGGGAATGAATAAATATAAAGATAAAATTGCCAAAGTGACCAATCGGAAAATGCTTAAAGGTTCTCTGGCCGATGCTTTACAGGGTGCGGATGTCTTTATTGGTGTGTCTGTAGCCAATGCGGTCACTCCGGAAATGGTGAAGAGCATGGCTAAAGACCCGATTATCTTTGCCATGGCCAATCCGAATCCGGAAATTCTCCCCGAACTCGCGCTAGAAGCAGGGGCTGCGGTTGTGGGTACTGGACGTTCGGATTATCCGAATCAAGTGAACAACGTCACGGCTTTCCCTGGGATTTTCCGGGGCGCACTTGATACCCAGGCCCGTACCATTAACGAAGAAATGAAAGTGGCGGCGGCCTATGCAATCGCCAGTCAAGTCTCTGATTCTGAACTCAAAGCGGATTATATCACGCCGAAGGCTTTTGATCCGCGGGTCGGCCCGGCCGTTGCCGCAGCGGTAGCGAAAGCGGCCATGGACAGTGGGGTAGCCAGGGTTAAGGTGAATCCGGATGATGTGGCTGAGCGGGTTCGCCAATTGACCGGTCGCCGGTAAGAGGCTTCGAGAGATTTTAGAATGGCTGAGTGAAAACTGAACTGAGATGTGAACCCTGTTTTTCTGTTGGGGAAAACAGGGTTTTTAACATTTAGAAGCAGCAGGAAACATTCAGAATTTGTCGAATAGAATTCATAGGTTATCTCAAATTATGAGGGACGCGAAATGGTGAGGAGATGGTTCAGTTTTGGTAAGTCACAGCAGCAAAATTATCGTTAACCAGGATTGGTGCAAGAAATGCGGTATCTGTGTTGCTTTTTGCCCGAAGAAAGTCTTAGGGAGCGACGAGCTGGGCCGGGTCGTCATTGTAGAGCCTGAGCAGTGTATCGCCTGCAAAATCTGTGAGCGCCTGTGTCCGGATTTTGCCATCAACATCGAGGTGAACAAAGATGAGTAAAGCAAGATTAATGCAAGGCAATGAGGCCTGTGCCGAAGGCGCGCTCGCGGCCGGAGTTAAATTTTATGCCGGTTATCCCATTACCCCCTCAACCGAAATTGCCGAAATCATGGCCGAAAAACTACCGCTAATAGGCGGAACCTTCATCCAAATGGAAGATGAGATCGGGAGCATGGCCGCCATCATCGGGGCCTCCCTCACGGGAGCCAAAGCCCTGACTGCTACGAGCGGTCCTGGCTTTTCCCTTAAACAAGAAAACCTAGGCTATGCCATCGCCACCGAAGTTCCCTGTGTCCTCGTCAATGTCCAGCGCGCAGGCCCAAGCACCGGGCTGCCGACCTCTCCAGCCCAGGCGGATGTCATGCAAGCCCGCTGGGGCACGCACGGAGATCACCCGATCATCGCCCTTTGCCCCTCATCGGTGCAGGAGTGTTATGAACTCACTGTCAAAGCCTTTAACTTTGCCGAAGAATTCCGCCAGCCCGTGATCATGCTCATGGACGAAGTCGTCGGACATTTGCGGGAAAAAGTGGAACTCCCGGACGCAGTCGAAGTGGTTGAACGCAAGAAACCAAGCGTCTCCCCGGATGAATATATTCCCTATGCAAACAATGAATCCATGATCCCGGCCATGGCCAATTTTGGAGATGGCTACCGCTATCACGTCACCGGGCTCACGCACGGCGAAAACGGTTTGCCCACGGGCAAACCTGCTGTCGCGGAGAAATATCTGGAGCGCCTCACCCGCAAGCTTGACCCTTATCTTGACCGCATTCAGCTCTATGAAGAAATCCTCCTGGAGGATGCCGAACTCATCGTCGTCGCCTATGGCGGCCCGGCCCGTTCCGCCCTTGAGGCGGTGCATGCAGCCCGCTCTGAGGGGCTCAACGTTGGTTTTTTTCGTCCCATCACCATCTGGCCCTTTCCTCAAGAGGCCCTCGAGAAATATGCCGGGCGCCAATTCCTCGTCCCAGAAATGAACAGCGGCCAGCTTGTCGGAGAAATTGAACGGGTCGTGGGTCGCCGTCAGGTTCAACGCTTGAACCGCATTGACGGGGAACTCATCACGCCAGACCAGATATTGCAGAGAATCCGGGAGGTGATGACCCATGTTCAGTGAAATCGCCCAATACTTTCGCACCGAGGCCCTGCCCCATATCTGGTGTCCGGGATGTGGCATCGGTACCATCACTGCCGCCATTGTCCGCTCCATCAAGACCCTCCAGCTGGATCAGAACAACGTCGTCATCGTCTCCGGCATCGGTTGTTCTTCACGCATGCCAGGTTACCTCGACTTTAACACCCTGCACACCACGCACGGGCGGGCCCTGGCCTTCGCCACCGGCATCAAAGCATCTCGGCCAGAACTCGACGTCTTCGTGATCATGGGAGATGGAGATGCCTCCGCCATCGGCGGCAATCACTTCATCCATGCGGCCCGACGCAATATTGATTTAACGGCCATCATCATCAATAATAGTATCTATGGGATGACCGGGGGCCAAAGCTCGCCCATGACCCCGCACGACAAACGGGCGACAACCTCTCCGTATGGCAACCTAGAGCGGCCCTTTCAAATCCTTGATGTAGCCAAAGCGGCTGGAGCCACCTATGGTGCCCGAGCCACCGCTTTCCACAACCAGCTCCTCACCAAACTCATCGTCAACGCCTACAATAACCCCGGATTTTCCGTCGTTGAAACCATCTCCCAATGCCCCGTGTCCTATGGCCGGCGCAACAAATTCAAAACCCCTGCCGACATGCTCATGTGGCAGAAAGAGCATGCCGTCATGATCGGACAAAAAGAAGCGGTAGGAGAAGACTTTTCCATCGGCGAAATCTTTAAGTCCGAAGCCCCAGAATACACTGGGGAGTATGCCAAACTGCGTCAGCGCCTGAAGGGGGAATGAGCATGGCGAAACAGCAATTTATCTTCAGCGGAACCGGTGGCCAAGGGCTAATACTTGCCGCCATCATGCTCGCCGATGCGGCCGTCCTAGCCGGACAGAATGTCGTCCAGTCCCAAAGTTACGGCCCGGAAGCCCGCGGAGGAGCGAGCAAAGCGGAAGTCATCATCAGTGATGAAGCTATCAACTACCCGAAAGTGCAAAGGCCGGATCTCGTACTCTCCATCAGCCAGGAAGCGTATAAAAAATATGGACTCACCCTAGACGAAAAAGCCAAACTCATCGTGGATGACACCTACGTCCCTGAAACCAAACCCAGAAGCCGCAACTTCTATTCCCTGCCGCTCACCAAAGTGACGCGCACAGAATTTGGCAGTGAACAAAGTGCCAATGTTGTGGCCCTGGGAGCCGTGGCCGCCATCAGTCGCCAACTCAGCCTGGAACACGTGCGTGAAGCGGTTCGCCAGCGCGCACCGAAAGGAACCACCGATCGTAACCTTAAAGCCCTGGAACTCGGCTGGCAGCTCGGGGTAGGAGCGCTAAACCAAGCTTAACTCGAACATCGAATATCGAACATCGAATATCGCGTTCGCGGAAGGTGATGAATGGAAGTGCTTGATTCAAAAGATAAGGAATGGACAAAAGATACCCTAAATCGTTTAAGCGAAGCCTTAGCGGCTGTCTTTCTGGAAGACTGGGGCGGCCCGCGCAGCCCCATGGCCTTGCGCTACATCCATGAGACGATCATCCCTGATTTGATGCATTGTCTGCGCCATAATGGGGACTTGCTCCAGAACCCGAGCTTTGCCGAAGTGATCAGTTGGAAACTTAAAACCCAATTCGCCTACCCAACCAGCATTGCCGGTTCTTTAGCTACGGATCTCCTGCAAGTGGCCCAAGACATGGTCATTATCCCGCAGGTCACCGATCCCAGAGAACCCTGGCGGCGGACTTTCCGCCTCTGGGTGAGCGGAGAAACACTGCCCAACATCGTGGAACGAACCGGCTATCCGTTGGATTACCTGGATCTCCTCCTGCTCCGGCTTAAAAAACTGCGCCGCTTTATTGCCGGACGCCGAGTGAGCCTTCTCGAATGTCTGCAGCACGAGGAACTCAAAGCTTATGGCTTTGAACAACTCAGTTTCCTCTACCAGTTTGAATCCTCCCTTGCAGGGGAACCCCTCTTTAGGGAGAGGCTCGCTCTAGAGCAGGTCATTCACGAACTCGGAGTGCCGCTGGAAGTCTCCGACCTCGTAACCCTCCTCGAAGTCATCCACCAACAGGAAGGCCGGCTGGATGAGCCCTCCTTAATCGCGGCGTTAAGGGAAGTCACTGTCCCCGTGGGTGCTGGAGGGAGTGGCAAAGCCTATCTCTTCCCGGAAATTCTTCAAGGGCTCATTTCCGTCTATTGGGTGCACAAAAACAAAGCGGGGAAACTGGCTTTAAGTGAAAAGAGCGCCCAAATCCTCGCCGGATTCCTCCTACCCCGTTTGGCTGAACGGGTAGAGGAAGCGATTAACGCCAAAGATATGGCAAGAGCGAAGGAAATCCTTTTAGAGCAAAACCCAGAGATTCTGGCCAGGCTCATCGGCAGGCTTGCGAAAGAGCTGAACGCGGCGGCAAGCTTTGAACTCTTAACGAGTGCTTATAAGCAAGTGAGTCGGAGAATTGACCTGCAGATCCTTGAGGGTCTCGGAGGGGTCGACATGGCACTCGGGTTCCTGCTGGGAGCCTTAAGTGACAAGGACAGCCTGCTCCGGGCGAAGGCGTGCGAAGCCCTTGGCCGCCTAGGGAAGGAAGAAGCCATAGCGCCGCTCAGCGAACGTTTAGAAGACGAAGTCCCCGGCGTGCGGGAAAAGGCAGCGGAGGCGTTGGGCAAGCTCAAAGCCCAGGCTGCTGCCGAGGCCTTGGCTGACAGGGCCGGGGATATCGCGGAGGCTATCTTGGTGCGCGAAGCGGCGCGAGAGGCGCTGCAGCAGATATCGGTAAGGAAGTAGCCATTTGATCATAGGGCCTCAACTTTTGAGTTGAGGCCTTTTTGTGTGCCAGGCAGTTTGTACCTACAATGGAGAGTGAACTCGTTTAGCTTTCGCTAAACATCGGGGCTTCGGTGGGGGACGCTACCCCCACCGAAGAAATTGAAGCAGTAACCCCCGCTTATAGAAGCGGGGGTCTTAGACGGCGATAAACGTTACTCTATTTAATAACGAAAATATTGTGAATTTTGGATAAAGACGTCTTGACGACAAGGAGAGAAGTGTAATATACTTTAATAAATTGGAACGTTCGTTCCACTAGATGGTACAAATCTAAAATGGTTAAGCCTATTTTAAGTAAAGCGATGAGGTGATTTTATAGACTCAAAAACTATCGTGCAATGGGGGCAGAATCAATTAACAAGCGAGGGATACTCAGGGGATTTTTCAAGTTGAAGGGAGAATTGTTTTGATGAAAAAGAAATCGGGTTTAATAGCTTTAATTGGGCTGATGCTTATTTTGTTGGTTACGGCTTGTGGACAACAGCCCACAAAACAAACGCAGGCGAATGAAGGTGCCGATTATCCCAACAAACCTGTAAAAATAGTTGCACCCAGTGGTACGGGAGGCGGTTGGGATACCACTGCCCGACTTATGTCCAAAGTTATGGGCGAAACAAAACTGATCAAGGTTGGTTTACCCGTTGAAAATATCGAAGGTGGAAGTGGTAAGGTTTTTCTGGAGGGATTCCTGAAAAATAATGTAGGTGATCCCTATACCATTTTTGTTAACTCTCCGCCCATACTCATTAATACCGCACAGGGATTTAAGTATTCTTATAAAGATGTAACTCCGATTGCAGGAATTATTTCGGAATATGATTCCTTTGTCGTTCCAGCAAATTCCAAATATAAGACTCTCAAAGAAGTTATGGATGCCTTAAAGCAAAATCCCGCGTCTGTTAAGATTGGAGGGGGTTCCGCCCCCGGAGGAATGGATCATCTGGCGTTTATGGCAGCAGCGAAGAAAGCCGGAATTGAGATTACAAAGATCAATTATGTTCCCTTCCAAGGTGGAGGTCAGGTTATGACGGCTTTGTTAGGCAACAATATTGATTTGGCTTCTACGGGAATTTCCGAAGTACAGGGACAAATGCAAGCAGGTACGGTTCGCATGCTTGCAGTCACTTCAGCTCAACGGATTGAGGGGTTAGATGTGCCTACGGTAAAAGAAGCAGGCTATGACGCCACTTTTGATATCTGGCGCGGATTCTTTGGAGCTAAGGACATGCCCGCCTATGCCAAAAAGTATTGGGAGGATAACTTAGCCAAGATGGTAAAGACTCCAGAGTGGCAACAGGTCGTAAAGAACCAAAAATGGACGAGTTCCTATCGCAACAGTGAGGAATTCACCAAATTTCTGGGTGAACAAACTCAAGTGATTTCCAATTTGATGAAAGAACTGGGTCTAACCAAATAGGGAGGGAATCAGTTGGAGAAGAACTCGGTATTCGACCGATATGTCAGTGGATTTACTTTCCTATTAGGCTTATTGGTTATTATCTATTCAATGGTACTTCCTAAGCCAATTTTTGCAGGCCAGATGGGCCCGGGAATTTTTCCGACAGGGATAGGTGTTTTAATCGTCATTGTTTCTGCTGTTTTATTTCGCGAAAGTGGAAAGGAAGGTCGAACTGGAACTATCGCCCAACCGACATCGGATCAGCAAGTAACAACGGAGAAACTGTTTAATCGTCATCTGCTCATTGTCATCGTGGCCTTGATCATCTATATACTGCTATTTCAAATACTTGGTTTTGTCATCAGCAGTATGGCCATGATTTTAGCCCTAGGATGGTTGTTAGGAGCACGAAAATGGATTCCCCTGACGCTTATCAGTGTATTATTTCCGACAGCCTTATTTCTGCTATTTGGCATGCTTGGGGTAGAACTACCAGCAGGAATAATTCACTTCTGAGAGAAGGAGGAGTTCCGTGGATATTTGGCAACATTTGCTCGGGGGATTCGGCATTGCGTTAACTCCTATGAATTTGTTCTATGCCTTTATCGGAGTTCTGATAGGTACAATGGTAGGGGTACTTCCGGGAATTGGTCCGATGAGCGGGGTGGCCCTTCTTATACCCGTTACTTACAATCTGAATACGGCAAGTGCGATTATCCTGATGGCCGGAGTTTATTATGGAGCCATGTATGGTGGTTCCACAACGTCAATTTTATTGAATACTCCTGGTGAATCTTCATCAGTCGTAACGGCGTTGGATGGCTATGAAATGGCCAAACGTGGAAGAGCTGGTTCGGCTCTCTCTATAGCAGCGATTGGTTCATTTGTAGCCGGTACGTTTAGTGTTTTAATGCTTAATCTTCTCGGGCCTTCCTTAGCCAAAGTGGCCATTCGTTTTGGGCCGCCTGAATATTTTTCCCTCATGCTTTTTGGCCTGACTGCTGTAGCCGGTTTTGCAGGGAAAAGCAGGAATAAGGCCTTCCTTTCGCTCTTTATCGGCATGCTCATCTCGATGATTGGAACCGATCTGGTTTCGGGTTCAGAGCGCTTTACCTTTGGCATTTCTAATCTCTCTGATGGCATAGATTTTATTATTGTATCGATAGGTGTCTTTGCTTTGGGAGAGGTCTTTACAACCATCGTGGAAATGAACAAAGGTAAGCAGACAAGGTTCCGGATCGAAGGGAAAATTTGGCCCTCCCGCGAAGAACTGCGCCGTTCTGTCGGTCCGATCGCTCGTGGTTCAGTATTGGGTTTTTTTATCGGGGTTTTGCCGGGGGCGGGAGCGACAATCGCCTCATTTATTGCTTATGATTTAGAAAAAAGAATTTCCAAGTTCCGTCATCTTTTTGGCAAAGGAGCAATCGAAGGAGTGGCGGCACCGGAGAGTGCCAATAATGGGGCCGCTGGTGGGGCTATGGTTCCGTTGCTTACCTTAGGGGTTCCCGGAAGCGGTACGACGGCCATCTTACTGGGAGCACTGATGATTCATGGGATTACGCCCGGACCCCTATTGTTCGAGAAAAATCCCGATGTTGCCTGGGGGTTGATTGCCAGTATGTATATTGGAAACTTGATGTTGTTGGTGCTCAACCTGCCGCTCGTGGGGCTATTTGCCAAAATCATCGACATACCACAAGTCTACCTTCTGCCGATGATCATCATCATTTCCACACTTGGGATTTACGGGGTTTCCGGTAATATCTTCGGTCTCTGGCTCTTGCTGTTCTTTGGGATTATTGGGTATTTTATGAAAAGGTATGATTACCCCGGTGCACCTATGATTTTGGGACTGGTTTTGGCACCGCTTATGGAACAGTCTCTACGTCAGGCACTGATCATGAGTAATGGTGCTTATACGATTTTTGTTGTAAGGCCGATATCACTTGTTCTTCTGCTATTGGCAGCCGCTGCGATCGTGGTACCGCTTCTCTTAAGGAAGAAGAACGGGAAGTTTGATCAGGTTGAAAAGGATATGGAACTTTAAGAAAGTATTCGGTAATGGTTGAGTGAAAAAGGGTTAAGTCCAGTGAACTCGTTCAACTAAAGTTGAACATCGAGACTTCGGTGGGGGAGTTTACCCCCACCGAAGCAAAGTACGAGGTACCACTCCCACTTGTAGAAGTGGGAGTCTCACGATTGGATCAAAGGTACTAACATATGATCAAGGGCGGGATCTTGTCGGATCCTGCCCGCAGTATGTCATTGAAATGCAGGAGGAGAAAAACAGTGTCAGCATTGAAAGGAATTCGTGTATTGGATGTGACCACAGTCATTGCAGCACCATTTGCAGCAGGCTTAATGGCCGACTTTGGCGCTGACGTTATAAAAGTTGAATTACCGGGTACGGGGGATCCTTTTCGTAAATTAGGCCCGTATCATAAGGGACAGGCTCTTCGCTGGGCCACTATGGGTAGGAATAAGCGCTGCATTACCTTAGATTTACACCAGAAAGTGGGCAAAGATTTGTTCCTTCAACTGGTAGCAAAGAGCGATTTAGTCTTAGAAAATTTTAGAACAGGGACTTTGGCTAAATGGGGTTTGGATTATCAAACATTACGTAAAGCAAATCCCAAGGTCATTGTTGTTCATGTTACAGGATATGGACAAACTGGACCTTATAAAGACAAAGCTGGATTTGGTACTCCAGCAACCGCTTTTTCTGGAATGACTTATATTACCGGTTACCCGGATCGACCGCCGGTAAGCCCTTCGTTCTCCCTGACTGACTATATTAGTGGGCTCTATGCAGTGATGGGGGCTTTATTGGCTTTGTATCATCGCGACGCTCTAAAAGGGCCAGGTCAAGAGGTGGATATTTCTCTTTACGAAGGCATTTTCCGGATGTTAGAGTTCTTAGTTGCCGATTTTGATAAAAATCATGTGGTTCGGGAACGTAAACCGATGCTCAGCGGAACGTCAAGTCCCGGAGGCACCTATCAAACAAGGGATGGTCAATGGGTGGTACTTGTTACGAGTACTGATAAAACCTTTGAGTATTTAGCCAGAGCGATGAACAGGGAGGATCTGCTTACCAACCCACAATTCAGTACGAATGCAGCACGTTTAGAGAACGACGCTGAGGTAGACACCATTGTTCGTGACTGGATTGGCAGCCATAATTATAAAAACATGAAAGACATTCTTGACGATGCAGGAGTACCTGTCAACCTTATCTATAGTATACAAGAGATATTTAAAGATCCGCATTATCAGGCACGGGAAAACATCGTAGAAATGCCACATCCCCAGTTGCAAACTATCAAGATGCCAGGAGTGGTACCAAAAATGAGCGTGACACCGGGTGAAATCAAATGGGTAGGTCCGGAATTAGGGGCCCACAATGAAGAAGTGTATCGTTCCTTATTGAACTTAGATACGGAAGAAATAACTCGGTTGAAAGAACAACGGGTTATATGAGTGCGACAAGGTGAACGCCCATTTATAGAAGTTGGCGTTTTAGATGTGGATAAATGGAGGGTATTTTATGCAACTACCTGAAAGTATCACGATTTGCGAAGTCGGCCCGAGAGATGGCTTACAGAATGAGAAGCATATCTTGAGTGCTCAGCGCAAAATCGAACTGATAAACGATGTTGTCAACGCGGGAGTAAAGGTTGTGGAAATAGGTTCATTTGTAAGTCCAAAAGCGGTGCCGCAGCTGGCAGACACGGATGAGGTTGCAAAAGGAATTGCCCGCCGACCGGAAGTTGAGTACCGAGCTTTAATTTCGAACTTGAAGGGAATGGAAAGAGCGATTTTTGCGGGAATAACCAAGGTTAAACTGACGGTTTCCGCCAGTGAATCACATAATAAAAGTAATTGGAACCGATCGACCACAGAGGTTATCCGAGGGTTTTATGACGCCATGGAATTGGCAGCTAAAAGTGGGTTAGAAGTGTCCGGCGCTATTTCGACAGCATTTGGATGCCCGTTTGAAGGCAACATACCAAGGAAACAGATTCTGGATCTTGTTCAAACATTTATTTCTATGGGTGTTACAGAAATATCATTGTCCGACACAACGGGGATGGCTTATCCCAGCCAAGTTTACGAAGTTGGTAAACGAGCGAGAGAATTGTTTCCCAGCGTAAGGTTTTGGCTTCATTTGCACAACACAAGGGGTCTGGCCATGGCTAATATGCTAGCTGGAATGCAGGCGGGAATTGTTCGTTTTGACGCGTCATTCTCGGGTCTGGGCGGTTGCCCTTATGCCCCTGGAGCTTCGGGAAATGTAGCCACTGAAGATGTCATTCATATGTGTGACTTAATAAACATTAATACCGGAATTAATCTGGATAAAATGATTGAGATTGCTCAGGAAGTCCGGCAGGACGTTAGACATGAGACGGAGAGCTTTATCCTAAAGGCCGGAAAGTCTCTTGTTTTAAGTACAAGAGACCTCGATAAACTGAAAAGAGAGGTATAGCAGGATTACGCCACGTTGGAGTTTCTTGCTACTCGGTCATATAACCTAACTCTTTGGAAATGTCTTGCGCATGTTCTGTGACCAACTGGATAAAGGAAGGGAGTGCCTCTTCAGTATATCGGAAGGAGGGGCCGGCAAGAGCAATGGCTGCAATAACTTTTCCAGTCATATTACGGATGGGAGCGGCTACGGAAGATACGCCATATACTCTTTCACCATGACTTATAGCGTAACCTTTATTGCGGATTTTTTCAGCTTCACCAGGTGGCATGAGCGCATCACTTTCGGGCCGGTGATGGAACGCAAGGAGGATCTTGCCTGAAGCTCCTTTGAGGGGAAGAATAGTTCCAACAGCGACAACTTGTTGAAGGGGTTCTCTGCTGGGGGCCCTTTCTACACATAGTCTCATTCCGTCTTGTTCAATGTATAAGCTTACAGATTGAGCCGTTAAATCTCTCAGACGTCGTAAATAAGGAAGAGCAATGAAACGATATTCCTGATCATCCAGATAAGCCGTACTGAGTAATAAGGCTCGGTAACCGAGCTGATAAGTTTTAGTTTCCTCATCCCAGGAGACATATCCTCTATGCAGAAGGCTCTGTAGGATCCGATGTACAGTTGCTTTTGGTAGTTGTACATATCTGGAAATATCTGAAACCCCCAACTTTCTATGGTTCTCTTGTGTAAAACATTCCAATATATCCATAGCTCGGTCTAACGTACGCAGAGTGTCCATCGTGGTTCATTCCTCTCCAATAATTATTATATAATTATAATATCATAGTCGTTAATTTCCAAAAACTTATGAAGCAAAGGTGATCACTGAACTTGACCCTTTTCGTTAGGTTATAACTGAATTTTGTCTAGTCTATACTAGCAGAAAGTGGATAGCTTCGCCAGATATTCTTGAACGGATGTTCTTGTACATAAAAGTATAACAAAATAACGGATAAGACCGAAAAAGGGAGAAAATGGAGAATGGACCTCGCATTTTTCAGTGCTCTTTTGAGTATTATCATCATCAACATTGTCTTGAGCGGAGACAATGCCGTGGTCATTGCCATGGCCACGCTCCGGTTGGAGACAAGGCAGAGGAAAAAGGCGATATTTTGGGGAACCTTTGGAGCGGTAGGCTTGCGCGTGGCTTTAACGGCGGTCGCTGCCATGCTTTTAACCGTTCCCTATATTCAAGCCGTTGGCGGGCTTCTGCTGACTTGGATTGCGGTCAAGCTTTTAGCGGAAGATGAAAGCGGGGAAGATAAGGAAGCACCCGGCAGTATGGCTCAAGCGATTAAGACGATCATCATCGCGGATTTATTTATGAGTTTGGATAATGTCCTGGCAGTGGCTGGAGCTTCGGGCGGCAACCTTCCTCTTTTGATCGTTGGCCTCATGTTAAGTATTCCCTTGGTCGTATGGGGCAGCACATTCCTCTCTCAGCTTATGCGCAAATGGCCTTGGCTGGTGGGTTTAGGTGCCGGATTGTTAGGTTGGACGGCTGGGGAGATGCTATTAAAAGAGCCTTATTTAAAATTTCTAGCGGAGAATCAGTTCCTTGAATATTTAATTCCGGGTCTGTTAGCTGTGGGGGTTATCGGGATTGGCTACTGGAAAGGCAAGAAGAAGGAGAAGGAGAAGCAGGAGGTTGAACAATGATCTGAGTTCAGTCTGTACCGAAGGCGCGCTCGCGGCCGGAGTTAAATTTTATGCGGGTTATCCCATTACCCCCTCAACCGAAATTGCCGAAATCATGGCAGAAAAACTACCGCTAATAGGCGGAACCTTCATCCAAATGGAAGATGAGATCGGGAGCATGGCCGCCTAGGGAAGGAAGAAGCCATAGCGCCGCTCAGCGAACGTTTAGAAGACGAAGTCCCCGGCGTGCGGGAAAAGGCAGCGGAGGCGTTGGGCAAGCTCAAAGCCCAGGCTGCTGCCGAGGCCTTGGCTGACAGGGCCGGGGATATCGCGGAGGCTATCTTGGTGCGCGAAGCGGCGCGAGAGGCGCTGCAGCAGATATCGGTAAGGAAGTAATCTTAGGGCCCATTGTCACTTTAATACTCTTAACTAAATCCCCTTGCTTCCTGTGGCGAGGGGATTTAGTGTGCTCCACAGGACTGATCTGTAATTGTCGAGGCTGAATTATAGTTGTTCTTCCACATTTCTTCCGCCATACATCACACCAAGAACATGTACCGTACAATCGGACTCTCTGGTAATGTAAAAAACAAGAAAATTACCAACGAGGAAGAATCTCAGTCCTCTCGAAAACCAAGGTTCTTTCTTGTATGGTGGATGCCTGTCTGACATGGTGTCCAATTTTAAGATTTCCTGTTCAATTCGATCACACAGGTTGATTGCTGTTTGCGGCTCTAATAATTCAGTAGCAATATACCTAAAAATCTCCTGCAGATCATTTTCCGCAGCAGGTGTAATAATTATCTCGTATTGTCTCATGCATGCAGTCCTTTTCGAATGTCAGAAAATACTTCTTTCGTAGGACGACCTTTGCCTGCCAAATAATCTGCATACCCGTTCTCTAACTCTGCATTAAATTCTATCTCTGTCATGGTATCGACAGATCTAATTTTCGCCGGTGTTAATGTTAATTCAAAAGGTATCGCCTGATTAATTACCACTTGCTTTAAGAAAAGTCCTACAGCATTTGACATTGAAATTCCCAGACCGTCAAACACTTTTTCCGCCTGTTCTTTCACATCTGGTTCAATTCGCACATAAAGATTCGCTGATTTTACCATAAAATCCACTTCCTTTCTTTCTGATACTATCATATGCTTTGTACGTACAAAAGCAATATAATATTCATCTTTTACATCGGCTCCGGTGGTCATGCGCGGTCAAACGAGTGACGATGGCATGGGATAGCTTATGGAGAATAAGGGGGTTGGAGCGTTGAACTATACACGGCAGAATGCTGCAGGGGCAGCAGGCTGAATTTCCTCACCTGACCAACCCCCGCAAACGCTCGGGAAGAATGGACTTGACTTTGAGGCAATACTTCACTAGAGTAAAGGCAGAAAGTATTTTCGTGCTTGCTTTGAGACCTACTGTGAGATGGTTCAGTGGAGTACGGGAACAGTTCGGGTTACGGGGGGATGAAATTGGGAATCAGTGAACGGCTCAAGGATCCATGGACAGATGCCCTGTTTGAAGCGGTATTGCTTTTAAAAGACAAGGAAGAGTGTTATCGTTTTTTTGAAGACATTGCCACGGTGGCTGAGATCAAAGCACTGGCTCAGCGTTTAGAGGTCGCCAAACTGTTAGATAAGAATGAGACTTATACCGAGATCGCGGCAAGGACAGGGGCGAGTACGGCTACGATTAGCCGAGTTAAGCGTTGCCTTTACTTTGGCGCGGATGGGTATCAGTTGATTTTAAAGCGTTTAGCCGAACAGGAGAGGAGCTAACCCATGCAACGTAATATATTAGGTACGCGCATTCCGGCGGGAATGCATGATTTTCTGCCAGCTGAATTGGGAATACTGGAAAAGTTGGAAGGAAAGCTGTTGGATCGGCTTCGGCGCTGGGGCTACCAGAAAGTACTGACCCCGGCTCTGGAATACGCTGCGTG
Source organism: Desulfosporosinus sp. (assembly GCA_020692355.1). Classification (GTDB taxonomy): domain Bacteria; phylum Bacillota; class Desulfitobacteriia; order Desulfitobacteriales; family Desulfitobacteriaceae; genus JAJZPA01. Next base: position 57,448 of record JAIMKP010000010.1, read on the forward strand.
TGTACAGCCGGAACTGGATAAAGACGACGAACTCTACAAATTTTTCGATCGCCAAGGGCACATTTTGGCCTTGCGACCGGAATTCACGACCCCGATCGCACGCATGGTGGGGGCGCGTCTGCGTACGCTGAGCCTGCCTTTGCGCTTTTGTTATGCCGGGGATGTGTATCGCAGTTCTTCAGCCCAGTATCGTGAATTTCGTCAGGTCGGGGTGGAACTGATCGGATCCGGTTCGGCTCTGGCGGATGCCGAGGTGATTGCTTTGGCAGCAGAAGGAATGCGGGAACTCGGAGTGGCCGATTGTCAGCTCAATCTCGGGCATATGGGGATCTTTATGGGTCTCATGTCCGAGTTGGGGGTTCCGTCTGAGGTTCAAGGGGCGTTGGAAGAAAAACTCGCCCGCAAAGACCTGGTCGGGATCGAGAGCTTGGTTCGCCAGAGTGACCTCTCAGATCAGGCTAAGGAGATTTTATTGAAACTACCCTACCTTCACGGTGGTGAAGAAATTCTGGATGAACTCGTACGCTTTAGCAAACAGGCTGAGATTCGCGAGGCGGTTAATGGGTTGCGTGAAGTCTATGGATATCTGAAAGACTTCGGTGTCCAGGACATGGTAGCTCTTGATCTGGGAATTTTACGCGGGTTTTCTTATTATACGGGTGTGATCTTCGAGGGGTATGTGCCAGGAGTCGGTTTTCCGGTGGTTGAAGGGGGTCGATATGATGCCCTTTATGGGGATTTTGGCTTTCCTCAACCTGCGACGGGTTTCGCTATTCACTTGGGGAGTCTGCTGGGGCTTTTTCCCCATGACGGCCTCGAACCAGCTGGCGTTTTGGTTTATGGGGCGGATCGCTCTGAGGTCATCCGTCGTGCGCAAGCCCTAAGGTCCGAGGGGAAGCGGGTGGAGATGGCTTTTGAAGTTGTATCTCCAGAAGTCGAGGAACGCTGGGTTGAGGAGAAAAATATTTCTCGGGTGGAGAAGGTATGAAGGAGGCTTAAGCATGGCGAAGATAGCGGTGCTTACGGGCGGCGGAGATTGTCCGGGGCTTAATGCAGTCATCCGAGCGGTCGTGAAGTCCGCCTATCAATACGGAATGGAGGTTATTGGCATCCGTGACGGGTTTCGCGGGGCGGTGGAAGGGGATTTCATTCCCTTAGGGATTCAGGACGTTTCCGGGATCCTCCCCAGGGGCGGGACGATTCTCGGAACCACGAACCGGGATAATCCTTTTGCTTATCGGGGGGCAGATGGTTCCAAGACAGCGGAGGATCGCTCGCCAGTGGTGCTCGCGAATTTAGAGCAGGCGGGTGTTGATGCCCTGATTGTCATCGGTGGGGATGGGAGTTTGAAGATTGCCTTGGAATTTTCCAGTTTGGGCCTTAAGGTCGTGGGTATCCCGAAAACGATTGACAACGATCTTATGGCTACGGATCAGACCTTTGGCTTTCAGACGGCGGTGGCGACCGCTCAGGAGGCGTTGGATCGTTTACATTCTACGGCTGAATCCCATCATCGGGTGATGATTCTCGAAGTGATGGGACGGTATGCGGGCTGGATTGCTCTTTATGCAGGGGTAACCGGCGGGGCCGATGTCATTCTCATTCCGGAGATCCCCTATCAGCTTCATAAGGTGGCTTTGGCTGTCGAAGAACGGGCTAAGCGCGGTAAGAAATTTAGCATCATCGTTGTGGCAGAGGGAGCACATCCTGAAGGCGGCGAGATGGTCGTGGAACGGACGTTTGAGAATCGGCCAGAACCTGTAAAATTGGGCGGAATTGGGGCCAAGCTTGGTCAGGATCTGGAAAGCCGTAACGGGGTGGAAACCCGGGTGACGGTACTCGGACACTTGCAACGAGGCGGTTCGCCGGTGACATACGACCGACTTTTAGCTAGTCGTTATGGGGTGGCTGCAGTGGATGCAGTTCTGGAAGAGGACTTTGGCACGATGGTTGCCCTTCAAGGGAAGGAAATCGTTCGGATGTCCCTGGCTGAGGCCGTGAACAAGTTAAAACAAGTGCCTCCAACCGATCCAGTCCTTTTAGTGGCACGAAATTTGGGGATTGAGATGGGGGATTGATATTTTTTATTCTTAAACATTATTTTTAAAGATGTCCACTTCTATAAGTGGACGTTAATTTTAACTTAATTTCGCTTTGGCGAAATAAGTTCACTTCGGAAGAAATAAATTGCCTCTTCAAAACCGTTCGCCGACAAAAATAGGCGTCTCTACCCCTTGTACCTACCATTAATCTCGCCATAGGAGCCATTAAGATGATCTTATTTGAATAATGTTAAAATTCATATTATACTGATAATATTAAAAGAAAAGGGGAGATGTGGTTTGCTCCAAGTGATTAGGAATTCCCTTTATTTTGGAGGGGTGGCGGCTCTCAGTGATGTGAGCTTTTCAGTGGAGCGGGGGGAGATATTTGCCTTGATTGGCCCGAACGGTGCGGGCAAAACGAGTATGCTTAATTGCATCAGCGGGCTTTATCACCTTTCGGCGGGGAGAATTGTTTTCGACGGCAAAGATATCACTCGCCTTCCTGCTTACAAGCGAGCTGAGTTGGGAATTGCCCGGGCGTTCCAAAACATCGAGCTTTTTAAACATATGACCGTCCTGGAGAATCTGATGTTGGGGCGGCATGTGCGCATGAAATCCGGGGTTCTTGCCGGTGGGATCTACTGGGGAAAAGCCCAAAAGGAAGAAGTCGAACACCGATATGCAGTGGAAGAGATCATTGATTTCTTAGAAATTGAGCATGTTCGCAACATGCCGGTGGGGACACTGGCTTATGGTCTGCAAAAGCGGGTTGAGGTGGGGCGGGCCTTGGCTTTGGAACCAAAGCTACTTTTGTTGGATGAACCGATGGCTGGAATGAATTCCGAGGAAAAGGAGGACATGGCCCGATTTATTCTCGATATTCATGAGGAACGAGAGACAACCATTGTTCTGATTGAACATGACATGGGCGTGGTCATGGAGCTATCCCAGCATGTGGCCGTTCTAGATTTCGGGATGCTTATCGGTTTTGGCACGCCTGAGGAAATTCAAGCCAACCCCAAGGTCATCCAGGCGTATTTGGGTGAAGAGTCTCTCCTGGAGGTGCAGGGATGATAGAGAAGACACTACCGCAATTGTTGCAGGAAAGGGCGCAGACGATGGGTAAGCGCATTGCTCTGCGAGAGAAGGATTACGGGATTTGGCAGGAGTTATCCTGGCAGGATTACTGGGGGCGGGTGAAAAACTTTGCCTTGGGGTTGGCTGCCCATGAGTTTGTCCGAGGCGATAAATTGGCTATCATCGGGGACAATCGGCCGGAATGGCTGATTTCCGAGCTGGCTGCGCAATCACTGGGTGGAATTTCGATTGGGATTTATCAGGATTCCTTGCCCAAAGAGATTGCCTATATCCTCAACCATTCCGATGTGAAATTCGTGGTGGTGGAGGATCAGGAGCAGGTCGATAAACTCTTGGAAATCGAAGCGGAGATTCCCGGGGTAGAGTGGATTATCTTCTATGATGAGAAAGGATTGCGCAATTATGAGCATCCGCTCTTGGAGGATTTTTTCGCCGTTGAACAACGGGGCCGCTCCTATGAGCAGGATCACCCCGATTTTTTTGCGGTTCAGGTGCAGCTTGGGCAGCCCTCTGATATCGCCATCTTCTGCTACACCTCAGGTACTACCGGGTTTCCCAAAGGGGCCATGCTCAGCCACCGTAACTTGGTCAATATGGGCGAAAGCCTGATGTCGATGGATCGTGCCGCAAAAGATGATCAGTTTCTCTCCTTCCTCCCCTTGGCCTGGATTGGGGAACAAATGATGGCCCTCTCAGCTTCGCTGGTGGTCGGTTTCACCGTGAATTTTCCGGAAGAGACGACGACCATTCAAGAAAACTTAAGGGAAATCGGCCCCCATCTCATCTTTTCGCCGCCTCGGATTTGGGAAGACATGGTCTCCAAGGTCCAGGTGAAAATCCAGGAAACGAGTCGCTTAAAACGCTCTCTCTACACTTTCTTTCGTCAATTTGGGGAGCGGAAGGCCGATGCGGCTTTTCACCAGCGGACATTGAAACTCTGGGAGAAGCTGCTTTATGCCTTGGGGGACTATCTGGTATTTTCTGCGATTAAGGATCACTTGGGTCTTTTGCGGATGAAATGGGCTTATACAGGCGGGGCCGCCTTGGGTTCGGATGTGTTTCGCTTTTTCCATAGTCTAGGGGTGAATCTTAAGCAGATTTACGGACAGACAGAAATCGCCGGCATTGCCGTCGTGCATCGGGATGGGGATATCAAGTTTGACAGTGTGGGCTTGCCGATTCCTGGGACGGAGATCAAAATTTCTGACAAAGGGGAGATTCTCTTAAAAAGCCTGAGTGTCTTCACCGGGTATTACAAGAGCCCTGAGGCAACGGTCGAGGCACTGGAGGAAGACTGGCTGCGAACCGGGGATGCGGGATACCTTGACGAGGACGGACATCTGCACGTGATCGACCGAGTGAAAGATGTGATCCGTTTAACGACGGGCGAACTTTTCTCGCCGCAGTTCATCGAGAACAAACTCAAGTTCAGCCCCTATATCAAAGAAGCGGTAGCCATCGGCCAGGATCGGTCCTATGTCACGGCGATGGTCAACATCGACATGGCCAATGTGGGGCGCTGGGCTGAACTCAATCAAATCCCGTATACAACCTATACGGATCTTTCCCAAAAGCCGGAAGTCCTCTCTTTCATTCAGAAAGAAATTACGGCAGTGAATACCGAACTCCCAGAAAAAGCCCGTATCGCAAAGTTTGTGCTCCTTTACAAGGAATTGGATGCCGATGATGAGGAATTGACCCGGACCAAGAAGGTTCGTCGCGCCTTTGTGGCTGAGAAATATGCGGTCCTGATTGAGGGACTTTATAGTCATTCGGGCGAGATCCAGGTGGAAGGGAAAGTCAAGTATCGGGATGGCAAGGAAACGATGATCCGGACCACTCTGAGAATTATGGATTTGGATGGGGAGGTGGCCTAGATGGATTATTTTTTGCAGCTTACGGTGAGCGGGTTTGTCTTAGGTAGCATTTATGCTTTAGTGGCTCTGGGCTTTGTCCTGATCTACAAATCGAGTGATGCCATCAATTTTGCCCAAGGGGAGTTTCTCCTCATCGGTACTTATGTGGCACTGACTTTGGTGAGCGCCTATCACATTCCTTTCCTGGCGGCATTTATTTTGACCCTCATTTTCAGTGCGGCTTTGGGTCTTTTAGTCGAGCGAGTGGTGCTTCGGCCTTTCATTGGCGAGCCGATACTGTCCATGATCATGGCTACTCTTGGGCTTTCGAGTTTGCTCGGGGGAATCGCGCATGTCTTTTGGGGGACGGATACCCAGGTCTTCCCGCAGGTTTTCTCAGAGAATCCGCTGACTCTTGGGAAAATTATGGTGTCTCCTGTCTATGTTTGGTCGCTCGTCATCGTGTTTGTCTTGCTCGGGGTGTTTTCTCTCTTCTTTAAGTACTCGCGTATGGGGATCGCCATGCGTTCCAGTGCGGATGACCAGCAGGCTGCTCTATCCATGGGGATCAGCGTCAAAAAGGTTTTCGCCGTGACTTGGGCGATTGCGGCCGTGGTCTCCTCGGTGGGCGGGGTACTCTTGGCGAACATCAACGGGGTGAACTCTTCGTTGGCTTCGATCGGACTAAAAGTGCTCCCCGTGGCCATCCTTGGGGGACTTGACAGCATTCCGGGGGCGATCATCGGCGGTTTTATCATCGGGGTTTTGGAAAGCCTCGCCGGGGGATACATTGATCCCTTGGTCGGCGGAGGCGTGAAAGAGGTTCTGCCTTTTGTGGTCTTGGTGCTCATCCTGATGGTTAAGCCATACGGATTGTTCGGCAAACGGGAGATAGAAAGGGTGTGACGGCAGTGCAGAGTCCATTTGCCATTGGCTGCGGGGATTTTCGCGTGAATTACACACAGGATATGGCTATCTATAAAAATGTGCGGGTGCGGCGGCGCGTTATTTTTCTGGTCATCTTGTTTTTTCTCTTTCCCATTTTGGCACCTGAATATTATGTAAGCCTTGCGACCATGGCTGGGATCGCTTCGATCGGGGCAATCGGCCTCAATATTTTGACCGGGTTTACCGGACAGATCTCCTTAGGGGTGGGCGCGTTTCTCGGGGTGGGAGGCTATGCCTCCGCGCTCTTGACAACTCGGCTCGGTATACCTTTCTGGTTCGCTTTGCCGCTCTCCGGTATTTTTACAGCGGGGATTGGGGCCTTGTTCGGCATTCCTTCTTTGAGGCTTAAAGGGCTTTATTTGGCCATGGCAACGCTGGCTGCTCAAGTGATCATCTATTTCCTCTTTAACCACTGGGATGCTCTGACAGGTGGGACAGGCGGATTGGTGGTGCAGCGGCCTAGTCTTGCTGGGTTCTCCCTGGATTCTGAGATGAGTTACTATTATCTCATGCTCGTGATTCTTATTCTTACGGCGTTGTTTACCTTGAACCTCTTTCGAAGCCGGGTTGGTCGGGCTCTGGTCGCGGTGCGCGACCGGGATCTAGCGGCTGAAGTGATGGGTATTGATCTCTTTAAATATAAAATCATTGCTTTTGCGGTGAGTTCCTTTTTCATCGGGGTGTCGGGCAGCCTCATGGGACATTATACCCTGGTCATTACCCCGGAAAACTACGGCACTCAAATCTCGATTGAGTATCTGGCCATGATCCTTATCGGCGGGTTGGGCAGTGTCATGGGTTCCATCTATGGGGCAGCTTTTATCACGTTGCTTCCGGTGGTACTCAGGGAACTGATGACCGCTGTACGGGAAGTCTTTCCTAACTTGGAGAGTATTTTCATCGGGATCAAAGAGATTATTTTCGGAGGGATCATTATTATCTTCCTCATTTATGAGTCCGAAGGTCTGGCGAAGATGTGGCGTAACTTGAAGGATTATATCAAGTTATGGCCCTTCTCATATTAAAATTATTGGAGGAGGACGAGTATGAAGGGGATCTTTGGGAGAAAGACCGGGATGGGGATCAAGCCACAAGGCGGCAGGAGCGAGCACTGGAAAAGCCGAGTGCTCAGAAGGCGAAGTTTGGCATTCGCCACGGCAGTCTTACTCTTGGCGGGCACTCTGGCTGGCTGTGGCAGCAGTAAACCCGCGGCGACCACGGATAAGCCCGCGGCTGCGGCGGCTCCGGCGAAGACGATTAAACTGGGGGGGATTTTTGATATCACGGGTGCGACGGCTGATGTGGGTAAACCCTATGCCGATGGGGCGAAATCGTATGTGGAATACATCAACTCCAAGGGCGGAGTGAACGGGGCCCAAATCAAACTGATAGATATTGATTATGCCTATAAGGTTCCACAGGCGGTGGAGGCGTATAAGAAATTGGTGCAACAGGAAAAAGTGGTGGCCATTCTCGGCTGGGGTACGGGAGATACAGAGGCTTTGAAAGAATCTATCGCGAAGGACAAAATTCCTTATATTTCCGGTTCCTATTCTGAGAACTTAACGGATATCAGCAAAGCACCTTATAACTTCCTGGGGGCAGCAACTTATTCGGATCAAGCACGTACTACACTCAAGTGGATCAAGGACAATTGGAAAGGGCAGGGCAACCCGAAAGTGGCTTTGCTTTATAATGATACACCTTTTGGTAAGTCCCCTATCGAAGATGCCAAGGCATTTGCCAAGCAGATCGGGGTCGATGTTGTAGATGAAGAGGTCGTCGCGGTAACCGCACTGGATTCCACGTCCCAGCTCTTGAATATGGATAAGAAAAAACCGGATTATGGAATTATTCAGGAAACATGGGGGGCTACGGCCACAATCTTGAAAGATGCCAAAAAGCTCGGGATTAAAACCAAGTTTGTTGGATTGAACTGGGCTGCCGGGGAGGGAGTTGTTAAACTGGCCGGGGATGCATCTGATGGGTATGTGGGTGTGATCACCCACGCCTTTGCCGGGGAAAAGAGCCTTCCGGGTATGAAAGCGATCGAAGAGTACCTAGCCTCCAAGAACGAAAAGCTTTCCGACAAAAGTCAGAAGTTTGTTCAGGGCTGGGTCAGTGCTCAGATCATGCTCGCAGGAGTCAAGAATGCTGGGAACAACGTCACCGGCGAAACGGTACGCCAGGGGCTGGAAAAGCTTAATAATCTCGACTTGGGCGGATTAGCCGCACCGGTGAGTTATAAAGCGGACAATCATCGGGGGACCGATAAAGTTCGCATGGGTCAAATCAAGAATGGCAAGTTCGAGATGATCACAGATTATATCGGGCATTAAGGGATAGGGAGCGCCATTCGAGGCGCTCCCTTCCCGGGCTTGCCAGGCGGCAAGGATCTTCTTAATTGCAGCACGCTTCAGGAGTGGCTGATAGCTATCCGGCGGAGAAACGGAGGGAGTATATGCTTCATTTAAACAACGTGGAAGTCATGTATGATCGGGTGATCTTGGTCCTCAAAGGGATGTCTCTTCATGTACCCGAGGGAAAAATCGTCACCCTGCTCGGGAGCAATGGGGCCGGAAAGACCTCGACCCTACGCGCAATTTCAGGACTTTTGAAAAGTGAGAATGGACAAGTCACGGATGGATATATCGAATTCCAAGGGAAGCGTTTGGATGCGAGTGATCCCGAAGGTGCTGTCAAACAGGGGATATTTCAGGTGATGGAAGGAAGGCGGGTTTTTGAGCATTTGACGGTGGAGGAGAACCTTCTGGCCGGTGCCCATACACGTACCGATCGGCGCAACCTTAAGAGCGATATCCAGGCCGTTTATCAATACTTTCCCAAGCTGGAACTGCTCAGGCAGCGCACGGCAGGATATCTGAGCGGCGGGGAACAGCAAATGCTCGCCATTGGGAGGGCCTTAATGGCCAAACCTAAACTCATGCTCTTGGATGAGCCGTCGTTAGGGCTTGCACCGTTGCTGGTTAAAGAGATTTTCTCGATTATCAAGAAGATCAATCAGGTTGAGGGCACAACGATCTTAGTCGTCGAACAGAATGCCAACTTAGCCCTTTCTATTGCCGATTTTGGTTACATCATGGAAAACGGGCGGATCGTAATGGAAGGTAGCGTGGACACGCTGGTATCGAATCAGGATGTGAGGGAGTTTTACTTAGGTTTAAGTGATTTGGGCAAGAGGAGTTATCGCGATGTCAAGCACTATAAACGGAGAAAGCGGTGGTTAGCGTGATTTCCTCGGATGTTGCAGAACTACTCGTTTATGCTTCCGTGCACTCTCCCTTTTGGCGCGAGCGGTTGAAAGACAAACCCTTCGCCGAGATTTCGGTGTTAAAAAAAGGCGAGCTGCCAGCCATCCAACAGCAAAAACTTCCGTTCGGGGGCCTTCTTACTGTGCCGGAGCACGAAGCCGCTCGGATTTTTCTCTCTCCAGGGCCGATCTATGATGTCCAAGGGACAGATGGGGACTTTTGGCGTTTTGCGGAGGCCTTGGAGGTGGCCGGATTTGGGCCGGGGGACATTGTCCAAAACACCTTCTCCTATCATCTCTCCCCAGCCGGGATGATGTTCGATGCCGCACTCAGGAAACTGGGAGCCACCGTGATCCCAGCGGGGATCGGGAATACGGAATTACAAGTGCAGGTGCTGCGTGACTGCCGGGTGACAGGCTATGTGGGGACTCCCAGCTTCTTGGCGACTCTGTTAGAGAGGGCCGGGAAAGAGAAGTATCAATTTGGTCATGAACTCAAGCTTAATAAAGCTTTCTTCACCGCAGAAAAGCTCGCCCCGGCTTTGAAGGGCACTTGGCAGGAAATGGGACTCTCTGTCTTCGAAGGATACGGTACGGCTGATGCAGGCCTCGTCGCCTATGAAGATGGGGTCAATCCCGGGTTGAAGGTTGCTGCTTCGGTCTACCTTGAAATTTGTGATCCGGAAACGGGAAAGCCGCTTCCCCAGGGTGCAGATGGAATCGGAGAAGTTGTCGTTACCGTTTTAGACAAGACTTATCCCTTAATTCGTTTCGGCACCGGGGACTTATCCAGTTGGCTGCCAGGTCAAGAGGGAAAGTATATCAGCGGGGTACTTGGGCGTGTTGGGGATGGGGTCAAAGTAAAAGGAATGTTCGTCCATCTCAAACAGTTTGCGCCGATTCTAGAAAACACGGCTTGGGTATCCTATTATCAAGCCGTGGTCACTAGGGAGGACAACAGCGACCGGTTTACTCTATATCTGGAGAGCGAAGCATTGCCCGGGGCAGGGGAGGATTTACTAAAATCCTTGCAGGACGAATTGCGCGAACGGATCAGGATCAGGCCCCATCTTCAGATGGTAGCAATAGGTATCCTGCCTAGGAAAGAACCTCAGTTGATCGATAAACGGCGGTGGGAGTAAGAAAACGTGGAGTGCCAGTAGAAGGGGGCATAAGTAAAAGCGAAGCCGGGTCATTTGGCCCGGCTTATTGATTTGTACTTATATTCCGGATCTGCAACTGACAGTTCTGCTCGGAGAGCCACCAATCGTAACTCAGCTTGCCACGCTCCAGATTTCTATGGATCTCAGCAATGATTTCCGAAAGCCATCCAGCGGTATGGTCGTCTCCTGCAGCCCGGCTTTCAACATGTTTTTTCCACTGGATCCTTTCTTTGCAGAGGCCTTTTCTTATGCTAGGTCGGTAGTTGTAGCCGGCGCGCTGGAAACCAGCCAATCACCTTTGCTTAAACGTTCAGACAGCTCTGCAAAGGGCAAAGGCGGACAGGCCAGGTATCCTTGGATCTCGTCACAGAGATGGGTGCGGAAAAACTCGAGTTGCTCGCGTGTTTCGACACCTTCCGCCAAGACTTTGAGGCCTAGGCTATGGGCCAATTGGATGATGCCGATGACTACTTTGGCACCGCTCCTTCCGGAGATGTCCATGGTAAAGCTACGGTCAATTTTTAGTTTATCCAACGGCAAACGGTGTAAATAGCTGAAGGAAGAGTAACCGGTCCCAAAATCGTCGATGGCCAAGGCAATGCCCGTTTGCTTTAGGTCAGCCAAGACTTTGAGAGCTTGATCAACATTGTCCAGAAGAACGCTTTCGGTAATTTCTACTTCAAGGGCGGAGGGTGACATACCGGTTTGCGTCAAAATGCCGGTAATGACCCCGGCAAGATTGGGTTCGTTGAATTGGCGGACAGAAAGGTTGACTGCCACTTTAGGCACGGGCAGATTCCCGTCCTTCCAGAGCAGGAACTGGCGGCAGGCTGTTTCCAGAACCCAGTGCCCAATGGGTACGATGAGGCCGGTTTCCTCGGCCACCGGGATGAAAACGGACGGAGGGATGAACTCCCGATCCGGAAGCTGCCAGCGAATCAGTGCTTCAACACCGGTAAGCTCGCCTGTGCGCAGATCCACCAGGGGTTGGTAAAAAAGAGAAAACTGGTCGTTTTCCAGAGCATGGCGGAGGTTGATTTCAATCTCCAGGCGGTGGGAAAATTGAGTATTGAACTCGGTAGTGAAGAAACTGTAACCACCCGGTTGTCTGGATTTGGCATGGTGCAGGGCGGTATTGGCCTGTTGCAGGAGGGTCTCCGGATCGTCGCTGTCACTGGGGAAGATGCTGATGCCGATCGTGGCGCTGGGATACAACGCTTTAGCATCCAGTTGAAAAGCCTGAGCGAAGGTGGCAAGAAGGCTACCGGCTGTCCTCGCGATATCACTTTCCCGTTCAACCAGGGGCAAGAGGATGAGAAATTCATCCCCACCCTGGCGGGCCAGGGTGGCTTCAGGCGGCAAAGCGTCAGCCAAACGGCGGGAGATTTCCTGCAGGAGGAGATCCCCTTTGTTGTGACCAAAAGCATCATTGATCAGTTTATAACGGTTGAGATTTAAGACCAGAACAGCCAACCGTTTCTGCTGATGGTGACTCAGGGCCATGGCCTGTGTTAAGTGCTCACGGAAGAGGAGCAGGTTGGGGAGCCCGGTCAGAGCGTCGTGCTGCTCCTGGTAGACCAGCTGGCGCAGCAAAATTCGCTTGTCAGTGACATCGTGGAAAACAAGAACGGCTCCCATGGTCTGCCCGTGTCGGTTGCGGATCGGTGCTGCCGTGTCTTCGATGGCGAAACGGCGCCCTTCTCGGTTAACCAGCACAGTATGGTTGGCCAATCCGACTACGTTGCCCTCCCGCAGGCAGCGTGTTACCGGGTTTTCCACAGGGGCTCCGGTTTGCTCATTGAATATCACGAATACTTTATCCAGGCCGTGTCCCACGGCGTCTTCCCGTTTCCACCGGGTCAACGTTTCGGCTACGGGGTTGAGGTACTCCACGACCCCAAGCACATCAGTGGTGATCACAGCGTCACCGATGGAGTCCAGAGTGACCTGAGCCCGTTCTTTTTCCTGCCACAAGGCGTCTTCAGCCCGTTTGCGCGGGGTAACGTCCTCATAGATGGCCACTATCTCGTGGGAAGGCAAACGATAGATTTCGTTTTCCCGCCAGCTAGCCAAACGACCGTCCTGGTAATAAGTAGCAGGTAAATGGCAGGGTTCGCCGCTCCGCCAGACCTGACGGAAAGCAGCTAGAAAGCCCAGCTTCTCAGCCTCGGGAAATACGGTTGTCACCGTCTGGCCGATCACTTCGGAGTATAACAATTTGTCGATCTGTTCGGCGGCGGGATTAAACTCTTTAAAGATGAAATCCTCCCCATCATTGACCGCTTGCAAAACAGCGACGGCATTGTTCATATGCTGGAACATCGTGCGATACCGGGTCTCGCTGGCGCTGAGTTGTTCTTGTTCACTGGCCAGGGCCAGGGTTATGCGCGCTTTAAGGGCCAGATTTTGTAGGGACAGGCGGCAGGCAGGGGAGAAACACTCAGCGGATTTACCGTACAGGACGAGGACAGCCATGACCACCCCATCGTGTTCAATAGGCAGGGCGAAAACCCATTCCAGTCCGTGTTCAGCGAAGAAAGCAGCCCAGGGAGCCAAGTCAGGGTGGCCGGGAACGTGGAAAAGCTGTGGTTTTTTCGTGCGGATGGCTAAGCCGACGGCCCCCTGCCCGTAGGAAGAGTCGTCCCAGCGTACGGTCAGCAGATGGCTAACCGGTGCCCCGGCAAGGGCCCGCATGGCTATGGAACCATCTTCTTCCTTGGTCCCGACCCAAGCTCCGGGATACCCGAGATCCTGGACGAAGCGGTCACAGATGAACTGCCAGACTGTGGACAGGGGTTCTTTGGCCAAAAGCAGGCGGTCGATGCCGGAGAGGATATCTTCTTGCAGGGCGAGGCGCTTCTGCTCCGTAATTTCCAGGAAGGTGCTCAAATATTGGGGGCTGCCGTCAGGAGCGGTCAGTTGATCGATGTGGAGCAAAAACCAGCGCTCAGGATGAACGGGATGCCGAAAGCGTATTTCCAAGAAATGCTCGGAGTGAGCCTTGGTTTCAACTCGGACAGGAAGGTCAAGCCAGTGAAAAGGGGTTCCATCGGCAGAGCACAAAGTCCCTACCGGCCAGGATGGGAGTTCCTGTTCCGGGCGGCAGGGTTGCCCGAATAAATCGCAAAAGGCTTTGTTCACTTGCAGAGCATGGCCCGCTGAATCTTGCAGGATAAGTCCAGTGGAGATGCCGTCGTAAAACAGTTTGAGATAGGCATCACGCTGGGAGATTTCTTGGAGACGTCGGGCAGCCTCGTCGTGGGCGGCGCTTAATTCTTCAGTAGTGGCCTCCAATTCTGCGTGGGTGAACTCTAAGGAACGGTAAGCGTCGTCCAGATCCCGCAGGTGGTTTTCCACGTTCTGGGCTGCGGTGTCAATGTGCCGGGCCATGTTTTGGAGTAGGACAAAAAGCAGGAGGGAGCTGATCGCGACAAAAAACCAACCCTTAATGGTAGATAAGGCAATGTAGGTTTGGTGGTCGGTGACGAACAAACCCAGCAATCGGTTGGAAAAAAGAACCCACAAGATGCCGACGAGCGTGTAGATTAGGGTGGTAGGCCACGGAGAGAGACGGGGAATCCCGTCATCTCCAGAAGATTGTCTGAGGAATTTCTGAAAACGGAGCCAAAGCATGAGTTTAACCCCCTAAAATTTCATCTAAAATGAGATTGAGAATATAATAACGAGATTCGGGGACTCCCGGCGAAATTCCTGCTGATTGTGTATTTTTTGAACTATCAGGGGTTGATTTCGTGGTTTTTAGGGATTATATTATAGACATATTACTGTTATGAACAGTAATATGTCTTAAACGGTTGACTGGAGTTAAGGTGGAGAGGTGAAGAAATAATGGCAAAAAAACATGGCCGTCATACCCCTGCTTTTTTATTGTTGTTTTTAAGTGACGGCCCTGCGTATGGGGCTTCACTACTGACTAGATTACAAACTGAGCTTCCTCATTGCCTTTCTGATAGTGCAATTGTCTACCGTAGCTTGCAGGAGATGGAGAAAAATGGACTTGTTGAATCGAGTTGGGAAATGAGAGAGTCCGGTCCACCCCGTAAATGGTACACTGTGACTGCCAAGGGAATGTTGTCGCTTGAGGGATATGCTGAGGACATTCGCCAACGCCATGCTAATTTTGAGTTTTTCCTAACTCATTATGGGAACATCAGAGATGATAAGGAAAGCACATAGATTAGATTGACACTGTCAATACGTCCTGATCACTTGAAAGGAGTCTTTTCATGAACAAGAACCAACAAATTAACTACTCAAAAATCGCTGTACTTTCTCTTGCACACATGTTAAATGACCTATACAGTAATTATTTGCCGCAGATGCTCCTTTTCCTGGTTGTAGTTAATCCCGGCTTCACAGCCACTCGAGCCGCTATTTTAGTTTCCGCTTTTACCATAACGTCATCGTTGACCCAGCCTTTTTTTGGCTATTTTATGGATCGTCAAGGTAAACGTTGGCTCGTTTATGTGGGTACTTTATGGATGGCCATCATGCTCAGTCTAACAGGCATCGTCCAGAACTATGTGGTTCTGGTCACCCTTGCGGGACTGGCCGGTCTTGGTACAGCAACTTTTCATCCCCAGGCTTCAACGATGGTTAATGTTTTGAGTGGTGAGCGTAAAGCCGTTTTACTGTCTGCTTTCGTAGCCTTTGGTAACTTCGGGTTTGCCTTAGGCCCACTTCTGTTGGTTCCCTTATTCCAAGCTTATGGTTTACACGCTACGCTTGTCACCGTGATTCCTGGAGTTCTGGTCGCTATTTTGCTCCTTCTTTTTGCACCACGCAATGACGTTTTAACCGGTAACGCCCCAGCACTATCAGCGGTTGTAAATTCTTTAAAGTTAGCGGCACGTGAACTTGTAGCCCTGCTGGGTGTCATTGCGATTCGTTCTCTGGCCTATACGGGGATGTTAACGCTCCTGCCCCTCTATTTAAAATCTCAAAACTTATCGAACATTGCTGCAAGTCATCTGGTCACGATTATGCTCTTCGCCGGAGCTTTCGGTGGGATTCTAGGCGGTTTTATTTCGGATTTTTATGGACGAAAACGCCTGATTGTTGGTTCTTTGGTTCTGTCCACCCCTTTGTTCTTTGCCTTTCTCAATACGCAAGGTACGCTGAGTACGATTTTCTTGGCCTTAGCCGGGGCAACTTTGTTGTCTAGCTTTTCCGTGACGGTTGTAGCCGCTCAAGAGGCTATTCCAGAAAACAAGGCGCTGGCAGCGGGGCTGACGATGGGATTTGCCGGAGGACTTGGCGGTATCGCAGTGATTTTTCTGGGCCGTATCGGCGATATATGGGGTCTTTCAACGGCGATTTCTGTCATTTTCTGTTTGCCGATCTTAGCTGGCCTGCTCGGGTTACTCATGAAAAGCCGCCCTGCGGCGCGTACCCAACGCCAAGCTGCATGCTAGAAAAAATAGTAGGGTGTTCTTCATGAATTGCACGATCCGCTAAATTATCTGCGGGATACACTAAGAATTCTCAGGACAAACGGAGAAGTATGGGTTATCGAATGGCAAAAAAAGAAATGCCTATGAGCCCTCCCTTGGGTGAACGTCCTTCAATAGAAGAATGGGTCAGGATGCTGGAAGAGGCGGGTTTTAAGGATATTTGGGTTCAGGTTTTTGCACCAGCCCATATTCTGTTGCGTGGAAAAGTCAATGTAAGTGAATAGTCTCTACGAGGGGTTACCCCTCAAAAGACGAAGCCCTTGAACACGTTTAACGGTGTTCAAGGGCTTCGTTTCGTGTATTGCGCAGCCTCACTACTTTTGTTATAATGCTATTGCAACATGCTAATACTTTAACAAGATAAAGCAAAGTAGAAGCTGCCTTTGAAAGGTTCAAAGAATTTGTATGGGCTACTGTGTTAAGAGTTAAACACTTAGAGGGGATGGAGTAAGATGCCGCGCAATTTTCTCACCATTGCTTTGCCCAAGGGCAAGCTCTTGGAGGATTCTTTAGATGTGCTGAGCCAGGCAGGTTTGGCTTGTCGGGACGTGAATGAGGATTCCCGCAAGCTGCTGTTTGAGTTTCCGGAACAGGCAGCGCAAATCGTTATTTGTCGACCCACGGACATTCCGACTTATGTTGAATACGGGGCAGCGGATCTTGGATTTGTCGGGAAGGACACGTTGTTGGAAGAGAACAAGGATGTCGCAGAACTCTTGGATCTGAAGTTTGGATATTGCCGGTTTGTGGTGGCGATGCCGGAGGAGAAGGTGCCACCCAGACAAGCGGATGGGTCATTTGACTTAACTTCCCTCAACCACCAAAGGGTGGCGACCAAATTTCCCCGTGTGGCCCAAACCTTTTTCAGCGAGTTGGGGATGCAGGTTACACCGATTAAACTTCATGGCAATATCGAGCTGGCACCTCGGGTGGGGTTAGCGGAGATGATTGTCGATATTGTCTCAACGGGTACAACTTTACGGCAAAACCATCTGGTTGAAGTGGCCCCGATCTTGGAAGCGACGACTCGGGTGATTGCTAACCGGGTGTCCTACCGCATGAAATACAAACGGATTCAGGAGCTGGTCGAGCGTTTGCGGGAAGCGCAAGGACTTGGGGATAGCTAAATGTTGAGAGCTGGATTGGGATAGTGGATGATGAAAAATGAGAAATAACTAAATGAGAAATAGATGTGTGGGAGGAGAGGCCGCGATGCGAATCGAGAAGTTAGACAATATGGATTTAACCAGGCTCACCCGTAAATCCTATGGGGATGATTCAGCTTTGGAACGCCGGGTGGCGGAGATTCTGGATAGGGTAAGGCGCGAAGGGGATGAAGCCCTTTATCAGTTTACCTTGGAACTGGACAAGGCGGATCTGCGGGAAAAGGGGTTGCGGTTGAGCGCAGAGGAGATCGAGAGGGCCTATCAGGCGGTGGATGATGGCTTTCTGGAAGCTTTGCGTGAAGCGAAAGCGAATATCCTCCGTTTTCATGAAAAGCAGAAACGAACGTCCTGGCTCGAACCGGAAGCGGATGGAACGATGCTCGGGATGCTGATTCGCCCTTTGCAGAGAGTTGGGATCTATGTGCCCGGCGGGACGGCTGCTTATCCTTCCTCAGTGCTCATGAATGCTCTACCAGCCGTGGCTGCCGGTGTGGAAGAAATCGTGATGGTGAGTCCGCCCCGTGCCGATGGCAGCCTACTTCCTGAAGTCATCGTGGCCGCAGCGGAAGCGGGAGTGAGGGAAATCTACCGTCTTGGGGGTGCTCAGGCGATTGCCGCTTTAGCCTACGGTACGGAGCAGATTCGGCGGGTGGATAAGATCACGGGACCTGGAAACATTTTTGTGACCTTGGCCAAGAAACAGGTTTTTGGTACGGTGGATATCGACATGCTGGCTGGGCCGAGCGAAATTCTCGTCTTAGCTGATGAAAGCGGTCGTCCAAGGGAATTGGCAGCCGATTTACTTTCCCAGGCTGAACACGACCGCCTGGCTTCAGCGATTTTGGTCTCTCCGAGCCTTCGTCTGTTAGAGGAAACGGTGACCGAAGTGGAGAAACAATTAGCAACGTTGCCGAGACAGGAAATCGCCCGCGCCTCTTGGGAAACTTACGGGGCGGCAGTTTTGGTAAAAGATGTGGCCGAAGGGATTAAACTGGCTAACCGAATCGCACCAGAACATTTTGAACTGGTGGTGGCAGAGCCTTATGCTTGGTTGGGCCAGGTACGCAACGCAGGGGCGGTGTTTCTAGGGAGATATTCCCCAGAGCCCGTTGGGGATTATTTTGCCGGCCCGAATCATGTGTTGCCGACTGGGGGAACCGCTCGCTTTTATTCCCCGTTAAATGTAGATACCTTCTTAAAGAAGATGAGTGTGATTCATTACTCTGAACAGGCCTTGGAGCGGGAGCGGGAGAAGATCGCCCTGCTTGCACGCCGGGAGGGGTTGGAAGCACACGCTCGGGCGGTGGAAGCACGCAGGATAAAAAATTAATTCCGAACGCGCAAGTCTCAGGGCGAATCGAAGCAAATGGAGCTTTCCGATAAAGTTTGTTCCGTAAGATCCACTTGTAGAAGCGGGTCTTACGGAAGAGAATAAATCTGAGGGGAGGGTTCTGCTGGCCTGTATCAGTACGTGGAAGCGACTGGGAACAAAAGCGGCCGGCGTAAGCCATGAATATTACGGAAAGAGTCGATCAATTAGTACGTCCAGACATTCTGACGTTAAAGCCCTATGTGAGCAAAATCTATCCCAATGTCGTGAAACTTGATGCTAATGAAAATCCGTTCGCTTGGCCGACAGGGATGAAAGAGGAGCTTTTCGGCTGGAGCGGTGAGGGCGGCCAGGGTTTCGAATTTAACCGTTATCCTGATGGGGAAGCCAGGGCTTTAAAACAGGCATTGTCCCAATACACCGAAACAGCAGAGGACAACCTTCTTACCGGAAACGGTTCCGATGAGCTTATTCAGTTGCTTCTTTCTGTGTTTGGTGGTCCTAAACGAACTCTGCTGATTCACCCACCCACGTTTGTCATGTATGAAGCCGCTGCCCGAGTGACAGGGACAGAGGTTGAGCGCGTACCACTTCTGGGCGGGGTGAACCTGGATGTCGAAGAAATGCTTCGAGCGTCAGAGAACCCTGCTGTTAGTGTGATCATTCTCTGCAGCCCGAATAACCCCACAGGGTCGCTCTTTGCGCAGGAGGATATTCTACGGATTGTACGGGAATCCGGAAAAATCGTGGTGGTCGATGAGGCGTATGCCGAGTTCTCGGAAGCGAGTGTAAAGCGTGAGATCAACCGCTATCCCAATCTTTTGGTGATGCGGACCTTTTCCAAAGCCTTTGGGCTTGCTGGGCTTCGGCTCGGGTATTTGATCGGTCAGGCTGGAACCATTAGCCTTCTCAATCGGGCCCGTCAGCCGTTTAATGTCAATGCCTTCAGTCAAAAGGCGGGTGTTGTGGCCTTGCGTTATTTGGAAGGGTATCGCGAGCAGATTCGGATCATCCAGGCAGAAACAAAGAAAATGGCCTCAGATTTAGGGAAACTCCCCGGACTGCGCGTTTTTCCGACGGCAGCAAACTTTATCTTATTTCAACCGGAGGATGCAGATGCTTGGGCGGAAGCTCTGTTAGCCAAAGGATTTTTGGTGCGTAATTTAGGGGAGATACCCGTACTTGGTAAGAGCCTCAGGGTGAGTGTCGGCAAGCCTGAGGAGAATCGCGCGTTCCTGAAGGCGGTACGGGAGATAGCTGGCGGAGGGGTACAGGCATAAAGAAAGGTTGCGAGCGTCAAGGGGAGTTGCTGGGATGCAAGATCATGTTAGCGTAAAGACAAGCTCATGTTAGTGTAAAGGCAAGCACGCCTGTACAGAAAAGTTGCTAGCACGGGACATAGCAAAGTAGGTGTGTTACCTAAACAAAGGCTCTGGGCTGAGAGTAGGCTAGTGTTGTAGGAAGGGGGATGGGGAATGCGTCGGGCAAAGGTAGTGCGTCAGACAAAGGAAACGGACATCGTGCTCAATGTCAATCTGGACGGAACAGGCGAGGCCCGTGTCGAGACAGGGATTGGTTTTTTCGACCACATGCTGACGGCTTTGAGTCGATTTTCCTATGTTGATTTAGAAGTGACGGCCAAGGGAGATTTGGTGGTGGATCCCCACCACACGATCGAAGATTGTGGCATCGTGCTGGGACAGGCTTTACGGGAAGCTCTCGGGGCCAAGCAAGGGATTGAACGCTTCGGGAATGCCCTTTTGCCGATGGATGAAGCCCTGGTGCAGGTGGCTTTGGATATCTCAGACCGCCCTTACCTGGTCTGGGCTGTCGATTTGCCGCCAGGAAATGTGGGTTTATTTCCCACGGAAATGGGAGAAGAGTTTTTTCGGGCCTTTGCGGTACAAGCCGGGCTTACTCTTCATGTCCGCCTCCTCTCGGGGAAGAACAGCCATCACATCCTGGAAGCTGTGTTTAAGGCAGTAGGTCGAGCCTTGGGAGAGGCGGTTCGGGAAAACCCCCGCTATTCGGGTGTGTTGTCCACGAAAGGGGTTTTGTAGGCATGGGGACGATTGGCATCGTCGATTACGGGCGGGGAAACCTGCGCAGTGTGGAAAAAGGCTTGGCAAAAGCAGGGTTCAAGGCTAGCGTATTGGTCAGTCCGGAGGAGATGCGGGGGATGCAGGGACTCATCCTACCGGGTGTAGGGGCTTTTGCGGATGCCATGGCGGCACTCAGGCAAGGGGATTGGGTTGAGCCTCTTCTGGAGTTTGCCCATTCAGGCAAGCCCTTCTTGGGGATCTGTCTGGGAATGCAGGTTCTCTTTGAAATCGGTGAAGAGCACGGAGAACACCGGGGTCTGGGGCTCCTACCCGGTCGCGTGGTCAAATTTCTACCTGGACGGAAGATCCCGCATATGGGCTGGAATACGGTTCACTGGAAAAAAACGGATCCCCTGACAGAAGGGGTCCCTCAAGAGACATGGTTTTATTTTGTGCATTCTTATTATGCCCTTTCGAAGGATGAAGGGGTTGTGTTAGGTACGAGTGAGTACGGGGTTAGATTCCCGGCCTTGGTTGGGCAGGGCAACGTCTGGGGATCCCAGTTCCACCCCGAAAAATCCGGGACCTGGGGCCTGAAACTTTTGGAGAACTTTGGAAGGTTGGTGCAGGAGCATGCGGATCTTTCCGGCCATTGATCTTAAAGAAGGAAAAGCAGTCCGCTTACTCCAAGGACGGATGCAAGATGCCACCGTTTATGGCGAGAATCCGCTCGAGGTGGCCTTGGGTTTTGCCGAGGCTGGAGCGGAATATCTGCATATTGTCGATCTCAATGGGGCTTTTGCGGGAAAGCCTGTCAATGATGCAGCGATTCGGGCGATCGTGCAGGCTGTACCGATGAAAGTGCAGACCGGAGGCGGGATCCGTTCCTTGGAGCGGATGGAGGAACTCCTGGATCTCGGGGTGGAGCGTGTGATTTTGGGCACGGTGGCCGTGAAAAACCCGGAATTGGTGGAGGAGGCGGTACGCCGATTCGGTGAGCGGATTGTCGTGGGGATCGATGCCAAAGATGGCCAAGTTGCGGTGCAAGGATGGGCTGAACAGACCAAACTGAGCGCCGAGGTTTTGGGACGGGCGATGCGGGAGATGGGGGTTCAGCATGTGGTCTATACCGATATTTCGCGCGATGGGATGCTCCAAGGGGTGAACCTTAAGAGCACAATTCAGCTGGCCAAAGCCAGCGGGCTTGAGGTTATCGCTTCGGGCGGGGTTTCTTCCCTGGCAGACATTCAGCAGTTGGCTGAGGAAGTCGCCCGTGGAACCTCAATTGAAGGGGCGATTATCGGGAAAGCCCTCTATGCAGGGATGATTTCATTAAAAGAGGCTTTGGCAGTGGCCCGAGGGGCCAGGGTTAGCACTGATTCGAGGGAACCTGGGTTTGGTCAGGGAAGGCGGGACTGAGAGATGTTAGCAAAGCGGATTATCCCCTGTTTAGATGTGCATGAAGGACGGGTCGTCAAGGGGACAAATTTTATTCATCTGAGAGACGCAGGGGATCCAGTCGAGTTGGCGGCCTATTATGATCAGGAGGGGGCCGATGAACTGGTATTCCTCGACATTTCCGCATCAGCCGAGGGGCGCGAGACGATGATCGACGTGGTGCGGCGGACGGCAGAGGAAGTGTTCATTCCCTTCACAATTGGTGGAGGGTTGCGGAGTATCGAAGATATTCGGCGCATGCTCAGGGCGGGGGCGGATAAGGTCTCTTTAAATACGGCAGCACTGCAGAACCCGCAGCTCATCGAAGAAGGGGCTTTTGCCTTT
>JAIMKP010000010.1:79665-80119 GCA_020692355.1 Desulfosporosinus sp.
CCCCGGGGAAATGGGAAGTATACATCCACGGCGGTCGTACCCCGACTGGAATGGATGCCCTAGATTGGGCTGAGAAAGCAGAACGTTTAGGAGCCGGGGAAATCCTCCTGACTTCGATGGATCGGGACGGTACCAAAGCCGGCTATGATCTGGAATTAACGCGGGCGGTCAGCCGGGCGGTTTCCCTCCCGGTGATCGCGAGCGGTGGGGTGGGTAACTTGGAGCATCTGGCGGAAGGATTGACCGCTGGGGAAGCAGATGCGGTCTTGGCGGCTTCCATATTCCATTATCGGGAGTACAGTATGGCCGAGGCCAAGCGTTATTTGCGCGAGCGCGGGATCCCGATGCGAGACTAACCCCGGCTAGCGTACTCAGCAGGACGCTGTCGGCTAAAGGCATGAGGCTATCGGCTAAAAGAGTGAACTCGTTCAACTAAAGTTGAACATCGAGACTT
>JAIMKP010000072.1:0-7950 GCA_020692355.1 Desulfosporosinus sp.
TACTACGTTGCCAGGCATTGGGTCAACTATGTCAGAAAAAGTATACACAACACATATCAGCGCTATACGCCGGACAGGGAAGCCGGGTTCTTTCAGAAAGAAACACGCCTTTCACTCTTATTCAGAAGGCGTGTTAAACAACTGACCTAATTACGCTTTGGCCCCGGCCGTTTTTCCATTCCAGGCGTTCTTCAGCAAACGCACAAAGCCGATCAGAAGTGATGGTCCTCCGGCCACGACCAGGACGAGGCCCCACTGCCAGCCCACGAGGGGTGCGGTCTTAAACACCGCTTGCAAGGGCGGTAGGTAAATAGCGCTCAATTGCATGAGGGTCGAAATACTGACCGCTGCGACCAAGTAGGGATTTGAAAGTAGTCCAACTTCGAAGATCCCCCGTTCTTCTGACTTACAGTCGAAAACATGAAAGAGCTGGGAGAACACCAAGGTTGAAAAGGCCATGGTCCGGGCCACCAGCATGTTGACCCCTAGGAATAAGGCGGCGACAAAAACCGTCAAGGTTCCTAAACCGATAAGCGTCCCTCGGATGCCAATCTTGCGAGCAAGTCCCCGAGCGAAAATTCGCTCTCCAGGAGCCCGGGGCGGACGATCCATGATGTCAGGATCCGCGCCATCAACTCCTAAAGCCATGGCAGGCAGTCCGTCCGTGACGAGGTTGACCCAAAGGATCTGAATCGGAAGGAGTGGCAGCGGCAGCCCGACTAGGGTTGCGAGAAACATGGTCAGGACTTCGCCCAGATTACAGGAAAGCAAGTAGCGGATGAATTTGCGGATATTGTCGTAAATCGCGCGCCCCTCTTCCACGGCTGCGACGATCGTAGCGAAATTGTCATCCCCTAAGACCATCGCCGACGCTTCTTTGGTGACATCGGTGCCCGTCTTGCCCATGGAGACCCCGATATCCGCTTCCTTAACGGCTGGGGCATCATTGACCCCATCCCCGGTCATGGCTACGACTTGGCCCCGTTTCTTGAAGGCGCGTACAATCCGCAGTTTGTCCTTGGGCGTCACCCGAGCGTAGACGGAAACATCCATCACCTGCTCAGTCAATTCTTCATCGCTCATCTGATCGAGTTCCACCCCAGTGAGCACCCCAGCGCGCTGATTGCGTAGAATCCCCAGTTCCCCCGCCACCGCTTCCGCTGTTAAGCGATGATCCCCTGTGATCATGACCGGTTTAATCCCCGCCTGGCGGCAGACCTGAATCGCCTTGCGGGCGCTCGCTCTGGGCGGGTCGATCATCCCGGCCAGCCCGACAAAGATAAGGTCATTTTCTACATTATGAAGAGCCAGAGCAGCCCGCTCATCCAGCGGCTTCTCAGCCATGGCTAAAACCCGCAAAGCCTGCCTGGCCATTTTATCGTTGGCCTGCAGAATTTCCCGGCGACGTTCACTCGTCAGCTCGGCAACCCCGTTTGCCGTCAGTTCCCGACGGCAGAGTTTTAAAACCGTGTCCGGCGCACCTTTGACAAAGGCCCGCTTGCCCTGTTTTCCCTTATAAATCACGCTCATCCGTTTGCGGTCGGAATCAAAAGGAATCTCATCCAGCCGTTCTTCTTTACGTTCCAGGACTTCCCGCCAGATCCCTGCCTTAGCAGCGGCCACGAGAAGCGCACCCTCCGTCGGATCCCCGTCAATACCCCAGGGCGCTTCCTGTGCGGCATTCGAACGGAATAACCCGGCAACCCTTACCCCTTTTTTAGTTAAGGTGGAATTGTTGCACAGTGCTGAAATCCTCAAGGTTTCGCGCAAGGGTTCCCGTTCTTGGGTAGGGTCAGCCCCGTGGAATTCCCCTTTCGGATCATACCCCTGCCCGGAAACCGTCACAAATTTACCACCGGTGTAAATTTGCCGAACCGTCATCTCATTTTGCGTCAGTGTCCCCGTTTTATCGGAACAGATCACGGTCGCGCAACCCAGCGTTTCGACCGCAGGCAACTTGCGGATAATCGCCTGGCGCTGCACCATTCGCTGCACTCCGATGGCCAGGGCCACGGTCACAATGGCAGGCAAACCTTCCGGTATGGCGGCCACAGCCAAAGACACCCCAGCAAAGAACATCTTGTAGAATCCTTCCCCACGGAGAATACCCGTCACGACCACCACAATACACACAGCGATGCTCAGGATGACCAGCCATTTACCCAACTGGGCCAAGCGCTTTTGCAGTGGGGTTTCTTCATCCTCCACACTCTGAATCATTCCAGCAATGACACCCATCTCCGTGTCCATCCCCGTGGACACGATTACGCCTGCACCCCGGCCATTAACCACGACCGTCCCCATATATCCCATATTGCGCCGATCGGCCATCGGCATCAGCTCATCCATCAGGGGGGCCATCGTCTTCCCTACCGGATGCGATTCCCCAGTCAGAGCCGATTCCTCCACCTCCAGGTTGACCGCCTGGATAAAGCGCATATCCGCCGGGATGCGATCCCCGGCTTCCAAGATCACAATGTCCCCCGGTACGAGTTCAGCAGCCGGTATCCGTGATTCTACCCCCTCCCGCATGACCCGTGCCTCCGGTGCTGTCAGGGAGCGCAGCGATTCCATCGAGCGTTCCGCCCGGTACTCCTGGACGAACCCGAGAATGGCATTAATGATCAGGATGGCCATGATCGTCACGGCATCCGCGATTTCACCTAAAAGCCCGGAAACAATGGTCGCCGCTAAAAGTACCATGACCATAAAGTCTTTGAACTGGCCCAAGAAGAGAAAAACGGGATGCACTCCCTTCTTCTCACTCAGTACGTTCTGCCCGATTTCGGCCAGCCGCCGATTCACTTCTTTGAGACTTAGACCCTTGCCTGGATGCACATCCAAGATTTTGGCTACATCAAGCCAGGGCAAGACGTGCCATGCCTGCTGTTTCATGGGTTTGTCTTCCTCCTCTTCGCGTTGTTGGTTTGGGGTGTTAGGGTTCCGATTTAGTCCATGTTTATTCCAAAACGTGGACAAAAATACCCCTTGTCCACGACTTTGGGCAAAGGGGTTTATTAGTACGTTTGAAACAAAGTGTGGAATACGCTAGAATGAAACCATCTGGATTTAAAGGAGTTTCGAAAATGGCTTTAGATGGAATAACGCTTTCTTATTTAACAGCAGAACTGGCCCCGCAATTGGTTGGGGCTCGGATTGATAAGATTCAGCAGCCGGAGAAAGAGGAAGTACACCTGATTTTGCACCAGCCTGGGGCATCCTTTCGGCTCTTGCTCAATGCCAGCGCGACAGGAGCTCGACTGCACCTGACCAAGGAGAGCAAAAAAAATCCTGTGAGTCCACCGATGTTTTGCATGATCCTCCGCAAACATATAGAAGGCGGGAAGATCCTGGGACTAACACAACTGGGATTAGAGCGTATCGTCACCTTGAGTATTCAAAACTACAACGAATTTGGGGACTTGGCCACGCTTCAGCTCACGTTGGAAATCATGGGTAAGCACTCCAACCTTCTCCTCGTTGACCCCAAAACCGGGATTATTCTGGATGGTATGCGCCGGTATTCCCATGCCCTAAGCCGCCACCGGGAAGTCCTGCCGGGCCGTCCCTACCTCCTGCCACCGTCGCAGGGGAAAGTCGAAGAGGTTTCAGGAGAAGACGCATTCCGCCAGATACTTTATACTGAAGACCTGGAACACAAGCTTACCGACATTTTGCTGGCTCGATTCAATGGGATTGGCCCCGAACTGGCTTTGGAGATCGTAGTGACCTCAAGCCTTGACGGGAAAACCCGCCTCAGTGACTGCGGGGAAATCGACCTTGTCCGTCTCTATCAGGCCTATGCCCGCCTGGGGCAACAGCGGGGCGCGAATCCGGATCCCCGACTTTACTTTCGCCTTGATGACGGGAGGACTCCGGCAGCTTTCACCTTTGTGCCTTTCCAACAGTATGAAGGACTGCCCATGACAACACTTTCCAGTGTCAACGAAGTGATCGCGCGTTTCTTCGAATCCAAGGCAAGCCATAATACCCTTGAGGCCAAGCGTGGCTCCCTCCTCAAGGTCGTCCAGGAATTCCGCGCTCATTTAGCCAGAAAGCTCACGATTTATGAAGAAACCCTGGCAACGGCCCGCGAGTCTTTTAAATACCAACGCTTCGGCGAACTCATCACCGCTAACCTCTACCGCATCAGCCCAGGAATGGAGGTAGTGGAAGTCGAAAACTACCACGAGCCCGAGCTTCCCCTCGTCCGCATCCCGCTCGATCCCAGGTTAAACGCGATCGACAATGCCCAGCGCTTTTATAAGCTGTATAACAAAGCAAAAGCGGCTCTGCAAAAAACAGAACCGCTACGCCAAGCCGGATTGACTGAACTTGAATATTTAGATTCCTTGATGGTAAGCCTGAAGCAAGCTTCCTCCTTAGAAGAACTCGAGGAAGTGCACACCGAACTTGTCGAACAAGGTTACCTGGCTGGACGCAAAGAGGACAAAAAAAACCGACCCGTAGGAAAACAAGGAGGAAAGTCTAGGGGGAAGTCTAGCTCAAAACAAGGAGACAAACCGGGAAAATTCCCGATTAAACTGCGCGTCTTTCAATCGAGCCAGGGCCAACCCATTCTGGTCGGCAAGAACAACAAACAAAATGATTATCTCACGTTAAAACGCGGCAAGCCAGGGGATCTCTGGCTCCACGTCAAAAACATCCCCGGTTCCCATGTGTTAGTGCCACTGGCTGATGACGAGGAGTTTCCAGATGATGTGACCCTCGAAGAGGCCGCCGCTTTGGCAATTCATTTCAGTCAGGCCAGGGGTTCATCTCAAGTGCCAGTGGATTACACCCATGTGCGTCAGCTAAAGAAACCCAACGGAGCCAAACCAGGCATGGTCATTTATGAGCAAAACTGGACCCTTTACCTTACCCCGAAACCGGAGGTTCTGGAAACCCTCCTCAGTACCGAAGCGTAAATCACCGAGTAACACTATGGGCTTACCTGAAAGTGCTTAAGAATAAAAGAAAACAAATCCGTGATCCGGGGATGGTTGAGCCCTTCAGCCGTCCCCGCAATGATCATCGGAACAACGGAATCCTCCGCCTCCAGGGAACCATGGCTTCCCCCACCGGGGTGAATGGGTGCACCTTCAGCAAAATATTCGTAGCCGGCACGGGCCGACAGGACAATCTTCGGGCTGTTACGGGCATCCAGGGCTCCAACCAAACGAGAAAAGGCATCCGGGTACTGACCGAATTTAAGGATTCCCTCCGAGGAAACCTTAGCATCAACAACCTCGAGATCGCCTATGCAATCCCAACCCTGCCCGTATTCATCCGTATAGGCATCACCAGGCGAGAAATTGAGTCGATTTTCCGTTCCCCCTTGGATGACCGTATACCCATTATGGTGGGACTTCCAGGCGACTTGGGCATTGCGAGGATCCCGTGCCAATATTTCAACCACTTCAGGCAAGAGCGTCTTGTGATCCTGCAAAAGGTAGACAAAAGCCATGCGTTCATTGGGGCAGATGGCGATCTCCCGGTCTTTCTCATTGGCCTTTTCAGTCGCTTTGAGCCGCTTAAACGGACGCAAAGCCCGATCCAAGTCAATCAAATATTCATCCCCCAGCCCTACCGTAGTTTGGGAGTGATCCCCTGTGACGATGATAACATTCTCTTCTAAGGCCTTGTTCCAAGGGCCAATAGCATTGAGTACCGCAGCCACGGATCGATCCGCTCGCTCAATCGAAGGCCCCGTGCGCAGCGGACCTTTAACATGGGAGTGTTTATCATTGTCTGGAAAATAGACCATGAGGAAATCCGGCTGCTGGCCGGCTTCGATCAAGCGGGCTGCCATCTGACCGGAAAACACATCATTAAAACCGAAACGGTGGAATATCCCAGTTGGGGAGAAGAGTTGTCTTTTTCTCGGCAGCGGTCGCACAAGATCGCCTAAGGATAGCACATGCGGTCCAAAAACCTTTTCTTTGTAGAGACGAAAACCGCTGGCCAAGGTCATGACCGGCGGTATTTTTGTAATATATTCCCGACGGGCGCGGTGAATGAAAAAGTTGATGTTGCCGGAGGTCAGTCCATTTTTCTCCAGTTTCTCGTAGAGGGTAGGGGTAAGACGGCTCAAATGCTCCTCATTCAGGCGTTTCAACAAATTCCGGATCACTTTGTCCGGTCCAAGTTTCACCAAACTCTGCCAAGTCGCCCCATAGTCCACCACCTGGAAGAGCTTCTCATGATACCAAATGAATCCCGGTACTTCGTGGAGATTCGGCAGGTGCCCAGTGATGATCGAACTCATGGCCACCGGGGTCATCGTCGGGAAACAAGAAACGACGTGATCATAATAATGCCCATGGCGCGCTAAGAAACTTAAGGCCGGAGCATTCCCTTCAGAAAGGGTCCTCTCTAAGACTACGGGGTGAAGCGAGTCAATGATAAATAAGATCAGTTTTTTCATCACTGACTCCACCTCCCTGGTAAATACTCACATGTGAGAGAATTATATCAGAACCCTAGGCAATTGTCACCTGTCGACTCCCAGGCTTGACGGCCGGAATCCCCTGGGCACAGAGCGGGCATATCTCCGGCTCGAAGGTTTCAATATCCAGCTGCAGCACACTCGCCAATGGCAGTCCGAAATCGGCTTTTCCGCCGCTGCGATCCACAAGAACTGCTACCCCGACCGGAATCGCTCCCTTTTCGCGAACCACTTCAATGACTTCTTTCACCGAGCCCCCGGTCGTGATCACATCTTCTACAATCAAGACCCGCTCCCCCGCAGCCAAGCCAAAACCACGCCGCAGGCTCATCATGCCGTTTTCCCGCTCGGTAAACAGTGCCCGCGTGCCCAGGGCCCGGCCCACTTCATGAGCCACGATAATCCCACCCATCGCCGGGCCGATCACGGTCTGAATCCCCTGCCCCTGGAACTTTGCGGCTAATTCCTGCACCAATTCTGCGGCTAAGGCCGGATGCTGCAGGACTTGGGCACACTGCATGTACTGAGCGCTGTGCCTCCCTGAGGTTAAGCGGAAATGCCCTTCCAATAAAGCGCCACTCTGGCGGAAAATCTCTAAAGCGTCCTTTGCCATAGACTTCATCCTCTCTCTACGTTGACATCCGCTGCATTCGCTGTTCGAATCCACGGCCCTGCAATTGCCTTGATGAGTTTACTGCATAACCTTGATGAATTGCCTGTATCTCCTAATCCCAAAGCTTTTCTAACGCTTGCTGCGGATCTTCAGCCCCCGTAATCGGACGGCCCACAACAAGGTAAGAGCTGCCCGCCGCCAGGGCATCCTTCGGGGTGACGACCCGAACCTGGTCATAATGCTGGCTCCAGGCCGGTCGAATCCCCGGTGTGATGATGATGAATTCCGGGCCCAGGGCTTTGCGTAAAAACGCGGCCTCTTTGGCCGAAGCTACGACGCCATCCATGCCAGCCCGCTGGGCCAGGCGGGCAAGAAAAAGAACCTGTTCGTTCAGATCCTTAGCGACCCCAAGTTGAGTGTGCAGCGTCTCCCCAGACATGCTGGTCAAAACCGTAACCCCAATCATGAGCGGCCGTTTTCCCGTTGAGCGCTCAGTCTCCTGGGCGGTTTCCACTGCACGCGCCATCATATCATACCCTCCGCTGCAGTGGACATCGAGCATATCCGGCTCCAACTTCGTCAGCGTCCGCACCGCCCCCACGACGGTATTGGGGATATCATGGAGCTTTAAGTCAAGAAACACCGGAAAACCCAGACTCTTTAATTCACGGACAATTTGGGGCCCCTCGTGGGCATAGAGTTCCAGCCCCACTTTCGTCCAGCAGCCGCTTCCGGCCAACGCTTGAATGATATGATTTCCTTTTTCCTTCCCCGGAAAATCCAAGGCGACTATGATCTTTTGGTTTCGTTCCTGCATGTTTACCTCCATTCATCGGACAAGGGCGGACAAGGGGGACGGTTCTGTTGTCTAACCCTTCCTGTTGAACTC
>JAIMKP010000072.1:8081-13373 GCA_020692355.1 Desulfosporosinus sp.
TGTCTAACCCTTCCTGTTGAACTCTTCCCGTTGCGTTCAAGAACCCAATCGATTCCCCTTCATACCTATGAACACATGTTGATCACGGGCAGTCTGTCTCAGACCCTATGGGCTAATCCCGTGAGTTCGCGCACCGAGGAAAACCCATGCCTCCGGCAGTAAGTCTCAATCCCTGTGCTGACGTCGAGCGGGAGGCTGGGATTCAGAAAATTTCCCGTTCCAATGCTCACTGCACTCGCTCCAGCGAGCAAGAACTCGACTGCATCCTGCCAGGAGGAAATCCCCCCCATCCCGATAATCGGCAAGTCCACCGCCTCAGCCACTTCCCAGACCATGCGCACAGCCACCGGTCGCACTGCAGGCCCTGAGAGGCCGCCAAAGGTGTTCGCGAGAACAGGCTTTTTCTTTTCAACATCAATGCTCATCCCGAGGAGGGTATTGATGAGGGATATGGCATCCGCACCTCCGCGGGCCACCGCTCGTGCCATTTCCCGGATATCGGTCACATTCGGAGAAAGCTTGGCAATGACCGGAAGATCCGTCTCCTGCTTTACCGCCCGAATCACGGTCTCGGCACTTTGGGAATCGGTGCCGAAATGCATACCCCCATGCTTAACATTGGGGCAGGAAATGTTAACCTCCAGCGCGGCCAGCCCCGAGTCCCGCCGCAACGTTCTGGCCATGAGCGCATAATCCGCCACGGAAAAGCCCGAGATGTTGGCAATGACCTGGGTCGGGAGTTCCTTTATCTGAGGTAATACCGTTTTGACAAACTCCTCCAGCCCCGGATTTTCTAACCCGATGGCATTGAGCATACCCGCTGGGGTTTCCGCCAAGCGCGGAACGCAATTTCCCAAACGCGGTTCGGGGGTAGTTCCCTTCAATGTAATACCGCCTAAGGCTTCGACCGGACAGTACGGGGCATACTCTGAGCCGAATCCATAGGTTCCGGATGCGGTAATGACTGGATTTCGGAATTCCACTCCAGCCATTTGGACGGTTAGGTCAATGGCCGCTTCCACGGAAGCGGAAGTTTCTCCTCTAGGCATTCCAAACGACCTCCTCGCCTCTAAAAACCGGCCCATCTTGACACACTTTCTTATTTCGCAGGCTTTTGTTGTCGCTGCGCACTGTCACAGAACATCCAAGACAAGCTCCTACTCCACAGCCCATCCGTTCTTCTAAGGACACCTCTACCGGAATGTCTAGGGGTAAACAGCGTTCAACCACGGCCTGCATCATCCCCCTTGGCCCGCAGGTCGCCACTTCAAGCACTGGGGGTAGGCTGGAAGAAGCCCGAAGGCTTAATTGGGTATTGAGTTCATCCGTCACCATCCCTTGCCTCCCAAAGCTCCCGTCGAGGGTGGTCAAGTGCAGTGGAATCCCTAACGCCTCCCAGTAGGAAAACCCGGCACTCTCCAAAAATCGCTTGTGAGTTCCACCCCAGAAGAGGCGTACGGTAATCCCTTGGCCTACCGCTTCCTGAGCCAGGGCAAAGAGGGGAAACACCCCGATTCCCCCGGCCACCAGCCAAAGTTCTCCGCCTGCCTGAACGCTGTCCTGCCTAACCTCGCCCTGCTGCCTTGTATGGCCTTGATGGCCTAAGTTCGGGCTGTGACTTTGGTGGCTTAGTTGAAGCCGCTGGCTTAGCTGGGCGGGTAGGCTAAAGCCCTGCCCGAGCGGCCCTAACACACTTAGCGCCTCACCAGGTCGCACCCCAGCGAGCACCTGCGTACCCCGCCCCTGAACCCGGTAAAACAGCGTCACTTCGGCCCGTTCTTTGTCAATGCGGGCAATACTGAGCGGGCGGCGCAGGAGCGGCTCCAGATGCGCGCTCACTTGAATATGCAAAAACTGCCCCGGCCGCGCTGCCCCGATCCCCCGCAGCACCAGCCGTCGCAGCCCTTCCTCCGGCGCACCCATCGTTTCATTTGCCAGAACTGTGGCCATACTTAACATTAAGCTTTCCCCCTTCGGGTAATTGTCAGAATTGCTTCCGGATTGTGTGTGGGGGCAGACCCCAACGCCTCCAAACTCGGTGCCACATTCTCCATGACTGAGAGCCAGGCGGCTGCAGTGTCAAGGCTCGTGAAGCAGGGAATGCCGCGTTCGACCGCAGCCCGGCGGATGGCAAAGCCGTCGCTGGCCTGCACCCGCCCGTGGGTCGTAGTGTTGACAACATATTGAACAAGGCCTGAGCGAATCGCCTCGATGATGTCCCGCGAGCCTTCGTGCAGCTTCGCGATCCGCTCCACAGGAATGCCTGCTGCCTCCAGGGCTCGGGCGGTTCCTTCTGTCGCTAGGATGCGGAACCCAAGGTTACTCAGGCGTTCCACCAGGGTAAGCCCTTCCTCTTTGTCCCGGTCAGCAAGGGTTGCGAGCACAGTACCATGAGCAGCCAGAGCCATTCCTGCTCCCTGCAGGGCTTTAAGGAGAGCCTTTTGATAGGACTTATCCATGCCCATCACTTCCCCGGTCGATTTCATCTCCGGCCCCAAGGAGGGTTCAACCCAGTGGAGTTTAGAGAAGGAAAACACCGGAGCCTTTACCGCCCAGCGTCCATTCGCTGTCAACAGGCCAGGCTTCACCCCGAGTTCGTTGAGCGTCCGGCCGCCAATGACCTGAGTGGCAAGATCCACCAGATTCACCCCCGTCGCCTTGCTTAAGAAAGGCACCGTCCGGCTGGAACGCGGGTTAACTTCGAGCACATACACCGCTCCTTGGTAAACCACATACTGGATGTTGATCAGCCCCAAGATATTTAAGGCCTGCGCCAAGGATACCGTTAGCCGTTCCACTTCTTGCTTTATATCCGCTCCCAGGGTCAAGGACGGGCAGACCGCTATCGAGTCCCCAGAGTGAACCCCGGCCCGTTCCAAATGCTCCATGATGCCGGGGATAAACACGTTCTCCCCATCTGAGACAGCATCGACTTCAATTTCCGTTCCGAGTAGATATTGATCCAGCCAGAGTTCTTGGCCGGGAAACTCATTTAAAGCCCGTTCCACAACGCCCGGAAGTTCCGCCTGGACATAGACGATTTCCATGGCCCGTCCACCGAGAACATACGAGGGCCGGACGATCAGGGGAAATCCTATCTTCGCAGCAACATCCTCCGCTTCTTCCAGGGATGCAGCGCATCCTCCCTGTGGCCGTTTTGCCCCCATTCCTTGCAGGACGTCGTCAAACGCTCCCCGCTCCTCTGCCCGGTGGATGTCTGCCACCGAGGTGCCTAAAATCGGGTAACCCCGCTCCTGCAAACTCCGGGCGAGTGAAATCGCCGTCTGGCCGCCAAACTGAACGATGACGCCGTCCGGCTTTTCCTTGTCGAGCACCGCTGAAACATCTTCCAGGGTCAGAGGTTCGAAATAAAGCCGATCCGCCGTATCGAAATCCGTGGAAACTGTTTCCGGATTGTTGTTGATGATAATACTTTCATAACCAGAGCGTCTGAGCGCGAGCACCGCATGCACTGAGCAATAATCAAATTCGATCCCCTGTCCGATGCGGATGGGGCCTGAGCCTAAGACCACGACTTTAGGGCGCTCTGACACTTCCCCTTCATCTTCCAGGTCATAGCTTGAATAGAAGTAAGGCGTTAAGGCCTCAAACTCCCCGGCACAGGTATCCACCATCTTAAAAACAGGGAGCATCTCCTCGGCTCGGCGCAGGCGGTAAACTTCTTCTTCCGTCCCCTGCCAGAGGCGCGCGATCTCCCGATCCGAAAATCCGAGACGTTTCGCCTGGCGCAAGGTTTCTCTATCCCCAGGCTCTTGCGCCAGGAGGTGGCTGAAATCCACAAGACGCTGAATGGCCAGGAGAAAATAACGATTCCAACCGCTAAACGTTACCAGCCGCTCCGGCTCCCAGCCCCGGCGCAAAGCCTCAGCAAAGATGAAGAGCTGCTGATCGTCGGGCTCGCTGCAGCGTCTTTCGAGTTCGGTATCCGGCAAATCCTCCAATTCCGGTAGCATGATGCCGTAAACCTTGGTCTCCAGGGAACGCACCGCTTTCAAGAGGGCGGTTTCCAGATTGCGCCCCAGGCCCATCACCTCCCCGGTCGCTTTCATCTGGGTACCTAAACGGCGATCCGCCTCCGAGAATTTATCGAAGGGCCAGCGGGGGATTTTCACGACCACATAATCGAGAGCAGGCTCAAAACAGGCGGAAGTCTTTCCTGTCACCGCATTGGGTAGTTCAGTCAAAGCATAGCCGAGGGCAATCTTCGCCGCCACTTTGGCAATCGGATAACCGGTGGCCTTGGAGGCCAGGGCACTGGAACGACTGAGGCGGGGATTGACTTCAATCACCACATAATCTTGATTCTCGGGATTTAAGGCAAATTGGACATTACAGCCACCCTCGATCCCGAGCCGTTCCACAATCTTGCGGGCCGAAGTGCGCAGCATCTGTACTTCCCGATCCGTCAACGTCTGGCAGGGAGCCACGACGATGCTGTCCCCCGTATGCACTCCCACTGGATCCATATTTTCCATATTGCAGACGGTGATGCAGTTTCCCACACCATCACGCAACACTTCATACTCGATCTCTTTCCAGCCGGCCACGCTCTTTTCCACTAAGATCTGACCGATAAAGCTCGCCTGCAACCCGCTTTGGGCATAATTCTGCAGTTCTTCCTCATTCTGGGCGATACCTCCGCCTGTTCCACCCAGGGTAAAGGCGGGACGGACAATGACCGGGTATCCGGCCTCGGCGGCAAACTGTATGGCCCCCTCAATACCGGTCGTAATCGTGCTCAGAGGCACAGGTTCCCCGAGCGCCTGCATCAGGTTGCGAAAGCTTTCCCGATCTTCCGCCTGCTGAATACTTTTAAGGGGTGTGCCCAGAAGTTCAGTACCGCAGCGTTTGAGCACCCCGGCTTCAGCCAGTTTAAATGCCAAGTTCAACCCCGTCTGTCCGCCCATGGTTGGCAAAAGCCCATCAGGCCGCTCCCGCTCCATGATCCGCTCTAAGGATTCCAGGGTTAACGGTTCAATATAAACGCGGTCGGCCACTTCCCGATCCGTCATGATGGTCGCCGGGTTGGAATTCACGAGAATCACTTCGACTCCCTCTTCCCGCAGAGCCCGACAGGCCTGGGTTCCGGCATAATCAAACTCCGCTGCCTGCCCGATGATGATCGGCCCTGAACCGATGACCAAGATCCTTTTTAAGTCCTGCTTTGGCATATTCTCCCTGTCCTTTCTGCTGACGCTAAGTGTGAACACCTGTCCGTGCTTAGGGAAGCACGGGGACGGTTCTTTTGCTTCCGCCTTCCGCCTTCCGCCT
>JAIMKP010000073.1 GCA_020692355.1 Desulfosporosinus sp.
TGTTATTAAGCAACACTTACTTAAAGCATTGGATGCTAGTTTAATCATCGTTTTTGGCTCCAGTACTACTGGAGCTTTTCGTGTTGATAGTGATATTGACCTTGCTTTCTTAAGCGAAAAGTTGGTCGAAGAATATCAACTGTTTATAGTGGCTCAAACATTAGCAGAACTTGTTGGTCGCGACGTGGATCTTATAGACTTAAGCCGGGCGTCTACAGTCCTTAAAGCTCAAATCCTGGGCAAAGGCGAAGTCGTTCATTCCCGCAATCCAGGGTTGTTCAGGGATTTCCAGATAAGGACTTTCAAGGACTATGCCCTGTTGAACGAGGAACGGGCGGAAATAATGGAGGCGATCCAAACAAGGGGGTGTGTATATGGCGGATGATGTAGTCTACAATAAGATTGCTATCATCGAGCGATGTTTACAGAGAATCCATGAGGAGTACCAAGAAAGTCAAGAAAATCTTCGGAATTATACCAAGCAAGACTCGATCATCTTGAACATTCAGCGCGCTTGTGAGGCGAGTATTGACTTGGCTATGCATATTGTGGCTTTGAAGGGCCTCGGCATTCCACAAAACAGCCGAGACGCTTTCGATATGCTTGTAAGCCACGGGATAATTGATGCAGCACCGGCTCAACGCCTCAAGGGAATGGTTGGCTTTCGCAATGTTGCTGTGCATAATTACCAAGTAGTAGACTTGGCCATTGTGCAAGGCGTGATTGAGCACAATCTACAGGATTTGGTGGACTTTGGCCGCATCGTTCTGACCAAACTGGGATAAGGGAAACCAAAGTCTTGCCATTGACCTGCTTGACGTTGGATCGCGACGTTGGATCGGGGTGTCGGGCTCATCTGTTTCAGAATCTGGAGTTCACTTTATCATCGTTACGCCGAAGACCTTCCGGTTCATCACTCTGCCCCACCTTTCTGTTCTTGCGCTTGAGCCATTTGCGCCACGGATAGACGGCATAAGAATCCCAGACCATGTCAGCCCGGATAAACGGCGCAAAAACCCTGGTTTTGAAAGCCATTTGCAGAATCAAATCCCGGTGTGTGGGGGGACAACCCTCTATTCTCAGCTGTTTGCCGTGAAGATGAGGACTTTGAGCAGCACAGTCTCCAATCACCAGCATTCGGGGAGCCGTGATTTCCTCTTCCGTCCGTCCGATGATCACCGGCATCGCCGGAAACCGGCTCAACCTTTGGGGCGCGCGATCGTTTAGCATATACAGCCAATCCAGAAAGATACCATGACATCCTCCCGTACAATAGGGCGTCCCACTGCGAATGCTTAGAGGCGAGGGGAACTCCTCCACCCGGATCATTCCGGTTGACAGACCGGCTGTCTTGTTCGTGATCTCTGCCAACGGATAATCGCCCAGAATCTCGATATCGTCCAAAGAGACTGGGGTATAGCCTCGCCGGATCGCTGCCTGCAAATGGCCAATTTGCCCTGGATCAAGGTGTAAAAGTTTAGCTGCCACCAGATCGTGCGCCAGCGGGTTGTCTGCCACCATGATTAGTCCCAGGGGATAACCATGCTCTGTCATTTGATTCCCGCCCAGAGCGATTTCCACTGCATCTGTCACCACCAGCTGCGGATGGGCCGCAGACAAAATATCCACGATCTTCTCGTCCAGGAGATGGTCGTGATGCCACATCCTCTCCCGGTCATCCAATGATCCGATGTTCAGTTTCAGCGCACCGGTCAATCCATGGGCCAGAACATTGCTCTTTAATTTGGGCATGAAGATTAAGGTATCTGCCTCGACCATCTTCTTGCTCAGGAGCAAACTCTTGTGAACCCGGCTCCCGTTCAGAGCTACGCGGATTTTCTCCTCTTCTTCCAAAGGACACAGCTGAACTCCATAGCGCTCGGCCAACATCCGGTAACCGGCCCGTCTGAACATGACATGGGTGGACACGCCGACCCCACTCTTCTCCACGATCGCTACTTCTTTCACGTCCTGTTCCTTCATTGTTTCTAACAAACCCGCCACCACTTCCGGCCGCGTGTAAGCTGAGGGAGCTTTCTGGGCATGAGCGAAGACAAGATTGGGCTTAATCACCACCTTACCCCGGATAGGAATGTTTAGAATTTTCAGTCCCTTGGCAATCGCCTTCTCCACCTGTTCCGAACTGTAATCCGGACAGCGCAGCAGACACACTTTCGCCGAGCCTTGTTTCTTGTTCATCTCTTTCACCTCGCTGCATTTTTCAAACTTCTTTCCAAATCTAGTCCTCCACCTGCAGAATTCTCACCGTCCATAGAGAAATTTGAACAGGCGCTCCAGCCAAACCTGTTTTTTCGCTGTATACGGATACCACTGCAATTCGCTGGTCAGCGGATAATAGCTCTCGTTGCGATGACGGACCTGGGTAAAGTCCTGCAGGCCGATTGCCGAGTGTGTCCGACCCAAGCCGCTTTCCTTGAATCCCCCCCAAGGAGTTGCCGCCAACCCGTAAGTATAGATAACATCGTTGATCCAGACCGTTCCGACCTCCAACCGACCGGCCACTGTCCGGGCCAGAGTGCGGTTCTGCGACCACACGCTGGCCGAGAGGGCATAGCGGCTTTGGTTAGCCAGGGCGATCCCTTCTTCGGCAGAAGCCACCACTGCGATCGGCAGGAGCGGTCCAAACGTTTCTTCCTGCCAGACCTCGGCTGCGGGCGGAACATCAACCAGCACTGTGGGTGGATAAAAATATCCCGGCAAATCCGTGCGCGGTCTACCCCCGCAGAGAACCCTTCCTCCCCGCTGCAGAGCATCTTCAACCTGCGCCTGGACTTTCTGCCGCTGAGTCTCATTGATCAACGGCCCGATGTCCACAGGCTTGACCACGACCTCTCCCCCGGGCGCCCGCTCCAGTGGGCTGCCCTGGCGCAGTTGAACAGTCTTAGCCACCACTTTCGCGATGAATTCCTCAGCCACCGGGCGTTCGACATAGCAGCGCTCGACCGAGGCGCAGACCTGCCCCGCATTGGTAAACGCTCCCCAGACCGCACCGTTGGCGGCCCGCTCCAGATTGGCATCCCGCAGGACCAGCATCGGGTCCTTCCCTCCCAATTCCAGAGTCAGCGGAATCAGTCCCTGGGCTGCCGAACTCATGACCTTTTTCCCTGTGGCCACACTGCCGGTAAAAACCACCTTGTCAATCCCAGCCGAGACGAGAGCCGCCCCCTGCGAGCCATCACCCGCAATCAACTGCAGAAGTCCGGGCTCCAGTCCCACCTGGTGAAAAATTTCCACTAAGCGTACGGCGCTGAGAGGGGTCAGTTCAGACGGTTTCAACAAGACCGCATTTCCCGCCATCAGAGCGACCACCACCTGGGTGAAAGGAATGCCGAACGGATAGTTCCAAGGAGAAATAATCCCCACGACCCCCAGAGGGAGATGTTCCAAAATACTCCGTTTATGGACAAACCAACCTAGCCCAAGCCGTTCCGGCTTCCAGATCCGACCCGCCTCCTTGCGCAGAAAGCGGATCATATCCAACCCAGGGATCAGTTCCACCGCCAAGGACTCAGCAAAAGGTTTTCCCGTTTCCCAGCTCACCAAGCGGGCGATTTCCTCTTTTTGCGCCATCAACGCACCGCGCAACCGGGGTAAGATCCGTAGCCGTTCCTCCAAGGCCAGGTCTCCCCAGCGCCTTTGGGCGACCCTAGCCCTATTCAGCATCCCGGGAATAGCCTGGATCTCCGTCACCGGCACCGACCCAATGGCCTCACCGGTGGCCGGAGAATAACTATACAGGATTGTTTCATCTGACACCTTTTAACCCCCCTCCTAACTGAAGGCTGCAGCGAGATATTGTTATCTAACCCGAACAACCGTCTACCCCTTCCGAAAAGCCGGATACCCCGTAATCTGCTGCACTGCCCGGTAGAGCGGGCGCAATCGGGGATACATATTGAGGTAAACCCGGCGATAGAGTTCATCATACAGACGCCCGATATCCGTTTGCGGTTCAAAAGTTTCACCTGCCCGCGTCATGCCCCTTACAGCGGAAGGCAAATCCGCATACCAGCCCAGTCCGGTCGCGGCCAGGATCGCTGCCCCCAAGCCGGAAGTCTGTTCGGTTCCCGGTTTGATGGCAGGCAGTCTCAGGACATCCGCCGTAATCTGCATGACCAAGCGGCTGCGGGAACCGCCCCCGGAGACATAAACTTCCCGTACGGGTACTCCGCTCTTTTTCTCAATTCGCTCCAAGCCATCCCGTATGGCATAGGCCAAGCCCTCCAAAATCGCCCGATAGACATGGTACTTCGTATGAATCCCGCCAAAACCAACAATCGCCCCTTTGGCTTCCGGCCCGGGATAGCGAACACCGGGAGACCAGAAAGGCTGCAGCACTAATCCCATGGATCCTGGCGCAACAGCGGCTGCTTTCCTCTCCAGGAGTTCCTCCGCGGACACCCCCTCCGCCTCCGCGAGACGGATATCTTCCTGGGCAAACTGTTCCTTGAACCAGGACACCATCCAGAATCCCCGGTAGGTCTGCATCTCAAGATTAAAGGCCCCGGACTGAGCGCTGGGGTAAGGGGGTACCAAAGCCACCGGCTCAAGATAACGCTGTGAGTTGACAATAAAGGTTGCCGTCGTGCCATACCCCACACAGCCCTGATGGAGTTCCAGACAGCCGGAACCCAGGACCTCACAGGCTTTGTCCGAAGCCGCTGCAATCACAGGCAAACCTGCTGTCAACCCCAAGCGGGAGGCAGCCTCGGCGCTGAGTGCGCCCAACGCAGCGCCGGGGGGCACAAGTTCCGGCAGGGTTTCCCGCTCCACCGGCAGCGCTCGAGACTTCCAATGCCCCGGTGACGTCCAGGTCTGTTTCCGGACGTCGAACGGGATATAGCCCACCTGATTGCCAACTGAATCCACATATTGCCCCGTCAACCGGTAATTAAGATAGCCGGAGAGCAGCAGATAATGTTTTGTCCGGCCCATCAAGTCCGGTTCCTGTTCGCGCAGCCAATTGATCTCCGCCTCAGCCTGCAGATGCTGCAACGTTGCTCGCAGTCCGGCAAGCCGAAAGACCGTACTCCAAAAAATTCCTACAGGCGGCACCTTCTCCGCGCGCCGCTGATCCAACCAGACGATGGCCGGACGCAGCGGCTTGCCCTCCCCATCCAGCAAGACGATCGTGCTGCGCTGGGTCGTCAAAGCCAAAGCAGCCACCGCCTCCGCCCGAACCTTGCCCTGAAGCCAGAGCCGATTCACAGCTTGCACCATCCACTCCCAATAAGCCTCCGGATCTTGCTCGGCCCAGCCGGGCCGGGGAGAAAGATAGGCCGCCGGATACACAACCTGGGCGTAGTCGATTAATTCCCCCGTGGCCGCAAAGGCCAGGGCGCGTGTACTCTGGGTTCCCACATCGATAGCCAGCAGAATCTCCCTGGAAATCTTCGTCGATGCCATCCCCATATCCATCCCTCCTTCCCTTTCCCCTCCTTTAAGTCCACTTCGAGACGCTTACTTCTCGAAGTGTCTAAGTGAGCGCTCACCCCAGAAGGGAAGGATTATACGCCGCATTCCATAAGCTGAGGTAGCGCACTTCCTCTTCCTCCCACCGACGCACATCCCAGCCCAAAGCCTGGGATAAGCGCTCCCTAAGCTGCGGCAGGATGTTTCTCCCGCCTGCGGGCAAAAGCAACCCCCAACGCGTCCGTCTCAGCATCAAATCCTCCAAATGAATGACCTGCTCAGACTCCGCTGACCAGAGAACTTCCGCCCAGAGGTAATCCGTGCCGGGAATCCGCTCCCCCCCATCCTCCTGCGCCCGTTGCCAGACCGCCGGGGCGTCATCCCCGTAACGTCTCGCCAGAAAGGCGGTCGCAGGGATTTTCCTGTTATTCTTGGTATTCTTGGTATTCTTAGTATTCTCACTATTCTCCGCACTCGATTCTCCACTCGTGCGCTGGGCCCCTGATGCTGCTTCCCGGCCCGACAGAAAAGCTTTAGGACTGCCTGCCCACTGGGCAATTTCGCGCATCGCTCCCTTGGCCAACAGGGCAAAAGTAGTTAGTTTTCCCCCCGTGACCGTCACCAGACCCTCTTGCGACCAAATGGCATAATCCCGCGCCTCCTTGGAGGGATCGCTCTTTCCGGTGTTGAGCACAGGACGCACTCCGGCGAAGGTCGCCGACACATCCCCAGCCGTCAACCGGGCAGCGGGAAAACAGCGGTTGAGGCCCTCAAGGAGATACCGCCCTTCCTCACGGCTGATGCGCGGTTCATCCGACAGGGAAAACTCATGGTCCAAATCCGTTGTTCCCACCAAGGTCACACCCAACCAAGGCATAGCGTAGAGAGGCCTATGATCCTGCGGATGCCTAAAACTGAGCGCCTGGTCCAATGGCAGCCGCTGGCGGGGAAGAATGAGATGACTCCCCCTGAGTCTGCGAAGCCTCGGCTTTTCACCCAGTTGCCCCCGGAGATTATCCGCCCAAACGCCCGTCGCGTTGACAACGGCCCGCGCCTGCAGTTCCAGCGTTCGGCCGCTTTCTGCATCCATTGCTGTCAAGCCAAGTACACGACCCCGGCCGTCCCGCACCAATTCCTCAACCCGTATGTAGTTCACAGCCGTTCCACCCGCTTTTTCACCCTCACGGATCACCCGGTAAACCAGGCGCGCATCATCCGTTTGCGCATCCTCAAAGGTAAAGCCCCCCCGCAAATCGGTTCTGTCGATATCCGGCACCAGCGCCGAAAGCCGCTCGGCCTTGTGATATTGACGCGTTCGACGGCAAGCCATCGTATCATAGACACTCAATCCCGCGCGCAGGAGTATTCCCGAAAACAAGTCATAAACGGGGGCAACAAAGGTCAAATTTTCCACCAACCCCGAGTACATCTGCAGAAGTTTCTCCCGCTCGCGCACCGAGTGCCAGGTGGTTCGGATCTGTCCCTGAGCTAAGTAACGCAAGCCTCCATGCACCAGTTTTCCTGAACGGCTGGACGTTCCCCAGGCAAAATCGCGCTGCTCCACAAGCAACACGCGATACCCCGCCCGAGCGACTTCCCGGAAAACCCCCGCGCCGGTCATTCCCCCTCCGACCACTATGACATCCCATCGACCCGACGCTTCCTCCCTG
This sequence comes from Desulfosporosinus sp., assembly GCA_020692355.1. Lineage (GTDB taxonomy): Bacteria > Bacillota > Desulfitobacteriia > Desulfitobacteriales > Desulfitobacteriaceae > JAJZPA01. The sequence goes on from JAIMKP010000073.1 coordinate 7,104, forward strand.
AATTCCTGCCGTTTCACCCAACTCCCCACCTTTCCCGCCATCAAACCCCATCGGCCCACAGCTTCCCCGGATTCATCATCCCTTCCGGATCCACCGCCCGGCAGACTGAACGGATCATCGCCATACCCTGGGTTCCTTTTTCCGCCGCCAAATAGGGCAGGTGATCCACACCCACGCCATGCTGATGGCTGATGGTGCCCCCGGCCCGGACGATCACCTCGCTGGCCGCCCGTTTCAGCCGTTGCCAACGCCCCATGCTGTCCTCCGGCGCTGCCCCTAGCCGAAAAACATAAGAGGTGTAAATGCTCGCACCTTGGGGATAGAAATGCGAAAGATGCGTAAAAACATGAACCGTTTCCTTTTCCTTATCTAGCGCTCCCCTGAGGGCCGTCTGAATCCCCTCCACCGTTTCCGGCACCTTGTTCCAATTGACTGCCGTTTCCAGAGTATCTGCACCATACCCCATTGCCCAGAGATCATTGCGGATATAGGGAAGACGGAAACGGTGTTGACGCCATTCCTTCCCAATCGGCGTGCCTACACCCTGCCCATGGTGTTTCTTGATGATCGACCAAGCTTGGCCAAGTACGAAATTCACGCTGCGCTCCCTGCCGATCCCGCCGTATAGAAGCAGGCATTTGCCCTCTCCCACACCCCGCCATGCCAGCCACCTTTCCAGAAGCGCCAAGGCTCTGTTCGGACTGCTTAAACGCAGGGTCGTTTCCGTCTCTTCCGATAGACTTAGGCGCAGCATGCCCAGGGGCACTCCGGACTGAGCCAGTTCACGCACGGCGGCATAGGCTGTGCTGGGATCGGGAAAGAAAGCAGCCTTGATAACCTCCTTTTCCGGCAAGGGACTGACCCGCACCACCGCTTCCGTAAGAATCCCAAGTCGTCCTTCCGATCCCAGCACCATCTCCCTCAGATCGGGCCCTGCTGCTGTGGCCGGTACCGCCGGCAGCACCAGCGTACTCTGCGGGGTTTCCAGCACTCCCCCGGCAAAGAGCCGCTCGATTTTCCCGTAGCGAAAGGAGTACTGTCCTGCTGAGCGGGCCGCCACCCAGCCTCCGAGCGTCGAGTATTCAAAGGATTGGGGATAATGGCCGAGGGTATACCCTCTCGCAGCGAGCGCCGCTTCCAGATCCGGCCCCCTCACACCCGCTTGAAAGGTTGCCAGTCCACTCGTTTCATCCAGGTGCAAAAGTGCATTCATCCTAGACATATCCACTGATAACACGGGCCGTTCCTGAAGAGGAACCGCAAGGTGCCCTACAACACTGGTACCGCCGCCGTAAGGAATCACATAAGCCCCTGCCCGACGGGCATAATCCAGGAGTGCCCGTACCTCCCCGCCGTCCTGCGGATAGGCCACAGCGTCCGGAAATGCCGGCACCGTTCCTCCTCGGATTTGGATCCAATCCGCCTGGCTTTGGCCCGTGCTATGCAGAACCCGTCCCCAGGCATCCGTCTGAATGAGTGGATGCTCCTGCAAGCGGGAAGGCGGGACTCGCGCACTCAACGCCTCACGGGAAACGTCTTCTGGCACACGTCCCGGCCCCATTCGCTCTGCCAGAAAGGACGCAGCTTCCTCTGTCATGTTATAGTTTACGGTCTCTTCTCCCCAACCATTCCAACGTCTCAAAGCGATAGCCTCCTTAACCTCTTCATCTCCTCATCTCTGTCACCTTGTTCCTTCACCCGTCCCCTCCACTTTTTTCGTTTTCTCCGCTTCCCTCTCCCCGCCAGAGTCTAATGCTTTCCAGCATGGCAGCGCGTACAACTTCAGCCGCTCGGGCATCATCCCGATCCATAGCCGCGCTTAAAAGCTCCTGATAGAAGTGTTGGGAAGCCAAGCGGCACTCGGCACGTTGAAAATACCGGGTAGCCAGAGAAACATAAACCGGATCAAAACTGTTCAGCACCAGTACAAACAAGGGATTCCCAGACATCATCGCCGTTCGTTTTTGGACCATCCAGTCAAAAACAGCATATTCCTCCCCCCGCTCCGGCAAAGCACTCCCATCCACCAAAAGACCGACCACTCTCTCCGGTTGACGGGCTACTGCCTGGCCGATAAAGGCCGGGGCTAAAACAGCCCGCAATTCCAGCAAGTGTACAATGAGATTTTCCGGCGGCCGCTCCGATGTCTGCACTAGGTTCACGAGGGTATACAAGTTCCCTTGTTCCCAGTAATTATTGACACGAGCTGGGTGACCGTGACGCAACGTCAGCCAGCCATCACGTTCCAAGCGCTGCAAGGCTTCGCGCAGGGCCGGTCGCCCAATTCCGAGCTGAAGTGCGAAGATGCGTTCCGGCGGCAGTTCCGCTCCGACTGGAAAACCACCCTTGACAATGGAGCGGATGATAAATTCTTCGGCCTCGTCAGAGGACCGCCGGGTTCCGTTTGCTCCGTTAAATGCAACTGCCAAACTGATCTTTCTCCTTTAAACTAATGATTCTGTAGGTATGACCATGATATTCTGTGGTCTTACCACAATACTAACAAAATCATAGTTATCTGTAAATACTGATAACTATGATTTTTAAGATTATTGTCTCACGAAAGTTATACTTTCTAATTAGCTGAAAAAGGAGTCCGTTTCCCGGACTCCTTTTTGGTTACTACTGCGTGTGATAACATTTCTTGCTTCTAGACACAAGAACCATCCCTGAAGCTTACCTGTGAAATTCTATTGTACGGGTACGCTGTCATAATAGAGTTCATCAGGGCAGATATCGACACCGTTTTGCCACTCAATTGACAAACCTGAGACATGAACGGTTTTGAATACGTCAGGCTTTTGTAACTCTCTAAACGGTATGAAATCGAAGTAAGGCTTTACATCGAATATTTTGGTTTCATTGTTGCCGAACGTAACCAGCAGTTTATAATCATCAAGAGGTTTTACCACAGTCGCTCTCGGACGCATATTACTCACTCCAGTCCTTTAATTTTAATAAGTTCGCCATCATTTCTGTACGCCGTCCATGACGCTCTCAGTTCATCGGTATGCAAAAGCACCCATGCTTCAACGAGTTTGGTCTGTTTGCGTGGCAACTCACCTGCTAAAATATTTCCGTTAAAGTCAATGGACATTTCATATTCGTTGTACATTGCGTGGACATGAGGCACATTATGCTGAGTACCTTTTTCAAGATATAAGTAAACCAAAATTCCATAGAATGATGATATCAAAGGCATATTTGTCAACTCCTTTCCCTTTAAAGTATATTGCATTTTTTCTCGTTTAACAATATATCACCAGCCTGCATAGCATAAGGACACCAACTCCATCTGATTCCCGCGACCACCGACCCGACCTGGAGTAGTGAGACTCGGGGATGAGACACGAGGACGGTTCCTGCGTCTGGGAATGGCAGTCAATAGGCCTTGGGACAATCCCAAGGCCTCATCTTTAGCATCATGAGCTACTGAAAATACATCTCCTCTACAGTGTCAGCGCCTCCATCCCTTCCCTGCCCGTTTCCCCCGGAAAAACCCCAAGATCCCACCGGGAAAAAACAACACGATCAGGATATACAACAGGCCGAAAATCAGATACCAGCGTTCCAGGATCGGATAGGTTTGCGCCAGATTAGCCAACCACTCGCGCGCCAGATTGGTGAGCCCGGATCCGATAAAGGCCCCATAGAGCGTTCCTGTGCCGCCAATGGTCGTCATCAATAAGGCATCGATCGTTTTATCCGTACCCATGGCCCCTGTGCTGACAAAACGCTGTTGCAAGGCCCAGGCAATCCCGGCCAGACTGGCCACCACCCCCGCTACCAATGTGGAAATCAGTTTAAAGCGAATCACATGGTAACCGAGAAATTCCGCCCGTTTCTCATTTTCCCGGATGGCCTGCAAGACCCTGCCGGTGGGCGAATGCATAAAGCGCCGGACGAGAAGGACCACCAGGACCATGAAGGCCAGGGTGACATAGTAAAACACCGTTCGGTCTGCTAAAAACTCAGGGACCCTAAAGCTAAACCCGTCCGCCCCGTTCGTAACCGTCCGCCATTTCTCAGCGATGATGGCGAAGAGTTCCGCGAAAGCCAGGGTGATCATGGCGTAATAGACATCTTTGACACGCAAGGATAAATACCCAATCAGCAAAGCGATCCCTGCGGACACGATGATCGTGCCCAGCACGGCCAGCAGCAAATACCCCAGGCTCGGCCCGCTGTGTTTGAGAATCAAGCCCACCATGTAAGCACCCGTGCCGAAGAACAAGACGACACGGCCGAACCGTACCATCTGGACAACCCGTGTGACCTGGCGAGAAACCGTTCAGACCCAAACAACAATTTGTGATAGATATCATGTTAAAAAAATAAGACATACGGCAGGATTTCTTGCTCAAAGCACGAATAGGCAAGAATAAGCACGAACAGGTATCATCACAATCTGCCTGTCTACCCATGATCCAGCGATGACACTCAAGACAGAGAGGGGCCGCTCTTTGGGAAAACGTATTAGTTTCACTTTTTTAGCGCTGCTGGTTACTATGTTGATCGGAACCGGCGGCTTAGTAGCGACAGAACACCTGAGCTTAGCCCAAGCGTTTTACTTAACCGTTGAGACCATTACAACCGTGGGCTTTGGAGATATTGAAGTTCATTCAACCGCCGGGCACAACTTTCTTCTTTTCTTAATGTTAGGCGGAGTCGGGGTGATGTTGTATTTTGCAGGGTTAATCATGACTTTTTTGATCGAAGGGCAACTAGCCGATGTGTATGGGAGAAGAAAAATGAACAAACAGATTCAACAACTGCGTAACCATATTATTGTTTGTGGGGCCGGGCGTGTGGGTCGGCAGGTTCTCTACCGACTGCGCAAAGAAGGGGCAACCTGTCTCGTCATTGAACAACGAGAGGATCTCGCCAACGAACTGACCGAAGAAGGGTTCATTGTATTGCAAAGTGATGCCACCCAAGATGAGACCTTAAAGAAGGCTGGCATTGAGCGGGCGAAAGGGCTGATTACCGCCCTGCCGGAAGATGCATTGAATGTGTTTGTCACCTTAACAGCCAAAGAGTTAAACCCGAGTATTCACGTTGTGGCGCGGATGGATCAGTTGGGATCTGAAAAAAAACTCGTGCGCGCCGGAGCGGATAAAATCGTTTCTCCAGCCATGTGGGGTGGATGGCGCATGGCTATGTCGATTTTGAAACCGATCAGCGGGGATTACATGGAAACGGTGATCCATGACCTCAACATCGAAATGGAGATCGAGGAATTTCGCGTTGAAAAGGAATCGTGTCTCGTTGGCAAAACATTAGCCACTAGCGGAATCAAGCAGCAAACCGGGGCCATAGTGCTCGCCATCTTGCGCAACAACCAAGTCATCAGCAACCCTGAAGCGCAGGAAGCGATTTTGCCTGACGATCTCTTAATTGTCCTAGGCCTACGGGAACAGTTGCAACGGTTGGAAGAGGTGGCCGCCAGTAAAATAACCCTCTTATAGTTAGAGATTTTCACTCGTCGCCTAGAATCTTTTACTCTCCATCTCAATGGAGAGTAAAAGAAAAAAAGGCCGATGTTAAAAACAAAGGCCTTTTGGGCTTGAAATTACCCTGATGTTCAACAAGTATTACTTAAAATATCGGTTCAATAACCCTTTGAAAGCCATCCCGTGCCTAGCTTCATCCTTGCACATTTCATGCACGGTATCATGAATGGCATCCAGATTTAATTTCTTAGCCAAGGTCGCCAAATCCTTCTTCCCTGCACAGGCACCATGTTCGGCTTCGACACGCATCTCGAGGTTTTTCTTGGTATCCGCTACCACGACTTCACCCAACAGTTCTGCAAACTTAGCAGCATGCTCAGCTTCTTCAAAAGCAATCCGCTTATAGGCTTCCGCAACTTCCGGGAAGCCTTCGCGATCGGCTTGACGGCTCATCGCCAGATACATGCCGACTTCCGTACATTCCCCTGTGAAATTCATGCGCAGCCCTGCAAGAACTTCCGGGTCAACTCCTTGGGCAACCCCGATCGTGTGTTGATCAGCCCAAGCCATTTCCCCTTCAACCTTCGCCACAAACTTCTCTTTAGGAGCCCCGCATTGCGGGCATTTTTCCGGGGCGGCGTCTCCATCATGAACATAACCACATACTGAACAAACAAATTTCATTTTTAATTCCCTCCGTATTTTCTCTCGCTTACGAGAGCTTCATTACAATGACCATTATATTATAATCATTTTAAATGTCAAGACCCTAGTTAAAGAATTCTTCCTCAAGTTCAGCCTATTTTCAGCCCATTCCCAACAATAAAAGCATAATTTTTCTTGTACAAATATCATGTTGTGTGGGGTCCGA
>JAIMKP010000074.1 GCA_020692355.1 Desulfosporosinus sp.
GGGCAAGAATCCTCCCCATTGAAATAGGGAGGATTCTTGCCCTTACTTCCTAAATAAAGAGGGCACAATGCACTTCCAAAGCATCGTGTCCTCTTTACTGCAAACCGCTTGAAATAGCGGTTTCACATTATAAGAGCTTCATCCAATCGTGAGACTCCCACTTCTACAAGTGGGAGTGGTACCTCGTACTTTGCTTCGGTGGGGGTAGACTCCATCCTTCGCCGCGAAGTCTTCTTCTTGGGGTTGGCGGCTTTGGCGAAACCCATCCTCAGCCGTGAGGTCATCCTTTGACAGTTGGCGGCTTCGGCGTTAGTGTCCACAGGACACTAACGTCACTGGAGACTTTCGTCACCGAAGTCTCGATGTTCAACTTTAGTTGAACGAGTTCACTTTCTTCGCCGCATCCATCAACTCTTGGCGAAAATCTGGATGTGCAATCGCGATAAGTTCCTGCGTTCGTTGTTTCGCCGATTTGCCACGCAATTGGGCCACCCCATACTCTGTGACGACATAGTTAATATCGTTTTTACTGGTTGTCACGGCAGTTCCAGGGGTCAAAGTGGGCACAATTCTGGAGATTGTCCCATTTTTGGCAGTCGAGGGTAGGACAATGAAGGATTTTCCGCCTTGTGAACGATTACCAGCTCGCACAAAATCCGCCTGCCCGCCTGTCCCCGAATAAGGCTGCGATCCGAGGCTTTCCGAACCGCATTGGCCGAGAAAATCAACCTGCATGGTTGCATTGATCGAAATCAATTTGTCGTTTTGCCCTGCTAAACAGGGATCATTCGTAAAATTCACCGGATGCATTTCCAGAGCAGGGTTTCGGTCCATGAACTGATAGAGTTTCTTTGAACCCAGCGCGAAGGTAGCCAGTATTTTCCCCGGGTGATAGTTCTTTTTCTTATTCGTGACGGCTCCGCTCTCAATCAGTGTGAGAATACCATCGCCCACCATCTCCGTGTGAATTCCCAAATCATGCTTATGCGTCAGTTGCATGACGACCGCGTCCGGAATCCCACCATAGCCAATCTGCAATGTTGAACCGTCTTCGATCAACTCGGCGACATATCGACCAATGGCCTCCTGCACCGGTCCGATCTTCGGCAAACCCACTTCTAAGATAGGGTCACTGCTCTCCACCAGGGCAGCAACCTGGGAAATGTGAACATGACAGTTTCCATTGGTAAAGGGCACGTTAGGGTTAACTTCCAACACCACCGCCCGTGCTCTGGCTATAGCCGCCAATCTGCAGCTAAGCTAATCGCAAAATATCCGTGTTTGTCCATCGGTGAAAGCCATCGTAAAGACGACATCAGCAGGAATGTACCGGCGTGTGATGAGGTCTGGGATTTCCGAAAAATAATTGGGAATATAATCTACCCAACCTTCCTTGCCTCCCTGGCGTGAAGGGGAACCATAAAACAGAGCCACATGCCGAACATGTTCAACGGTTTCGGGATCAAAATAAGCATAGGCACGCAGTGGCAAAATTTAAGCCACTTTTACGTTCCGAAATTCACGTCGCTGCTCTGATAAGGCCGTGAGCAAGGTGGGAGGCTCTCCCACCCCTGTCGGAACAATGATCATGTCCCCATCGCGCACCGCTTTAATCGCTTCTTCAGGATGAACAAGCTTTTTCTTGTACAGTTCCTGGATTGACATTGCACATCCCCCTACACAGCAATTTACTCATGACATATTATTAAATTTAATATTGATAGAACCCACGGCCCGTCTTGCGTCCAAGCCAACCTGCTTTGACATATTTGCGCAGAAGCGGACAAGGGCGATATTTATCCCCTAATCCTTCATGCAGCACATCGCAAATTGCTAAAACGGTATCCAGACCGATGAGGTCTGCCAAGGCCAAGGGCCCCATGGGGTGATTCATTCCCAATTTCATGACCTCATCGATGGCTTGCGGCTCTGCAATTCCTTCATAAAGTGTCCACACCGCCTCATTGATCATAGGGATGAGGATCCGGTTGGCGACAAAGCCTGGGGCATCGTTAACTTCGACAGGCGTTTTCCCCATTTCCCGGCTTAAGGCTTCGATTTCCTGATACACAGCATCGCTCGTCGCGAGACCCCGAATCACTTCGACCAGCTTCATGACGGGAACCGGGTTCATAAAATGCATCCCAATGACCTTGTCCGGTCGCCCGGTTGCTGCAGCAACTTCTGTAATTGGCAAAGAGGATGTATTCGTTGCCAAAATCGTAGGCGCTGGGCAGATCCTATCGAGCTTCTTAAAGATTTCGGTTTTAATCGCCATATTTTCTACTGCTGCCTCTATAACCAGATCCGCAGCCACTGCGTCCTCCAGGGACACTGAGATCTTGATTCGGCTTAAAATATTCTCTTTCTCCGTCGCAGTGAGCTTTCCTTTGTCCACATTGCGGCTCAGGTTTTTCTCAATCGTCTGCAACCCCCGGTTGACAAACTCTTCCTTGATGTCGTTGAGAAGCACAACATATCCGGCCTGAGCGGCCACCTGAGCAATTCCGGAACCCATCTGTCCGGCTCCGACCACCATGATGGTTTTCACGTTTTAACCCCCTTCATCCATTCATCTCACACACTCAATGGCTAGCTACCTCTTTACGTATTTCCCGGCTGATGGATTTCACAATAGCGTTTATTTTTCGACAGAACGACATGGATCTCCTCCATTTATATTGTCAAAGCCTTTGCTGCCAAAAAATAATATTTCCTTATCTTAATGATTAGATATTCATATACTATCTGTATTGCATTCACTTCTTTATTCGATCTACAATTATAGCAAAGTAAACTCGTTTTGCCAAAGAAAAAAAGAAGGAGATGGTGAACCGTGTCACCCTACAAAATCCTCTTTCACGTCAATGAGCTTGAACGTTGGCCGGTCGCTCTGCTGAATCTGGTTAACCTTATTAAAGACATCGGTAAAGAAAACTTACAAGCCGAAGTTGTCGCCAACGGCCCTGCCGTACTGTTCTATGCCGCGAGTCCGGAATTCAGGGGAAAACTGCCTGCCACCTGGAGCGATGAATTCCTGCAAAAACTCCTGCATGACATGCAGGAGATCCAGCAGCTCGGCGTTCCTTTTCTCGCCTGTGCTAACGCTCTAAAGATGAATGCCCTGGAGGAGCGGTCTCTGCACGGTTTCGTGACGGTCGTCCCTGCAGGCATCACCGAGATCGTCAAGAAACAATCTGAAGGTTATGGCTATGTCAAACCCTGATCAAGCGCCAATTTTGTTGGAGCAAACGCTAACCCCGCTCAGCGAACTCGATCCTTTGACCCGAAAAGTGCTCGTACAGCTCCCTCCTCGGGCTGCTGCAGACAACCGAGCCGATGTCGATAGCGTTCGTCATGTTCTGGAACAGCAAGTCGGCCCCATGCAGATCCCGCTGTCTTTGATGCATTCTATTCCTGCTCTCTGCTCAACAAGGGAGCCGCTGACAGCCACGCTTGCTCCAACCGGCTGCTGCTGGCAGTTGATTGAATTGGAACAGGGAGACACCACTGAGGAGCACTACGGTCTGGCTGTTGATATCGGTACAACCACAATCGTCGTCTACCTGATCGACATGCATAGTGGCGCAGTCCTCCAGCGAGCGGCAGACTTTAATGGGCAAATTCCCTTTGGCGAGGATATTCTTAGCCGCATCCGGCATGCCGCCGAGCCTAGCGGTCTGATCGAGTTGCAACACGCGATTCGCGATACGCTGAACCGCCTTATTGACCGTGTCTGTATTCCGCCGCTCACTCCTACCCGCATTAGCGCAGTCAGCATCGGTGCCAATACGACCATGGTGCATCTTTTGCTCGGGCTTGACCCTGTTTCCATCAGTCGTTCCCCTTACATCCCGGTCGTCAACGCTCCTGGCATCCTGACAGCCCAAGACATCGGACTTGGCATCAATCCCTTGGCTCCTGTCTACTGCCTGCCCAGCGTCGGCAGCTTCATCGGCGGAGACATCATCGCCGGAGTCCTAGTCAGCAGCATGCACCTCCAAGATGAAATATCCCTATTTGTGGACATTGGAACCAACGGAGAGATCGTGATGGGCAACCGCGAGTGGTTGGTGGCCTGTGCCGGAGCAGCTGGGCCCGCCTTGGAAGGCGGCGTCACAACCCACGGCATGCGCGCCGAAGCAGGAGCGGTTGACCGTGTAAGCCTGGATCCGGTCTCCGGAGAAGTACGCTATTCGACGATTGGACAGACCCCAGCCTGCGGTATCTGCGGATCTGGCCTGGTCGATATATTGGCAGAACTCTTTCTCCACGAGATTATCGACAGAGCCGCGCACTTCGCCACCGGACAGAGCCATTTTATCGTTGTACCCGCCGCTGAATCCACCACAGGACAGGATATCATCGTGACCCAAGCAGACATTGATAACCTGATGGCGACTAAAGGAGCGGTCAATGCCGCCCTCGATGTCCTCCTGGAGAGTGTGGGCTGTAGTTGGCAGGACATCCATCGGTTTTACGCAGCCGGAGCCTTCGGCCAATACCTTCCCTTGGAATCAGCCATCACGATTGGCCTCTACCCCGACCTACCGCGCTCGTCGATGATCCGTCTGGGCAACAGCTCTGGCGAGGGAGCCCGCCAGGTTCTCTTGTCCCAGGCCAAGCGCAAGGAAGCAGAAACGCTCGCCGCCACAATCACCTATTTCGAACTCAACGCCAACCCAACTTTCATGGATAAATTTAAGAGCAGCAAATTTTTGCCCCATACGGACATTGACCGCTACCCCAGCGTGAAAGCACGCCTGCAAGCACGGAGGACTGCAGCACAAAGCGGACAGAGAGCGTGAATCAGATATGCCCATTCTCCCCAGCAATCCGACTGACATCTACGAACCTTGAAACGAAGACAATAGTCCGAGTTGCATTCTAGCAGATGGTTGTTATCGTAGCTAAATGAAAAGGAGCGATTTCTCGCTCCTTTTTTGTTGGCCAGATTTAACTGCTCCTTCACTTCTGCAGGCTACCCCAACGGGATTACCTGCCTGACCCAAATCCTATCTCAATATTTGTCCAGCATATACGATAAAATACCTTAAAAACACCCCACCTAAAACCACCATGCTACTCACAGGCAGCACTAAATTCTTATGTCGCATCACTCCATAAATCGTCAGGACGAAAGGAACCAGTAATCCAATCAGTACCACACCCAACCAAAACAAAGTGGCTAAGTTTCCGCCAAAGAAAACAGGCTTCACCGAAGCATAGAGAACGACCAGAAGAATCAACTCCAAAGCTATCAACACAATGTCAACCTTTTTGTATAAAGTCAAATCTTTACTATCAAAGGCTCCGATCATGGCTGCAGCCAATCCAGTCGAAAGTGCGGAGACTAAGAAGAGAAACGGCAGAAACGGAACCCCCTGAATCCCCAGCAAGGGAGTACTCCAGAATACATTGGTCGAAACGGCAGAAAGCAAAAAGCCGGTATACGTTGCCGTCCCCACCGCAAACACAACTCCAAAAATCGCGACTGCCTTGTGTAGCCCTTGTGACCGCACTTCAACGGAAGCCGCTGTTTGGGCGGCACCTGTCGTCAAATGGATCTTCCCGCTTGCAGCAGACGAAACCCAGATCAAATAGGCATACACCACAGATAGAGCGGTAAAGATGGAAATAATGAATACCCCAATAGACATCACCGAACCAAAGTTGACGTTAAAAAGAAGCTTCCAAAAGCTGAAGGGCCGACCGAGGTCGAAGACCAAGAGCGCCAAGCCGATAATGATCGACACCGGTGCAATATAGGCTCCCGAACGAACAACTTTGCTCGGCCCCTTCTTGCCTAACAGATCCGTGAGGGCGGCCGTTAAAAAGGCTCCCCCAGCGACCCCTGCCAGAAATAGGTAAATGGCAATCAGCCCTCCCCAGGCGATTTCATGAGAGACACCGGCACCCCATGTTACATCCATCGCTACTTCACTCCTTCATAGACATAGTAAACGCTTGGCCGGGTGCCAAACTCCGGCTTGCGCACTTCAGTCTTGTGTTTAGCCAAGAATTGTGACACATCACTCTGAGGATCATCGACATCGCCGAACATCAAAGCTCCGCCGACGCACGTCGAAACGCAAGCTGGCTTTTCCCCCTTAGAAACCCTCGTTTCGTAGCAGAAGGTACACTTGTCTGCGGTCCCGGTCTCCTTGTTCAAGAAGCGAGCATCATAGGGGCAAGCCGTCATACAATACTTGCATCCCACACACTTGTCCACGTCCACCAGAACGACGCCATCCTCATTGTAGTGTGACGCAGTGGTAGGGCAAACCTGAACACAAGGAGCCACTTGACACATTTGGCAAGCCTCTTTTTCGAAATACATCCTAACATTGGGATAAGTGCCATTTGGACCCACCACTGGAGTCTTTGTCCGATATTGACCTTCTGGTACATGGTTTTGAAACTTGCAAGCTACCGTGCAGGCCTGGCAGCCTAAGCATTTAGCGACTTGAATCACCATCGCATAGTGTTTTTTTGCCAATGCATCCACCCTCTTTCCTTGTTTACCTTAGGCTTTGCGCAAGGTAACAAACGTCATGGAAGATACGCTATTCCCGACAACCCCTAAATCATCAGAAATCAACTTATTATCATTGATACCTTTGCCATAGGCCCGTTTCAGCTCCGGAGAAATCCGACCAAAGCCATGGTAACAAAAGACGGTGTCCGGACGGATACCTTCCGTCAGTTTGGCCTGACCTTTATGCTCATATTTGCCTGCGACCACGATGATGTTATCCCCGTCATGGATACCTAATTTCTTGGCGCTGGCTACATTGATCCACAATGTATTGGTCGGCATCAACTCATTGAGAACGGGGACATTGTGTGTACCGTCATTGGTATGCACGGCGACTTTCCCTTGTACAAAACGAAACTGCCCCTCTCCAGGTTGAGGATGTTGTTTATAGACCGGGATTCCTTCCCCAGTGGCCTCTTGCACTTCGTCGGAGAAGATGTCGATTTTCTTGCTTTTCGTTGCCAGAAGCGCAAGTTCTGCCTTGGGATCGGTTCCTCGAACGTAGAAAGGCTTCATTCCAGGAGGCGTCCATAGACCTTTCTCTTTAAACACATCGACGGTAAGTCCAGCCTGAGTCAACTGCTGACTGACGAAATCATTGATATCCTTATACGGGAAATATTTCCCATAACCCATTTTTTCTCCGAGTTCTTTGTAGATCTGCCAGGCCGGTTTTGTGTCCGGATAAACAAGATCCACGGCTTTCTGTCTTAATACATACTTCGGTGTCAGACCGGACATGTCATAGACCTGCTCGGTCCGCTCCAGATAGGTGCACTCAGGCAAGACGACGTCGGAATAATAGGCTGTGTCCGTCATATACACATCACAGGTGACGATGAGATCGAGCTTTTTGATCGCTGCGATAGTTTTTTCTGTTTCCGGAATGCCAATCACCGGGTTGAACCGATGAACGAGCCATGCCTTAATCGGATAAGGCTTGCCGGTAAGAGTGCTTTCCGTGAGCTGCCCGATGGCTCCATCATAAGCCGGGATCAGCTGCCCTGGTGTTCCTTTCACCCCAGTACCGTCAATTCTTCCCTTGGCCGGTTTAGGAAATCCAGGCTGCTTGACACCTCCGAGTGCTTTGGCATAACCAGCCTGATCCGGAAATCCTTTAAGCACACCGGCAGCTTTCACTTGGTATAATCCTCCCGGAACCTCAAAGTTCCCAACCATCATGTTAACAATCAGAATTGCCCTCCGAAGTTGATAGTCATTTGAGGTCAGTGCCGTTCTCCAGCCAAAATCCAGAATGGCGCGCGGCTTAGCCGCGGCAAACTCACGCGTAACCTTGATGATTTTCTCTTTAGGAATCCCAGTTTCTTTTTCAGCCCATTCCGGCGTCTTATCCTGCACAGACTCCGCCCATTTATCGAACCCTTCTGTATAGTGTTCGACAAACGCTTTATCATATAGGTTCTCGCTAATCATAATCTGGGCCATGGCCATGACAAACGCTAATTCTGTCGTGGGCTTAACAGGTAGCCATTCCCCTTTAGCAGCCGTCACGCTGAAACGGGGATCCAGCACCACCAACTTGCCGCCGTTATTAAGCATTTTCATGACTGCTTTAGTTTGAGGAACGTGAATCCCTTCAAACCAGTTCCGGTTTAAGGAAATCAGGTACTTCGCATTGCCAAAGTCTGCTGCAATGCCTTCACTGCCAAATGTTGTATGAAAGGCAACAGCACGGGTCATAGGACAGGTCGATTCGTGCGAGAACATGTTCGGAGTGCCAATGGCCTTGCCAATCGTGCGGAAAAACCAGTCGTGCGGACCTTTTCGGCTGGCTAAGGCCACCGATTCCCCGCCGTTCTGTTCTATGACTTTTTTCAAGTTCTCCGCAATGTACTTGTAGGCTTCCTCCCAACTTACCTCTTTGAATTTTCCCTCTCCTCGTTGTCCCGTCCGAATCATTGGCTTCTTAATGCGCTGGGGATCATAGAGAAGAGACGGGGCCGCCTGCCCACGGGCGCAAAGCGCTCCTCCCATAGCAGGATCATGAGGATTGCCTTCAACTTTTACCACCTTACCCTTGTTAACGTGGATGGCAACAGGACACTGATTCCGGCACATCTCACAGGAAGAATACACGGTGTTCTCGGATTCCTGGACTGCTGCAGCCGCCCGACGTGGGGTGAGCGGTCCCATCGCCGTACCTACACCACTCAACGCGACCAGCGTTCCTCCAGTTCCGTACAAGGCCCCTTTTAAAAAGTGTCTTCTTTTCATACCTATGCCTCCTTCTTACAATCGTACACAAACAAATAAAGTCCATATCGCTTGCTGATTCCGCTAGCGCGCCAAACCTCAGGGTAATACACACTTCGAAATTTCCGCATCCTAATGCCAGTCGAACGCTACTGTCATCCGGCATCTTGCCTTCCATGGCGATGCTCTAATCTCAAACACCGTGTTTGCGTCATGGTGGCGCTCTACTCGACGGTCCGCACTGTATTGCTCCATATTCACCTCCTCAAAAGTAATTTTTTAAATATTCGCTTTTTTTATTTGGCGTTTAACCCTTTTTTGACCAAACCCGTCTTCAGCAGTTTGCCTCCGAACTGCCCATCACCACCTTGCAGTTTGAGCATAACGGGTCTTTTTTTCCCCGTCTAATTAGGATTTCGAATTCCCACCTATTCGAAAAACAAGAGCCTATTCGTTCACCGAATAGGCTCTTATAAGCATTCCTAATAATGGCGCTTGGCTCTCACTCCTTACGCTTCCCTCTGCTCAGCACGCGTTCTCTTTGGTTGCTCCTTTCCTCCTCCCACTCTAACACCGAATGGCCGCGCAACATCTTCTTCAACATCAACCGGTCCACGGCCATGGAATTCACTTCACTACACGAGAGACCAAGTCCCTTGACGCCGATACGCATCGACACGGCCAAGAGTACGATCAACAACAGCGTATACAGGAAAGAAATCCCTATCTGTCCCCATTTCCCGGAAACCAAAAGAGGAAGCGAAGTGAAACCAAGGAGCGGATGCCCGAATGTCCAGGCATCCAGCGTCTCTTTAAACCCTACATAAGGCAGATAACCGACCAAAAATCCCGGCAGTGCCGCCAAGGCCGTCGAGTAGCCCAGACCTAAACGGGCATAATTTCGTATTTCGCAACCTAACATAAACACACTGCCAAAAGACATCAGCACGGCTCCCGCTATATGTCCCCAATTCAGGTAATCCCAGGGCTCTGAAGACGCCGGGAGCGGGATTCCACCTGCCAGCCACCCGAATAAAATCGCCACATTCAAGAGAACAACCGCCAGCAGGACCGCCGTAAACGGAAACATCCCGAGGAAAAAATTACGCGTCAAGTAATTCATTCTCAGTTTCAATAACAGATCCTCCCGGTTGGCCATCGTGCGGCGGAATTCTGGGGTGAGCAAGGCGCAGTCCGTCCCAAAACCCGTCTTACCGATCCCTATCCCGGCGATGATTCCGACAAGCAAGAGGTAAAAAATTTCTCCCACTCCCAGAGAACGCAACCCGTGCGGCCAATCAGACCGTACGGCGCCTACGCCCAGCAAAATAAGAAATAAGGATAGGAATGCTAAAAGCGTGATCCGCCAGGGGTCGCTTCTTGGGTGGTATCCTTCGTCCAACACCGAAGCATCATAGGCCAAACCAAACTCTCGGGCCTGGACCGCGTACCAGCGATTTTCCTGGGGCTTAAACAGGTGGGCCAGACCCATCCGGGCATAAAGTCCGAAGGCCAGCATCCCGCTGACAAACATCAGCAAGGCCACCACAAAACTCGCCACATTCATGGCCGCCAGTCCTCCCAGGACATAGCGCGTGGTACAGCCCCCCGCCAAACGTGTGCCAAAGCTAAACAGCACCGCCCCGCTAAAAGCGAAAATCAGAGCCCGCCGGTCATACTTCACCCAGGAACGGAACTCGCGCTCGGCCAAGGCTACCAAGAAGCCGCCCAGGAAAACGCCCAGCAAAACCCAGTTAATATCCGGCTCAAAGGCCCGACTCAAAAACCGGGTAGGGAAAAGCAACTTCTCAACACCGGCAAACATTTTTCCCAGGCTGGTGGTAAAGGTGATAATCGTATGATAGCGTGCATAATACAGTACCTCAGCCCCGCCGACCGCAAGCCCGGACACCCAAAACGGCCACTGTTCCTGCCACCATTGTTTTATCCGTGGGTTCATCCTTATTGTCCATCCTTTTTCTCCATCTAGCCTTTTATTTCTTCAAACAGGCTGCAATCTTGGGCGATCGACCGGATGACCTCGCGTTCCAGGACACGAAAGACCTTATCCTGATGGTAAACCAGCGAAACCTCCCACCTGAAAGTGATCCCCTGCACCGGAAGCGCACAGAGTAAACCCTGCTTCAATTCGTGAACCACAAAATGCCTCGGCAAGATGGATACCCCCAAATTCTTGATCACCGCCGTCTTTAAGACCGCATTATCCTGTATCTCTAACGTTTTTTTCAGCGCAATCCGATGCTTTGCCAGTTGGACATCGATAACAGCCCGCATGCCATCCCCCTTCTCTCGCCAAAGAAAGACCTCCCCAAGCAGCTCTTTTAGACCGATCTGGGATCGCCCAGACCAGGGGTGTTCTGGAGAACAAACGAAAACTAAGCTGTCTTGGCACAGTACCTCTCTTTCTAACAGCGCGACCTTGATCGGCCCAGCGACAAACGCGAAATCCAACCCCAATTTCAACAATCGCTTTACAATCTCCTGAGTGGAGGCCACTCGGAGCTCTAAATGCGTACCCGGAAACTGGACCCGCATGGTCTTAAGCAGTGCTTCCAACACTAACGGTGCCGCCACAGAGGACAAACCCACGCTAAGCCGGAGTGGATCGCTCTGTTGCGACTCAGAAACCAGCTCTTTCAATTGATACGTACTTTGAAGAAGATTCTGCACGTGCACCAGGATCTTTTCTCCAGCTTCCGTCAAGGTGATCTCCTTGGCTGAACGATAAAACAACTTGACCTCAAGGTGCTCTTCCAGGGCCTTGATTTGCTGGCTGACCGCCGATTGGGACAAAAATAACTCTTCAGCCGCTTTGCTGAAACTCTTGTTACGAGCCACTGCTTCAAAAACACGCAGGGTATTCAATTCTATGAGGGCATTCAATGCGTTTCCCTTCTCTCATTTGCGCCAGGCAGTCCGCCTTCTGAATTCCTTCATCCAATCGTGAGACTCCCACTTCTACAAGTGGGAGTGGTACCTCGTACTTTGCTTCGGTGGGGGTAGACTCCATCCTTCGCCGCGAAGTGTAATTTTGGGATAGGCAGCTTCGGCGAAACTCATCCTCAGCCGTGAGGTCATCCTTTGACAGTTGGCGGCTTCGGCGTTAGTGTCCACAGGACACTAACGTCACTGGAGACTTTCGTCACCGAAGTCTCGATGTTCAACTTTAGTTGAACGAGTTCACTTCCTATTTTAACATGTTATTGACGGCAATCATCCTAACTATTTTATAATTATTCATACTAATTTATAATGAAAGGAATAAAAAAAAAGAATGTCCAGACCCGATGCCGGCGAAACAGTCTTTTACATGTTGACATGGTATATGTTAATGATGTCCGTCTGACCCGTGGTTTTATTTCATCTTTCGAACATAATTTCTTATCGATACGCCCAGGCAACGGCGCAGTTCCTCCACCGGAATCCTCAAGAAAGCTGAGACACACTCCGGTGCGAACTGTTTTCCGGATCCACGCTCCAATTCCGAGAGTGCCTTCTCTACTCCCAACGCTTTGCGGTACACCCGGTTCGAGGTCATGGCATCAAAGGCATCGGCTAGCGCTAAGATACGCGCTTCCAGACGGATGTTTTCTCCACTCAAACCCTGAGGATAGCCCGAGCCATCCCAGCGTTCATGGTGCTGCAAGACCGCCTCCGCGATCCCGGACTCGGCATAATACGGGACTTCCCGGATGATCTCATAGCTTTGCAAGGCATGGCTCTGCATCACGGCCAACTCCTCGGCATTCAAGGCTCCTGGTTTGTTCAGGATGCTCCCCGGAACCCCTATCTTTCCGATATCATGAAGAAACCCGGCCTTCAGAATATTCTCGCGTCTGACCGGATCGATACCCAACTCGCGCGCCAGAAGTTGAGCATACAACGCCACCCGCTCAGAGTGGTGCTTGGTATAGGGATCCCGCGCCTCCAAAGCCGCGACCAAAACCAGAATCAGATCACGCGACATTTCCTGCATCTGCCCGGCTAGATTCCGAAAAGCAGCTGACACTTCCCCCAGTTCATCCTGACGCGTTGGCAACGCAGGAAAATCCTCAACACTATAGCCCTCACTCAGGGCGCGAATTTCGCTCATGAGCTGCTGCACCGGTTTTATGAACCAATGGATGTACCAGATTATCAGAAGCAAGGCCGCCAAAAAGATCCCGGCCGTGATCAAAATGATCTCCCAGAACAGGTGTCTAGCGTTAGCAAAAATGGTTCCGTTATCCTGTGCTACGATCAGTTGCCAGCCGGTATCCTTCAGGGAACGCACGAAAACGACATGAGTTTGCTTCAATTGCTGCAGGAATGCAGGATCATAGTATTCCGGTTCGCCAGGATAAGAGTGCGGTTCCAAGACAAAGTGATTGCTCTTGTCCACGATCCAAACACTAGTCTGACC
>JAIMKP010000011.1 GCA_020692355.1 Desulfosporosinus sp.
GAATCGCTATACAGACATTCACAAAAAGCCTATAGTATTTGGCAAATTATTCTGGTATAATAGAATCAGTCGTAGGTATAGTAGAGGGCTGATTACATGCAGAAACTTGACAACAATAATCATTCAGTATTCTTACTAACTTATCATCTGATCATGGTGGTCAAGTATCGCCGAGAGGTCATTGATGATACGATAGCCATTCGTATACGGGAGATCGGAGAAATCATCGGTCAGAACTACCACGTTACCTTTCTGGAATACAATCATGATCGAGATCACATCCACATTTTGTTCAAAGCACATCCTAATTCTGAGCTATCGAAGTACATTAACGCTTTCAAAAGTGCATCATCACGGCTTGTCAAGAAGGAATTCCCTCAAGTTCGGCACCAACTCTGGAAGGAGTATTTCTGGTCTCAAAGCTTTTGTTTGCTAACAACGGGTGGAGCACCCTTAGAAACCCTGAGAAAGTATATTGAATCTCAAGGAGAAAAGAGGTGAGACGATGCAAATTGTGTACCGATATGGGATATACCCCTCCCGCGAACAGGAACAGAAGATGTTCCATACCCTAAAGCTTTGCCGCCATCTTTATAACGCTGCGTTGGAACAAAGAGAAACTTGTTACCACCAAAGAGGCCGATCCTTGTCCTACACCTCACAACAGAATGAATTGCCAGGGATGAAGAAAGAGTTGCCTGAATACGAAGAAATTCAGAGCCAAGTTTTACAAGACGCGCTGCGTCGATTGGACGATGCTTTCAAACGGTTTTTCAGCGGTCTTGCCGGGTATCCACATTACAAAGACCGGGACCATTACACCTCATTCAGTTATCCGCAAGTGGATAATGTCAAGAATACGTTCAGTAGACCAGGCTATATTTACTTGTCAAAAATAGGCTTTATCAAGATGAAGGTTCACCGGGAATTCCCGGCAAAAGCCATTTCACGGGTTAATGTCAAATACCACGGCGGCAAGTGGTACGCTAATCTAACCACTGAAACACCACAGGCCGAGCCGGTAGAGCATGCCACGAAAGCAGTGGGTATCGATCGTGGTATAAACCATTTTGCAGCGCTGTCCGATGGAACATTCATCGACAACCCAAGGTATTTCCGGAAAATGGAGAAAAAACTTGCCAAGGAACAACGCAAGCTCTCCCGCAAAAAGAAAGGTTCAAAAAACCGAGGGAAAGCCAAAGCGAAAGTAGTCAAAGTACACGCCAAAATCGCGAACCAACGCAGGGACTTTCTCCACAAGGCAAGTGCTCAGATCGTCAAGAACTATGACATTATTGTCATGGAGGATCTAACGATAAAAAACATGATCCGAAATCACAAACTCGCCAAGAGCATCCAGGATGCCGGATGGGGGGAATTCGGAAACTACATTGAGTACAAGAGTTTACATCAGGGGAAACGACACGTTCTGGTTGACCCCAAAGGCACATCGCAAACCTGCTTATGCGGAGCGCATGTGCCAAAAGACCTAAGTACCCGTGTCCATGAGTGCCCAGTTTGCGGATTAGTGATGGATCGAGATCTGGTGAGCGCTAAACTAATCTTGGAGCGTGGCCTTGCGGTCATTGCCTAAAATAGATTCTGTAGGGCGGGAACCGCCCGAAGTTACGCCTGTGAAAATCGTGTAAGACCTGAGGCCAAAGCCGAGGGCAACGGTTGCTGAACCAGGAAACCAATGCTCAAACTTTGCCGAGAAGCCCTCGCTTCTTAGCGAAGCGTAAGCGGGGGTAGTTCACCTAAGTCTAGTATTTGTTTACGGACGATGGACATGGGTTCACCATCACCTCTTACGTCGTGTGTCATCCATTTTGAACGGGTGCTTAACTATATTATACCAGTTCTTGGCACGCATAAGTAGGCTCCGCTTGCAAGCGGAGCATTTTTATGCCTTTTTTACTGCCATTAAGTTTCACGCATCCCTGCTTTCCCCAATACACTATTAGAGGCCAAAGACTAAGGGGGGAGATGCCATTGAAAGATGTGGTTGAGGTACATAACGTCGGCATGAAGTACCAATCCCTCGATGGAGAAATCACCGCACTGACCGATATCAATTTTGCCGTCCGAGATGGGGAGTTCATCAGCATTGTTGGCCCCAGTGGTTGCGGTAAATCCACTTTGCTTTCCATCATTTCCGGGCTGTTGCCTTCGACGTCCGGTTCGGTGTTTCTCAGAGGGGAAAAGGTCTCCGGGGTTTCGCGGAAAATTGGCTATATGCTCCAGAAAGACCACCTATTTGATTGGCGTACGATTTTTCAAAACGTCATGCTGGGTCTCGAAATCCGAAAAGCTGTGACCCCTGAGGTGACAGAACGTGCCGTGGAGCTTCTGAAAACCTATGGCCTTTACGAATTCAGGAATAAATACCCGAGTCAGCTCTCTGGCGGCATGCGACAACGGGTAGCCCTGATCCGAACTCTGATGACGGATCCGGAAATCCTGCTCTTGGATGAGGCCTTTGCGGCCCTGGATTACCAAACACGGCTTGCCGTCAATGACGACATCTATGCGATCATCAAGCAAGAGAACAAAACCGCGATCCTCGTCACCCATGATATTGCGGAAAGCATCAGCATGGCGGATCGGGTCATCGTCTTATCGAAGCGGCCGGGAACTGTAAAAAAAATCTATGACATTGATTTAACCTGTACAGAGCGCACCCCCATGTCTTCACGCGAAGCACCGGAATTTCGCTATTTTTTCCTAGGGATATGGAAGGAGTTGGACGTCCATGTCGAACTCGCTTAGGCTCTCTCCGGAACATAAAGCGTTCCTGCATCAAGTCCGCCTGAGCAAAATCCGGATTCGGCTCACCCAACTCTTGATCTTAGTCACGGCCTTCGCCCTCTGGGAATTCTGCGCAGACGCCAAGATCGTCGACCCTTTTATCACGAGTCAACCGTCAAGAGTGTTAAAAACCATAATTAGTCTATACGAACAAGGAGTGTTGTTCTACCACATCGGTATTACCTGTTTGGAAACCGTCGTCGGTTTTCTGCTCGGAACGCTCTTGGGAACCCTGATCGCCATCATCTTATGGTGGTCCGAATTCTTGTCCAAGGTTTTGGAGCCCTACTTGGTGATCCTCAACAGCTTACCGAAAATCGCGCTCGGACCGGTGTTCATCGTCTGGATCGGGGCAGGTCCGGCGGCTATCATCGTCATGACCTTGGCGATTTCTCTGATTGTTACGGTGTTAGAGGTAGTCAACGGCTTCTTGGCGATTGATCAGGAAAAGATCAAGCTCGTGCAGACCTTTGGTGCCCGTAAATTGCAGATCCTGACTAAAGTGCTTCTTCCTGCCTCCCTGCCGACGATCATCAATGCGCTGAAGATCAATGTGGGACTCTCTTGGGTTGGAGTCATCGTCGGTGAGTTCCTCGTATCCAAAGCCGGTCTGGGCTATCTCATCGTCTATGGAGGGCAGGTTTTCAAACTCGATCTGGTCATGACCAGTGTGATCATCCTGGGCGTGGCCGCGTTTGTGATGTATCAGGGGGTGGTATTGCTTGAGATGCTCTTGGTAAGGAGAAAAGCGCACTAGGTCCACGATCACAAAACACATAGCGAAGCGTAAGGAGGAAACAGGATGAAACGACTGACCTTGTTACTTATGGTATTGTTCTTAGGGACTTCTCTCATACTCACCGGCTGCGGCATCCAGCAAACTGACCTCACCAAGGTGAGGCTTTCGGAGGTGACCCACTCCATTTTTTATGCGCCACAATATGTCGCCTTGACCCAAGGGTTCTTTAAAGAGGAAGGCCTTGATATTGAGCTTTCCAACGGCCAGGGAGCGGATAAAGTCATGACGGCGGTTTTGTCAGGCCAAGTTGACATTGGCTTTGCGGGGCCGGAAGCGAGTGTCTATGTCTATAATGAAGGCAAGGAAGATTACAGTGTCGTCTTTGCCCAGCTCACGAACGGCGACGGCACTTTCCTCATGGGCCGTCAGCCTGCACCGAACTTTAAGTGGAGTGACTTGAAAGGCAAGACCGTTATCGGTGGGCGTAAGGGGGGCATGCCGGCTATTGTCCTCCAGTATGTCTTGAGTAAAACTGGGCTAACGCCGGGGAAAGATGTGTCCATCGACACCACGATGCAGTTTGCGGCCATGCCCGGGGCCTTTATAGGGGGCAAAGGGGATTATGTGATCATTTTTGAGCCCACGGCCTCGAGCATGGAGAAGGAAGGCAAGGCCTATATTGTGGCATCCCTAGGTAAGGAAAGCGGAGAAGTTCCTTACACCGCCTACTTTACTAAAAAGAGTACCATCGCGAAGAACCCGCAGCTGATCCAGAAGTTCACGAATGCCATCTACAAGGGCCAACGCTGGGTTGACAGCCATTCTTCCGAAGAAATCGCTAAGGCCATCAGGCCCCAGTTTCCGGATGACAATGAGGCTCTCCTAGTGAGCGCCGTTAAACGCTACAAGGAACAGAACACCTATAAAAAAGACCCGATCCTCCAGGAAAAAGACTTTTATCTCCTCCAGCAGATCATTCAAGATGCCGGAGAGCTAAACAAGACGGCTCCCTATGGGAATATCGTGACCACCAAGTTCGCAGAAACGGCCATGAAGAACCTCAAATAGTTGATGACTCACTTCTCCAACGAGCGGAAATAGGCTTGGGCAACTTCCCGGATGAATCTGACCTGTTGAATTTCTTTGCCGGACAAAACAGCTGTCAGCTGATCAAGTTCCCGTTCTTTCGCATTGTATGACGTTAGCAATGCTGCGGGCTCCACTGTGAGGCTGGCAGCGATTTTTGCCAGGAGTTCTAAAGAAGGTCCTTTGCTGCCCCTTTCGATATAGCCTATGTACGCTCCACTGACACCGAGCATCTCGGCCAGCCTTTCCTGCGTAAACCCTTTTGCCCGGCGACAATTCCTTATGTTATACCCCACGAGCTTTCGTATATTATGCAAATCTCGCCACCTCCCTCTCTATTGTAGATGGAGGTGGGATAAGTGTTTACAAACTTTTAGTCGAAAAAATAAGGGAAATTATATACTGTCAGAATCTAACCATTAAGTCGACTAGGTGATACAATATTTAACAATATTATATATAAATTTTACCTATACTTACATAAAGCTATCTATTTAGACACCATGCCACATCAGTGTAGCATCAAGAGAGAGTGAACTCGTTCAACTAAAGTTGAACATCGAGACTTCGGTGACGAAAGCCTCCAGTGGAGGGTTTCGCCGAAGCAGCTTATCCCAAAAGGATACTTCGCGGCGAAGGGTGGAGTCTACCCCCACCGAAGCAAAGTACGAGGTACCACTCCCACTTGTAGAAGTGGGAGTCTCACGATAGGATGAAAATTCAACAGAATAGATAGATCGCTGCTGCGACAAAGGCAAACCCGGCGAAAGCCGGGGACGCAAAGCCACAGGTCTTCCACTGTAAGGTGATGACGGCTGGGCTACCGAACAGGGAGTAGTCGGTTAGAGCCGCCATACCTTCTGGGTATGGCGCTTTGTTTTAAGAAAGGGGTGATGGTGTCTTGAAACTGCAGATTGTTCCGATCCAGATTGATACTGTTGCACCGGGTAAGCCTTCACCGTTTGACTTGTTTGATCAGGGGGGCTATTTACTTTTGGAGAAAGGGCAGGCAGTTACCGCGCAAGTTTTTGATCTTGCCCACAAAAGAAAGCTCTATTCAGTCAGCTATGAATGGAGCGAATTAACGGGACCTAAACGGTTGGTTGGTTTTAAGGATAGTCAGTTAGGGGAGTCTCCCCTTAGGCACATACGCTACGATTCTAATTTAATCCGGATTGATTATCTTAAGCAGGCGCTACCGATTTTGGTAAGTTCCCTACAAGAATTGGAGAAGTGTCACGGATTTCCCGGCTTCTCCTGGCTGGATAACCATGATCGGCATACATATATTCATTCTTTGAATGTGGCTTTGCTGGCTACGATCATCGGTATCTATATGGGGTATGGGATTAAGGAACTGGCCTATTTGGCAAGTGGCGCTGTGTTGCACGATTGGGGAAAATTATTGGTTCCCCGTGAGATTTTAAACAAACCATCTGCTTTGTCGCCGGAGGAATTTCAACTGATAAAGAGCCATCCTGTTCGCGGCGAACTGGTCTTGCGGGATGAGGGCTGGCCGGACGAAGTTTTGCGGGTGATCCGGGAGCACCATGAGCGGTGGGGAGGACAAGGCTATCCAAACGGTTTGCGGGAGAGTGAAATTCATCCCAATGCCCAGATTGTAGCGGTAGCGGATGTTTTTGACGCCTTAACTGAAGACCGTCCGTACAAAGTTGGGTTGGCTCCTTACCATGCCTTAGAGATGATCTTGAATGGATCAGGTTCAAGCTATGCTCCGGAAGTGGTACGGGCTTTGCGATCTTGTGTGCTCCTATATCCGGAACATTCCACAGTGACTTTGAGTAGCGGGGAAACGGGCGTAGTTATTGCGCTTGACCCTGTTTTACCCACCCGTCCGGTTGTGCGCATTATGGCGGACCGGCAGGGAAGGCCCGTACGGGGAGAAAAAATCATGGACCTAAGAGAAAATCGCACTTTAGCCGTAAGTGCCATTACCTTTGACAGCAACAGGCGCTCCCACCCGGGTTTTACGTCCGGAATTTGACCCATCGGCGGGATGTGCGATCCTGGGGATTCAAAAATGGATGTTAGTATCCTCAATCCTTTTCTCACAGCCATGTTTCAACTTTTAGACAATCTCGAAACCCAGTGTGAAAGGGGCAGTATTCAAGGCATTAAACCACCGGTTCAATTAGAAGGGCTCACGATAGATATCGGGGTTATCGGTGATATATCCGGGAAGTTTCTGATTTCGGTCAGCCCTAAAACTGCGCTTTTCCTTGCCAACAGGTTAGGAAAAAGCTATGGAATGCTCCCGCCGGAAACGTTCGGGCCCATGGAAAAGAGCGCCTTTCAGGAGATATCGAATATCATAGGAGGGTTGGCCTCCAGTATTCTTGCCAATTCCAACCTTACGGTAAATATCACTCCTCCCACTATTATTGAAGGAAGCACGGTTGATACGGGAGCGTATTCCCGTATGGTGATCAAAATCCCGATCGACATCAAAGAAGCCCAGGACAGAATGGGCATGAATCTATATGTATCGATTGCCTGAGGTTTGTCTCAAACATTAGTTGAATATGAATCAGAGGGGCTGTTCCAAAGCAAGTTTGCTTTTGGAGCAGCCCTTTTTGGGAAGAGGAACTTCCAGGATTTCTTGAAAAAATCCGGGTACATCAAAAAAACGTGTTTTCAAACGGACGGCTTTTGAATATAATGGGCTTACAAAAGGAAATTGAGAAGTCGGTTGTCGCCTACTTAATGTAAAAATAGAGCAGGAGGATTAAACAACATGTTGGAACATCTCTGGAATCTGTTCGTCGGTTTCTTTCGGGCGAGCAACTTTGGTTTTGGTGGCGGGCCGGCGACGGTTCCCCTGATGCAGGTTGAGGTGGTGAACAAGTTCCACTGGCTCACTAACGCCCAGTTTGCCGATGCGGTGGCGGCAGCCAATGCCTTGCCGGGGCCGGTGGGGACGAAGATCCCTGGGTTTGTCGGCTATCAAATCGCGGGCTGGCCGGGGGCAATCGTCGGGATTCTCGCCTCCATTGGTCCGACGGTCTTAGCGGTGGTCATTTTGGGGAGCGTGCTGATGCGCTTCGCGAATTCGCCGGGACTGAAGGCGGCCCTGAAAGGAGTGCGCCCCGTGATCGTGGTGCTCATCGCCCAGACCTCGCTGCAGATGGGCATGACCTCTTTTCCGAATCTCATGACCTGGGGGATTGCCCTGGCGACGATAGCCCTGCTGTATTACAGCAAAGTCCACCCGGCTTTGATGATTGTTACTTCGATGATGTTTGGATTAGTGGTGTTTCGGTAAATATTCGAACGCATCTCGGGGTTTTCACCGGAACAGTTTATAGGAAAGTAGGGAGTACGGATGTTAAGACGTTTATGGGATGTGTTCATCGCCTTTACCCGTTCCGCGAATCTTGGTTTTGGCGGGGGCCCAGCGATGATTCCTCTGATGCAAAATGAAGTGGTCAAACGCTACCACTGGATGAATGATGAGGAATTCACGGATGCTCTGGCGGTAGGGAATTCTTTGCCGGGGCCGATTGCCACTAAGATGGCTGGGTATATTGGCTATAAGGTGGGAGGTGGGCTCGGGGCCTTGCTGGCGCTGCTCGGGACAGTCGTTCCTTCACTCTTGGCGGTTATGTTCTTAAGCCATTTGATTACGGTCTATGCCCATTCACCGGAATTGAAGGCGATGCTGCAAGCAGTGCGGCCTGTGGTCGTCATTCTCATTGCGCAAACGGCTCTGGGGATGGGTAAGAAAGCTTTCTCCAACAGCGTCACTTGGGGTATCGCCGCCGTAGCTGCTGTGCTGCTCTATTTCAATGTCCACCCGGCGATCATCATTGTCGCCTCGATGCTGTTTGGGTATGTTGTGTTTAAGAATGAGTCGCAGCAGAGGTAGGAACATTAAGCATAGAGCGTGCTGTAAGGTTCATTCGCTCGTGTTTAAGCATGGATGGAGACGGAGGTAAGTCAATGAATGAAATTTTTTGTAAGCCAGAAAGCGACAAGCGCTTTCTAGATGACATTGATCGAAGGATTATCGAGATGCTTTTAGAGAACAGCCGCATGTCCTATGTGGATATGGGCAGGGAATTAGGCATGACGCGGGTCGCGGTCAGTGAGCGGGTGAAAGCTCTGCAGGATCGGGGGGTGATCGAGGGTTTTACCGTGACCCTCAATCTCCAGAAAATCGGAAAACCCATCTCGGCCTTTTTCAGCATTGACGTTGAGACGTATTCGTTTGATGCCATTGCCACGAATCTGGCCGAGGATCCCAATGTCGTGAGCGTGTACCAGATGACTGGACCGAGCACCTTGCACGTGCATGCCGTGCTCGAAGATATGGGAGCGCTGGAGAAGTTTATTTCAGAGCGCCTCTATTCCGTGAAGGGGATAAAAACCGTTGAAAGTCAGATCCTCCTGCGCCGCTTTAAGAGCCGGGGCGGGGTAAGACCGTAAAGTGCTGATAATGCCGTAGACAGAAAGTAGACAGAAAGTAGACAGAAAGTAGACAGAAAGTAGACAGAAAGAACCGTCCCCGGTGTCGCGCGGTGTCGCGTCCGATCTAAAAAGAAGTTGCACCTTGAAGTCATTTTGGATATGATAAGGCTAGAAGGCTTCCTTGTCAAAGGATGTTTGTGCCTTCGTTGCATCTGATGCAGAATGGTGTGCTTCATTAAGAATAGGAGGGGACACGGGAAAACTGAATAGGGTTATGTCAGGCATCTTTATCAAAAGGGGCGTGTGTAGAAGATGAAATTTAGTGACTTAGGTCGAGGCGCCAGGATTGAATTAGCGAAGATGGCCAAACAGCTCGGTATGAAATTTATCGGATATAACCCGGCAGCACAACAGGTATCCCTGGAACACCAGGGCAAAGGGGTTACTTACGCCTTGGAAGAGTTCGTAGCGCACTATCAGAAGGCGTGGCCAAGCGCCTAAACCATTCCGATCAAGGGTTTTCTAGCGGGTCAATTCAATTCAATTCATAAAGAATAGGCTCTCACTTCGGTGAGAGCCTATTCTTGAGCGTCGTCATGGATGGCAAGACGCTTGACGTGACCTCAGGTGGAGTAGTGTCTCCATCTGGTTAGGCCGAGCGGCGTTGACGCCGCAGAGTAAAGTTAACCGGAACAACTTGTATAGAGTGCCGAATTTCTAAGGTAATGGGAAGTGGACGATATTTATCGAGGTATTGAGCCGCCCGTTCGCTTTCATATTGGCGATAGGCTTGCCAGTGCAGGACAAACTCTTCCCTGGAAACCACGGTTTCCTCTCCCCCAGCGAGTTGGAACATGTAGCGGTCATGATCGGGTTCTTGGACATAGCCTACGATCAAACGATCTTGGTAAAACAAGAGCAACGCCACCTTCCTATAGATTTTTCGCGCTGGATTACCTTGATTTTGTACTCTGAAGTTTTCTACTAACCCCCTTTGTTAACAAGAACCTGAGACTCAGGCCTGTTTTTGATAAAAAAACGAGGACATCGGTTTTAGGCCCAGGTGGTTCATGCCAAAAAGATGCTCGGTGCTCCCCGTGAACAGGATGCCGCCCGGCTTTAAGGATTCAGCAAATTTTTGGTACAGCATCTCTTTAGCTTCCTCCGTGAAATAAATGACCACATTACGGCAGGCAATAAAATCAAAGCCTGTCTCAAAACGGGCCGTCAGTAGATTCTGGCGCTGAAAGGAAACCATACGCTTAATAGAATCTTTAATTTGATACCCTTTATCCGTCGGGGTAAAATGTTTTTGCAGGAACGCAGGCGGCGTACTGACAAAATCATTCTCTTTATAGATGCCGTCCTTGGCTTGCTTGAGAACATTTTCGTCAATGTCGGTGGCTAGAATCGTCGGGCGCACCTGCGGAAAATGCTCAGCCATGAGGATCGCCAGAGAATAAGGCTCTTGCCCACCCGAACAGCCCGCACTCCACATTTTCAGGGAGGTTTTCCTTTGGGTTAATTTAGGCAAGATCACCTCTTGTAGGGTTTTCCATTGGTTGGTATCACGAAAGAACTGAGACACGTTAATGGTTAAGTGCTTAAAAAAGGCATCGAACAGGGTCTTATCTTCATCAAGGGCCTTCAGAAACTCCGGGAACCCTTGATAACCATGCGAACTCATAAAACTCATGATCCGGCGTTGCATCTGGTTTTGTTTATAAAAGTTGAGATCAAGCCCACTGCGAGGATGAAAGGCTTTAACAAATCCTTCGTAAGTATTGGGCACAGAGGAGTAATGCAACGATGAAAGCACCTCATTTCCCGTCCCTAGTTTAGCCGCTATGGCCTATGGCCTATGGCCTGTTGCCTGTTGCCTGTTGCCTGTTGCCTGCCGGTTTCGCAGCAAATGCTACGTGGTAGTGAGGCCTGTTAAATATGTATTCGCTCTTCGAACGTGAAACTCCTGCTGATTCAGAAGTCGGAAGTCGGAAGTCGGAAGTCGGAAGTCGGATGCTAACGAGGGGCGCCGAAGGGTGGGTTAAGATGCCAAGGGGAAACGGGGTCAGACCTTACTAATTTCAGAAGCCAGAAGCCAGATATTTATGTTGGGCTTCGAAGGTTTGCTTGAGCAATTCTCCAGAGCAGGGAATGCGCCACTAGCAACCTAAGAGAACCCTAAATTCAGAGGTCAGAAGTCGGATGCCACAGGTCGGATGTTCAAACGAGGCTTCGACGGTTTACTTGAACGAATCTTCAAAGTAGGGGATGGGCAGCGGCTAACCCGCTGAACATCCCGACCCCAGACCGTTTCCTCAAGCGAACAAATCCACCACGAGCCCCCGAATCTCATCGATCTTCGCCAGCACATCTAAGGGTTTCGCCTGTTCAGCCAGAACGGTGCGCCCAAGTGCTTCGAGGGCCGCATCGATTTGGGTTACGCGGGCGAACACTTTCGGGCGTCCGCGAAAATCCCAATGGGTCTCCTCCTGCAGGCGGCGGCTTTGGCCCAAGGTCGAGCGCAAAAACCCTTTAACCCTGGTCTTGAACTCGGCGAGGTCAGCGAGGGAGAGGGAATGGGCCAGTTTTTGCCCGAGGATATCCAGGTGGGCAAGGAAATCCTGAAATTCCTTTTTCTGAAGCCTCTGCACCTGATCGAGAGCAGGCCCGAAGCCAAGCGTGCTTTTCTCGACCGAGTTCTGGGTATCCAGGGTTCCAGGGCTGAGACGTTGGTTGGGGTCAATACGAAAGGCCATACGATCTCCCTCCAGGAATTTGCATTGATGGCATAAGCAGTAGTGCTTGATGCGATCCGTGATTTTAGCGGATCAGCGTCCTAAATTCAGCGTCGCCTCATAAACGACCTCACTGGCGAGCTGAATCTGATCCTTGTTGACGAAGTCAGGCACGTCCTTGACCGTGTGATTATTTTCCAGCCAGGCTCTCGCCATCAAGGTGGCTGCCGGAATGCCGACTTGAGCAAAACTGATCTGATCACTGTTGTGCACACCGCCAGGAACCAGCGGTGCACTCGCTCCCTGGGTCTTCGCCGCAGCCTGCAGGGCCTTGACGACCGCATTGTTATCATATGCCCAGAGCGCAAAATCTCCCTTTTGACCATTGCCGACGGTATCCACATTCAGTACGGCCTTGATATCCACCAAAGGAAGCGGCGGGTTTTGGACGAAGGCCTTTGAGCCCAAGAAACCCATCTCTTCCCCACTCCAAAAGGCGACCAGGAGGGTACGCTTCGGAGGGACTTCAGCTTGGAGCAAGCGGCGCAGCACTCGCATGACACAGGCGACCCCGGAGGCGTTATCGTTCGCACCCGGATAGCGTTCGCCCTCGAAGAGGCCAAGATGATCATAATGGGCCGAAAGGAGCATGATCTCATCCCCCCGCTCACCCGGAAGAAATCCCAAAAGGTTGGCACTGGGCGCACGGAGCCCTTCTCCCGCCGCCGCACCGGCTTGAAAGGTCAGACGTCCTCCCACTCGTCGCTCTGTCATCGGCGGTAGGGTAAAGGCCTGGATATAGGAGGCTCCGGTGACAGGTTTGAGCCCCAATTCCCGCATTTCAGCCATGAGATACTGAGCGGCTTTGGCCTCACCGGCGGTTCCCGCTTTACGGCCCTCACACTGTGGACTCGCGAGAGCGGCTATGTCGCGCGCGAGCTCGACATGGGCAGCAGAACTTGAACCGGCTGTCGGATGAGCAGCCAGGCCCGAATCGGCTGTTGGATTAGCGAGCGGAGGCTCGTGCTGCGTCAGATGTACTTTGGCCTCGACTGACCAGGCTGCTAACATCGCTTCCCAATGTTTCGGCCAATGAGTCCACGGGAGGAAAAATGCTGAGGCAGCAACCATAGTTTTTAAAAATGTTCTCCGGGTTGACATCGGTTAAAACACCTCAAAAGGCAACTGCGCTTCTATATTGCGTGGCGGGATTCATCGAATCGGTCATGAGGGAGATCGTCAAATCCATTGAACGAGGGGGTATCTATTGACCGATACTGTCCGAATGGATTCCGCTCGTGACGCTGCTACTCAGGTTAGGACTGACTACACTGGGTTTGGCCGGCTCCGTCAGATCGTATTTCGAGCGTAAAATGACCAAATCCACGCGGCGGTTGCGGGCGCGTCCGGCATCAGTGTCATTCGTGGCCACTGGGCGATATTCCCCATAACCCGTGGCAGAAAGGCGTACTGAGGCGATATGCCCTTCACTGATCAGGAGTTGAACCACATTGGTTGCACGGAGCACAGATAGTTCCCAGTTACTGGGAAATTGCGCTGTTTGAATGGGAACATTATCCGTATGGCCTTCAACTTTAATATAGTTGGGGGCGGCGGCGAGTACGGAACTTACCATAGCGAGGATTTCATGGGCGCGAGGGGTAATCTCCGCTTTACCACTGTCAAAGAGGAGCGTATCTCGGATGCTGACGACCAATCCCCGTTCTTCGATCGAGGAAACGAGGGACGTTTGAATATGGTTGTCTGCCGCGAACTTATCCAACTGGGCCTTGATACCCTCGATGGTCATATTTTCCTGATTCGCATTACCCTGACCTTGGTTTTTGGCCTGGGAAGCATCTGCAGGGGGCTTATCCTGGTTCTCCGGCCCTGAGGAACTGCTTTTTGCGGGTGGGTTGCCGGAGACCATCGGCTTGGGCCCGGATATAGAATTTGAGATTTCGATGCGGGCAGGGGTACCTCCCCCTAAGGCTTTACTTAACGAATCGGCAATGGCCTGGAACTTATTGGCATCCACTTTGCTGATGGAATAGAGCACAACAAAAAAGATCATCAGTAAAGTGATCAGATCCGCGTAAGTGAGAAGCCAGCGTTCCCCATTTTCCTTTTCCGCTTCCGCCTCGTGCTTCCTACTCATCGGGTTTCACCGATGGCTGCTCGGCCGCCTGCGCCGATTTCTTCCTCGGGATTGGGTTTTTCCTCCTCGCTTGCGCCCATATGGGTCTTGAGTTTTTCTTTAAGGATGGAGGGATTTTCACCGGCTTGGATGGAGATGATGCCATCGAGGATCATTTCCATGGAGGCGACTTCAGCCTTGTCCTTTTGCTTGAGTTTCGTGGCGATCGGGAGCCAAATCAGGTTGGCTGAGGAGACACCATACAAGGTGGCAATGAAAGCAGAGGCAATCGAACCGGAAAGGGAGGCGGGGTCAGCGAGGTTTCCCAACACGTGAACGAGCCCCATTACCGTCCCGATAATACCCATGGTCGGCGCATAGCCACCGGCGGCCTCAAAGATACCGATGCCGATTTTATGACGTTTTTCCATGACGGCGATGTTGGATTCCAGGATCTCGCGGGTAATATCGGGATCCGTACCATCGATCACCAACTGCATGCCTTGACGGGTGAATTTATCAGTCACGCTTTCCAGCTCCTGTTCCAAGCTCAGAAGCCCTTCACGGCGGGCCTTTTCAGCAAAGCGTACAAGCGTCTGATAGGCTTCACCTACTCCAAAGGATTGGTTCGTAAAAGCAATTTTAAGGAGCTGTGGCAAATTTTTCAGGTGTTCTAACGGAAAGCTGGCAGCAACCGCTCCGAGGGTGCCGCCAAAAACAATGATAGCTGCGGATAGCTGGGCAAGGGAACCAATGTTTCCCTTTTCTAGGACAAAACCGATAAGCAGGGAACCAATTCCGAAAATAATCCCAATCGTTGTTGATAAATCCATAGGCAAAATGCCTCCCTTTGCTCTTCTTTTCACAGATAGACAAGGAGTGGGCTTGTATGATTTGACACATCTATTATACAGGAAAACTTCGCCATTAGGCTAGAAAAATCGCGAATCAGGAGAAATTAGGATAAAAGACTCAAACAGATGGGAGGTGTGTCTGCAAAATGTTGATGGCGTTACCTTGTCTTTGCTTGCGTTGGGAGTTCGATAAATATCGGGAAGTGCCGGTCACTTTGATGAGGTTGAAAAATCCCCTTTAGTTTTAGGCTGAAGTTTTCGATATAGAATTAGAGACGTAAATATTCACAGCTGTCATCTCGCCCCCTCCCCTCAGAGAATGAACTCGTTCAACTAAAGTTGAACATCGAGACTTCGGTGGGGGAGTCTACCCCCACCGAAGCAAAGTACGAGGTACCACTCCCACTTGTAGAAGTGGGAGTCTCACGATTGGATGAAAATATGCGCGTTGCAAGCGGAAGCGAACGATGACCAAAGCTTAGATTTCGATTTGGAGTGAGCCAATATGAAGATTGATGGAACATCGTTATCCCCCGTGGGTGCTGTTCAGGCGGCCACCAGGGTGAGTCAGGTGGAGAAGAAGCCGCCTGAGCTGGGGAAGGATAATCTGGCGGTATCGGACAAAGCCCAAGTGTATCAGGCTTTGCTCCAGAAAGTCAAAGAAGTGCCGGAGATTCGGGAAGATCGGGTGGCCGATCTCCAGGAGCGGATTGCCAAAGGTCAGTTCAAAGTCGATGCCCAGGTTATTGCCGACAAAATGATTCGCGAGGGATAAGCCATGGAAGAAACACTCACCCGTTTAAATGAGAACCTAGGCCGACAAGTGCAGCTCTACCGTACGCTGCATGAACTTGCTGGGCTGAAGAAAGAGGCACTGCTTCGTAGCAGCCTCCAGGAACTTGAGCAGATCACGGCCCGAGAGGAACGCCTTCTGCTGGAAGCTGCTCGCTTAGAGAAAGAACGCCTGCTTTGGGCGGATGAAATCGGGCAGAAAATGGGAAAGGCGGCTGAGGAACTAACTCTGGCGGAACTCACTGAGCGATTTCCGGAACTTCAAGGGGTGCGTGCGGAACTCGATCAGGTTATCGGAGATTTGCAGAATGCCCATGAACTCAATTCCCAGCTCATCGGCCAAGCCCTGGATGTCATCGACTTTACCGTGAGTATGGTCACGCGGCCGGACGATGCAACCTATGCCCATCCTAAACGCAACGGACAAAACCCGCCCCCCACGCGCATGCACCTGTTTGACAAAATGATCTAGTTTGCGCCACGCACATCGGACAAAAAGGGTTAGACAAGAGAACCGTCCGTGCGTCTTTCCCACGTCTTTGACAAAAAAACCCCTTCCAAATTCGTGGGAGGGGTTTTGATGATTCAAGATTCGTTTCTATAACAGATCGGGTAAGACGGATGCGCCTCGATGGAGATTTGGAGAGGAGATGGATAAAGGACAAAACGGTTAAACTCGAGGAGAGATTTCAGCAGCAGTATAATCTCAAAGAATAGGAGGACCCGAATTGATGAAGACCAGCATCGTTATTTTAACGTCTAATAAACTTGGCTATACTCAACAGTGTATCGAAAGTATTCGCAAATACACGGAACCCAATTCTTATGAGCTAATAGTTGTAGATGATCATTCTAAGGATGGGACTGTGGAATGGTTAAAAGAACAGGATGATATTATTACACTTTTTAGTGAGCAAAATGCAACTTTTCCTAGGGGGTATAATCAGGGAATCAAAATTGCATTGGGCGAAAACATTTTACTTTTAAACAATGATACTGTCGTAACAGTTAACTGGTTAGACAATTTGCTAAAGTGTCTTTATAGTAGCGCTGATATAGGTTTAGTAGGCCCTGTCACAAATAGTTGCTCTTATTATCAAGCTATTAGAACGGATTATAGAGACCTGGGTGAGATGAACGAATTTGCATCTAAATATAATTGTTCCAATCCCTTGCTTTGGGAAGAAAGACTGAAATTAGTTGGTTTTTGCGTGTTAATTAAAAGAGAAGTCATTAAACAGATTGCACTCTTCGATGAGACCTTTTCACTAGCTGATTTTGGAGATGATGATTATTCTTACAGAGCAAGAAAAGCAGGTTTCCGATTAATGCTTTGCAAAGACACGTTTATACACCGTTTTGGGAGTATTTCCTCCAAGACAAATAATGAATATGCAAAATTAATCGCGGATAATACAATGAAGTTTAAGCAAAAGTGGGGATTCGACGCTTCTTACTCAAGTGTTATACGAAATGAGATTATTGAACTAATGGATACTCCTAAAGACAATTTTATTAACGTCCTTGACATAGGGTGTGCCTGTGGTGGAACATTACTAAAAATAAAACATCAATATAAAAATGTTGAACTCTATGGAATTGAACTTAACGAAAATGCTGCGGAGATTGCCAGTCAGTTTGCTACTGTTATTTCAGAAAACATTGAAACAAGCGAGCTTAGATATCCAGAAGTTTTTTTTGATTATATTATTTTTGCTGATGTTCTGGAACATTTAAATGATCCGTGGAAAATATTGCAAAAACTAAGCAAATATCTTAAATTAGATGGTAAAATATTAGCCAGCATTCCTAATGTGATGCATTATACGGTTCTAAAAGACCTAATTAATGGAAAATGGAATTATGAAGATTCTGGTATTTTAGATAAAACTCACCTTCGGTTTTTTACTATGAGTACTGCTAATCAAATGTTTCTGGATGCAGGTTACATTAATATTAAAGTGAATATTTTACCGAAAGCTGATGAAGAAGATCATAAATTTGTCGAAGAATTATGTCGGCTAAGTGATTCTGAGCAAATAACACAGTTCTTGGCATATCAATATTTGTTTAAAGCTTATAAAGCAACCAACCAGCCAAAAAAGATTTTGGATGATCCTATTTTGACGAAACCTTCAGAGGATTATCGTAGAAATATAAGCAGCGGTACAAAAACTAAAGGCGTGGACGTAGATTATGCTTACGCTAAACAAATGGTAGTTCTATCCCAAGAAAGAAAGGTGCAACCAAGCTTGTCAGTTAATGTTAAGCGGGATGCTAGGTTCATTTATCTAACGAGTGGGGCGCCTGAGCCTTTTTTAAATATAGACACCTCGATAATAGAAGCTTTTAATTGCTTGAATTTGGACTTTAAAATTTTCAATTTGAGACAATTTTCTTCAGATGTTAATGAATTTATTAGTCTTATCAACAATTACAATCCGGACTTTATTTTAACAGTGTTTGGACAATTAATACCAGCTGATTACTTAAAAGTACTTACATCAATAAATAAATTGACTGTTTTATGGACCTTAGACGATCCTCATAATTTGGAATTAGCTCAACATTACGTACCACTTTTTGACCTAGTTTTTACGAATGACCTGAGTTGTTTACCCATTTTCAAATATTTAGGGACCAAGGATGTACATGTGTTGTCGGGGGGAGCAGACATAAATAAATATCGCCCTCTCGTTCTCGAAGATAAGCAATATTCATCGGACATCTTATTAATAGGTAGTTCATTTGAGAAGCGTGTTCATTACATGAAGAGAATAATTGATGAGTTTGGTGACCGTGCGAAAATACTTATAGTTGGTCCCGGCTGGGGACAAAAACTTGGCAAAGTTTATTCCAGTAAAGTTGTAATATCGGAAACCTGGCTAAGCCCTGAGGAGACTGCTAAATACTATTCTAACACCAAAGTTAATTTAAATATCCATAGAGCTTCTGATGATACTTATTTGGTTCGTAATGTTGGTAATGTTCCGGTATGGGGTCCTAATCCACGTACTTTTGAAATCGCTGCTTGTAAATCGTTTCAACTTATAGATGCCTTAGAAGACTTGGGAAATTCATTTCGAATCGGTGAAGAAATTATTACATTTAATTCTTTGGATAATTTAGTGTCACGATTACATTATTATCTTGCAGAAGATGAGGAAAGAGAACAAATTGCTACAGCAGCATACAAAAAGGTATTAGGGCAGCATACTATTGATCACCGTATTCAAAAAATGATCGAGATTCTTAGCGCTAAGTTATTTTTAAAAGAAGTAAATAACCCTAAACAGATACTGATGAAAGAGCCAAAAGTTTCGATAGTTATCCCTGTCTACAATAATGTAGAACTTACAAAACAATGCCTAGAATCGGTTTTTAAATATACTACCGAACTTGATTATGAGGTAATAGTAATTGATAACGGTTCTATCGATAATACGGAAAATTTTTTGAGTAGTTTGCAGGACCAAATAATAATTATTAGTAACGATACTAATTTAGGATTTGCAAAGGCTTGTAATCAAGGTGCAAATTTGGCTAAGGGTAAATATTTGCTCTTTTTAAATAATGATACTGTTTTAACTAAAGAATGGCTAATTAGGATGTTAGAGCCTATTGAAAACGATAATTCAATTGGTATTGTAGGGTGTAAGTTGCTTTATCCTAATAATAGTATACAGCATGCGGGAATTGGATTTACCGATATACACGGTAATTATGAGCCAGTTCATGTATATCAAGGATATTCCCGGTACTCGGAAAATGTAATGTTTTCTAAAGAAGTTCAAGCAGTTACTGGTGCATGTTTATTGATAAAACATAATTTGTATTTTGATGTAGAGATGATGGATGAAGGATATGTAAATGGTCTTGAAGATATTGATTTATGCCTTAAGGTTAGAACTAAAGGTTATAAGGTTTTTTATGAGTCTGCTGCTGAAGTGTATCATCTTGAATCTCAATCTGTCGGACGATTTAAATATGTATATGAAAATATTAATCTTTTTTTAATAAAGTGGTCTCAGCTTGGATTAATTAAAATTGATACAGAGGAAATAAACGGTAAATTTTCCTGGATGAATAATAACACGGGTGTTTTTAAGTATGGCACTAATGTTAACAATTTAATTTTAATTGAAGAAAGAGTAAGCATTATAGTGTTAACTTTGAATAATTTGGATTATACAAAGCTTTGTATTGAATCAATAATCAATAATACACACGG
This sequence comes from Desulfosporosinus sp., assembly GCA_020692355.1. GTDB lineage: Bacteria > Bacillota > Desulfitobacteriia > Desulfitobacteriales > Desulfitobacteriaceae > JAJZPA01. The sequence continues at coordinate 19,814 of JAIMKP010000011.1, forward strand.
ACAGTATGAATTAATCATCGTAGATAATGGCTCTACAGACGGGACTAAAGAATATTTTGAAGGAATCCAACAAGACTACCCAAATCTTCGCCTCATCTTTAATGATAAAAATGAAGGGTACGCTTATGCCTGTAATCAAGGAGCCGCATTGGGCACGGGCGAATATTTGGTGTTTTTAAATAATGACGTTATTGTTCCACCTAATTGGTTGTCCGCTTTGTTAAGCACGTTTGCCCCAGACCTAAGAATAGGAATAGTAGGGCCTTGTACCAATAATTGTGCTGGGCCACAAAAAGTTGAAGGAATTGAATATAAACTTGAAAATTATCTAGCATATGCTGAGAATTGGCAAAGGAAAAATAAGGGAAGGGTTACTGAGACCAGTATGGTTATAGGTTTCTGTATGGCAGTTAGAAAAGGCGTTTTAGATATTATCGGTGGTTTCGATTCAGAATATGGGATCGGAAATTTCGAAGATAATGATTTTTGTTTACGGGCAAGGATAATTGGGTTCAAAATTGCAATTCGGCATGATGTTTTAATACATCATTTTGGCAGTAGAACCTTTATCAATGAAAAGATAGATTATGAGGCTTTGATGGAAAAGAATAAATTGATTTTTGATACTAAATGGCAAAGCTTTAACGACAAGATAAGTGAAGATGAAAAACTCACCTGCATATATGTACCCTTGGACTATAATGTCATGTTTAATCGGGAGGTTCCTCCTATAAAGATTAATATGCAAAATAGCAAGAGCATTTTAGCGATTCCAGATTGGGATGATCAAGCTACATGGTACTCATTGATTGATAAATTTCTGCAATTATTAAAAATTGAGCCAGAGATTTGCATGGTACTCAGAGTAGATCCTCCGGCTGATGAGGAATTCCAATCTGTCCTGGAACACCTGGAGATTTTTATGCGGGATTTGGGGATTCAAGATATCCCCAATATCATTTTAGAAGGTACACATTTAAGTCCTTTCCAGCGTGGCGGCCTTTATACTGCTTGTGAGTATTTTGTAGATTTACCGCAGCAACGGGGCTTCCTCTATCGCCGTGCGGCTGTAGCCTGTGGGTGTAAAATTATTACACTAGACAATATCGAAAAGGTCTTTGCTGGTTGATAATGTTAGAAAGTCAGGCGAGAAATGGGAGGCAGAGCGAATGAAACGAAACGCGCAAGAGCATGAATACTTGCGGGATCTATTGTATATTGAACGGCACAATGCTGCGACGGAGAAGCTTTTTAGCATAGACGAGGAAGTCTTGAACTTCTACCAAGGTGTGCAGGACTTCTTGGACGGGCCTCCTGGACTGTTGCCGCAGCCGGGATTTTCCATTTTGCCCGCAGACTGTGAGGCCGATGAGCGTTTTCGGGTATGGCGTGAACCGTTTTCCAGCCCAGTGGGGCATACCCCGATCCAGATCGCCGTCTTGACGGATGAAGGGGGTGTGCCGGAGGATCTTTCTGCATTGCTAGCACAGAATGGGTTCCAGGTCACCGTCCTGGGGAAAGGGGAGCATTTCCTTGCGTTTGAGGGGGAGGAAGGGATGCAGATCGTGCGGCTGCGGGAAAACGACAGCCTGGAGCGAGCCATTCCCGCAGGGACGGATCTCGTCCTTTGTACGGCCTTGGGGCAAGTGGTCGAGGCTTTTGAACAGGAAAAAGGGAAGATCCTTTATTGGGTTTCGGAATCCGATCGTTACCTCCAAGATGAGATTTTCCTTCAGGCTGTGCAGAAGTTGCCCATCTTCCTCGTAGGAAGGCCGGAGCGTGAACGGGAGGAGCGCGCGGGCCGGTTCGAAGGGTTGTTTCCCGGACGCCGGATCCATGGACTCTCTTCCCCCGCGGAATTTGCCGCGGAGCTGTCCTCTCTTGCCGCTCTCCCGCCGATCCCATGTGCTTCCCGGATCCAGGCACAGAAGCTCAGCATCTGCATGATTGTGAAAAATGAAGCGGAAAATTTAAGACGTTGCCTGCCGGAAGCCATGACGTTTGCCGATGAGATCATTGTCGTAGATACCGGTTCGGAGGATGATACGCGGGAAGTTGCCCGCGGTTTTGGGGCTAAGGTCTCCGACATGGTCTGGAGCGGCGATTTCGCTGCGGCGCGCAATGAGAGCCTGCGCCTGGCTACCGGAGAGTGGATCCTGGTGCTTGACGCGGATGAAGTGCTGGCGGTAGAAAAGGGGCTGGCCTTGAAGGGATTTATCCGACGGGCGCTGGGGCATGTGTATAAAGTCAGCATCTACAATATGGCGACCTTGGCTTACACCAGCCTGGTGAATCAGATGGTTAGGCTCTTCCGCAACGGACGGGGGTATCGTTATGAGGGGACGATCCACGAACAGCTCATGGGCGAGGAGTACCCTATTCTGAATATTTTTGAGAGTGAGTTGCTGATCTTTCACTATGGTTACCTGCCGGATCATGTGGATAAAAAGGAAAAACACGCGCGTAACCTGGAGATCCTGGAGAGTTACCTGGCCAATAATCCGGAAGATCATTTTTACATCTTTAACTATGCGGTGGAGTTGATGGCCCAACAGCGCTGGGAAGAGGCCTTGCACTATTTTCAGGATTCCTTTCGTCATTCGGGCGGTGTGCGCATGCACCATCCACTTCTGCTAAATTATATGGCAGCCTGCCTTATGACGCTTTCCCGTTTTTCAGAGGCGGAACGGGTATTGAAGGATGCTGCGGCCGTCTACCCGCGCTATCCGGATTTTTATTATCTCTTGGGCGAAATCTATTTTGGACAGAAACGTTTCGCTGAGGCTAAGAAGGCATTGCATAAGGCCATGCAGGTCGGGGAAGCTTACGGGAAAACCACGAGTTATTATGGCCGGGGAAGCTTTTTGAACGTCTACTTCCTGGCCCGGATCGCCGAAGGCGAGGGGCGCTGGGCAGACGGTTTGGCCTTGCTTGAGCAGTGGATGCCGGAGTTCACGTTGCCCCAGGGAAAGCACCTTTGGGCTGATTGGGCTGTCCAGTATTTGAGCGAAGCGGAGATCGGTGAACACCTGACCAGCAGATTTTGGCGTACGTCCATAAATCTGTACGAACTTTATTTCTTCCTGGTCGGGGCGTTTTTGAAACATTTCCGCCAGGAGGCCGCGGTGAAGCTCCTGGCTCAAATGCCGGAGACGCTCAAGTCATGGGATGTCTGGCATCTCTACCGGGGGTGGGTGGAATTTCGGGAGGAACGGTTTACTGCGGCCTGGGAGCAGTGGGGAGAAATCCAGGATGATTCAAACCAAAAAGTCGGGCTTGTGCTGGGTTTTGCGCATTGGGTAGAGGGTCGGCCGGAGATGGCCGATAGTTTGAACTCAAAGGTACGGGCCTTTTTTAGCGGGGAAAGACTCGATGAGGATGAGGGCGATCTTCTTCTGCGGGAAGCCCTTCTTTACCGCAATGTGAACCTTGATGAGGTGGTCTGGGGGTATCCTCAGACGGAGGTCCTGGCAAAGATTTTTTTTGAATTGAAACGTCCGGATTTGGAACTGCAGGCTCTCAGCCTTGGATTTGAGCGTGGCACACTGGAGGCGGAGGGATTTACCCGTTTAGGGGATCTGAGCGCGGAACAGGGATTTTGGGAAGAAGCAGAAAACTTTTGGCACGAGGGATTGAAGAAAAAGCCAACAGATTGGAGCCTTTATACCCGTCTTCTGAGCCAGTATCAGCACTTTGGGGAGAAAGAAAAAAGCAATGAACTGGTGCGAAGGCGCAGGGAAGTTTTTTTTCGCAGCTAAAGTTTTCTCGTTTTTATGCCGATAACGATCATAAGGTGGCAAGTTGCCGCTTATGACGGTAAACGTGAGGTGAGGGCATGCCTTCGACATTTTTTGGTCTTGAACTGGGCCGTCGGGCTTTGATGGCTCAGCAGATGGCCCTCGATGTAACAGGACATAATATCAGCAATGCCAGTACGGAGGGCTATACTCGGCAAGTGGCGAATTTGGCTGCGCCTCAGCCTTATTCCGTTTGGAACTTTGGGCATGCTGTGACCCTGGGTGCCGGGGTGGACTTATCCTCCGTCACCCGTGCTAGGGATGCGTTTGTGGATATGCAATACCGGAACCAGACGTCTCTTCAGGCTTACTGGACGGATCGTCAGGATGGGATGCAGAAAGTTCAGGGGGCGATGAACGAGCCTTCGGCCAATAGCTTGCACGGTGATATGGATGCCTTTTGGGCTTCTTTTGGCGATCTGGCCAACAATCCCGAGAATGCTGGAGCGCGATCGGTGGTGACCGAACGCGCTTCGGCCTTAACGGAAGGGTTTCATCAAGTGGTGAACCAGCTCAACGGGATCAAACAGAGCTTTCAGGATGCAGCCAAGGTCAGTGTGGATCAGGTGAACGTGACCGCTAAACAGATTGCGGAACTCAATCAACAGATTCGAACTGCAGAAGTGAATGGAGACAACCCGAATGATCTGCGCGACCAGCGCGATTACTTAGTGGATCAACTTTCTAAGTATTTCAATGTTATGGTGAGCGAAAGCAAGGATCCGAACTTCACCGATCGCAGTGTGAATATCTACAACGTCATGGTGGGACAGCACGCGCTGATCAATGATACGATTGCGGATAGCCTGCAAGCACCGGACTTCAGCACATCCCCTCCGACGCTGAACTGGAGCAACGGGATTCCTGTCCAGGCGGGAGATGGCAACAATGGGAATGTGGGCAGTGTCAAGGCCAGCTTTGATATGTTGAGTTACCTCTCGACCTTGAAAGTAAAATATGACTCTTTGGCTCAAGGGATCGTCGATGCAGTCAACGTCATCCACCAGCAGGGGTATGATTTAAATGGCAATCCGGGGGTAGCCTTCTTCACCTACACCGCCGGAGATGCTGCGGCGACGATGGACATTACCTCAGCGCTGAAAGGCAACCCGAGTCTGATCGCGGCTGCCGGTACGGCTCCCTCGGGAGGGGGGAACACCGCCGCCGACGGGGCCAATGCGTTGAAACTGGCCGCTTTTAAAGACGGGTTTAGCGGGATAGCGGTGGGGAGCGCTCCGTTTGATACGCCGACATTTACCCAAGCCTCCTCATTTTCTGACTATTATGGCGCGACGGTGGCGGGTGTCGGGGTGGACGGGCAGGAGGCCGACCGCATGACAGCCAGCACCGCGGTTCTGGTGAATCACCTCTCCAACCAGAGACAGTCCCTTTCCGGGGTGTCTCTCGATGAGGAGATGACGAATTTGGTGCGCTTTCAAAAGAACTATGCTGCGGCGGCGCGGATGGTGACGATGATGGATGATATGTTGGATACCATTGTCAATCGCTTAGGCATGACACGATAGGAGGAAAGCGAGATGCGCATAACGAACCAAATGTTGGGGCAGAATCTGATGTTGAACTTGACCACCGTGCAGGATAAACTCAATACCGACCAAAATCAGTTGTCCTCCGGACACCGAATCTTTCTTCCGTCCGATGATCCGGTGGGCATTGAGTCGGCGCTCCGGATCGAGAGTACGCTCACCGCAGTCCATAGTTGGCGGGCCAATGCGGATCAGGGGCTTTCTTTCCTACAGACTACAGACGGAGCTTTGAATAACGTCATGACCATGCTGCAGCGGGCCCGCGAGTTGGCGGTACAGGGAGCGAGCGACACGATCGGGGCTCAGGGCCGGGCGGATATTGCCAAAGAAGCGCAGCAGATCCTCGAGCAGACGGGGGTTGTGGCCAACACGAAATTCGGTTCCAAGTACCTGTTTGGGGGGACCAATACGAACCAGCCTTGGGATGCTGCCACCAGCACCTGGAACGGAAATTCGGGAGCCATTAATTATGAGATTGGAAGTCAGTCTTTTGTTCAGATCAACACGGATGGTCAGCAACTTTTTCAACCCACGAGTGGACAGGGAGTCTTTCAGACCCTGCAGAATTTCGTCAGTCACTTAAATAATAATCAGCAGGATTTGATCAGTCAGGATATAGGAGCGTTGGATAGTCAGCTGCAAAATGTCATGGCTGTGCGCTCAGAGGTGGGAGCACGCAGCAACCGGATGCAGACCATTCAGACTCAGCTAGATGCCATGAATACGGAACTTACCCGCAATTTGTCCAAGATTCAGGATGTCGATGTCTCCAAAGTGGTGATCGACCTGAACAATCAGGAAAATGTCTACCGGGCTGCTCTGTCCGTGGGGGCACGCATTATCCAGCCATCCCTGGTGGACTTCATGAGGTAGACGAGCTATGAATAACACGCTCAGAGGCGTCTATGCGAGCATCAGCACGTCTTGGGATATGTTGCAGGTTCCGGCTGATATCACGATGCGACAGGTACCTCCGGTGGTGAACATCGATTACAGGGCTGCCCGAGCTTCGATTGGGTATGAAGAGCCTCTCGCTTTTCAGGTATCCTTTTCGCATCAGGCCTTGGAGGCCGCGCAAAAAGGGATCGAACGGCGAACGTGGGAAGGGCTATTCTTGGAAAATTCCCGCGCGGGCAAGGCGGTCTTTGCTGAGTTGGTGCAACAGGAAGATAAAAAGGACGTCGGAACGGTCGTCCTTGCTTTTGTGGAGTCAGTTCGGATTATAGCCCGTCCACAGCCTGTGCAGTTTAGGGTGGAGACTGGCGGGGTAAGGCTCAAAGTGGATGTGCAGATCTAGGAAGGATGAGGCGAAGTGAACAGCGTCCAAAGCGGGAACGGAGAAATTCGTTTTGAGGACGGGGAGGTTTATGTTTTTTCGACTGGAATTCCCGGTTTTGAGAATCTGAAACGTTGGCTTGTCCGGGCGAGTGGGGAGAGCGGCTTCAGTTGGCTCCTCGCAGTGGAACGTCCGGAGATCGCCTTTGTACTTTGGCATGTACGGGAGTTCATTGCCGATTATGAAGTGGTGGGCTATCCGCTGACACCGGAGCATCAGGTATTCAGCATCCTCACCATGCAGCGCACAGCGGAGGGCTTGACGGTGACGGCCAATCTCTTGGCCCCGGTTATCTTGGAGCCGAAGACGCATACCGGAGTGCAGTTTGTCATGAATGATTCCGACTATTCCACGCGCACACCGCTCCTGCAAAGGGGGGAAGAGTGATGCTGGTTCTCACGCGGAAGCCGAAACAGGTCGTGCGCATCGGTCAGGATATTTATGTCGAAGTCTTGAGTGTGAATGGCGAGAACGTGAAACTCGGGATCGTCGCCCCGGCTGAGGTGGCCATCCTTCGTGAGGAAGTCTACCAAAGCGTGGGTGCCCAGAACCGGGAAGCGGTGGCCAGGGCGGCAGAAACGAATCCCCTCACCTTTCTAAAAACAGCCCAGTTAAGCCTTAAACAAGAGAAAACACAAGATTAGAAAGCATAAAGCCAGAAAAAACGCGATAGAAACGATTTTTCCGGCTTTATCTTTTCTGGCCGTCAGCCGATAGACTCAGTGTAAGAACCGAACACACTCCGGCCGGAGCATGTTCAGGGCCACAAGGATGTGGCTTATGATTCTAAGGAGGGGAAAAAATGATCATCAACACCAACATCTCAGCACTCAATGCGTACAACAACCTGACCAACACAAACAACTCCCTGCAAAAATCGTTGGAGAAACTCTCTTCAGGCTTCCGGATCAACCGGGCTGCCGATGATGCCGCCGGACTGGCCATCTCGGAAACTATGCGGGCTCAGATCAAAGGCTTGAACCAAGCCCAGCGCAACTCCCAGGACGGGATCTCGCTCATCCAAACGGCTGAAGGTGGCTTAAACGAGATTCAAAGCATGCTGCAGCGGATGCGTGAGCTCACGGTGCAAGCTTCCAACGGGACATACAGCGCCAGTGACATCGCTAACATTCAAGCGGAAATGAACCAATTAAGTTCGGAAATCGATCATATTTCGGGCACGAAGTTTAACGGAGTTTCTTTGTTAAACGACAGTAATCTTGTTACTGTACAAACCGGGGCCAACAGCACTGACCAGCTCGTTCTCAACATGTCCAACGTTCTTGCAACTACTTTAGCATTAAAAGTGGATGGTGCCGACATCCAACTCTCTGCAATCAGTTCGGCCAGCAATGTTGCCGTATTAGCTAACATTGATGCTGCTCTTTCAAAAGTTTCCGGCTCGCGTGCTTACCTCGGGGCCAACCAAAACCGCCTGGAGCACACGATCAACAATCTGACCACGACCTCCGAGAACCTGACTTCGGCAGAAGCGCGGATTCGCGACGTGGATATGGCTAAAGAAATGTCCACCTTCACCCGCGATCAAATCCTTGCTCAGGCTGGCACGGCGATGCTTGCCCAGGCCAACCAACAACCCCAATCCGTGCTCAAATTGTTAGGCTAAGCCGTAGCCTGACTCGCGGAAAAAGCCGGCTTGCCAGCCGGCTTTTTCCCTAAGTGAACTCGTTCAGCTAAAGCTGAACATCGAGACTTCGGTGGGGGAGTCTACCTCCGTCGCCGCTAAGTGTTTCTATTGGGAAAGGCGGCTCGGCGATACTCTCCACTGGAGACTATCGTCACCGAAGCAGAGAACAGAATTCCCACTCCCACTTATAGAAGTGGGAGTCTTAAACGCTTGGATAAACGAGAAATAGCAGCCTCAACAACAAGAGGCGTTCAAGGATAAAGCTGAACCAAACCGCCAAGAGATATCCGAAGGGGGGCAAAGACATGAGTCTGGACCGTATATATCCTCTCTCCCCGCCTCAGGTACCGCAGGCTATCCAACTGAACCTGGCCGGGGATGAGCAAAAGGTGGTCTCGCCCGAAACGGGCCGCAAGGCCGTGAGCCGCCAGGATGAGACGGCGAAGAGCGGACAGGACGCTAAAGAACAGGAATTAAACAAGCAAGAGGTGGAAAAGCTCGCGGAGCGCCTGAATCGCGTCATGGGCCTGATTGAAAAACGCCTGCAATTCAAGGTGCACGATAAGAGCAAGATGATTCAAGTCAAAGTGATCGACCAGCAAACCGGAGAAGTGATCGATGAGATCCCGCCCAAGCGCTTGCTGGATCTCATGAGTTCCTTTCAGAACGTAACCGGTTTGTTCGTGGACCACAAAGCCTAAACGATGTTCGATATTCGATATTTGAGGCTTGAGGTTCGAACTGCGAGGTTTTAGTTTTGGTGGGTTAGGAGGTAATGTGTGATGTCGATCGGATCCCTTTCTTCCGTAGGGCAACCGATGTTCCAATTGGGCGGGCTGGCCACCGGCTTAAATACGAGTGATATCATCTCCAAACTGGTGCAGGCGGAACGCATCCCGGAGACGCAGATGCAGACCCAGCAGGATAAGCTCAACCGCCAGAAAAGCGCCTGGATGCAAATCAACACGTTCATGTCCGCATTTGATACTTCAGCGTTGAAGCTGAAAGACCTGGCGACCTGGAGTACAACCAAAGCGACGTCGAGCAATACCTCGGTTCTGGGGGTTACCGGCTCGAGTTCGGTGACCGGGAGTTATGCCATCACGGTCAACAATCTGGCCACGCAAAGCGCCTACTCGGTGACCGGAGCCTCTTCCGCGACGGCGGCTCTTTCTTCCCTGGGCATCAGCGGTAATCTGACCGTCACGACCCTGGACTCAACCGGGGTATCCCATTCCCTGACGCTTAATCTCGGGGGGACGGATCTGAATGCCTCCGGAAATACGTTAAACGATATCGCAGCCGCGATCAACAACCCTGCCAACGGACTGACCTATGGTGTGACCGCCGGCGTGGTCCAAGTGAGCGGCGGCTATGCCCTCACGATCACGACCAATCAGTCCGGGGCTTCGGCTGCGGTGAACCAAGGGACGAACACCTCGGTGTCCACGACCAGTGCCCAGATGACGGTTGCCAAAACGCAGTCCGCCCTCGATGCCAGCCTGCTGGTGAACGGTCTCACAGTGACCAGTGCTTCAAATACGGTTAACGGGGTGATTCCGGGGGTATCGTTGAACCTGCAGAATGCCGGGACTTCCACGGTGAGTTTGACCACCGATACTTCTATCTCTCAGAATGCTGTTCAGGATATGGTGACCAAGTACAATGCGCTAATGGATACCATCGCTCAGGAATTGTCTTATGATGCCACCAAGAAGACCGCCGGAGACCTGTTCGGGGATCCGACCCTGCAGACCCTGCAGAGTCAACTGCGCACCATGATGGGCAACACCCTCACCAATCCGACCTTGCCCTACAACACCCTGGCGGCGATCGGGATAACCACTTCCAGCACCAATTTCGGGCAAAGCGCGGACCTCACCTTTGATACCGCCAAGTTTGCCACGGCGATGGCCACCAACCCTCAAAGCGTGGCGAATCTATTCGGTTCGCCGGTCGGGTTGGGAACGAGCACCATGACAACCGGTCTGGCGCAGTCCCTGGATACCTTTATGCAGCCATATATTCAATACGGTGGGATGTTTGCCACCCAGACAGCCGATCTCACCAGCCAGATTAATGACTTGCAGGATCGCATCAACGCCTGGGAAGAGCATGTGCAGAGCTACCAGCAAACCCTGACCCAACAGTTTACTGCCATGGAATTGGCGGTTCAGCAGATGCAGAGTCAGAACAGCCAGTTTATGGCCCAGTTCTCCAGTCTACAAAGTCAAAGCAAATGAGGGATAAATAATGAGCGTAGCCTTACAAAACCCCTATGAGCGTTACAAACACGCGTCGGTCGAGACGGCTCCCCCGGAGCGTCTCTTGATCATGCTCTATGATGGCGCGATCAAATTTACGATTCAGACCCAGCAGGCCTTAGAAACGAAGAATTATGAAGAGGCCAATCGTTACAACCTGCGGGTTCAGGATATTCTTGCGGAACTGAACCATACACTTGATCAAAGTTTTGGTGAAATTCCCCTGCGCCTGAGCCGACTCTATGATTTTTATCAGAGACAGATGATCCTTGCAAACCTGAAGAAGGATCCACAGCTCTTACAGCCGGTTCTGACCTTCCTGCAAGATTTCCGCACGGTGTGGGAAAAGGCGGCTCTTTTGAGCAAGCAGGGTTAAGTATGGAGACGGTGGCGCTAGTTATTCAGGATTTAGCTGGAATTGAAGCGCGTTATGGAGAGATTTTCGAGGCTACGATGATGATACAACAAGCCTTGGAGCACAAGCGGCCAGAGGATGTGTTGACGGCTTTGGCTCAGCGGGAAACGCTGCTGCACTCTCTTGAAGAACAGTGGATCCTGCTCAGACAGCATGAAGCGGATCTTCTCACCGCCTGCGGTTGTGGGAGAGAAGAGTTTAATCTATCTCTGCTCAAACGGCATTTGCCAAAGGCAGAATACCACAGTCTCACACTTCGACTCAGCCGGATCGAGGAAGTGCTAGTGCAAGTCCTAGCAGCGGACGAAGCTAACCAGGAGAACTCGACTCTACTGCAGGAAGGGATCAAGCTAGAACTTAGCCGACTGCAGTCGGTGAAAACGGTCATACGAGCTTATGGCAGCTTCGCTGGGGCTGAACCCCGTTTTATCGACAAGAACAGATAACCGATTTGATAGGGTGCTGAGGACAGCACCCTTAGAATTTCCTGACGGAGCCCGATAAGGGATATAAAAATGGATTCTGTTTAGAGAGAAAAATGGAGGAAGACAGCTTGAAAACATGGCTTGTCACCGGTGGAGCCGGTTTTATCGGAAGCAACTTTGTGAGATTCATGCTTCAAAACGTGGAGGTTCAGATCGTGAATCTGGACAAGCTGACTTATGCAGGTAATTTGGATTCCTTAACAGATGTCTTAGAACATCCTCGGTACACGTTTATCCATGGGGATATTGCTAATCGTGCTTTGGTGGGTGGTTTGTTAAAAAAGTATCAACCGCAAGCGGTGATCAATTTTGCGGCGGAATCCCATGTTGATCGGTCGATTGATGGGCCGGGAGAGTTTATCCAGACGAATATTGTGGGGACATTTAACCTGCTGGAAGCGGTGCGCAGTTATTGGAACGAGACGAAAGAGCGCCTGGAACATGGGAATGGTTCGAATGAGCCTCTGGAACATTCAAACGGCGCGACAGCCTACCTGGATGCAGAGCGTGCGGAAGGAGCCTTCAGGTTTTTGCACGTTTCCACAGATGAGGTCTATGGCTCTTTAGGCTCGACCGGATATTTTACCGAAGAGACGCCCTATGCGCCCAATTCACCCTACTCGGCCTCCAAGGCGGCATCCGACCATCTGGTGCGCGCTTATTTCCATACCTATGGGGTACCCACCTTAACGACGAATTGCTCCAATAACTATGGGCCGTTTCAGTTTCCCGAGAAACTCATTCCTTTAATGATTTTGAATGCGTTAGACGGCAAGCCTTTACCGGTTTACGGGGATGGACAGAACATCCGGGACTGGCTCTACGTTCTGGATCATTGCCGGGCCATCCAGACGTTGGTTGAGAAGGGGACGATCGGTGAAACGTACAACATCGGGGGAAATAACGAGAAAAGCAATCTGGAAGTGGTGTATACCCTCTGTGACCTGCTGGATGAACGCTCTCCACGGACGGACGGGGAGAGCTACCGACAGCAAATCGTCTTTGTCAAAGATCGGCCGGGTCACGACCGACGCTACGCGATTGATTCTTCGAAACTGCAAAGGGCCTTAGGCTGGAAGCCTCAGGAGACGTTTGCGACCGGGCTTGGCCAAACGGTGGACTGGTATCTGGCGAACCGGGAGTGGTGCCGGAGAGTCAGTGATGGCAGTTACCGCCGGGAACGGCTGGGGCTGGGGGAGTAGGGTTTGTTTCGTGGTTTTCTCTGGGGAAGAATGGTAAGAGTTGTTGGAAGGATGAAGAAAAAAGATTAGGGAGAGAAAAAGAGAGAAGAGAATAAGAGGGGGAAGAATGAAAAAGATAAAAAAAGGTATTATCTTGGCGGGGGGCTCGGGTACTCGGCTCTATCCGCTTACGCTGGCCGTGAGTAAGCAGCTCATGCCTATCTACAACAAACCGATGATCTATTACCCGCTGACAACCTTGATGTTGGCAGGCATTACTGAGATCTTGGTGATCACAACTCCCCAGGATCAAGCGCTGTTCCAAGGGGTGCTGCAAGACGGCAGTCAGTGGGGGATCGATATCCAATATGCCATCCAGCCTCGACCGGAAGGGTTAGCGCAGGCTTTTATTATCGGGCGGGAGTTCATCGGTACCGACCGTTGTGCTCTCATATTAGGCGACAATATCTTCTATGGACATAGTCTGACCGAGCATCTGGCACGGGCCGTGCAGCAGGAGAGCGGTGCGACGGTCTTTGCCTATTGGGTAAAGGATCCGGAGCGTTACGGGGTGGTTGAGTTCGACTCGACCGGACAGGCCATCCGCATCGAGGAAAAGCCCAAAGCGCCTCAATCCAATTACGCCCTGACCGGACTTTATTTTTATGATCAGCAAGTAGTGAATATTGCAGAGAATCTTAAGCCCTCAGCCCGAGGGGAACTGGAAATCACCGATGTGAATAAGGTGTACCTGGAACGCGGGCAATTGCGGGTGGAGATTTTGGGCCGCGGTTATGCCTGGCTCGATACAGGCACGCATGAATCGCTCCTGCAGGCGTCGAATTTTATTCAGACGGTGGAAGAACGGCAGGGGTTGATGGTGGCCTGCCCGGAAGAAATCGCTTACCGCTGGGGATATATTAATGCTGAGCAGGTGCTGAGACTCGCCGAACCGCTCACCAAGAATAGTTATGGGCAGTACCTTTTGAATCTGGTCAGGGACGGTGCGCCGCGATGAAGATCAGCGAAACCAAGCTGCCCGGCGTGATGGTGATTGAGCCAAAGGTATTCGGGGATGTCCGGGGTTTCTTCATGGAGACCTGGAATCAAGCCCGTTATGCCGACATGGGACTGCCGATGAACTTCGTGCAGGATAATCTGTCGTTTTCACAACGCGGAGTGCTGCGGGGACTGCATTTTCAGAATCCCTATGCCCAGGGGAAATTGGTGTATGTTTTACAAGGCGAGGTTTTTGATGTCGCGGTGGATATTCAGGTGGGCTCGCCGACGTTTGGCCAGTGGACGGGAGTGAGGCTCTCCGGGGAGAACAAGCGTCAATTCTATATCCCGGAAGGGTTTGCCCACGGTTTTTGCGTGCTCAGTGAAACTGCCCTTTTCGCCTACAAGTGTACGGAATCCTATCAGCCCCAGGCGGAACAGGGTGTGATCTGGAATGATCCGGATCTGAAGATAGACTGGCCTGTCGAGCAGCCGCTTTTGTCGGAAAAGGATAAGGCGTATCCACGGTTGAAGGAGATCGAGAGAGGAAGATTGCCCCAATACACGGAGGGAAGAGTGCAAAATCGGAATGGTGCGCCCCAAGATGGAGGTTGATCTAGATGGGACAAGATGAGATGCGGATTTTGTTAGCTGTTATGATCGGTGTCGGTTTGTTTTCCTTACTCTGGCTTTTGAAAAAGAAGCTTTACGGACGTTCAAGGAGTTTTTCGCTAATCTATCAAGAGAAGAGTATCATGGAAAAGTGTTGGTTACCAAAACATTAGCCTATCTTGCAGCGTCTTTCCAAGATGCAGTAGATTATTTAGATTTAAGTGTTAACGTTTCAGAGCAAGCGCAGGATATTGTGGGTCAGTGGATCAGCAAGTGTGTTAGGACCTTTGTTTATACCGTTTCTAACTTAGACACAGATAACCGTTTAAGTGCCTTGGAACAGTTTGATCAAATTCTGGAGGATGCGCGTGGTGTTTTTGAAGCTCATAAAATCTCAAACCTCTCTGGTGAGCGTTGGATTATGAATGTCACCGCTCACCAGTTCAAGGTATCCTAATATGATTGACACAATGGAAGAGAAGTATGCACTGGACGATAGGAGACTGTGAGGATGAAAATACTGATTACAGGCGGGCAAGGCCAGCTTGGCCGGGAAATGAGCCTTTTTTTGCAAGAAAAACGGGAGTATGCCGTCAATGCACCCGGACACGCGGAATTGGATATTTTGAACGCAGATGAAGTGACCACTCAGTTAAAAGCTTGGCATCCTGATGTTATCATCCATACCGCGGCGTATACGAAGGTGGATCAAGCGGAAGCGGAACCGGATGAAGCGTGGAGAGTCAATGCGTTGGGAAGCCGGAATATTGCGGTGGCTGCCGAAGAGGTGGGAGCAAGGTTTGTCTTCCTCTCTACGGACTATGTCTTCGATGGGAAAAAAGGCACCTCCTATGATGAATGGGATGGGCCAAATCCTGAGAGTGTATATGGGCGTTCAAAACTGGCTGGGGAAGAGTTGGTGCGGATGGTTTCCCGGCGCTTTTTTATTGTACGGACTTCCTGGGTGTATGGGCCGTATGGAGGAAATTTCGTCAAGACGATGTTAGGGCTAGCCCGGGCCGGGAAGGCAGTCAGAGTCGTTGCCGACCAAGTGGGATCACCGACCTATACCTATGATCTGGCAAGATTTCTGGAAAGGTTACTGCGGACGGAGGCTTATGGGGTGTATCATGCGACAAACGCCGGTTTCTGTAGTTGGTACGAGTTTGCGCAGGCTATCTTTGAGGAGGCGGGTATCGCGGCTCATTTGGAGCCGTGTACAACGGAAGAGTTTCCACGACCGGCCAAACGGCCACAATATTCAGTGTTAGAACACAAGGCGATTCGTTTAAACGGGTGGGAGGATCTTCGGCCTTGGCGCGAGGGGTTGAGAGATTATCTGCGGAGAAGCAATTCTTAGTGGGACGCTAGCCCGGACATTGGCTGACTCAGCACGCCCTGTTCCTTCCCCCTACCAATTTCTTGGTCTGTCGTGACTAATATCTAACTGTTTAGCTTTACTCGTAATGTGTCCACATGGCTTATATTAGTATCACTTTTTCTTCCTTCCTAATTGAGTAAACTAATCGATGCTGAATGTTAATCTTACGTCGTTCTGAGTATCTTCAGGTATTTTGCAGATATAATCCGCTCCCATAACTCTCCAATCCAGACTTCTGATTTGATCGGATAAAACCAACTCCGTTTACAGGTAGTCCATCAAGTAGCTCAATCTCAAATAGATATCCTTTTGTCTGGCGTGTAACTGGACAAACTATCACAAGTCCTGCTATCTCGTTATATGACATTGGAGATAATACCAGAGCCGGTCTGCGTCCGGTTTGTTCGTATCCAGCCTGTAGATTAAGTGAAGCCAGATGATATCACCTCTATTGGGTACATAAAAATCTACCATATTTTACCACCAACCGGTTTGCCCTATTCAACTTCGGCATGCTTGTTTTCCGGTTTTATCCCCGATACTAACTCTTCCGGCTTGTGCCCAGCTTCAAAAAGACACACCGAGCGAGAAGAATTCCTTACCTCTCGCTCGAATTACCCCAAGACACCGAGAACCGTCCCCTGTGTCTGCCCGGATTAAGTTGCAATGATTACAAATTGAGAGCATAATAACAGTGAAAGGGAAAGAAAGCCAAGGAGGTTTTGATGATGAAAAAAGCTGCATTTGAAGATATCCCGGATGATTGGGTCTGCCCGGTGTGCGGGGTGGGAAAAGCTGATTTTGAGGTGAGCGAATAGAGGTTAGCACATCAGTGAACTCGTTCAACTAAAGTTGAACATCGAGACTTCGGTGGGGGAGTCTACCCCCACCGAAGCAAAGTACGAGGTACCACTCCCACTTGTAGAAGTGGGAGTCTCACGATTGGATGAAAACGAATAGAGGTGAGCACATCAATGAAACCGATTAAGCTCAAGGAAGGTATTTATTGGGTTGGCGGGATCGACTGGGATATCCGTAATTTTCATGGCTATCTGACCCAGCGGGGTACAACCTATAATGCCTATCTGATTGTGGATGAAAAAGTCACTTTGATTGATACGGTGAAACACTATTTATTTGAGGAAATGATGGAGCGGATTTCTGCCATCATCGATCCGGCAAAAATTGATTATATTGTAGCGAATCATGTGGAGATGGACCATTCAGGGGGTCTTCCCCGCCTTCTCGAAGTGGCTAAGAATGCTGGAATTTACACATCTCCGAATGGAGAAAAAGGGTTAAAAGCACATTATAAGAAGGATTGGAAATTTCATGTAGTGAAGTCCGGCGATTCCCTGAATATTGGCCGCTATAACCTGACCTTTGTGCAAACGCCCATGGTGCATTGGCCGGATAATATGGTGACTTATCTGCCGGAAGAACAGATCCTTTTTTCCAATGATGCCTTTGGCCAGCATATTGCTTCGGCAGAACGGTTTGATGACGAGTTTCCACGAGACATTATGTTGGATGAGGCCGCCAAATACTATGCGAATATTGTCATGCCCTATGGGGCTCAGGTTCAAAAAACCTTGGATAGTCTCAAACACTTGGATGTTGGCATGATTGCTCCTAGCCATGGCATCATCTGGCGTTCCCGCATCCCTGAGATTTTGAGCGAGTACAAGACTTGGTCGAACAATGAACCAACGGAGAAAGCAGCCATCGTGTATGATAGTATGTGGGGTTCAACGGAACACGTTGCTTATGCGATCCAAAATGCGTTTGAAAACCGAGGGATTCCGGCAAGACTCATGAATCTAAGGACAAATCATATTTCCGATATTATGACTTATATTTTGACAGCCAAATACATCTGTGTCGGTTCCCCAACGCTAAATAGCAACATGCTTCCGACCGTTGCGGGTTTCTTGGCCTATCTCAAGGGATTATCTCCCAAAAAGCGTATTGCCTTGGCCTTCGGTTCCTATGGCTGGGGTGGGCAAAGCATAGGGCAAATCGAAGGAACCTTAAAAGAATGTGACTTTCAACTCCTGGAGATGGTGCGAATTTTATACGTTCCGGATGACGGTCAACTCCAGGAAGTGACGGCAAAATTGGAGCAAGAAATCATCGCGATAAACTAACTCTCTATCGGGGACCTTCGGGTTCCTTTTAATCGTTGGGGGATGAAGACATGCCTGATAGGTCGGATAAGGGTAAAATTCAAAGCAAGGAACAAGATTCAGCTTTGCGACTCCTAGACGAGAGCAAGACGTTGTTTGTTACTGAACAAAAGGAAGCGTTGACTCGAGCCATGTTTGATTTGTTGGCGTACCGTTTAGAGCAGAACGTGGAACACGCAACGAAACTTGAGAATTATTTCCATGCGCTGCATGGAAGTGCTGCTACGTTGGGATTTATGGCCTTGGCTAAATCGGGAGCGGATTATGAAGCTTATGTCCATCGAGTCAAGAAAAACAGCAGTCTGCTGGACGGAGTTTTTTCCGGGCTGCTGATGGGGTTGGCTGAAATACACAAAGACTTGGAGCGATTGAGGCAGCCCCCTCTAGCTGACGAAAAGCCTGCTGGGAATTTAGACGAACCAATTGACTCGGAGAAAAGGGATTCTTTAAATCATGATGAACAAGGAATTGATCCTAACGTACAAAGCTCTATTCCGAGAAAGAAGGTTCTATTGGTAGAGGATACTGATTTTATGTCTCATATTGTCCTGGGAAAGTTGCAGGTTATGAACTTGGCGGTGACGAGTGCTAAAGATGGGGAAGAGGGGGTTAGAAAAGGTCAATTAGAACGGCCCGATCTGATGATTGTCGACTTGATGCTGCCGAAAATGGATGGATTTGAAGTGTGTCGGCAGATAAGAGCTAACCCAAAAACAAAAGACGTTAAAATCATGATTATGTCTGCTAGAAAAAGCAAAGACGATGTGCTTAGATGTTATAGTTTGGGGATCGATGATTATATCGTCAAACCGTTTACACTCGATGATTTGGAGCAAAGAATCAAGCGATTGCTTTAATGAGCTGTGGGTCGTGAGGAAGAATGTTACTCATATGAAGACGGAATTGCGATATATATGGTTGGACATTAAACGGTTGGACGTGATGGTTCAAGAAAAGGCTCGCTTGTATTGGCGCAGTCTTTTTTTTGCCTAAAAGTCCCAAGAGAATTGCCCATAAGTCTATGTGTTTAG
Source organism: Desulfosporosinus sp. (assembly GCA_020692355.1). Lineage (GTDB taxonomy): Bacteria > Bacillota > Desulfitobacteriia > Desulfitobacteriales > Desulfitobacteriaceae > JAJZPA01. The sequence goes on from JAIMKP010000011.1 coordinate 38,696, forward strand.
GGGCGTGGGAGTATTTACAAGTATCTTGTCGCAATGTTAGCATCAAATAGTAAATGTTACTAGTATCCGCGAAGGAAAATCCAAATGAGTGGCGAATAGATAAACTAGGTTTTTTATGCCATTTATTATTGTAGAGGAATATGACGTTATTCCACGAAAGAAACAACGATATAGGAAAAACCATGTCGAAGCTTCTGGGATTGTATGTTGGAATATAACAGGGAGCAAGAACAAAGGATGAAGTTCCATTTGGATAAAGGTCAGGTATCAAAGAGATAGGGGTGTGGATTATGGGCCAAGACGACAAGAAGAATCAGGGGGTCGATCTGGAGGAATTCCTGGAGTTTTATCTTTTGGATTCCCAGGAGCAGATCGATAAGCTGGGGACAGGCCTATTGCAACTGGAAAAGGGAGGAAGCAATATTGGGCTTATTAATGACCTTTTCCGTTCAGCCCACAGTTTGAAAGGTGCGTCGGGCACCATGGGGTTTACGCCTATTGTGGCGCTAACCCATGCGGCAGAAGATTTGCTCGATCGTCTGCGCCAGGGGAAGATAGAGGTGACCCTGACGATGATCGATATACTTTTGGATGTCACGGATCGGGTCAAGGCGATGCTTTCCCAAGTTGAACAGCGTCAAGCGATCAACGTGGAATATGAGGATTTGGTGAAGGCGATGAAAGACTTGGTGAGTGGCAAGCTTCCGCTGGAACAGGGGGCTGGCTCTCAGGCTTTCGCGAACGGGACAGAGCCCGGAGAACAGGCTGGGGGGGCTGAACACGGGGGCGAGACCGAGATTGCATTTGACAAAGAAGACGGTTTCGTGCCTTTTGATTTTCAATTAAGTAACGCGGAATGGAAAAAACTTGGGGATGCCCAAAATATGGGGCATGGGATTTATCAGGTGGATGTGGCTTTAGCTCCGAATACTTTGATGAAGGCGGTTCGGGCCGTGATGGCAGTACAACGGGTTGAGAACCTGGGAGCGGTTGTCAAACTTTTGCCGACGGTTGAGGATTTGGAAATTGGCAATGGTGATGGCTTTTTCCTGTTGGTGATCAGTGATGAGGCTCCGGAAGAGATTATGGAGGAGATTCTTGGAGTTTCTGAGATCGCCAAAGTGATGGTTCACGCCTATCCGGCGACACCGGAGGACATGAAGGCCCAAGGAGAAGGAACCATGGGAGGCAAGGAAGCGGCGGCTGGTGCAGCGATTTTAGAGGGAGTACTGGCTCGGGTTTCCCAGCCGGAGGTGAACGTGGCGAAGGAAAACCGGTTAGTGGGCGCTCCGGCTCAGGCGACTTCCCAGGGAAGGGCTCAGGTGGGAGGAACTGCCCCGGCTGGAAATGCATCCGCCCAAGCCGGAAATGACGGGGGCGAAGGGAATACCCAGGTCCATACGATCCGGGTGGATACGGCTCGTATGGACAACCTGATTAATTTAGTCGGCGAAATGGTGATCACGCGAACCCGATTGGTTCAGGTGGGGCTTGACCTTAAATCAGCTTATAAAATGGATCCGCTCGTGAGCAACTTGATTGAGACGAATGTTTATCTGGGTCGCTTGATGAACGATCTTCAAGAGAGCGTTATGCGGCTGAGGATGGTGCCGATTGGTACGGTGTTTAACCGTTTCCCCCGTTTAGTTCGGGACTTGGCGCGCAAGACGAACAAAGAGATAGATCTGGTTCTCCAAGGGGAAGATACCGAACTCGATAAGACAGTCGTGGAAGTGATCGGGGATCCTTTGATGCACCTGATTCGGAATTCAGTGGATCATGGGATTGAATCTCCCGAAGAGCGGCAGGCGGCAGGGAAACCTGTGGTGGGGAAAATCACCCTGGATGCCTACCACGAAGGGAATCACATTGCTATTTTGGTTTCGGATGATGGGGCAGGGCTGCCGTTGGCAAGTATTCGCCGTAAAGCGATTGAGCGGGGGTGGATCGGGGAACGGGAAGAACTGTCTGACCGGGATATTGCGAATTTGATCTTTTTGCCAGGTTTGAGTACCGCTGAGATGGTGACCGATATCTCCGGTCGGGGCGTGGGGATGGATGTTGTCAAGAAGGCTTTGAACAACCTGGGTGGGATGATCGATATCGACACACGCCAGGGTCAAGGCACCACGTTTATTATTCGGTTGCCGCTCACGCTCGCGATCATTCAGGCCCTGCTCGTCGAGGTTGGGGCAGAGATTTATGCCGTGCCGCTTTCCTCCGTGCTGGAGACCCTGCTGGTGAATCGGACGGATATTAAGACGGTGGGCGGTTTGCCCATGGTGCAGTTGCGGGGGAATACCCTGCCGCTTATTTCTCTGCAGGAAAAATTCGAATTGCCAGCTCCTGAGGTTCCGTCAGAGGAAGTGTTTGTCGTCGTCGTCGGTCTGGGGGATAAAGCCTTGGGCTTGGTGGTTGACACCTTGCGCGGGCAGCAGGAGATCGTCATCAAGTCTCTGGGTGATATGCTCAACAACCTACCGGGTATCGCTGGGGCGACCATCCTCGGTGACGGGAAAGTGACCTTGATTCTGGATATTGGCTCCCTCATTCAGGACGTTCTAGTCACGCGGAAAAGTTAACTTCGAGTATTGAAACACAAAGCGAAAAATGCAAAATCCGAATATTTTGCAGCGGCGCTATTCCAAATTACCGCGGTTTTGGACCTCGAACCTCGAATATCGAATATCGAATATCGAATATCGAACAGGGGGTATGGATATGGCGGAAGAACAGCTGGTGACATTTGGCCTGGGCACGGAAGAGTTTGGTGTGGACATCATGCGAGTACAGGAAATTATTCGGATCCCGCCGATTACGCGGGTGCCGAAGGCTCCGGTGTATGTGGAGGGGGTCATCAATCTGCGTGGGAATGTGATCCCGGTGGTCAGCCTGCGCACGCGCTTTGGTATGGATAAGGTGGAGGAGACGGATCTCAGCCGGATCATTGTTTTGCAGGTACAAAAAAAGGTGTTTGGCATCCGGGTCGATGCCGTGACCGAGGTGCTGCGGCTGGATACGGCTGCGATTGAACCCCCGCCTCCGGTGGCTTTGGGGATGGATTCGCAGTTTATCCGCGGGGTAGGGAAAATCGGCGAGCGTTTACTTATTCTCCTCGATTTGGATCATATCATGGGTGGGGAGACGAGTCATGAGTTCAGTGCCTAACCCGATTACCGTCTTGGTTGTGGATGATTCTCCCTTTATGCGTCTGATGATCCAGAAGATTCTCAGCCAAAATGCGGGGATTAAGGTCGTCGATACGGCCAGGGATGGTCGGGAAGGGATTCATAAACTGCAGGCTCTGCGGCCTCAGGTGGTGACCATGGATGTGGAGATGCCGGTGATGGACGGGCTGCAGGCTTTGGATGAAATCATGCGCTGGCAACCTACCCCGGTGATTATCCTCAGCGCCGTGACCACGGAAGGAGCGCAGGCGACGCTTAAGGCCTTAGATTTGGGTGCGTTTGACGTGGTTGCTAAGCCATCCGGCGGACCGGGGGCGGATCTCCTGGCGTTGAGCCGTGATCTGGTGGAGAAAGTCAGGGCAGCGGCGGGTGTGGATATGCGCCGTTTGAAGCAGCCTTCGGGTTATGAGGTCGTTTGGCCTAGGACAGGATCGTCCGGGCCCGGACGGGCTCAGGGAACTCAAGGGACTCAGGGAACTCAAGGGACTCAGGGAACTCAAGGGACTCAGGGAACTCAAGGAACTTCGAGTACAGCGGCTACCAAGGGGAGTTTGGACAGCAAGGGTGCGGGCTTAGCATTAGCACCGTGGCTGATGGGAAGAACCAAAGGAGCCGGGCTGGGCGCATTGCCCAAGCATCCAGTCGAAGTCGTTGCCATCGGCACGTCTACGGGCGGGCCCACGGCGTTGCAGGCTGTGCTGCCACAGTTGCCGGCGAATTTCCCGGTTCCGGTGCTCGTGGCTCAACACATGCCACTGGGGTTTACCGGGCCTTTAGCCCAGCGGCTAAACAGCCTTTGTCACTTAGAGGTGCGGGAAGGGGTTCACAATGAAGCGCTACGGCCAGGAACGGTCTATGTTGCGCCAGCTGGGAAGCAACTGCAGGTGCTGCGCAGGGGTTCGGTTCTCTACCTTAATATAGGGGATGAGGCCCCGATCACGACGCTGTATCACCCCTCGGTGGATGTGCTCTTTCTCTCCCTGGCTAAGGAAGTTGGCAAGGGAGCACTTGGAGTGGTGATGACTGGCATGGGCCATGACGGAGCGAAGGGGATGCGGGAAATCAAGGCGGCGCAAGGGTTTAGTATCGCGGAAGCGGAGGAGACTTGTGTGGTTTACGGGATGCCCCGGGCTGTGGTTGAAGCAGGACTGGCTGACCGGATTACGCCGCTTGGGGAGATCGGCAGAGCTATCGTTGAGTGTGTTATGAGGAGGTAGGGAATATGGGGATGTTTCAAGGGATCGATATCAGTGCTTCTGGGCTGACGGCTCAGCGCCTGCGGCTTGACCTGATTGCGAACAATATCGCGAATGTGAATACCACCCGGACCGGGCGAACAACCGCTGCAGGGAACCCGATTCCCTACGCCCGGCAGATAGCGGTGTTCGTGCCGAGCCCCCCAGAAGCGAATTTTGCCCGGACACTTGGACAAGCTTTGGCTTCCTCTCCCGGCTCGAACGGGAAAGTAGCGGGTAGCAGGGGTACAACGGGGTTATCCGCATGGGTCGGAACCGGGGTTCAGGTAGGGGCGATTGTGGAGGATAGAACCACTCCGTTTCAGCTGGAGTACAACCCGGATTCGCCGGATGCGGCCACGGTTGCGGAAAACGGGGTTCCGGTCGATTATGTGCGTAAGCCCAATGTCAATATGGTGACCGAGATGGTGGATATGATCTCGGCTTCAAGGGCGTATGAAGCGAACGTTACCGCGCTCAATGCCAGCAAGTCGATGTTTAATAAAGCTCTGGAAATTGGAAGATAGAATTTTGAAAATCGGAAGGGGGTAATGTTCATTGGCTATAAACGCAATACCACCGCTGGCACCCCTCCCTTCGCTGCAATTCACAAATCCGGTCAATGCGAGTGGACAAACTCAAGAGGTGGTTTCCGGAAGCGCGGGAGCTAACGGGGCAGCCAAAGTGGGCGCGGACTTTAGTCAGTTCCTCGCGGATGCCTTGCAGCAAGTTAATGCCATTCAGCAGCAAGGAGAGGCAGCCAGTGCGGCTCTGACGACGGGGCAGGTACAGGATGTGCATACCGTGATGCTCGCTGTGGAAAAAGCGAGCTTGTCGCTGGGCCTCACGGTTGAAGTGCGCAACAAGGTGCTCGATGCCTATCACGAAGTGATGAGGATGCAGATCTAGGCGCTGGGGTCGCTTGGGTCGGGGATGCCCCACGGCACCACGCTCACCCATGTCGCGCGCAGACCAAACTTGCTACGCTAGGCTCGGTAACGGGTCGGAGGGGTAAATTGCCAAATTCGCCCTCCATGGCTCAGTTGGCAACACTACGCATCCGGCGCAGCGCCCCTCGGCTTTTAAGTTCGAGCCTATCCTGCTTGTTTTAGGGTTCACTCAGGTGCTCGCGTGACATCCCCTGCTCTGGGGTTTTTGCCTGAGCAGCGTCGCTTGTGCCTCGAACCACGAACATCGAACATCGATTAGAAAGGGGGGACGGTAATAATGAATGGATCATGGGCGGCGCTTAAGGAGTCGGTGCGTAAGTATTGGGCGAAGTTGACTCGAGCCCAAAAAGTGATTACCATTGCGGCACCGCTGTTGGTAGCCATCGCATTTATAACTTTGATTCTTTGGGCGAGCCGTCCCCAGTACACGCCCCTGTTCACAAAAATGAGTGAAGCCAATGCGGCCGCTGTGCGTAATAAATTAGTAGAATTAAAAATCCCTTATCAACTGGCTGATGGGGGGGCGACCATTTCAGTTCCCGCTGCGCAGGCGAATGAAGCACGGCTGCAATTGGCGAGTGCCGGGGTGCCGCAAGGGAGCAAATTTAGTTTTGATAGCCTCAATCAGCTGCATTTAGGTGAAACCGATGCGGATCGGAAACTGCGTTATGTTCTCGGACTACAGGACGAACTGGCGGGTACCCTCAAGACCCTGACAGGGGTGCAGGAAGCGCTTGTGCATATTGTCATGCCAGAACCGTCCCTGTTTGTGGAAAAAGAGAAAGCGGCGACGGCGGGTGTGACCTTAAAATTAGTACCAGGGACAAAAATGACGGACGAGCAGGTCAGGGGGGTAGCGAACCTTTTGTCAGCTTCTGTCGAAGGGCTGCAGCCGGAGAATGTAACGATTTTGGATACCTCGGGAAATGTGCTTTCCGATGGGATAGCGAAGCAAAATGACCCCAGCCATTTGACGGGGAGCCAGCTCGAATTACAGCAGGCGGTTGAAGACAAAACTCGGAAATCCGTACAGAGTATGCTCGATCAGGCATTAGGGGCGGGAAGCACGATCGTGCGGGCCAATGCCAGCCTTAATTTTGATCAGGTGAAAGAGGTCTCGGAACTGCACGGGCCCGGGGCGACCGTGAGCAAGCAGGCGACGGATGAGACGGCGACGAATGGCACAGCCCAGGGGGGGGTGCCAGGAACGACACCCAATACCGGCAATGCGGCGACCTATCAACAGGTTGGCGGGGCTATGACTTCCAATTCGACGAAGAAGAGTAGCACAGAAAATTTTGTTCCGGACAAAACCCAAACAGAGAAGGTTGTGGCTCCGGGAGCGGTTAAACGGCTCTCCATCTCGGTGATGGCGGATCAAAACCGGGTGAATCAGGCGCAGTTGGATCAGATCAAGGGTATTGTGGCTTCGGCGGCGGGGATTGATGCTGCCCGAGGAGACACCATTCAAGTTGCGGCCATTCCCTTTGATACCACTGCGGTTCAGGCCCAAAAAGCGGCGTTAGCAAAAATGGAACAAAACCGACGTAATCTTCAATACGCGGAAATAGGGGTCGCCGTACTGGGAGGGCTATTCCTTCTCTTGTTTGTTTTGCGTTCCCGTTCCAAACGCAAGCGGGCGGCGCAGGGCCTTGCACTGAATCAGACGGGGGATCCTTTGCCATTTGATACCGCCGCAGAGATTCTGATGGCTCAACAGAGGGCTGAAGCAGAGGCTCAGGCGAAATTGGAAAAGAAAAAGGCAAAAACGGCCGTTGAGATCGAAAAACAGAAGATCAAAGAATCGGTTGAAGTGTATACACGCAACAATTCAGATGAAGTGGCGCGTTTATTGAAGACATGGCTGTCAGAGGAGCGATAAGATGGCACAGACGGCGGTACTGAACGGCTTGCAGAAAGCCGCGATCTTGATGATCGCTTTGGGTCCGGAGCATTCGGCCCGTGTTGTTCAGCATTTGAGTGAAGCGGAGATCGAGCAGTTAACGCTGGAAATGGCTAACCTGCGCAAGATTTCGTCAGACCAGCGGGATTTGGTGCTGGAAGAATTTCATCAGATGTGTATTGCCAACGATTATATCGCCCAGGGCGGGATCGAATATGCGCGGGATGTTTTGGAACGGGCGTTGGGAGAGCAGCGGGCGTTTGAAATCATTACCCGGCTCTCATCGTCTTTGAAAATGCGTCCGTTTGATCTCGTCCGGCGTACGGATCCCAAGCAGCTGTTGTCGTTTATCCAAGGCGAGCACCCGCAAACGGTGGCCCTGATCATGACGCATTTGGTGCCGGAGAAGGCAGCGATCCTCTTGTCGAGTCTGCCACAGGATAGGCAGGCTGATGTGACCCGACGGATTGCCCTGATGGGGCGGACGAGTCCGGATGTTCTGAAAGAAATTGAAAAAGTGCTGGAACGCAAAATTTCCAGCCTCGCTCCCATCGATTATACGACATCCGGCGGGATTCAAAGTGTGGTGGATGTGCTCAATCGGGCAGATCCATCGACGTTAAAAAATGTCATGGATGCCTTGGAGATGGATGATCCCGAATTGGCGGAACAGATCAAGCGCCAGATGTTTGTCTTTGAAGATATGGTCATTCTGGATGACCGTGGGGTACAGCTTGTTTTGCGCGAAGTGGAGACCAAGGATTTAGCGGTGGCGCTCAAGGGTTCAGGCCCGGAAGTCCTGCAGAAAATCCTGGCCAATATGTCGGCGCGGGCGAGCCAGATGCTCAAAGAGGATATGGAATTCATGGGTCCGGTGCGGCTGCGTGATGTGGAAGAGGCGCAGCAGCGGGTTGTTAAGGTGATTCGCAAGTTAGAGGAAAGCGGAGCCATCGTGATTTCGCGAGGAGGTAGCGATGAACTCATTTATTAGGCAGAAGGTTGTCAAAAGTTATGCAGTTGAAGTGGCAGGTCCGTGTTTGGTTGACTGCCAGTTTGAGGAGTTTCAGATGCTCACGAAGCATTTGACGATCTTGGCACCGACGGAGAGCCCACCGTCACCCCCCGCTTCCTGGCAGCGGGCCGGAGCAGGGGAAGTCGGATCGGGTGGAGAGGATCGTAGCGAGAGCGAAGTCTGGATGGCAGGCAAGGCTGCGGGTCTACTGGAGAAGGCTGAGGAAGAAGCCAAGGCCATTTTGGCAGAGGCAAGGCAAGAGGCTGAACGGATCCGGCAGGGGGCACAGGAAGAGGCAGCACGCGCGCGCACCACGTTGGAGGCCGCGCTCCGTGCCGAGGTGATGCCACTCGCCCAGGAGGAAGGGTTCCGGGCGGGCTTTGCCCAAGGAGAGGCAAAAGTCCAGGCCAGACAACAGGAGGCTGAACGGTTGTTGCGGCTGGCAGAGGCTGCGGTGGGTTCTGAGTATGCGCGAGTGGATGCGGACCTTTTGCAGCTGGCGCTGAAAATGGCCGAACGAATGGTGAGGGGGGTTCTGGGGATTGAACCCCAGCGGCTGTTGGACATCGCCCGCTCCTTGGTACTCCTGCCACAGGAGCGCGAACACTCCGTGTTGCATGTAGCAGCGGAGGATGGGGTTTGGCTGAGTTCTTTGGAGCAGGAGTTGGTGCCCTGCCCTTGGCTGGTTGATGACACCCTGAGGCCTGGAGAATGTTTTCTGGAATGCGAGGAAGGGATTTTCGATGCCCGTTTAGACGTTCAGTTGGAGAAATTAGAAAAGGCCCTGCGAGAGGAGTTGCAACATGGGCGATTGGAGCCGGATGGCCCGGAAAGTTGAAATGCTGGATCCGGTGAGTGCCACGGGGCTGGTGCAAAAGCTGGTGGGTTTGATGATTGAGAGTGCCGGTCCGCGGGTGAGTGCCGGGGAATACTGCCATATCCTGACGCGGAATGGCCGCAGGGTTCCCGCTGAAGTCGTAGGCTTTCGCGGCTCGACGACGTTGCTCCTACCGCTGGCTGAACTGGAGGGGATAGCTCCGGGCGATCGGGTTCTGCCGCAAGAGGAGAAACTGCGGGTCGGAGTAGGGCAGAGCCTACTCGGTCGGATCTTGGATGGGCTAGGCCAGCCCCTAGACGGGTTGCCGCTGGACACAAAAGAGAGTTATCCGCTGCAGAGTCGCCCTCCGAATGCCTATCTGCGTCCTCGGATTCGGGATACCTTGAGTGTGGGGGTGCGGGCCATTGATGGCCTTTTAACGATTGGCCGCGGGCAACGGATGGGGATTTTTGCCGGGTCAGGGGTGGGCAAGAGTACGTTGCTCGGGATGATGGCCCGCAATACCAGTGCCTCGGTCAATGTGATCGCCCTGGTCGGCGAACGGGGACGGGAACTGCGGGAGTTTGTGGAGAAAGATTTAGGGTCTGAGGGAATGAAACGCTCCGTTATCGTCGTGGCGACCTCGGATCAACCCGCACTCGTACGTTTGAAAGCGGCCTTTACGGCGACGGCCATAGCGGAGTATTTCCGGGACCAGGGGCAGGATGTCCTATTCATGATGGATTCTCTCACCCGGTTTGCGATGGCTCAGCGTGAGGTGGGCCTGACCGCCGGAGAGCCACCGGCGACGCGGGGTTATCCTCCCTCGGTATTTGCGCTCTTGCCCAAGCTCTTAGAACGCTCCGGCATGTCGGAGAAAGGCAGCATCACAGGCATTTACTCGGTGTTGGTGGATGGGGATGATCACAATGAACCGATTGCCGACGCGGTGCGAGGGATTCTGGACGGGCATATTGTCCTGACGCGAGAACTGGCGGTGCAGAACCATTATCCTTCGATTGACGTGTTACAGTCGGTGAGCCGGGTGATGTCCGATGTCATAAATCCTGAGCACAAGGAACTGGCGGGGAGGCTCAGGGAGTATCTGGCGGTTTATCAGGATGCCAAGGATCTGATCGACATCGGAGCCTATGTCCAAGGGAGCAACCCGCGCATTGATGCCGCTTTAAGCCATTTGGAGGGGATACGCGCCTTTCTCCGGCAAGCGGTGGAAGAAGCTTCGGGCTTTGAGGAAACCTTACAGGGACTGCGGGGGATATTTTCTTCCTGAGGCTGAGGAGGGATAAAGGGATGCTGCCGTTGAGCGACAAACTACCGCTCAGCCCGTGGCGATGGGGGAGTTGCACATGTCACGCTTTCGTTTTCGTTTAGAAGCCAGTCTGCGCTTGGCTGAGCAGGTTCTGGATCAAGCGCGCATCCAGTTGGCGCAAGAAACTGAACGCTATCTTGCCTGTCTGAAGGCGAGGGATGTGCAGCAGGGATCCTGGCAGGAGGCCGTACACGGCCAACGCGAGGCAGGAAGCCGGGAGCCGGAATACTTAAGCCTCTGGAGGGCCTATACGGAGAAAATGGTTGCAATCCTAAAAATCCGGGAACAGGAACTGTTGGCACAGACCGAATGCCAGGAGAAAGCGCGCCTGGCCGTCATCGAGGCCCATCGTGAAGTGGAGAAGCTGAAGCGACTCAAGGAAAAACAGCGGGAGGCGTTTGAACGCGAAGCCTTACGGCAGGAGCAAAAGGTTCTGGATGAGACGGGGCAGGTGCTTTATCAGCGCCTACAGATTGCGAACAACGAACATCGAACATGGACAGTAGACAGGAGAACCGTCCCCGTGTCTACCTCAGGATTGCGAACCACGAACCACGAACCACGAACATCGAATATCGAATAGGGGTGAACCCGATTGATTATCGTGACTCGGTTAAATGGAAAGACCTTTTATCTGAATCCGGATTTGATCGAAACGATGGAAACAACCCCGGACACCGTGCTGACGCTGACGGGTGGAAATAAATATGTGGTGACAGAGATTCCAAGTGAGTTGATCGAACGGATCACCCGTTTCAGGAGGCGCTGTCATCCAGAGTATTTGGAATCAGAGGAGAGACACACACATGAGTCGTAAGAGCATCATGATTACCGTCGCGATCGGAGTGGTCTGTGTCGGTCTTGGGGTGGGGGGAACCCTGGCTGCCCAAAAGTTCATCTTCAAGACAACGGGGACTGCGCCGGTGGTGGCCCAGGCTAAGGTGAAAGAACCAGGCCCGATCGTGTCGATTGGAGATTTTATGGTGAATCTTCAAGGCGGGGCTTATCTAAAAACGTCGATTAGCCTGGAAGCAACGGATGTGAAGGCTGAAGCTGCTTTGAAAGCGAAGGATGCGTTTTTGAAGGATAAGGTTAATGTCGTGCTTTCCAATAAGGCACTCACGGATGTTCAGACGCCGGAAGCCCGAGAAAAGCTGCGTCAGGAATTGCTGAAGCAGTTAAACGTTGTGGCCGATGGCAAGATTCAAAATGTGCTTTTCTTATCGTTTATCTATCAGTAGGAGCGAGCACTAAGAAGAGTTTCGGTGAAAGGGGGGATTCGATGGGTGATGTCTTGTCCCAAGCGGAAATTGATGCCCTGCTCAGTGCCCTCTCTGAGGGGCAAGTCGATGCAGAGGAAATCAAGACCACGAAGACACAAAAGAAAATCCGTGTTTATGATTTTAAAAGGCCGAATAAGTTTTCCAAAGATCAGATTCATTCGCTGCAAAATATTCATGATAATTTCTGCCGGGCTTTGACAACCTACTTTTCCGCCCACCTCCATTCGGTGATTGAAACCCACGTTCTTTCCATCGAGCAGATTACCTATGATGAGTTCATTCGTTCGCTGCCTAATCCCACGATTTTGGGCGTTTTTACGTTAGAACCGTTAGAGGGAACCCTGCTTTTGGAAATCAGTCCCTCCTTGGTCTTTACGATCATCGATCGACTGTTAGGAGGTTTGGGCCAGGGGACGGAGAAAAACCGGGACTTGACGGAGATCGAGCGCACCATTGTGGAACGACGCATCTCCCAGATGATTTCGCTCTTTGGTGAAGCCTGGGATGAAGTGTATAAACTGAATCCTCAATTTGTGGCTTTAGAGACCAACCCCCAATTTACGCAGATTGTAGCGCCCAATGAAATGATTGTCCTGGTGACGTTGGAAATCAAGATTGGGGAGACCATGGGCATGATCAATGTCTGCCTGCCATTTTTGGTGTTAGAACCCATCCTGGACAAATTGAGCACGTATTTTCTGTTTTCGACTCAGGCTAAAGCGACGACACCTGAGCAGACGGAAGCGATACGCCGAAAGATCGAATGGGCGAAAGTGGATTTAACGGCCTTTCTCGGCCAAGCGGAGATTGCGGTGCGAGAACTTCTGGATTTGACTCCAGGGGATGTGATTCCGTTGAATCAAGGGGTCAAGTCAGCCTTACCCGTTTATGTGGGTAATTTTATGAAGTTTCGAGGGGTTCCCGGGCTGCATGGAGAACATCTCGCGATAAAACTCACGGACATCGTCGAGGAAGGAAGGGATCAAGATGGGTAACGGGATGCTCTCTCAGGAAGAGATCGATGCGCTACTCCGGGGGACATTTGAACCGGATCCGCCTGCGGTCGAGGAGACAGCGGGTGCAGAATTTGGTGATATGGAAAAGGATGCCATCGGAGAGATTGCGAATATCTCTATGGGGACGGCGGCCACAACCTTGTCCCTTTTATTGGGCAGAAAAGTCGAGATTACGACACCCAGAGTGGATCTGGTGTCAGTCGAGCAGATTCGGGAGGATTATCCGATTCCATCGGTGATTGTGGATGTTAAATACAAAGCGGGGATTGAAGGGTCAAACCTGCTGATTCTATCCCAGCGCGATGGGGCGGTGATTGTGGATCTCATGATGGGTGGGGATGGTACGAATCCATCCTCCGAACTGAATGAACTGCAAATCAGTGGGATTTCCGAAGCGATGAATCAGATGATGGGTTCGGCTGCCACCTCGATGTCGACCATGTTTCATTCGATGGTTGATATTACTCCGCCCAATCTGGTGTTGAATGATTTGTCAAAGGAACAAAATGTTTTGGTGGGCTTGCTGAATGCGGACGAGCCGTTGGTGCGCATCTCCTTTCGGATGGTCGTCGAAACGGTGATTGACAGTATCCTGGTTCAGGTTATTCCCCTTTCAGTCGCCAAAGGGATGGTTGCGAAACTCCTAGGCGGGGTCAACACAGCTCCAGTGGCGGCAGCGGCAGAACTTGGCGCTGAGCATTCTAGCCTTGGAGAAGGGGCAAGTTCTACAGCGGCAAGTCTAAATATGAGTACTAAAACGGGTTGGGCAGGTCAGGGTGGCGCGTCCTCCGGGGGATCCGGAATGCCGAATATTCCAGGACTTGATTACGGCATCGGAAACGGTGGAACTCCAGTCTATGGAGCACCGTCGAACGGAGCTTATCCGCCGGGAACGCCGCCGCACGGAGGAGCTATGTACGGGGTACGCCAGCCCACATCCGTCCAACCGGTTCAGTTTGCTCCGCTTCAATCAGGGCAAGTTTCCGGTCAGCCAACGAATCTCGGGCTTATTTTGGATGTTCCGCTCCAGGTGAGCGTAGAGTTAGGCAAAGCTAAAAAGACCATTAAGGAAATCCTGGAAATGGGTCCTGGCTCAGTGATTGAGTTGGACCGCCTGGCAGGAGAGCCGGTAGACATGATTGTCAACGGCAAGCTCATTGCCAAGTGTGAAGTGGTTGTCATCAACGAGACCTTTGGGATCCGGATCACGGACATTGTTCAGCCAGCCGAGCGCATGCAAAGCATTGGCTAATGGTCAAAGGAAAATGTTTACTTAAAATTAAGTACCATGAGTATTAAGGAGGATGAATTGTGGGAGCTAGCGTAATGATCGTCGATGATGCTGCATTCATGCGCATGATGTTGAAGGACATTCTGACCAAGAATGGTTATACGGTTGTGGGGGAGGCAGAGAACGGAGCGGTCTCCGTGGATAAGTACATGGATCTGAAGCCGAACCTCACCATTATGGATATCACGATGCCGGAGATGGATGGGCTGCAGGCGGTGAAGGAGATCCGCAAACGGGATTCTCAGGCGCGCATTATCATGTGCAGTGCGATGGGTCAACAGGCGATGGTTATCGAGGCGATTCAATCGGGGGCGAAGGATTTTGTGGTGAAACCGTTCCAAGCAGAACGGGTGATCGAGGCTGTAACAAAGGCGCTGAAGTAAAATGACCACAAGTATTGAAGACCAACCGTTTGCCGCTGCGGCTACTGGAACCGCTGTGAATGCGCCCTTCTCGTGGTGGGGGCTTGTCAGCACGCTAATCATCTTTCTTCTCATCCTGGGGGTTGCCTTATGGATGATTCGGCGCTTGAACCGTTCCGCCCTGCGCGGAATGAGTTCCCCCTGGGCCCGGGTGCTGGATCGCCAGCTGTTAGGGGGCCAGCAGGTGCTCTATTTAGTGGAAGTGGCTGGAAGACTACAAGTTTTAGCTGGTTCTGATCACTATCTAACGAAACTCCAGGAAATAGAGGATCCGGACTTAGTAGCTGAGATTCTCGATGAAATCGCGCATCGACCGACCGAACGGGTGGAGGGGGTTCTGTCTAGACTTCGACGGTGGGACAGGCCGAAGAAACGCAAGGCGTTTGCTAAAGAATTAGCCAACTACCTCGAGGAGGTGGATCGATGAACCGCAGCAATACGGGGCGTTGGCTGGGGTTACTGGCCCTAAGTCTTGGAGCTTTTCTCCTCTTTCCGGCCAAAACGGTGGTTGCTGCGGGCTTGACGCTCGATTTGGGAAACACAGCGGGACAACAGTTGACGACCTCTCTACAGCTGTTTCTCTTGCTGACGGTGTTGTCCATCGCGCCGGCAATTTTGGTTTTGATGACCTCCTTTACGCGGATCATTGTTGTGCTGTCTTTTGTGCGCAATGCCTTGGGAACCCAGCAGCTTCCCCCCAATCAGGTGCTCATCGGACTATCCCTTATCCTCACCTTCTTTGTGATGGCTCCGACCTGGAATGAAGTGAATACCAAGGCTCTGCAACCGTATCTGAATAGCCAGATCAGCCAGAGCGAGGCCTTAACTCAAGCGGAAGAACCCATGCGTACCTTCATGTTCAAGCAGACGCGGGAAAAGGATTTGCAGCTTTTCGTGAGCTTGGCCAAAATGGACAAGCCAAAAACCTATCGGGATATTCCCACTTATGTCCTCATTCCTTCATTTATTATTAGTGAATTAAAGACGGCGTTTCAAATGGGATTTGCTGTCTTTATCCCCTTTATGGTCATTGATATGATTGTCTCGAGCACATTGATGTCTATGGGGATGATGATGCTCCCGCCGATGATGATCTCGCTGCCTTTCAAACTGCTGCTGTTCGTCCTGGCCGATGGTTGGCATCTGGTGGTGCAGTCGCTAGTGACCAGCTTTCGCTAAAGCAAAGCGAAAGCGTTGACGGAAAGACACAAGACGCGAGACAAGGGGCGAGACAAGGGGGACGGTTCTGTTTGTCTCAGGAGACAAGGGGGACGGTTCTGCTGTCTGTGTGTTGTCTGTGCATGAATTGTGACAGGGGGAAGGGCAGGGGGCGAATAAGAAGGAAGTTCTCTTGCCTTTGGAAGAGATTGTGATAAGCAGAAGAAATGTAGAATGGGGCGCAAATCATGAGCCAAAACCAAGTGTTATATTTGGCGAAAGAAGCGTTGGGAACCGCATTGCTGGTCGGTGGGCCGATTCTCGGGATCGGGCTTTTAGTCGGGCTTGTGGTGAGCGTCTTTCAAGCGATGACCCAGATCCAGGAGCAAACCCTGGCCTTCATCCCTAAGATCCTGGCCATCGTGGTGGTGATGCTGCTTCTCGGGCCGTGGATGCTCAATGTGCTGACGGCATACACGACGAATCTCCTGAGTCAGTTGGGGACGTTCGCGAGGTTCTAGGCATGGTCGGAGGGATGGGGTGCATGATATGTCGCTCGCTCAAATTTTACAATGGAATATCTCTTTGTTTTTGTTGGTTTTATCGCGCTGGGCGGGGATGGTGATGCTGGCTCCGGTGTTTGGGGCGCGCGGGGTGCCTGGGATGGTGAAGCTGGGGTTGGCGGTGAGCATTTCAATTCTGCTTTATCCGCTGGTGCTGGGTTCTCAGCCGAATATCCCCCAGGAGCTTTTGCCCTATGTGGGGATTCTGGTGAAAGAGGTTTTAGTGGGGTTAGTGATCGGGTTCGTGGTCTATGCCCTTACGGCGATTCTAGAAGGAGCGGGCCAGTTGATTGATTTCCAGATGGGGTTTACGATGGGGAATTCCCTCGATCCGGTGTATGGAATGCAGAGCCCGATGATGGGCAATTTTCAAATGGTCTTAGCTACGATGCTTCTATTGGCGACCAATGCCCATCATTATCTGATCGCAGCCTTGGTCAAGAGTTATGCCTATGTTCCGATTAACCCGTCGGCTTTGCCGATGGGGATCGCTTTTTATACCAGACTGGTCAGCCATATCTTTGCTTTATCGGTTCAGTTAGCCCTGCCGGTGTTTGGAGCGCTGGTTTTGGCGGATTTAGGGGTGGGGCTTTTGTCACGAACGGTGCCCCAACTCAATGTGTTTTCCATCGTCTTCGGGGTCAAGATTATCTTCGGCTTCGTGCTCTTGCTGATGGCGGTTCCCCTCTTTGGGGAGTCGGTCTCGCATTTGTTTAATCAGAGTATGTCTTGGATTTTAGAGTTGTACCGGGGGTGGAAGGGTGAGTGAGAAGCAGTTTCCCGCCACACCCAAACGCAGACAGGAAGCACGCAAAAAAGGGCAGGTTCTGAAGAGTCAAGAATTGGTATCGGCCTTGATGCTGCTCGGGTTTGTGGCGGTACTGAAGTTTTGGCTTCCAGCGATGCTTGGGCGGATGCAAAGTCTATTTCCCTATGTTTGGGGGCTGCCGACAGATTGGACAGGGCGAACTGTGGCGAGTCTCATGCTCAATCTGCTTTGGTTTTCGGTGCAGATCATCGCGCCGATTTTCGGGGTGGCGATTCTCATTGGGGTGGCCGGGAACTACCTGCAGGTGCGCTTCTTGTTTACCCTGGAGCCCTTAAAGCCTGATCTTTCCCGGATGAATCCGATGAATGGCTTGAAGCGGATGTTCGGGGTGAGGGCCTGGGTCGAGCTGGCGAAGTCGCTGTTCAAGGTTATTCTGATTGGGTATTTCCTCTACGCGAGCATTCGGGATAATTTTCGCGTGTTCCCGGCTTTGCAGCAACTCAGTGTTGGGCAAGGGGCGGTATTCCTGGGCCAGGCCATTCTGGACTTGGGCTGGCGGATCGCGATTGCTTTCTTGGTTTTGGCGGTAGCCGATTTTCTCTACCAGTGGTGGGAATTTGAAAAGAATTTGCGCATGTCGCAGGAGGAATTAAAGGAAGAATTTAAACAAACAGAAGGGAATCCGCAGTTGCGTTCCGAAATAAAGAAGAGACAGCGGGCTATCGCCATGCGCCGTATGATGCAGGATTTGAAACAGGCGGATGTGGTGGTGACCAACCCGACGCACTATGCGGTGGCTTTGCGGTATGAACCCAAAGAAAAATCTGCCCCCTATGTGGTGGCGAAAGGTCAAGATGAGGTGGCCAAACGGATCCGGGAACTGGCCCGTGAGTATGATATCCTAGTGATGGAAAACAAGCCGCTGGCGCGCGCCCTTTATAGCCAGGTCGAGATCGGGCAGATCGTTCCAGCGGATCTCTATAAAGCGGTGGCTGAGGTCTTAGCCTTTGTGTATCGCTTAAAAAAGAAACGGCGGGCGATCTATTAGGAAGTCGGAGGTCGGAGGTCGGAGGCGGAAGTTGAGGAACCGTCCCCGTGCTCCCAAAGAACCGTCCCTCGTGTCTCGGGTCGAACCACGAACCGCGAATATCGAACCACGAAAAGGGGGTGTAGTCATTGGCGACAACGCTGCAGCGGCGGCTGCTGGCACATACGGACATTTTAGCAGCTTTGGGGCTGGTTGGGATTATCGTGATGATGGTTATCCCTTTGCCGCCAGGCCTGCTGGATATTTTGATTACGCTGAATATTACGGGTTCGGTGCTGACGCTGATGATGGCCTTCTTTTTGACGGAGCCCTTGGAGTTTTCGGTGCTGCCATCCTTACTGTTGATGATGACGCTGTTCCGTTTGTCCTTAAATATTTCGACGACGCGGCTCGTGCTTTTGGATGGGTATGCGGGACAGGTTATTCAACAGTTCGGGCAGTTTGTCATCCGGGGAAATCCAGTGGTCGGTTTTATCGTGTTCGTAATTCTGGTGATTGTACAATTTATCGTGATTACTAAAGGGGCGGAGCGGGTTTCGGAAGTGGCTGCCCGCTTTACGTTGGATGCGATGCCGGGAAAACAGATGGCGATTGACGCAGATCTGAATGCAGGGATGATCAACGAACAGCAGGCTCGGGATCGGCGGAAAACGATCCAGCGGGAAGCCGATTTTTATGGGGCGATGGATGGTTCCAGCAAGTTTGTCAAAGGGGATGCAATTGCCGCTATTATTATCCTTTTTATCAATATTGTCGGTGGGTTTATCATGGGGGCTATGGGGGGTCTGCCTATTTTGGATGCCCTGCATAAGTATACCTTGCTGACGATCGGGGATGGGCTGGTTTCGCAAATCCCAGCGCTTCTGATCTCGACGGCGACGGGTTTGGTGGTGACGCGGGCCGCGTCTGAGACTAATTTGGGTAGGGATTTGTCCCGCCAGCTCTTCCGGGCTCCGAAGGCAATGTTTATCACGGCAGGGGTTTTGGTGCTCCTCGCCCTCTTGGGACTGCCGAAACTTCCGATGTTGTTGGTGGCGGCGGTACTGGTGGGAGCTGGTATCTTCTTGGAGCGAAACAGCCGGGTGGAAGTGGTGCAAGAAACGGCGGCTGCCCGTGACAGCGCGATCGAAGAGAGCAAGAAACCAGAGAATGTCCTTGGACTTTTGCAGGTCGATCATATGGAATTGGAACTGGGGTATGCTTTGATCGCCTTGGTTGATGCCGGGCAGGGCGGGGATCTTTTGGATCGGGTGGTGCTTATCCGGCGGCAGATCGCCAGTGAGATGGGTTTCATTGTGCCTGTGATTCGGATTCGGGATAATATGAATCTACAGCCGAACCAGTATGTGATTAAAATCCGGGGGGCGGAGATAACCAGCGGCGAATTGATGGCAGACCATTATTTGGCGATGGCCAGCGGTTTCGGCGAAGACACGATTCCGGGAACGCCGACCAAGGAGCCTGCCTTTGGCCTGGAGGCGAAATGGATTCATGCCATGCACCGGGAGCAGGCTGAACTCTCCGGGTATACGGTCGTGGATGCGCCCACGGTGTTAGCCACGCATTTGACGGAAGTGATTAAGAGCCAGGCCTGGGAGATCCTCAGCCGCCAAGATGTCAAGACACTGATGGATCACGCGAAGGAACAGGCTCCGGCGGTGGTGGAGGAGATTGGGGAGAACCTGAATTTAGGACAGATTCAGAAGATCCTCAGCAATCTCCTGCGAGAGCGGGTTTCGATTCGGGATATGGTGACGATCTTAGAGACCCTGGCGGATTATGCTCCGGGAACCAAGGATTTAGATCGTCTGACAGAGCATGTGCGTCAGGCTTTGGCGCGGTCGATCCTGCAGCCGCTGTTGGGGCCGGATAAGTCGCTCCCGGTGCTCACCTTAGATCCCAAGGTGGAGCAGCAGATCCTGGACAGTGTCCAGCCTTCAGACTATGGCTCCTACCTGACTCTGGATCCGAGGGTGCTGCAGGAATTGATGCAGAGTTTAAACCGGGAAGTGGAAAAGATGGTGCTCAAAGGGTATTCCCCCGTATTGGTGTGTGCGCCGATTGTGCGAATTCATCTGAAACGGGTGACGGAACGGCAACTGCCACAGCTCGTCATCCTTTCGTATAATGAATTGGTTCCGGGGGTTCAAGTACAAGCATTAGGGATGGTGGTGGCCGATCATGCGGGTTAAGCGTTTCGTGGGCGAGAATGTCGCGGAAACGATGGGCAAAGTGAAAAGAGAATTGGGATCCGAGGCGGTGATTTTGCAGACCCGCCAGTTTAAAGAAGGCGGATTCTTGGGTTTCTTCGGTAAGATGAAGGTGGAGATCACGGCGGCGATTGAGGACCGCCCAGCGACCAAGCGGGTTTCTCCTGCTTCGATGGAGGCTTATGTTGCAGCGGCTCGCAGCTATTCGGGCTATATGGAGCGTGAAACACAAGAGCATCAAGCCATGTCCGCCGGGGTGAGCGGCGGGGTCGGGATTTCCGCCGGAAATCGCGTGTTGGGCGGGACACCAGGGATGACCGCTGATGCCGGAGATTCTTTGCTGCAACAGGAACTGCGGCAGATGCAGAGCATGCTCCTGCAGATGAATAAACAGCTGACAACGCTGGGCCAGGAGAACGTGGTTTGGCCAGGAGCGCTCCAAGCCTGGGCTGAGCGGTTGCGGGAACGTGGAATTCAGGAGCCGCTGGTAAGGCGTTTGCTGCGCCAGGTGCAGCAAAGTCTATCTGAGCCGGAACGGGAGGAGTCTGAGGCGGTCTGGGCGAATATACAAGACAGTGTGCGCCGGATGTGTGCCCAAACGGCTGTGATCCAGCCAGGGGTGCAAAAACCGCGGATCGTGGCCTTGGTCGGCCCGACCGGTGTGGGGAAGACCACTACGATTGGCAAGCTGGCGGCAGGGTTTAGTATCGTCGACAAGCGCAAAGTGGCCTTGATCACGGCAGATACCTATCGGGTCGCGGCGGTGGAACAATTGAAGACTTTCGGGGAAATTATCGGGGTGCCGGTGGACGTGGTGATGACTCCATCTGGCCTACGGGAAGCGCTCTCTCAGCATGCGGATAAAGAACTTATTTTTATTGATACGGCGGGGCGCAGTCCCCAGCATGAACTCCATATGTCTGAACTCAGGGCTTTCTTGGATCGGGCCCAAGCGGATCTGACGCTGCTCGCCATGAGTGCGACCACGAACACCGCCGATCAGATCCGGGTGTTGAACCGCTTTGCACCCTTGGCGACGCATTTGATTTTCACGAAGCTGGATGAGACGATGAGTCCCGGGAACCTGCTCAATGTCATCGATCAAACATCCTTGCCTGTGGCCTATTTAACAACCGGGCAAAATGTCCCCGATGATATTGAGGCAGCGACTCCTGCACGCTTGACCCGTTATATCTTGGGGGAGGGATCAGCCCATGCTTGACCAAGCAACAGTGCTCCGGGAACTGGCCTTCCGTAAGGAGAAGGGCCTACATAAAATGCGCGTGATCGCCGTGACGAGCGGTAAGGGCGGGGTCGGGAAAACAAACTTTACTGTGAATTTGGCCTTGGCCTTAATCGAATACGGTCATCGGGTCTTGATCCTGGATGGGGACTTAGGATTGGCCAATGTGGATGTGGCTTGTGGGATCACTCCTCGATATACGATGGAACATTTACTCTCAGGGGAAAAGACCATCGAGGAGATCATTGTCCAGGGTCCCAGAGGATTGGGGATTTTGCCTGGGGGCTCCGGCGTGCTGGAGCTGGCAAATCTGGAACGCGCCCGCTTGGTGCATGTGCTTTCGAACCTCGGCCGACTGGAAAAATTGGCTGATATGCTCCTGATCGATACGGGCGCAGGGCTCAACCATACCGTGCTTAACTTTCTCAAGGCTTCTGATGATATTATTGTGCTCACGACGCCGGAACCGACGGCTTTGACGGATGCCTATGCCCTCTTGAAAGCCGTGAAACGGGAGGGAGGCACCCCGATCAATGTCGTGGTCAATCGTGTCAGACAGGAAGCAGAAGCCCGGGGGACCTTTGAACGCCTGGAAACTGCGGTACAGAAATTCCTTCACGGTTCGCTCAACCTCCTCGGCTGGGTATACGATGATCCGTTGGTCTCGCGCGCGGTGATGCAGCAGGAGCCTTTAGCGCTGGCTTATCCTGAAAGTTCTGCGTATCATTGCATACAATGGATTGCAGGAACCGTTTCAGGATTGTACTTACAGCCGCCGCGCCAAGCCCGAGGGATCAGAGGGTTTCTAGGGCAGATGTTACGAGCATTTTAGCTTTTTGATGATCTTCAACTGCATCCAACATCCGACCTCTGGCATCTGATTTCTGACTTCTGACTTCTGATTTGAAGGGGTGATTCCTGTTGAGCTATAAGAAGATATTAAAACCGGGTCTTTCGGTGGAGCTTGTTGTTTCCGAAGGGGATTATGCAGGGCGATACCGCACCCGAGTTGATGAAGTCGGACAACGGCTCATGTCGGTTGAAGCCCCATTTATCGAGCGACAGGTCATTCCCTTGGCGGAAGGGATGGTGGTAGAGATCACATTCTGGGATGACATCTCAGCTTATAGCTTTGACGCGAAAATCCTGCAGCGGATTGCTGTACCGGTGCCACTCTTCATACTGGAGTTTCCAGACGAGGTGCACAAAGTGCAGCGCCGTAACTTTGTGAGGGTTCCTGCTTTCTATGCCATCACCTTTCGCAGGGTGACGCGTGAAGGACTAAGCGACATGAAAAAGGCCAACATGTTGGATCTGAGCGGGGGCGGCATGCGTTTTCGTGCGAAGGAGTCTGTGGAAAATCAGGCGCTTCTTTATACACAGCTGTTTTTACCGACTGGAGAGATTCAAACGCCAGCCCGCATCTGCCGGGTCGATAAGACGGAGGATGAGAAAGCCTATATCATCTCAGTCGAATTTTACGAGATCTCAGAGAGAGAACGAGACAAGATCATTCGCTGTGTTTTTGATTTACAAAGGGCGATGCGCAAGAAAGGACTGGTTTAAGTGGATGTCAACCAAATTCAACTTGATGCCCTAAAGGAAATCGGGAATATTGGGTCAGGACATGCGGCGACGGCGTTGTCGATCTTGCTGCAGCGGAGGATTGGCATGTCGGTTCCCGAGGTTTGGGCGGTGAGTTTTGAACAGGTGGCTGGAATTATTGGCCAGTTGGATGCACCGCAAGCCGTGGTGTATGTAAAAGTCGAAGGAGACGCTCCGGGAAAGGCTGTATTCTTTTTTCCGATTCCAAGTGCAGAGATTATGGTACAGGCCTTGTTTCAAACCGAGGAGTCCCTTGATCTATTTTCGGACGAGATGGCTCAGTCGGCACTGAAAGAAGTGGGCAATATTATGGTGAGTTCCTTTTTGATTGCCTTGACTCAGTTTTCAGGGATTCCTCTGCAGCCTTCCGTGCCCGCGTTAGCCGTGGACATGGCGGGGGCAATCTTAGATGCGATCCTGATTGAGGAAGGGACTCTGGATGACCATGTTTTATTTATTGATACGCAAATAACAGGGATTCCTCAGATCGAGGGACAGTTCATTTTTCTGCCGGATGAGGGGTCTCTGGAAAAACTGTTAGGAGCACTTGGCGTATGAGTACAGTGATCAATGTGGGTATGGCCGATTACAAAACGGCAAGAACGCCGGACATTCTAATGACCGCTGGTTTGGGTTCCTGCATTGGAATCTGCATCCATGACCCAGTGGTCAAAGTCGGGGGTCTGGCGCACATTATGCTGCCAACGGCCAACGGCAATCCCAGTGGGAATTTGTATAAATATGCGGATACAGCCATCAAGATGATGTTGAATGAGATTCTCTCTTTGGGTGCGAGCAAAATGCGGCTGAAGGCCAAGATGGCCGGAGGTTCGCAGATGTTTTCCTTTCCCGGTAAGCCGCCGATTCTCAAAATCGGGGATCGTAATGCCGAGGCAGTGGAACAGGAATTAAAGCGGATAGGGATTCCTTTGATGATTGCCGATGTGGGGGGGAGTTTTGGCCGCACGATCCATTTCGATGTGAGTACGGGCGAACTGAAAATACGCACGATTCATCACGGCGAAAAGGTGATTTGAGGTGGAGACATTTGACCGTGAGGTGCTCAAAGTTTGGATTTGGCGTTTGGCCGTTGTGACTGCTCTTTCTGTGGGTGTGTTAAGCTGGCTCGGTGGAGTTCCGCTGCTCATTTTGGTGCTAAGGATGGGATTGGCGTTTGCTCTCATGTATGGCTTAAGTGTGGTAGGCCTTGTTTTATTCGAACAGGGCGGAGCGCAGGTAGAGGCAGCGCCGGATGGCGAGCGAGGAAAAGGAAGCCTGATCGATATCGCGGTGGGAGAGTATGCTACGACTCAATCTGAAGATCGAGCAAACGGGAACGTTTTGGCAGGGCAAGACGCTGACGCGGGGTCTGAGGCGAGGTTGAAGGCGGAGAGAGGCCCGGAGGCGTCTCACAAACAGGGGCCGTTGGAAGGCTTGCCTGGTCAGGTACAACCCGGTTTGCAGAGAGGCCTGCCGGACACCGAGACCCAGGCCGATATGGTTCGACGTATGGGTTGGGGGGATTTAAATGATACATAGAACTGGGCCCTTGATGCCAGGAATTCATTCAATCGTGAGACTCCCACTTCTACAAGTGGGAGTGGTACCTCGTACTTTGCTTCGGTGGGGGTAGACTCCTCCGTCGCCGCAAAGTCTTCTTCTTGGGGTTGGCGGCTTTGGCGAAACCCATCCTCAGCCGTGAGGTCATCCTTTGACAGTTGGCGGCTTCGGCGTTAGTGTCCACAGGACACTAACGTCACTGGAGGCTTTCGTCACCGAAGTCTCGATGTTCAACTTTAGTTGAACGAGTTCACTCGAACCTCGTGCATCGGACCTTGAATCTCGATTTTTAGGGGGTGGAGTGTTTGACCAGCGGCTCTTTTACAGCAAATCCTTACGAGCAGACGCGTGGGGGATGGAATACGGAGCACATCGAAACGTATTTACCCTTGGTGAAACGGGTAGCCGGACGACTCTCTATCGCGCTCCCCCCGCATGTGGATGAAGATGATTTGGTTGGCTACGGCGTATTCGGACTAATGGACGCGGTGGAGAAGTTTGACCCGGCACGGGGGGTTAAATTTGAAACGTATGCCAGTTTAAGAATTCGAGGGGCGATTCTCGATGGGTTGAGGACGATGGACTGGGTGCCGCATTCAGCTCGGCAGCGGGTACGCCAGGTCCAGGATGCGTTTACGGCTTTGGAAGGTCGGTTGGGCCGACCTGCGAACGTCGAGGAGGTCGCCGCATTTTTGCAGATGAATGTGAAGGATGTCGAGGGGATTCTGAAACAAGGGCAAATGCTGATGTTGACATCTTTTGACGAGATGTTGAGCGATGAGGATGGGGAGGGAAACGTTTCCCCCTTGCAGAATTTAACCGATAACGCGGCGACGGAGGCATTTGACAGCATTGAAAAAGAGGAACGGAAGCGCCTTGTGGCGGTAGCGGTCGAGAAGCTACCGGAGAAAGAGCAGCTGGTGTTGGCACTCTACTATCAGGAGGAACTAACACTCAAAGAGATCGCCAAGGTCATGAGCCTTTCCGAATCCCGTATTTCCCAGCTCCATTCCCAGGCGATTTTACGCCTGCGCGGCCGACTCAGCCGGAAAAAGCGGGATTTATTTTAAGGAAGAAGGATTTAGCTTAAGGAAAAAGGAATTATCTTGAAAAGCAATAAGTACAACGGATGTGGAAGGAGGTATAGATAAAATGGAAAAACAAACGGAAGCGAAAATGATGGAGATGTTAGCCCAGCTCGTAGAGGGCCAGTCACAAATGGGCCAGCAAATCAGCACGCTTACTGACAAAGTTACGGGGATCAAGACGAGGCTGGATAACGAGATCAACCCACGCCTAAATATGCTAAGTGATGAAGTTAAGGGAATCAAGTTAACTTTGGAAAATGAAACAAATGTTTATGTTCGCTTTTTGTTCGAAGCGCGGGAAGTTCAAAAGGATGTAAACGAAAGAATCCTGGCATCGTAGGATAAGATCGAGGGGAAAATCTATAAGCTAGAGTTAGAGACAGCACGTATAAGGATTGCAAAATAATATGTTGTTTAGCTGCGGGTGATACCTGCAGCTTTTCATACCAGTCAGAAAGTATATCTTTGTGTGGCATAAGTGCAACCTCGGCTTCTGATGTCGTAAGATCGTTGCATCGGAACGATTGCATTCCAATCCATGGCAAGACCAAGACCCCTGGTGACGCGGGGACTTTGTCATCCTGAGCACCAGCGAAGGATCTTCACAAGATTCTTCACTTTGTTCAGAATGACTTTCTTTAGCTAAAGTTCGCGTTCTTTTTTGCCGATAAAGAACTAGAGGTATCGGGAGGTGATGCCATGGTAAACATGAATGTCCTTTCGGTAATGAGCAGTCCTAGCGTGCCGGGGGATAAGACTTCTGTTGCCGGGTCGGGCCAAGGAGATTCTGGCCAAGCAGGAGAGAGTTTTACCGCGATCATGAGTGATTGGCTAGCGATGTTGGGGCTGGGAGGACAGAACTCCGGAGAAAATGTCCCTGGGGTTTCGGGTAATGATGAGAAGAAGCCCGAAACGAAGACGGAAACCAAGGATATACAGGGATCCTTACTGGTAGCGATCCTGGCGTTTTCAGGGTTGCAGCCGTTGGGGATGGACGTTGCTGGGGCGGTTCGGAGTGATTTTCCGGCAGGCAAGGAGGCCAATTCCGGAAAGGTAAGCTGGGAAGTGAAGGGTGCTGGAAGTGCTCGCATTGCGGAAGCCATCCTGGGTGGATGGAGTCTGGGGTCTGGCACTGGGACAGACGGACTTGCCCAGATCGTAGCAGGGGCCGAGCGGGCAGGGATGATACCGCTTAGGCAAGGGGGAAACCCCGCCCTCATATCGGAGTTGGATAACGATAGAATTCAGACCTTACTTAAAGAACTTTCCGGTCAGATCAATGTGAAAACCGAAGTTGTACCGCCAGTGCAACGGGCTTTGGAAGGTGCACTGCAAGCGTTAAATGGAATCTATCTGGACGTTCGCGGTATCGAAGGGGTTCGTGGCGAAGCGAATGCCCCTGGTGGCGTGGAGGTTCAGACGAACACGCAAAATCCGGGCCTTGGCGAGCGGTTGATGACGAACCAACAGATTAAAGACCAGTCGAGTCAGGTACAGACGAATGATTTAGGGAAGGTTGCGCCAGGGCTTGGGAGTGACACGGAGAACCGAATAGATGGCGGAGCCGGGTCCATGAAAACAGTGGACAATACCCTGACTACGGTCGATGGGTTTAAGGCAGGAGGCACGTTTAGCGGGCAGGCCGAAGGAACCGAGTCAGGCTCAGTTACATTTGCTGTGAACACCGGCGGGCGTGCGAAAATAACGAATCTGTCTGGCGCAGGTGCGGCGGATAGGTCGGGTTTGCGTATGGCGGAAGGGAACTTAGATCAAGGTCGCGTCGGACAAAGCAATGTCGGAGCGAGCGCCGCTGGACAAAACGGGGTTGGCGGGGAAACGAGAGGACTTGAACGCCAGTCTGGAGCACAATGGACGCAGCGCCCAGAGGCAGATGTCCCGGAAACGGGGGCAGTAAGGATGAACGATGTGGCGATGCCGGAGACAGGCGGCAATGCCCAGGGCCTGGACACGGCCGACGGGAGTACGGTTACCCCTAATCCTATGCTGGTTAATGCTCTTTCTGTTGATCAAGCGGTGCAGGCGAAAGTCGACGGAACCTCAATTTGGCAGCAGATCGCGTCCTCCATTCAGGAACACGTGGCCCTGCGAAATGAAGCTTCCTTGAAGCGGCCATTGATTAAGGAATTGGAGATTCAACTGCATCCAGCAGAACTGGGGAAGATTCAAATCGCCTTACGCTGGGACGATGGAACGGTTCATTTACAGGTGCATGCATCTGAGCGGGGAACGGGGACGATGCTGCAAAACCATCTTCCCGACCTGCGACAGTCCCTTCAGGAGGCAGGGGTCGCTTGCGGGATGTTACAGATGGATTTTGGCGGAGAACGTAGGCAGCGTTCCTATCCTGAGATGCCTCAGAATTTTGCGAAACGCGTGCAAGAAGAAAAGATTCCCATCGTGGGTTATGTGCAAGGGTTGGATCCGGCGCAGGGCTGGGAAATCCCTGGAATGAATGGACAACGGGTAAATATTATGGCTTAGCCATACGGATAGAGAAAACCATAGGAAACAACGGAAGTAGGCAAGGAACGCGCTAAAAGAGACAGGAAAGCTATGGAAAAACGCTAGGAGAATGATGGGAGCGCAATTGGAGAAATAGGGACACGTGTTAGAGAAGTGGGGACACCGTGTTAGAGAAATGGGGACACGTGCTAGAGAAATGGGGACACCGTGTTAGAGAAGTACGGACACGTGTTAAGAGAACGCTAGGGAGGTATAAGCGAAACAGATGGCAAATACTATCGGTGCGACCGGAAGTCCTACGACGACATCCGCAACGAATTCGAACGTTCTGACTCAAGCGGTGAATCAGACCTTGGGCAAGGACGATTTTCTCAAATTATTAACGACAGAGTTGAAGAATCAGGATCCACTGCAGCCGCTCGACAACAAAGATTTTATCGCTCAAATGGCCCAGTTCAGTTCTCTGGAACAGATGAACAATGTGGCTAAAGGTGTTGAGGAACTTAAAACTGGACTTATGGCTCAAAACCAGCAAGCACTCCTCGCACAGGGGGCAGCGCTGATTGGCAAGCAGGTAACGGCTGAGGCTCTCGATGGGTCGCTTCTCACCGGGGTTGTCGAAAGTGTCAAATGGGCAGGCGGGCTTTTACAGGTGCAGGTAGGGACGCAGTCTTTTGATCTCGATAAGGTAAGGGAGATTCGTCAGGCTTAGCTGGGGGACATTTTGAGTGACATTGTGGATTGTATGGTTTGACCTGGAAGGGGATTTAAACCCCTTATAACAGGGTATGGTGCAAAATTTTACCGAATATTGGTACAGGATGAAGGATTAAAACCCCATAATGAACTCGTTCAACTAAAGTTGAACATCGAGACTTCGGTGGGGGAGTCTACCCCCACCGAAGCAAAGTACGAGGTACCACTCCCACTTGTAGAAGTGGGAGTCTCACGATTGGATGAAGAATAAGGGAGGAAAAGCATTATGATGCGTTCGTTATATTCCGCCATTTCGGGGCTGAAGAATCACCAGGTGAAGATGGATGTGATCGGAAACAATATCGCCAATGTGAACACGACCGGGTTTAAACGCAGCCGGGTGAGCTTCGGCACGATGCTCAGCCAGACTTTGAAAGGAGCTTCAACTCCGGATACCAACACACCAGCCCGCTTCGGTGGCACAAACGCTATGCAGGTAGGGCTAGGGGTGATGCTTGGTTCGATCGACCAAGTGATGACTCAGGGGAGTGCCCAGTCGACAGGCAAAGACACGGATTTAATGCTCTCAGGGCCAGGTTTTTTTGTCATGAAAAATGCAGGTAACACCGTCTATACGCGAGCGGGCGGTTTTGGGTTTGATTCTAGTGGAAATATGGTCGATCCGGCGACAGGGGCGCTCGTTCAGGGCCATATGTACACAAGCGATACGGATACGACGGGCTGGCCTGTGACTGATTTGACGACACTCGGCAATATCCATTTTAAATTGGGGGATTATCCTTTCGGGGCTAGTTCAGGCACAGAGACTTTGACAAGTTACAGTATCGACCAAAACGGTGTGATTACCGGGGTGTATACCGACAGCACCGGTGTCAGTAACACTCATAAAATTGCTCAAATTGCCATTGCCTCTTTCCCGAATGATGTCGGTCTGCAGAATGTCGGCAACAATTTTTATCAAACCACCAATAACTCCGGCGGTGCTACTGTCAATGCAGCAGGATTGGGAGGGCGCGGAAGCCTGGTTCCCGGTGCGGTGGAGATGTCCAATGTGGATCTCTCCCAAGAGTTTACGGATATGATCGTAACCCAGCGCGGCTTCCAAGCCAATTCTAGGGTAATTACCGTATCGGATACGCTCTTGCAGGAATTGATTGATTTGAAACGTCAGTAGGCCATTCGGTATGGAAGTTAGTGGTATCTGTTAGTCAATGTGTGCTGAATCCATCATACTCCCATCGCGAGCGGCGGATCAGGTTGTCGTCATGATTCGATCCAAACGGGGCAGACTGGGTGGACAGGGTAGATAGGGCAGTTGCCGTGGCTTGCCTTGCGCTCGCAGCATATACGGTTCTTGAAGTGAACTCGTTCAACTAAAGTTGAACATCGAGACTTCGGTGACGAAAGCCTCCAGTGACGTTAGTGTCCTGTGGACACTAACGCCGAAGCCGCCAACCCCAAGAAGAAGACTTTGCGGCGACGGAGGAGTCTACCCCCACCGAAGCAAAGTACGAGGTACCACTCCCACTTGTAGAAGTGGGAGTCTCACGATTGGATGAATGCCTTGGAGTCGGCGTAAAGGAGCGGATAGTTAACCATGCGGATTACCTCGGAGCTGGGTTTTTATCAGCCACAGCGGCGGCTGGATATGCTCGCGAATAATGCGGCCAATGTGGAAACCGTGGGATTTAAGGCGCAGATTGAAGAGGCGACACAAGCTTTCGAACCTTTGGAGACGGAGGCGAATGCGGCCCAGTATTCGCAGGGGCCGGGGGCAAACCCCACAGCAGGCGGACAAGGGGCACTGGGAAGTGCGCTCTATTTTGGCAAGCGCTCGGATTTTAGTCAAGGCCCCATCGTGGATACAGGTAATCTCTGGGATTTAGCGATTGCCGGAGAGGGTTTTTTCCAAGTGGTCGACGGCGATGGGAAAATGCTTTATACCCGTTCCGGAAGTTTCCGTCTGGATCGAGAGGGAAGACTCACCGATGCGGCGGGACGTTTCCTGCAGTTGACCGATGCACAGGGACAGGTGCAGAATCCTCCTCCTGTTTTTCCATCCGATGCTACGTATATAGCAGTACAGGAGAATGGTACGGTAACCGTTGTCTCTCAAGGACAGGAATGGGTTATGGGCCGGATTCCTCTGGCCATGTTTCCTAACCCGAATGGTTTACTCCAGAGGGAAGGAAGCCTGTATCAGGTTACACCGGAATCCGGGGCCGCTGTTCAGGGTGTGGCCGGGACAGATGCCGGAAATGGTAACGGGAGCTTAGGTGCGATTCGTTCGGGAGCTTTGGAACAATCCAATGTCAATCTCGCCGGAACCATGTTGAGCTTGATTCAGGCTCAGCGAGCCTATCAGCTCGAGGCCCGTATGGTTAAGCAGAATGATGAAATGTGGGGACAGGCCAACGCAATAAGGAGGTAATATCGTGTCAGGCTGGTTGGATAATCCGCTCCTCACCCTTTTGGAGAAGGGACTCGATACCTCGAGTTTGAGGCAGAAAGTGATTGCGGACAATGTTGCCAATGTGGATACGCCAGGGTTCAAGCGCTCGGATGTCGATTTCAGTGCAGTTTTGGGTGAAGCGATGGGAGCGACGAGTCCGGTTCTCCCCCTTAAGGTGACATCTGAGAAGCATCTGCCTGGGGTCGCGCCGAGCGCTCAGGCAGCCGTGGTCGTTGATCAAAGCACGACACTGCGCAATGATGGTAACAACGTGGACATCGATAAAGAAATGGCTAATGTTGCCGAAAACGGGCTCTATTACAATGCCGCGACCCGAGTCATCTCCTCTCAGCTCGGTCTCTTGCGCATGGTCATCCAGGAAAAACCGTAATAGGTGGTGAAGATCATGATTCGAGGACTCTACACAGCCGCATCCGGGATGCTCGTCACCCAGCGGCAGAACGAGATGATCAGTGAAAATATCGACAACCTCCAAAACCCTGGCTATCGTGAGGCAGAGGCCAGTGTGGAAGCCTTTGGGCCGATGCTCATTGAACGCATTGGCGGAGCCAATGGGAATGCATCCGAAGCGGTGCCGATCGGTGCCATGGGTACAGGGGCCAGGGCCGATCGGATTGCGATTAAGAACGCGCCCGGGCTCATGCGGCATACCGATGAGGCCACGGATCTCGCGATGGCTTCCCCTGGTTTTTTTGTAGTTCAAACTGCCCAGGGAGAGCGCTATACCCGCGACGGCCACTTTCACTTGGATCCCCAAGGGCGACTCGTTACCTTTGGCGGGCAGCCAGTCTTAGGGGAAAACGGCACCATTGGCCCGCTCAGCGCAGAATTCAAAGTCAGCACCGAGGGGACGGTAACAGACCAGGGCCGTACCGTGGATCAATTGCGGGTTGTTAATTTTCAGCCAGGGTCTTTGCAAAGGGAAGGAAAGACCACGCTCTATGCACTGGCTCCGGGAGGCGTTGCTGCGACTCCGGTAGCCCGGGCCGATGTCCAAGTTAGCCAGGGAACCCTGGAAGAGTCCAATGTAAACTTAAATAGTCAGATGGTCAAGATGATCACGGTCATGCGCGCTTATGAAGCGAATCAGAAGGTGATCCAAACGCAGGATGCGACGCTGGAGAAGGCTGTCAATGAGGTGGGGAAGGTGTAAGCGGCTTGATGGGGTGGGAAATGCCAAGGTAGGAATACTCCGCGGCACCACGCTCATCCGGACGAGCCGCATCTGATCGCCATCCGGGCGGATGCGGTCGCCACGCCCTATGCCATCCATGGCGCCTGCGACACTAGGAATCTCGTGTTCCGTCGCCGCCCCCACTGACACTAAAGTGTTCTCCAGGTCAGAGTCTGCAGCGGTATCGGCCAGAAGGGTTCCCTATTGCTCGTGGAGCATTCTCTGCTCCGGAGTTTTACTTTGGTTTTCTTTTCAAGCTCCGCAAGTCTGAGTTCAGTAAATTGGCCGTTGAATATCCCAATGTTTTAAAGATTGGCCTAGGAGACCTTCAAGACTGGTTGGACGGTCGGACTAGGGACATTGAGGTTAGTTGGGTTCCCGCGGCTTCTGACCTCTGGCCTCTGGCCTCTGACTTCTGAATCGAGAGGAGTGCTTTTTTTTGGCAGGACAGGTTGTAATTTTCGCCCTGGGGCGAGAGGAATATGGGATGCCGATTGAAGTAGTGCGGGAGATTACCCGTCTAGGTGAAGTGCGGCCGATTCCCCAGGCTCCTGATTATGTGCAGGGGCTGATTAATCTACGGGGACAGGCAATCCCCCTCATTGATCTGCATTTGCGTTTTGGGATTCCGGCTCCGGCTACGGAGGCTGGGAAGCCAGGCGGCCAAGTGAACATGTTTGCCTTAATCACAGAGGTGTACGGGAATCTGGTCGGGTTTGCGGTGGATGAAGTCCGGGAGGTTCGGGTGCTCGATGATGTCCTTGCGCCGCCGCCCTTGGTGACGGCTCCTTTCATTGGAGGGATCGTTAATCTGCCGGATCGGATTATCATGCAACTCATTCCGGAACGGATTCTGGAAAGCGATGAAGTGCAGGGACTGACGACCCTCATCTAGGGAAAATATGCAGGTACATACATAGGAAGGATAGTGATTCGGTTCAGGCTGAGTTTCAAACTCAACGGATTCGATGTACATCCGAAATAGCTTAGGAGTATTCACAAAGTTGTTGGCTAGGCATATGAGAATGATTTGAAGCAGGGAGCACCCATCTGCGCCTAATAGGTGGCTTTGAAGGAGCGGTGAAACGATGAATGTGAACTTGGCGGATATGCTGGTTCTGATGCAGATGCAAAAGGCTAGCTCCGCTTGGCAAAACGATGCGACAACCGAGGCAGGCATTTCGGGGACAGGGGTTTCTGGGACGAATGACCTGCTCTTTTCTGTTCTCCTGCAGGCGCTACTGGGGGGGCAGGATGGCACTCAGGGTTCGTCTGTTCAGAATCTACTGAGTCATGGGTCGGAGGGCCAGAGCTTTTCAGCGGGAAAGCAGGTGCAAGGGTATTCTGGCTCAGGACATTTGGCGAATCGTCAAGCGTCTCAGCCGCTTGACGGGCTCATTGCCCAAATGGGTCAGAAATACGGCATCAATCCCGGCTTGATCCGGGAAGTCGTGCGCGCGGAGTCAGGCTTTAACTCTGATGCCGTATCTCCCGTAGGAGCGCAGGGTCTCATGCAGCTCATGCCGGGAACCGCAGCGTCCTATGGTGTCAATGACACCTTCGATCCGGTGCAGAACCTTGACGGAGGAACGCATTTCTTAGCAGATCTACTCAACCGTTTTCAAGGAAATGTCCCGCTGGCTCTGGCAGCCTACAATGCCGGGCCCGGTGCGGTGGAGAAATATCAGGGGATTCCACCCTACAAGGAAACTCAGGCATATGTTCAGACGATCATGACGGGTTTGACGAAGGTTGATGAAAAAGCGTAGGGAAACAAAGGGACGGTTCTCATGCTTCCCAACTTGGAAAACGGGGTAAGACCTTGGAGCCAAAAGGGTACACCGGGGTAAGGTCTGACCCTGTTTCTTTTCTTGGTGCCCTCTTGTAGACAGCAAGAACCGTCCCCTCTGTCTTCCCTGTCTCACATTTTCCCCCTCTGTCTCACACTTCGAATGGAAGCACGAGAACCGTCCCCTTGCTTCCTTATTAAAGATCGTTGAACATCGAACCCGATCTTGTGCTATAATGAGAAAAAATATTTCTCATTATAGATGGGGTGAACTACGTTGATTCAGCTGAAGGTAACCAGTCCTGTCCATGTGGTTCGGGAGGAGCATGCGACAGGGTGTGTGGTTTGTGGCAAGGAGTTAATTTACGCGGAGACAAGTACGCTGCAGAAGTGTGTCTTTTGCGGTAAGGAACAGGAAAGTTCGATTCAGTGTCCAGATGGGCATTTTGTGTGTGATGATTGTCATCGTGGGGATGCTTTGGGCCTGATCGAGGTGGCGGCAATAAATAGCCGAAAGACGAACCCGATTGAGTTGGCGCGGGAAATCATGGCCATGCCGAGTGTGCACCTGCATGGTCCCGAGCATCATGTTTTGGTACCCGTGGTGCTCTTGGCGACGCTACGGAATCTGGGGGCCGAGGTGAGTGAACGTCGGATTCAGGAAGCTTTGTTCCGGGCCAGCCAACTGCCGGGCGGAATCTGCGGCATGTGGGGTGCCTGCGGGGCGGGTATCGGAGCCGGTATTGGGCTCAGTGTTTTGCGTCGGCTCACAGCGCTCAAGAAAGAAGGCTGGGGGGAGACGAACCAGGAAGTCGGGGAAATCCTGCAAAAGGTCGGAGCCTTTGGTGGACCTCGCTGCTGCAAACGCAGCACTTATTCGGCGTTGCTGGCCGCGATAGATATTTTAGAGCGTGATGGTGTGGCAACCTTTCCGAAAGAGGCCCATATTCCACCGGTTTGTAAAGACTTTTGGCGAAATCAGCAGTGTCTTCAAGAGGCCTGTGCCTATCATCCGCGTCCGAAGGGCAAAAACTCTGCGGTGAAGGCTGGTGGCGAGATTCAGGAAGTCCCGGTCTAGACTCATTTGATGAGTAGATTCGAAAACTAATTTCCATGGGTAATTATGGGAGGTGGAT
>JAIMKP010000075.1:0-171 GCA_020692355.1 Desulfosporosinus sp.
GCTCCGTCAGCTCCGGTTGCTCCGGTTGGGCTCCGTCAGCTCCGGTTGCTCCGGTTGGACCCGTGGGTCCGGTCGCACCCGTTGCCCCTGTAGCCCCGTCAGCCCCTGTCGGTCCTGTCGCTCCTGTGGGCCCTGTCGGTCCGGTCGCTCCTGTGGGCCCCGTTGCCCCCG
>JAIMKP010000075.1:282-12511 GCA_020692355.1 Desulfosporosinus sp.
GTCCGGTCGCTCCTGTGGGCCCCGTTGCCCCCGTTGCTCCGTCAGCCCCGGTTGCTCCGGTTGGTCCGGTCGCCCCCGTGGGTCCAGTTGGCCCAGTTGGCCCTGTTGGCCCTGTTGGCCCTGTTGGCCCTGTTGGCCCTGTTGCTCCCGTCGGCCCTGTTGCTCCAACTGGGCCCGCTGGCCCGGTTGGACCAATACCAGGCGGAATCAATGAATTCAGCTCTGCGGACAGAACCCTGTGCGCAGTTATTAAATTCCCAGCTGAATCCTTACCCCAGGCGGAAATCTCCACGGCACTGGAACTGGTAACAAATTGGAACTCAAAAGCATCAAACTGAGCAAAATAACTTCTTGTAGCTACGTCGCCGGGATTCAGGGTGAAAAACTCTGCCACGTATTGAGTCTTTACACCAGCGTCTAAATAAAAGCCGCTAATTTCAATTGATGCTAAAACCGTATCATCATTGGTTATTCTAACCGCAAGCGTCACCGAAGGCCTTACCCCTAAGACAGGGATATTTTCGATTAGACCTGTTGTTAACGAAGCCATTACTTCACCTCCATGTCAAATGGCTACTAAATTAAAAATAATTTTCTTTAGCTAAAGGGGTCGAATTCACGTGCCACTATCCTATGTGCTGCATTAAGACGTCCCGTACTATCTTTTCCCCATGCCGATACTTGAACAGCTAAGGAACTTGCGCTGAATTGAAACTCAAATCCCTCGAACTGGGCGTAATAATTGCGCGATGCCACACTCCCTGTATTTAAGGTAAAGAACTCAGTGACGTACTGCACTTTGGTTGTACCATCCAAATAAAATCCGTTAATTTGAATGGCCACTGTTGCAGTATCATCGTTGGTAATCCTCACCGCAAGTGTGGAAGTCGATCTTAGTCCGGCTACCGCTGGATTTTCGATTAGGCCGGTCGTTAATTCCAGAACTGCCATCTTCCCATACCCCCCTCATGCTGCGGTAGTATATTGTACGGAGCCCGTACACAGGATGTTACTGCTATAATAGCCATTTTTTACTAATCATCATTGTGCTTCATCCAATCTGCCCCATTCCCTGCCCTGATTCCGCACTATCTGGCCCATCCTGGAAAAGAACAGGTTTTTATTATAATCCCATGCACTGGGTCCTTCGCCCTCATAATACCCTTCAGCTCTTGGATGATACAAATGTACCGCCACCGCCTCAGTTTGACAGTAATCACACCCATTTCTCAAGAGCCTATCCATAAAATCCCGGTCATCATAGGCTATACCTATAAAATCCTCATCATATCCGCCGATTTCGAAATATTCATTACGGTGAAGGGCCATCAAGAACGGCATTTTAGTGTATAAATTGGCACAGCGATTCAGCGTATCCAGATCAAAAACGCCGCTATTCCGTTCAATGCAATCAAGAAACGCCCCGTCCCGGTCATCTTTGCCCAACGGAATGCCCAAAAGTTTGGGATTCTCTAAGATAGGCAAAGTAAGACGCGGGATGGTCGGATTGATATGAAGCATTTCCGCACAGCACAAAACTAAAATATCCCCGGAAGACTGCTTCACGCCGATGTTTATGGCAAAACCCGGTACACGCCAAGTAGATTCCTTATTTAGATTTCTTTGTCCGGAAAACACATATTTTAAATGAAGCTTGTCTTTATATAGATTACATACTTCTTCTGACTCATCATCAACCCCGTCATTGATCACTATCGTCTCAAAATCCCAGGGAATATTCTGTAGAGATAAAGAGTACAACCCCCACCGCAAAAGATGCACCCTCTGGAAAGTCGTAATAATGATCGAAATTTTATGCTTCATTTTATACGCCATCCTCTTCTCTGTTCTTTCTGCGTAAAACCATCTTTAATAATTGATCCATTCGTGAGACTCCCACTTCTACAAGTGGGAGTGGTACCTCGTACTTTGCTTCGGTGACGATAGTCTCCAGTGGAGAGTATCGCCGAGCCGCCTTTCCCAATAGAAACACTTAGCGGCGACGGAGGTAGACTCCATCCTTCAGCGCGATAGCGTTCGTTAAAGGCTAAGCGCTTTCGGCGAAAGTGTCCACTGGACACTTTCGTCACCGAAGTCTCGATGTTCAACTTTAGTTAAACGAGTTCACTCAACTTTAGTTAAACGAGTTCACTTTACTGCAGCCTTACCGGCATACTCTTACTTTTTAGTGGAAAGTTCCTGGAACGCTGTGGTTAGCAAGCGGTACCACTTCTCCATGGCATCCTGTACCGATAGTTTCTTGTCCAGCATGACTTGACGCGGTGAGAACGTGTGACTTGGTATCTGAGCCAAGGCTGTCTCAAAGTCGGTTCCGAAAATACCGCAGCGCCCTCTCTCTTCTTCGGTAAAATCCTTAAAGATGCCAACGTTATGCATAATCACCGGGAGGTTGCACAGACAAGCTTCGACTGCAGCCAAACATTGCGTCTCAATCGGCGAACCAATCATGAAGAAGTCAGCACAATTAAGCAGTTTCGCCAGAAGGGTCTGTGGAATCCGATTGAAAACACGGGCGTTAGGAGCAGCAAAAGTTTGGGCACTTTTCACAACCATAATCCAAGTTATCTCTGAGTGTTGTTCCACACAGGCCCGAACTTTCGACCATCCTTTCACCTCGGAAAAATCACCGACAAATATACCGATTCTTTCCTGCCCGAAGCCAAATTCCCGACGCACCTCCTCTTTGGGCATCGGACTGAACAAATCGATATCTATCCCAACCGGAATGATCTCAAAATTATATTCAGGATAGGAAAGGGCCGTCTGGACGGAATTCGTGACCAACTTTCGAGCCCGTCGCAAATTCTGCTCCTGTTGCTCTGAGAACCTTCCCATGGCTCTCAAATTATCCTGTAAAAAAGCAATGGTAAAACGAGAATCGTCGACGGTATTGATGAAAGTCGCGTTCTGAATGATCACTTCGACTTCGGGATGATGAGCAGCGATATACTGACGGGCGTTTTCTGCATAGTCTTCTGGTTGACCGGCCATCCACAGGTCAATCCCCACAGTCGCCGGCAAGTATTCCAACAGGAAATTCCATAACACCTTCTCACCCATCGACCCGTTGATCAGATCATTACACACCGCGACTTTCATCGAGCCTACTTCTGTCTTTGTCGAGGCTGGCCCATCCGACTCGCCACATTGAAAATGATAAACGATACTGTCAAAAACCGTTTGATGCCTGACTCCTCTGACTTGGAGCTTTTGCATAAGGACATTGTCACCCGAAATACATGGTTCGCCTAAGCGAGCTATGAGCGGTTTAAAAATATCACTACCAGGTAGAATATTGCCCTCTGGATATCCTCCGACCTGCTCGAAGTGTTCCTTGCGAATCAACAGAGGCATAAATAAGCCACCCTCCCGGATTTCCGGCAGTGCAAGATCCCGGGCATAGTTTTGAAATTCTTCTTCCCGGTAAGACAAGTAATCCCGTCCAAAATCCCGCTCCACTCCATACCGGCCACTCCTTAACTTTCCGGATTCGACCAGCCGGGAGGTGAGGCAGTTTCCTCCTTGATAAGCCTTCCATAACTGATCGAACCAGCCTGGAGTGAAGGCCATGTCGGAATTCAGGAAAACGAGGAAATCTCCCCGGGCTTTACCTACCGCAAAGTTATATGCCCGGTAGACATTGTTGATAAACCACTCGTCGCGTTGTTTAGGGGTATTGTTAAATACATAGTGGGGAATGTAGTTATCCCGTAGATAACGCAGGACCGGCTCATTCGCATCATTAGCCACGAAGAAAAACTCTTTATCTGTCAGATCCGTATGCTTGACAACTTGTTCATAAATGAACTTCAGCCACTCAACGCTCTTATAAACCAGGCAAATGAGCGAGAACTTCGGTCCGAACACTTCTTCCCGGTACTTTTCGACATAGGCTAGAGACTCTTCAAACCGGAGTGGTCGGGGTTCTTCATCATCCAGCCAAAGACCCTCGGGAAAAAGTTCCTCAGGAACCTGTTCCAGCACCAATCTTTCCTCGCTGATTAAGCGATCCAGCATTTCATAACCCCGTTGCCCATGGGCTCGATACGTCAGATACTTGTGGGCCAAACGTTGTTCTGTGGCAAACCCGTAGTGTATGACCTCAACACCTTGCACAAATACGGAACTGCGAATCGTCGAGGGGAAAGGTGGCTGGTGCAGCCCCGGCAACGCATCCGCAAAAGCGATATCGGGAGTAACTCTCCACAAACGGCAGAACCAGCCTTCATTATATAGACTGTCCAGACGTCGCCAAGATTGGCTGCGCCACAAGTTTAGTTCGTGAAAATTCACGGCATCAACTCCTTGCTGAGCGCAGTACTCGCACAAAGTTTGCAGGTGTTCGGCTGCATTTGCTGTCATGACTTCGTCAGCATCGAGCCAGAGAATAAAATCCGGTTTCAATTCGAGGGCCTTTTGTAATAGCATTTGCTTGTGATTTTGCTCGTGGGCAAAATCGTTCTTCACTCCCCGAATGACATAGGGAGTTTGCGCAAGCATATATTCATAGCTACCATCGGTACTGCCATCATCATAGACGACCAGGGCATCCACCAGCGAACGGATATACTTCACAAATCGCTTCAGATTGCCTTTGCGCACTTCGTTGTAGATTTGACACATGCCAACGATCGAATACCTTTTCATAACGTCTCCCTCAGCCTTCCTACACTTCCTGCACTTACTCCCGGCATTTCCGTATCTCCTTCCGGGCTATTGTTACCTGTTAGCGCTCCATCCAGGCTAATTGAGCGCTGCGCTTGCGGCAAAGCGTCAATCCTGGCGAGATAGGGATGGTCATCAGTTCATAATCTTTTGTCAGCCGTCCAAGCTCTGCGGCTGCCAAATAGCCGTCTCCACACCACTGCGGCTGGATCAGTTCAGGCTGGCCCGGATGAGTGTCATGTAGCAGAATCAGCCCGTGCGGCGCCACAAAAGGAAAATAATCGTGAAAATCACGAATCACTGCTTCCCGCGAATGATCAGCATCGATGAACAATAAATCAATCGAAATGGGACTCAACCGCAATTCCTGGGCAAATTCTTCCGTTGCAGCCAGGACGAAGCGGGTCTTAACCGTTTTGGCCATGTAGTTTCCTGCCTCCGGACTGATATCCACCCCGATCAGTTGTTCACAATAAGGGATCATCCGATTGAAAAGCTCACATCGGGATAAGCCGAGTTCAACGTAGATACGGGGACGAAACAAACTTGCCAAAGCTACAATAAAGTCTTCATGCCAGTTTAGACCCGGCACAAAGTCTGGCGCGAAATTTAGATAATCCATCATGTTCACTCACCCATCCTTCCTAAGGAAGTATCACCGCTGGCTCCTGCTTGACCGTAGACGCTAAGCAGTATTCTGACGATTTTCCCGCTGACGTCTGGAACCAGGTATTCCGGCGGGGGCTGCCAGTCGCAGCCCAGGCTTAGCACCGTTTGTACCGCGTTGATAATGGCCGCAGGAGCACTGCCGGCGATGATGTTGCTCCCCGCCTCAACAGTCTCCGGCCGTTCCGTGACATCGCGCAAAGTCACATTCGGAATCTTAAAAATGCTGCATTCCTCTTGCACCGTACCGCTGTCACTTAATACACACAGAGCGTTCCGCTGCAGATGCACAAAATCAAAAAGGCCCAGCGGCTCTAATGCGCGTACGCCGCTTCCCGCCAAGTCCTTACCCTGCTTGGCCAATTGAGAACGGGTATGGGGATGAAGACTACCGATCAGCGGCAGCTTATACTTTTTATGCAACTGCTGGAAGGCCATGATATAGCGGTTCAGTCGTTCTGGATCGTCCACATTTTCGGCTCTGTGGAGCGTAACAAGCAGATACTGCCCCCTGCTTAGCCCCAACCGTTCCAAAGCCTGACTGCGCCCGATCTGATCCGCGTAATGAGTCAAAACCTCTAGAATAGGATTTCCGGTCACAAAAATACGCCGCCCCTCGATACCTTCCCGGAGAAGGTTGGCCCGGCTGCGTTCACTGTAGGGCAACAGGACATCGCTGCAATGATCCACGATCCGGCGGTTCACTTCCTCCGGAACACGATCATCAAAGCAGCGGTTTCCCGCCTCCATATGGTAGACCGGAATACCCAGGCGTTTGGCAGCGATGGCTGTTAAGGCACTGTTGGTATCCCCAAGTATAAGGAGCCGATCCGGTTGTTCAGAATACAGGATCGGCTCGCACTCGCTTAAAATCCGGCCTACCTGCTCCATGGGCGTGGCTGCCTGACCCTTCAAAATGTAGTCAGGTGCGCGCAAACCCAATTCCTCGAAGAATATCGAGTTTAACGTAGGTTCAAAGTTCTGGCCCGTATGAACCAACACATGCTGACACATTGAGTCAAGCCGTGGAATAACTCGGCTCAAACGAATGATTTCCGGTCGGGTTCCCAGAACAGTGAGCACTTTCATCGCAGCAATTCACTCTCTCCCAGGTTTTCCTGCGCGGTTAACAGTTGATGCTTTTGCAGTAGTTCTCTCGTTTCTTCGGGTGTCATCAAATAATCTCCCGAACTGTATTCATGCCTAAGCACCTGCCCTTCTGGCTCGGGATAGACCAGTTCTGGCAGCATGGGCTTAATGGCATAATAACCTCCCCGTGCGTAAGTCCTCCAGGCTTCCTCAGAGGAAACCAATATTTCATGGACTTTCTCTCCGGGCCGGATGCCCGTATAAACGATTCCAATATTCCTTGGCCCAATCAAAGCTTTGGCCACATCCACAATCCGGGCCGATGGGATCTTGGGCACGAATATCTCTCCCCGCTGGGCCTCTGAGATGACAGCCAAAATGGTATCCACTGCACTTTCCAGAGGGAGCAAGAACCGTGTCATTTCAGGCGTCGTGAGCGTAACAGGACCGCCGTGGCTGATTTGTTCATGAAAAAGAGGAATCACCGATCCCCGTGAAGCCAAAACATTCCCATAGCGCACGCAAACAAAACGAGTCCCAGGAACGGTAATATTGGCAGCCATAAAAATCCGTTCTTGCATCGCTTTGGATATCCCCATGACATTGACCGGTTTACAGGCTTTATCCGTGGATACCCCCACAACCGTCTCCACCTTGAGGTCTTGTTCACGAATGGCTCGAACAATGTTTTCTGCTCCATTAATGTTGGTCTGCACCGCTTCAAACGGAAAATACTCGCAAGAAGGAACCTGCTTGAGTGCGGCTGCGTTCACCACAATGTTCGCATTCTTAAGCACTGAACATACGGAAGGATAATCCCGGACATCACCGATGCGGAATTCGATCAAGCGTTCAAAATCGCGATAGATGATTTCATCTGTGACTTGGCTCTTCTGGTGGTAGGCCATCCGCATCGCATGCTGTTTCGCCTCATCACGGGAAAATATGATGATCTTCTTGGGCTCCCCGGCTTCCTTACTCAGTAAACGCCCAGTCAAAACTTTCCCCAATGATCCTGTGCCACCCGTAATCACGACAACCTTGTTATCAAATATCTTCATGCGCTTACCCCCTGGTGCCGACATTTAAACTGTACGGGGATTGGCAAAAATCCTCATGCATACGAGCCACGAGTTCCGGCCAAGACGGTGGAATATAGCCTGTCAGTAAACGGAACAGACTGGAATCCAGACTCTTATCCGCCACAATACTCTCATCTGGCTCGATGGTAATTTCTTTCTGGTATTGGGTGGCTACCCGATTTAAGAGATCATATTTAGAAATCGGGTCAGCAGAAAGGTGATAGAGGCCCTGCAAGCGCTCCCTCTGAGGAATAACATAGTCACGGATCACTCGGGCCAATTCCACTGTGGTCAGACCTGAATAGATGGCCTTGGTAAATCCGGAAACCTTCCCTTCCTGCTGTAGGAACCAGTCAATCAGGCCAACATGCCCTCGCAGTTCGTGGCCGATGATCGAGGTCCTG
Organism: Desulfosporosinus sp.; assembly: GCA_020692355.1. Classification (GTDB taxonomy): domain Bacteria; phylum Bacillota; class Desulfitobacteriia; order Desulfitobacteriales; family Desulfitobacteriaceae; genus JAJZPA01. Next base: position 8,210 of record JAIMKP010000075.1, read on the forward strand.
AGCGTTAGACAATGCGGATCTACAACTTCCCCTAAAAGCTTGGTTCTCCCATAGAGATCCAAAGGATTGGGAATATCACTTTCCGTATAATGGCCTTTGCTCCCATCGAAAACACAATCCGTACTGATCTGAATCATTCTCGCTCCCGCGGCTTGGCAAACTTGAGCCAAACGGTGAGGAAAGAGCGCATTCACCGTAATCGCAGCCAGCGGATCTTTGGCTGTCGGCGCTTGCTTAATAATCCCAACTCCATTGATCACGACATCAGGTCTGACCGCTGCAATGGTCCGCACAACGCTGTCCAAATCAACCGCGTCAAACTTTTCCATCACTCTCCCAGCCATGGCCTCAGGCAGCCACCCCGCTAGTTCAGCGTGCGAACGGGCCGCCGCATACACGGAATAAGCACTGTTCCTGCTCAAATATGCGAACAGTTTGTGCCCCAACATACCCGTAGCCCCTAGGATCAATATCCTGATCTTCCCCATGCTCTTCCCCCTTACCAAAACAGGCTGGTTCATCTATAGTTTATGGGGGATTTAGACAAATGGTTCTAAGTCAACCACTCCGGAAAAAGCAGCTTTGCTCGTTCTCTGGCAGGCGTGACAAAACCCGGTTGTACATGGAAACTCCCATTCTCTCCATGCCAGCGGTAACCTAGAAGTATTTCATCCAAAAAACCGCAGGGATAGTGGCGCAAAAATCGAAACCAAAGGTCATAATCATGCACCATACCCATCGCTTCATCAAAGAGCCCGACAGTATCCAGAGCCGCGCGGCTCATCATCACCGATGACCCATTGATGAAACAGCCTTTCATCAGCTTCTGGACCATTTCCTTCCGTTCAGGGTAATATGGAGATTGGACATCATACTGCCACTGACCCTTAGCATCGATCACGCAAAAACTGGTATAACTGAAGCCAAGCTCTGGTCGGCTCTCCATGAGCTGTACCTGTCTGGCAACCTTATCTGGGTAAAACACATCATCAGAACTGAGCCAGCAGATATATTTCCCTGCGGCTGCCACTATACCCGTATTTAAGGCACTGCCTGTACCTCCGTTTTCTTGATAAATATAGTGAATCCTTGGGGCATAGGGTTTGAGAACATCCCGGGTATTGTCAGTTGATCCATCATCAACCACAATAATTTCTACGTTAGGATAGGACTGTTCGAGGACACTGTTCACGGCATAGCCCACGTAACGCGCGTAATTGTACGTGGGAATGAGCACACTGACCTTTGGCATAAGCATCGTTATTTCCCCCTGTTAGGCAGCACCCCATCTAGCGATTCAACCAAAGTTTCCGGCTCCAGACCCCCAATACGTTCCCCCGCACATGCGGGCCCTGCCTGAATCTCCTCCACATGGCGGCTTAGGGCTTGGCGAGCCCTTTCCAGATCACCCAGCGTGCCAATGTCATACCAAACATCCCGACTTTCATAGCTCAGAACCCGGGCCTTGACCTGCAACAACCGTTGGACAAGTTGCGGCATGTCGAAGCTTTCGCCAACAGGAATTAAATGCAGACACTGTTTATTCAAGACATAGATGCCCATGCTAGCCCAATAGTCGAAGGTGGGCTTTTCACGGTAAGCAATGACCTGTCCTTCCCTGATTTCCAACACGCCAAAAGCAGAAGCTATATTTTTCTTCTGCACAGCAACCGTCATCGTCGCTTGTGCAGAAAGGTGATACGCAAACAGGGCTCTGAAATCCAGATTCGTCAATTCATCGGCATTGACGACGAGGAAATCATCTCCGAGACCATCTACCCTTTTTAGCGGACCTGCCGTTCCGAGCGGTTCGCTTTCCACAATATAGCGAATGGGTATGCCGAAACGCCTCCCGTCTTGAAAATATGCTATCATCAAATCAGCCAGATACCCGAGTGACATAATGATTTCCTCAACCCCTGCTCCTTTGAGCTGCCTGACTAATATGGCAGCCATGGCCTCGTCTCCCAACGGAAACAGCGGTTTCGGCAGAATCCGGGTGAACGGATCAAGACGCTGCCCCCTGCCACCTGCTAAGATAATAGCTTGCATTGAATTCTCCTTCCCGAAGCATACTTGCTCTAACCATGACAATCACCACGCCTTGCGCTAGATCTGATACTTCCCGCTCTCGTAGCGTTCGAAATGAGCCATAATCCAGGCCGTAGTCCGCCTTATCCCCTCGTCAAGTCCGACCTGCGGTTCCCAATCCAGGAGTTCTTTGGCTAAGCGATTATCGGCTAAGAGACGTTTCACTTCACTCCGGCCCGGACGCAGTCTGGCCTCATCAAGCACAATGGGACCTGAACCATCGATCGTGTCAACCACCATTTGGGCTAATTCCGAGATGGAAACTTCATGCCCTGATCCGATATTAATAACCCGTCCGACTGCCTGCTCCACCTGAGCCGCTTTCATAAATCCTGCAACCGTATCCAAGACAAAGGTGAAATCCCGCAGAGTATCCATACTACCCAGCCGGATTTCCGAACCCGTTAGGGCCTGGGTAATGATGGTGGGTATGACAGCCCGGGCGGATTGTCTGGGCCCATAACTGTTGAACGGCCTGATGGTGACAACCGGAAGTTCATAGGCAGCGTAAAAACTTTCCGCAAGCTTGTCGGCCCCGATCTTGCTGGCAGAATACGGTGACTGTCCTTGCAGCGGGTGAGCTTCATCAATGGGGACATATTGGGCCGAACCATACACTTCGCTCGTAGAAGTATGAACCACCCGGCTCACCTTCTGATTACGGGCAGCAGTAAGCACATTAAGTGTTCCTATAATATTGGTTTCAACGACCTCACGGGGATTTTGATAGGAATAGGGAATACCTACTAAAGCCGCGAGATGGAAGACAAGATCACAGCCGGTTACCGCTCTTGCGACGGCCTCGGCATCGCGCAGGTCTCCTGCCATCACTTCAATCTCTTCAAGCAAGGACTTATCCAGATCAACGAGATTTCCCCGGCCATTGCTTGAATTATAGCGGACAAAGACCCGCACTCTGGCCCCGGCCTTCGTCAGCGTTTCGGTGAGATGGCTCCCGATAAAACCAGCAGCACCCGTCACCAGGATGCGTTTATTTCCCAAAATCATGTCTTTACATCCTTTCTTTGGAATTACCCTCTATAATCCAAATAATTCCTCTTAATCCTCCATTTAGGGTTGACCACTATATTATATGGAGCCCTTGGTTTATCGGTCACTCTGTCTACATTGCCACGTCTGGCGACATAGACTGTAGCCAAAGGACTTTTTGGGGGGAAAGCACATGAGAATCGTCATCCCTGTGCTCAGTTTGGAAACCGGGGGTGGAGCCCGCTTTTTATACCAGTTGGCCAATACCCTGGCCGATAAAGGCCATGGCGTTGAAATTGTAATTCCCCAACAGGCCGTCATCGCTTGGCCGCTTCGAGTCAAAGTACATCGGGTCCATGAATTAACAGCCCGCTCCATGCCTCCAGGCGACTTCATCCTGCCCAACTTCTACCCCACGGTGATGCCCGCCTGGGAATCAAAAAAAGGACGGGTTGTTCGCCTTAGCCTTGTCTACGAACCCCTAATCCTTCTGGATGTGGCCGAAACAGCGAAGAACACCTATCTAATTAACGCCCCGATCATGACTATCTCCCAATGGCAGCGGCAAATCATTTTGCAACAACTCGGCCGCGACAGCACCGTTATTCAGGGAGGAGTTGACGGCCTTATCTTTCACCCTTACCCTAAACTATCCCTACAAACCGGTCGAAAAACCATTTTCTATATCGTACGCGGCCCCGGATACACCTGGAAAGGGAAGGACGACTTTTTCCAAGCATGTTATCGCGTCAAACAACGATTTTCCAACTTTGACATCGTTGTCGTAACACCAGAAGCAATGCCCTTTGATAGTCCCATTCCCTACGTTGTGAAGACGGCTCAAACCGATCAGGAGCTTGCCCGGCTTTATGCTCAAGCAGATGTTTTCGTTTACACGTCTTACTACGAAGCTTTCGGTCTCCCTCCTTTAGAAGCCATGGCCTGCCGTACGGCCGTAGTAACAACCGATTGTGGCGGCAACAGGGATTACACGAAACCGGGCGAAAACTGTTTGCTCGTTCCACCCAGTGATATTGGGCAATTGACTGAAGCCATTTACGACCTTTTAATCAATCAAGCGAAGCGCGAACACCTGGCAAATAACGGACATCTTTTTGCCCAAACCTGGACATGGCAAAAGACCGCCGAGCAGGTAGAGCGTTTCTTACGTTCACTTCACCGCAGTTGATCCAATCGTGAGACTCCCACTTCTACAAGTGG
>JAIMKP010000076.1 GCA_020692355.1 Desulfosporosinus sp.
GAGGTTTCTATATAGGTCGCAAGTGTCAAAGACCCGGGGTGTGGCTCAGCAAATGCTGGTGGCTTGGTTGGTGACAATTCCTAGTTGCGGGTTTATCGCAGCCCTCTTTTACGCTTTGATACTTAGGTTTTTTTAATTCCTTCAGTAAGTATAAATCTGTGGGGGAATGAGGGAACTAAGTTTTCTGCCTGCGTGTCGTTACCCCCTCGAAATCTAGGGAGTCCACGTTTAGGCTAATAATAATCGGGAAAACCTATTGTTGTGCTGAATTACAAGAAAATATTTGTGAAAGAAATTGCATTTTTAAAAGATAGTGCTATAATATAGCTTATACTTTCATACCTATTTTGGGTGAGAAATGGGGGATCCTGTTGAAGACACTGAAGATTCCGGAGGCAACGATTATTCGCCTTTCCGTGTATTCCCGTTACTTGACTGAAGTGGATCGTAAAGGGATTATCACCATTTCCTCGGGGGACATTGCCGAGGGAGTTGGTGTCAGCCCAGCTCAAGTACGCAAGGATTTGGCCTACTTCGGCGAATTCGGCACCCGGGGTGTCGGATACAATGTAAAGGATTTACGCCGCCATATATTGAAGATCCTGGGTCTTAGTGTGGATTGGAACGTGACGCTGGTCGGGTTAGGCAATCTGGGGCACGCACTTTGCAGCTACAAAGGATTTAGGGAACGGGGCTTCATCATTACGAGTATCTTTGATAATGATTCCAGTAAGATTGGCACGACCATGAATGGGGTAGAAGTCATGCCGGTTGAGCAACTTGTCGAGGTCGTAAAACAAAACCGCACGCAGATCGGGATTATTTCAGTCCCGGTTTCGGCAGCCCAAGACATCACGGACAAATTAGTCCAAGCTGGAGTGCAGGCGATTTTGAACTTTGCTCCGGTTGTACTTAATGTTCCACCGGAAATTGAACTGAGGAACGTGGATTTGGCGGTGAACTTGGAAGTTTTGACATTTAATGTGGGGGCACAGCGTTTCTAAGTTCGGAATCGATCGGAAGCATGGATTGTAGCGAAGAAAAAAGGCCGGGAGGCCTTTTTTCGTTATGCTGCAGGGGATCCTGAATGCAACGTTTACCTGTTGTAGAGTAGAATCGCCTGTATTATAATAAGGGGAAAATTCGCTAACGTGTAGCGGTATAGCCAGTAAGAACAGAAGGTTGATGAATCGTGAAAGGGGTAGGGAGATGAGAGATGTCGCTCGGCGGATTGTGATATACGATACAACCTTGAGGGATGGAGCCCAGGGCGAGGGGATTCATTTTTCGGTCAAGGATAAGCTTCTTTATGTCCAGCGTATGGCTGAACTTGGCATACCCTATGTTGAAGCGGGTTGGCCAGGGGCTAATCCCAGAGATGAGGAGTTTTTTGCTCAGGCGCGCCGCTTAGCCTTGGGAAACACGAAATTAACGGCTTTCGGCAGCACCTGTCGTATCGGAGAAGCCCCGGAAGAGAGCGAGATCCTTTCCCGTCTTCTGGAGTCGGGGGCAGCAGTGATTACGATATTTGGGAAGGCTTGGGATCTCCATGTCAGAGATGTGCTCAGGGGATCGCTTAATGAGAATTTGCGTATGATTAAGGAGTCTGTGGCCTATCTGGTGTCCCAGGGACGGGAAGTCATTTTTGATGCAGAACATTATTTTGATGGGCTTAAGGAAAACCCCGCCTACGCCTTAGCATGTGTTCGTTCGGCATGGGCAGGAGGTGCTGCTGCGGTCGTTCTCTGCGATACGAATGGAGGGGCGCTCCCAGAGGAGGTGCGCCAAGGGGTGGAAACGGTACGGCAGGAGTTCCCGGGTCTCGCTCTGGGCATCCATGTCCATAATGATGGGGGTCTGGCGGTGGCGAATACCCTGGCTGCAGTGGAAGCAGGGGTTGAACAGGTTCAAGGAACCTGGAACGGATTTGGGGAGCGTTGTGGTAATGCCAATCTGAGTACGCTCGTTCCCTGGCTGCAGCTAAAGCTGGGTCATCGTCTTCTGCCTGAGGAGTTCTTGGTGAATATTACTTACCTCTCGCGCTATGTGGCGGATCTGGCCAACGCTCAGTTTGATGAGAAACAGCCTTTCGTGGGCCGGAGTGCCTTTGCTCACAAGGCGGGGATGCATGTGGATGCGATTTTGAAGAACAGGCGTACCTTTGAGCATATCGAACCGAGTCGGGTTGGAAATGAACGACGAATTCTCATCTCTGATCAGGCGGGAAAAGCAAATATCTGGGCGAAAATGCGGAAGTACGCTCCCGATATCCACAAAGAGGATCCCAAGGTCGAAGAAGCGATGCTGCAAATCAAGGACATGGAAAACAAAGGCTTCCTTTTTGAGACAGCGGATGGGAGTCTGGAACTTTTGCTGTTACGAACTCTGGGATTTTTCGCAGCCCCCTTCCAGATGATTGACTATCATGTCTGGAGCGATCCGCTCCGGGGAGAATTAGATTCTGTCGCCGTGGTGAAAGTTCGGGTCGGGGAGGAACACGTGCATATTGCGGCCGAAGGGAATGGCCCGGTGAATGCGCTCGACCAGGCCCTGCGCCAGGCTTTGCGGCCGTTTTTCCCGGCTTTGGAAGACAGTGAACTCATCGACTACAAGGTGAGGGTTTTAGACGGCTCCCGTGGCACGCAAGCGGTCGTCCGGGTTATCGTTGAAACCCGCCGGGGCACCGAAACCTGGGGAACCATCGGGATATCAACCAACATCCTTAAAGCCAGTGCCCAGGCTCTGCTAGATGGGCTGTATTTAGCGATCCGGAGGGCGTGAGCGAGGTTCGAGGGAGCAAGGGGACGGTTCTCGTGCTTCCAGGGAAGACAGAGGGGACGGTTCTTGGTGTCCGTGCCTTTTTCGAGATTCGGTGTTCGTGGCTCGATGGGAAGGATATGAGATTTTGTCAGCGAATATAATTATATCTGACAAAAATTAACCGACGTGTGAACGCTCTCGTTAGGGGAATGGTGTGTCATGAATATTGCCAATATCGGGTTTGTCCTTGTGGATGGGCGTGGGGTAATTGCTTTTTTGGATCATGGGGCAGGCCAATTGTTAAGAATTCCGGTCGAGAAGGCAGTGAGCCATAAGTTTACGGAAATTTTTCCGGGAACCCGGATTCTTGAGGTATTTACGAGCGGACAGGCTATTGCTCAGGAACAACGTTTTGGTGAGGCCAAAGTGCGAATTCATTACCATCCCATCAATATCAATGGGAGCATCCATAGCGTCTTTGTGTTGTTGGAGCATAGTGATCCGGATTTGGGGGGGGAACGGCTGGAAGCCTCACAGGTTCTGAACGCGCTTTATGAAGGCATATTGGATGAATTGCCCTTAGGCATGGCTGTGGTTAATCAACAAGGGCGCTTGGTCTTGGCTAATAACCAGTATTGTGAGCTTTTAGGTTTGGAGCCTGAGAAGATTCTCGGACTGCCGATTCGGGACGTGGTGCCGTTCACCCGGTTACCGGAAGTGTTGCGCTCAGGTGAACGCATTGTCGATAGTGGGTTTCGTTTCCGGGAGCATACACTTTTCCTATCGGAAATTCCAATTAAGCATGAACGCTCAACCTTAGGGGGGTTGAGTAAAATCTTGTCCAAGGAAACCTTGGCTGGACAAAACCTCGACGATCTTTTAGAACGCTTTCAACTATTGGAAGGACGGCTCCATTTTTATAAAGAAGAACTACAGGAACTCCGGCGCATGACGTCTCCTTTCGATGATATTGTGGGGGAATCGGCAGAGCTGAAGCGATTAAAGCAGATGGCCAAGCGCGTGGCTCGTGGAGAGGCGAATGTCTTAATTACCGGAGACAGCGGCACGGGCAAGGGGTTGTTTGCTCAGGCTATTCACGCAGCCAGCCCGCGCAATAGCGAACCCTTTATTAAAATTAACTGCGCGGCTATTCCGGAGAATCTCCTGGAATCCGAGCTATTTGGGTATGAAGAAGGGGCTTTCACGGGGGCCGTACGCGGGGGGCGGCCGGGAAAATTTGAACTCGCCCAGGGCGGGACTGTATTTTTGGATGAAATTGGGGATATGCCTTTACCTATGCAGGCCAAGATCCTTAGGGTATTGCAGGAAAAAGAATTTGAGCGGGTAGGCGGCACGAAGACGTTGAATGTTGATGTGCGCATTTTGGCTGCCACGCACCGTGATTTGCCCCAGATGATTGAACAGCAGAAGTTCCGTCTTGATCTTTATTACCGTTTGGCGGTGATTAACATCCATATTCCACCTCTGAGGGAACGGCCGGAGGACATTAAGCCGTTGGTTGAGCGGATGCTCAATAAGCTGAACCTAAAATACGGATTAAGAGTAAACGAAGTGGCCCCTTGTGTCGAGGAGCGCCTGATTGCCTATAACTGGCCTGGCAATGTTCGGGAATTGGAAAATGTCCTCGAACATGCCTTTAATTTTCTGGATGAGGGGGACGAGAGCATTGCCCCGGAGCATTTGCCGCCTGCTCTGTTAGCAAGAGTGAGTCGAGACTGTGGTTTTGGACTCAATGAGGCAGTCGCTGAGGCGGAGTCAGAGGCGATTCGTCGGGCCCTTCGTTTGGCAAAAGGAAACAAGCAGGAAGCGGCACGTCTTCTGGGTATTCACCCGTCCGGTTTATACCAGAAATTGAAGAAGTACGCGATTGAGACTTAAGGGGAGGCCCGTGATGGACAACACGTTAAGACAAACGATTCAATCTTTTATAGCTGAAAACAACGGCTCTTCCAAAGAGGTTCCCGATGAATGGGTGTATTCAACCTGCGGGTATTGTGCTGTGGGGTGTGGTCTCTATATCGGCGTCAAGGACGGACAGGCGGTCACGGTTCAGGGTAATCCACATTATCCGGTAAATCAGGGAAATTTGTGTATTAAAGGACTCTATGAATGGAAGGTGCTACATCATCCTCAAAGAGCCAAAGCTCCTATGGTTCGCCAAGACGGCAAGCTTGTTGTGGCGAGTAGGGAAGATGCTTTGGGATTGATGGTGCAGAAATTAAGCCAGGCGCTAGTCAGTGGGCCTTCCGCGATTGGTATTTATCATACCGGGCAATTTCTGTTGGAAGAATATTATGCCTTAGGCAAGCTGGCCAAGGGGGTACTTGGTACGCCCAATCTTGATTCCAACACTCGCCTATGCATGTCGGCTGCCGTGCATGGATATATCCGCTCTTTTGGAACGGATGGTCCGCCGGGCTGCTATGCAGATCTTGACTTAGCCGATGTTATTTTTGTCTTTGGATCGAATCCGGCGGAGATGCACCCTCAACTTTGGCGACGGATCATGTATCATCGTTCCCAAAATGGGACGAAACTCATCGTGGCTGATCCACGATCTACCTTGGCGGCAGAAGTAGCAGACATGCATCTAGCTCTCAGGCCAGGGACAAATGTCGCCCTCCTAAATAGCCTGGTCTATGTGCTCATTGAGGAAAATCTCATCGATCCTGCCTTTATTGAAACGCATACGACGGGATACGAAGAGATGTTAAGGGTCGTTCACAGCTATCCACCGGAAAAAGCGGCAGAAATCACCGGGCTCTCGGCGGAAGCGATTCGGGAAGCGGCGCTTCTCTTTGGCCGTTCCCGATCGGTTGTGACCTTGTTCTGCCAGGGTGTCAATCAGAGCATGGCGGCAGCCGATACAGTAACCCTCATTAACAACCTGCATCTCCTCACAGGGAAAATTGGTACGCCGGGTTCGGCACCGCTTTCCCTGACTGGCCAAGCCAGTGCCATGAGTAACCGGGAGGTTGGTGGGAGCGGGTTTTTACCGGGTTTTCGCAATCCTGCAAACCCCGTTCATCGTCAGGAAGTTGCAGATTTTTGGGGGGTTCCGGTGGAGAGGATTCCTTCTCAGCCACGCGACATCATGCAGATGCTTGATATGATCGAGACGGGCGAACTGAAGTTTCTCTGGGTCATGGGAACCAATCCTGCGGTTTCCCTTCCGAATCAAGAGAGAGTACGTAAGCTTTTAGATAAGGTGTTTTTGGTGGTTCAGGATGTTTACTACCCAATGGAGACGGCCGTTTATGCGGACATTTTTCTTCCAGCTGCTCAGTGGGGGGAAAAGACTGGGACGTACACCAATTCTGAACGCAGGGTCAGCATCGGGTATAAAGCAGTTGAACCTCCTGGAGAAGCTAAAGCAGACTTTGAAATTTTCCAGGACGTTGCGCGGCGACTAGGGGCTGGAGAAATGTTTGCTTGGCCTTCAACCGAAGAGGCCTTTGCAGAATGGCAGCGCCTTTCACAGGACCGTCCAAACGATATGTCCGGGATGACCTACCGTCGCCTGGAACGCGAGGGTGGGTTGCAGTGGCCCTGTTCCAGTCCGGACGATCCCGGAACTCCACGCCTTTACACAGATGGCAGGTTCAACACGGCGGCAGAGACAGCACAAGCGTATGGACAGTTCAACAATGAGTCGGGGTGTGCCAAATTGTGGGGGGTGGAGTACCAAATCCCGCCAGAGACTCCTGACGAGGAATACCCGTTCTGGCTCAATACGGGACGCATTATCGAGCATTATCACACGCGCACAAAGACCAAACGCGTTCCGGAACTTGATGTTCTGGCAGGGGAAGGCTTTGTGGAAATGAACCCGGCTGATGCTGAGGCTATGGGCATTACAGAGGGCGAAAAAGTACGACTCACTTCCCGCAGGGGTTGGATTGAAGTGAAAGCCATGATCAAAAATACAGTCGCACGCGGACAATTGTTTCTCCCATTTCACTTTGGGGATTTGGATCCAGGGGAAGAACATCTCAAACAGGCTGCTAATCATCTGACCCTGGACTGGGTCGATCCCATCTCGAAGCAGCCGATATTTAAAGTGGCTAGTTGTCGGGTTAATAAAATCAGGGGCGTTTGATCCAATCGTGAGACTCCCACTTCTACAAGTGGTCGCTTCCCGCCATCCATGGCTTCAGCGACACTAGGTCCTCCATGACCGTCGGGAGTGGTACCTCGTACTTTGCTTCGGTGGGGGTAGACTCCTCCGTCGCCGCAAAGTCTTCTTCTTGGGGTTGGCGGCTTTGGCGAAACCCATCCTCAGCCGTGAGGTCATCCTTTGACAGTTGGCGGCTTCGGCGTTAGTGTCCACAGGACACTAACGTCACTGGAGGCTTTCGTCACCGAAGTCTCGATGTTCAACTTTAGTTGAACGAGTTCACTTTCGTAAATTTTAGAGAGGACTTCGCGATTTATAGATACTTTTGATTTTTCTCCGAAGCAGAAGCCCCATTCCATACGGGTTTGGGCGCTTGAGAAGATTGGCACGATGTTTGCTTTCTAGCAATACGTGCCATCTTTTTTTATGCCATTCAGAAAGTATAACTTTCGGGTGGCATAAGTGCAACTAGGCAGCCGCCTTCGCTAAGGCTCGGCGCCAGCCGAGTTTTCTTTATCCCGTCAGAAAGTATAAGTCTGTGGGGGATAAGAAAACTTGCGTCGCCGCCTTCGCTAAGGCTCGGCGCCAGCCGAGTTTTCTTTATATAGTGCGGCGAAGTCTCCCCGCAAAATGGCATTCAGGATAAGGATATTCGTAAATGTCAGGGAATGAATTGTTCTTACCCTGGGGAGAATATTCTGGAAAAAATGGGGGTGTTTAAATTTGGAGAAAAAGAGGTTTAGACTGAATCGTCGGCAGTTCTTGAAGATGTCGGCGGCTACAGGGGTTCTCTTGGGTACTGCCGGGACAGCCCAATTCGTGAAGAAGGCCGCGGCTGCGGGCCAGACCAAAGGTGCACCGGTGGAGTTTAAGACCGTTCGTACCACGTGTTCGCCGAATTGTACAGGGGCCTGTGGCATGCTCGCGAAAGTGGAAAATGGTCAGATCAAGGCTATCACTCAGGCTTCCGATTACCCGGAGGCGGAGTACAATCCCCGCGGTTGTCTTAAGGGGATTTCCATGATCAATTTGATCTACGGGCCGGACCGCTTGAAAAAGCCCATGATCCGCAGTGGAGCACCAGGAAAAGGGGAATTTAGAGAGGCGAGTTGGAACGAGGCGTTGGACTACACCGCCAACAAACTGAAGGAGATCGCAGCGAAGTATGGGCCTGAATCGATCGGGGTCATCTTCCAAGTGGGCGGTACAGGCTATGTGCAGAAAGGAGCGGTCATTTCACTGGCGACCCTGGCCGGGTGGAGTTTACACCATCCTTACGATCAAAATGGGGATCTGCCGATATTTTTCCCCATGACGTTCGGAGTGCAGAGTGAGGAAGCGGAGCCCTTAGAATGGCTCAATTCCCGCTACATTGCCGTCTTTGGCTCGAATATCATGGCGACCCGGCTTCCAGATGCTCATTTTCTGGTAGAGGCGCAAAACAAAGGGGCTAAACTGGTTGTTTTTGACCCGAACTTCAGTGCCACGGCGGCTAAGGCCGACGAGTATGTTTATGTCAAGCCCGGTAGTGACGCGGCCGTTGGGTTGGGTCTGGCGCGCGTCATCATCGAAGAGAAATTGTATGATTCGGTTTTTCTTACCACGTATACGGATATGCCACTGCTTATTCGCTCGGATAATCACAAGCGTCTCAAGGCGGAGGAGGTACAGGGCTTAAGTAAACCGGCTGACGTGCCCGCCTACCGGGAGGCTTATGTAGCTTACAACGGGCAGTTCCTGGCGGTGCATCCGGAAAAGTTCGAACTGCCTGGAGATGTGGTTTTAGAAGGGGAACTCGAAGTCGTTTTAAAAAATGGTACTAAAATCAAAGCCAAACCTTCCTTCCAGCTTCTGAAAGAGACCCTCAGCAATTATACCCCGGATAAAGTAGAAACGATCAGCGGGATCCCGAAGGACACTCTCGTTCGACTCGCCCGGGAAATGGCGACGACTAAACCCCTCCACGTTATCTATGGGGCGAGCAATTACCAATGGTATCATGGGGACTTAAAAGGGCGGGCTTTGGCCCTGATCCCAGTGCTAACAGGCAACATCGGCAAGTCCGGAGCAGGAATCTCCACCTATGCCGGGCAGTATAAGATTCGCATGAAACTTGCGGATTGGTGGGTACCAGAGGGCAAGCCGCAAAAATGGTTCCCCTGGCTCTATGTGCTTCACGGTCCGACCAAGACGATGAAGGCAAAATATCCGGCTCATGGGTTGAAGGCCTTGATCACGGGCTGGGGGAATCCGTTTGATCAGCACAACATGGCGAATAAGCTGCGTGAGATGACGGAAAAAGGTGACTTGGAGTTCGTAGTGACGATGGATTTTCAAATGACGACCAGCGGCAGGTACAGTAATGTGGTTTTGCCGGCCGCCAGCTGGTATGAAAAGACGGAACTGGTCGCCACTCCGGTACATCCTTACCTACAGTTGCAGCAGCCTGCTATCAAGCCGCTTTTCGAGGCGCATTCCGAACTTTGGATCGCTCGCGAGCTGGCCAAGCGCCTTAACCCGGAATTTGAAAATCACTACTTCCCTGGTATCGACGAAAACACCGCAGCAGAAAAGGTCATAGAGATGTTGCTCAAGACGGGTGGCCCGACTGTGGCCGGGATTACGTTGGACCAGCTGAAGAAAGGGCCGGTGCGTTTTAAATCGGCTGCCCCTGGCAACCGCCAGATCCCATTTTACGAGCAGATCAATTTGAAGAAGCCTTTTCCCCCGGTTAGCTTGCCCGCTAAAATCGAGCAGACGGGTCAGTTTGTTAAAAGTGGGCGGATCGAGTTTTATAAAGATGAAGACCTCTTCCTGGAGGCCGGAGAGTCCTTGCCGGTGCATAAGCCGCCTTTTGAGGAAAGTGAGTATGCCTTGAATCCGGCGACTCGGGAGAAATATAAGTTTGCCTACATCACTCGTAATTCCATTTACCGTGTGCACTCTACCCACTCCAACAATGTATGGATGGACGAACTTCAGGACGGCAAGCCCAGGGTCTGGCTCAACCCGCAGGATGCTACAGCCAAGGGGATTAAGGAAGATGATTATGTAGAGGTCTACAACGATCGCGGTAAAGTTCATGGCCACGCTATTTTGGATCCGGGCGTAGGACAGAACGTAGTGGTATTTGAGCAAGGCTGGTGGAGCCGTTATTTGAACGGTGAATCCTTTAACTCTCTCACTTATCCCTTCATCAAGCCGACCAATGAAGTCTACTTTGTCCCAGGTGTTTGGTCCCCGAACGCGGCATGGAATGAATGCCTCTGCGATGTGAGAAAGGCGGGTGACAAACAATGAAATTGGGGATGGTGATCGATCTGGAGCGCTGTATCGGCTGCCGCTCCTGTACGGTGGCTTGCAAAGAGCACAATGCCCAACCCCCGGGAACTTGGTGGAACCGCGTCTTTACACCGGGCAGTGAGTTTCACCAGACGGCAGTGGGTAAAGACGGAAAACTGCAAATGAATTATCTAGCGGTGTCTTGTCAGATGTGTGAAAACCCGCCTTGCCAAAAGGTTTGTCCGGTTGGAGCAACCTACACGGACGAACGGGGAGTTGTATTAGTGGACTATGAACGCTGCATTGGCTGCCGCTATTGTCTCGCGGCCTGCCCTTACGGGGTGCGGCAGTTTAACTGGCAGGATCCGAAAAAGGCCAAGGCCGAGGTGGGTTATCAGGAGGGGTATGAATACGGTTATCCGGAGGATGTGCGCGACAAAAACGGCCATTTGGTCTATACTCCGAACCGTCCTGTGGGGGTAGCGGAAAAGTGCACGTTCTGTGTAGAGTATACTTCTCAAGGGAAAGAGCCTGCATGTGTCCTCTCTTGCCCCGGTAAGGCCCGGATTTTTGGGGATTTGGACGACTCAAATTCAGAAGTCAGTCGTTTGGTTCGTGAACGACAAACCTATCGCCTGAAAGAAGAGCTGGGGACATCGCCTAAGGTCTTCTATCTCTCACCGGTTAAACCGAAACCTTAAGGAGGGACATTGATGGGAAAAGTGTTGTTACCTGAAACCCAGGCCAGAAAGGTAGTAGACACGAGGAAAAATACTGCCTTGGGTATCTCCATCCTGCTGTTGCTTATTAGTCTGGCGGGGTGGGGCTATCAACTGAGCCAGGGTCTCGTTGTTACGAATATGCGCAACCCCTTTAGCTGGGGCCTCTATATCGCTACGTTCGCCTTTTTTGTGGGGATTGCCGCAGGCGGCTTGATCGTTTCTTCGTCAGTCTATCTGTTCAATCTGGAAAAGCTAAAACCTTTTACCCGGATCGCCTCTCTTTCGGCCTTTGCCAGCACCTTGGCGGCAGGAGCGATGGTCTTGCCGGACATGGGGCGCGTCGATCGGATCCTTAATATATTTTTCCATCCGAATCTCCGCTCGCCCCTCGTCTGGGACGTAACTGTCATCTCCATCTACCTCGTCATTACTTTTCTCAGCGTCTACATGCAGCTCCTCCCTGACTGGAAAGAAACAGGCCGGGGATTCTGGAATGGCTGGACGAAGAGTAAGTCTCTTTCTGAGGTTCAGGCGTTTTCCCAACAATGGTCAAAACGGGTGGCCATGGTCGGATTGCCCTTTGCTATTTTGATTCATACGGTCACCGCTCTGATCTTTGCCACGCAAGCGTCTCGAGATTGGTGGAACACAGCGGTGCTCCCGCCTGACTTCATTTCGGTCGCGGTGGCTTCCGGAACCGCTCTTGTTTTAGTCATTTCCCTGCTTGTCGTCGGGAAAGAGGGATTTGTTGAGCATCAGGGGGCCTTCCGCACGCTGGCTAGTATCGTGGCCGGGGCTTTAGTGGTTCACTTCTTTATTGTCGCGGTGGATTTGATCGTCGAAGGTTGGTGGGGGAAGCCGGGCTCCCTAGATGTGCTGTCCTTGGTCTTTGGGCGTTACGGCGGCCTTTATGCGCTGGAGATCGTTCTGCCCCTGTTCACCATGTTCTATTTCTTTACACGCAAGGCACAGAGTTCGTTTAACTCGCTCATTGTCGGAAGCATCCTGCTCTTTATCGGTGTTTTCGCCCATCGGCTGATGCTCATGTTCCCGGCCTTTAATGCCATACCTCTGAGTCTGACTCTACCGGGAATGGACATAAATAATTGGCCTTACCCGGTTGCAGTAGGCCAATTCAAAGAAGGAGTACCGATTTTTGCGAGTTCCTGGGCGTATGCGCCAACGCTGGTGGAGTATGCGGTAGCGCTCTTACCATTTGGGTTGGTGGGTTTCGTGGTCTCTGTGGCGCTTAAACTGTACAACTTTGTGCCCCAGAAACACTAAATAGGTTAGTGGGGGGCGGTTTATCCGCCTCCCACGCTGATGTCCACAGGAATTTAAGGGTGAGGTTTTCGAACAGGGTTTTAAGGTGGGGTTTAGGGGTTTCGGTTGGGGTTCAGGAGTTTCTGCCGTGAGTCGAGCCGAGTATTGCAGAAGGTGCAGGCTAAGGCGAAACTTAGGAACCAGACCATGCGGTTATGCCAGACGGCGTGGCTACCTTCACGCGAGGAAACACTGAATCTCCCCATGGCTAAAGCCAGGGGGTTC
>JAIMKP010000077.1 GCA_020692355.1 Desulfosporosinus sp.
TATGTAGTAAACGCCTTGATTTCAGGGCGTTATTTTTATGCCTGAAGGGAGAGAAGGGAATGAGCGAAAATGAAGTACAAGCATTAAAAGAGGACACAGCAGAGATCAAGGCAGACGTGAAGGAGATCTTCACTATTGTCAATGATATGCGTGTCTCTTTAGCAGGGGGGTATGTCACCAAAACCGAGTTTGAGGAATATAAAAAAGAAGAGAAGACAGGCCGTCGGTGGTGGGCGGGTTTTATCATCGCCGCCGCAGGGGTGGTGATGACCATTATTAACATGTTTTTCTATAGCGGGAGGCCAGTTAAATGACACAAGCCCATGAAATGATTCGCCACCTCGTAGAGGTAATCATAACCCCTGAACATGCAGAGCGTGCAGAGTCGGAAGAGTTTCGGCATGCTAAGGAACGGCTCAAAGCCGATGGCCATTACCAATGTTGGGTCTGCGGCTCAACCGAAAATCTCCAAGTTCACCATTTTGGTGCGGAGTGGAGCCTGGAGAACGTCACTGATTTCGAGAAGCTAAAGGCTTTCTGCGAAGAGTGGGATCCATACGGCTACGGGCGACTTCTCCGGAATCAGCCTATGACAACCGTCGATGATGTACGGAATATGCTCGTACTGTGCCAGGAACATCACACCGGGGTAGATCATGCAGACGGAAACAGCGGGACGGGGATACATTCATTAACGTTTCCCGTTTGGGTGATCCAAAAACTGGCTAAGCAGGGAGAGGATCCCGTGCCGCAAAATAGAGAAACAGCCGAGGAGGTGCTGAAGGAGATTGAAAAACTTTAATAACTTCATTGCTAACAAACTTTCTGCAGCAATGGCGACGATGGCGCTCTTCTGGCTCTTGCTCATTCTTGATGTTGCAGGGGTCATTATTGATCCGCCTGCAAGTGCCCAGGGCTGGCTCTTGTGGGGCGTGTCGATTCTATTTCAGAGTATCGCCTTACCTGTGCTAGCATTCGTCTCTAACAAGCAAGCAGAGCGCACTGAGAAGGTACTAAGGGAGACACACGACCAAGTGCTGTCTGAGTTTAAGGAGTTGAAGTACCTTCATCGCGCCCACCATGCAGAACTGGAGGAACTGAAGGCTTTACAGGCAGAGATCGCGCGCCTGGCCGAGCACCAGGGGAGCCTCATCAAGTGGGCCGAAGAGGTGCGAAAAGCGAATATTGACTTGTTTAACAGGGTTAATGAAACGAAAGGAGATGTGACAATTGGGCTCTAATCAAGAACGCAAATATAACCCAGTCAATAGATTCCCAGTAGTCCGGCGCACCGGTGCCTCGTATTACCAGCCATATAAGAACTCTGGGAAAGCCTTATCCAAGACCCCGGAAAACCTGGGCAAGTATTATGGGGCCATTGAAAACCAAGGTTCAGAGGGTTCCTGCACAGCCTTTGCCGGTCTTCTGTGGCGCAGTGCTCTCCGACGGCAAGCGGGTCTAGATTGGATTCCACCCTCATACCAAGCCCAATATTACAAGGAACGCGAACGAGAGGGCACTGTCAACACCGACGCAGGCGCCTATATGGAGGACATCGTCATTGTCCTGGAGCAGTTTGGGGTTTTGCCCGCCGAAAAGGATCCTTACCTCCCGACGGATATCACCACTCCGCCGCCCGCCGATGGATGGAGGACGGACCTAAAGCTCAGCCCGGATCGGGTGTTTGCAGTCAATCAGGCGACTATCCTGCAGGATACGTTGGATGCTCTTTCGGAGGGCCATCCCGTGCTTTTCGGTTTTGAAGTATTTGCCATCGGATGGGAAGATGTTAGTTACAACGGTACAGGTGTGCTAGCAATGCCAGGCACAAATGAACAGTTAATCGGGGGTCATGCTGTCAATGCAATCTGGTATGATTTAGATAAGAAGCTTATCCTCGTGCGGAATCAGTACGGTCCACAATGGGGAATCAGGACTCCAGCGGATGAAATCGGCGACTTCTGGATGCCGTTCGATTATTACGCCAAGTATGCGTACAACGCCTTTGTTGGCCTGCCAGATAGCGTTCAGCCGCAACCCAAGAAATTATACAGGGTACAGGTCGGGGAGTTTTCAAATAAGTCTGATGCCGATGCGCTCTGCAAGGAGCTTGTGGCAAAAGGATTTGGTGGGTATGTGGTATCTTTAGTTAGGAATGGTCAGACTTTTTACCGGGTGCAGACAGCAGCATATGCTAATGATCAGGCTATCTTTGTTAAGGCCGATGCGCTGCTTAAAGCCGGGTACACCGAAGTCGTTTTGGCGGTTTATTAGGAGGGCTTATGAGTTATCCAATCGGAGTGAATCTAATTCCAGGTTTGACGCAGGAACCCTACGACTCCGGTAATTATGTTGGGGTCGTAGCTCATTCCACAGCAGTTTATGGCGATACCCCGGATGGTGAACGAAATTATGAAACTAGCCATTGGCAGGATGCTTTTGTCCACTTTTTCGTGGGTGTCGGGGAGATCCTTCAGGTGGCTGATATGAATTATGTTGCTTGGGGGGCAGGGCATACTGCAAATCACCTCGGCTATGTCCAAGTGGAGCTCTGCCAAACCCATGACGCGGGCCAATTTGCTCAGGATTATGCGATGTACACCTGGCTACTTGCTAAAATCCTGTATGATCGTAAACTTGGTGTGGTTGATGGTGTAACACTTATGTCTCATGCCCAAGTTTCTGAAAAATGGCATGAAACGGATCATACGGATCCCCTCGAATATTTGCAAAGTCATGGTAAAACATGGGGTGATGTAGTGGCTGATGTGACTGCTCAATATAACGAAATGGAGGGCGAAATCCAAATGGAACACGCGATTGTGTATTTTTCCGACAGGGATTTTTCAAGTGCCCGGATTGTTTCAGACCGGCTCGGAGGTTGCGCTATGTTCTGTCGGAATGGAGATAATAAGAGGATTCATCCGGACGCCAATGCCGCAAAGCATCTGGTTATGATCGGTGGAGCGCCGGTGACGGATCATCCTAATGTGACGAACTGTTGCGGCGCGGGCGCTCCGGAGACGGCCATCTTAGCGGCCAAGTATGCTCAAACACTTTAACATGTAGTCTTTCCTCGTCCCGGCAGACGGGGATCCAATAAACGAAGCAGGTCGTAATGACCTGCTATTATTTTTGAGGAAGAAGGGAAATAGATTATGCCATCCGATTTATTCACGACCTCGTATTTGGGGTCATTTGCCGGCCTGGTGGCCGCGACGTATTTGCTGGTGCAATTCTTCAAGGAGCCGATTCGCCAGCATCTTAGCGACTGGTGGGTGCGTCTGCTATCCGTATTTATCGCCGCTGTGATTCAGCTGTTTGTGCTGTATGTGGGCGGGAATTTTACTGTTGAAGCGATTGGCCTTGCGGTGCTTAATGCGTTTTTGATTGCCATTACCGCCGCGGGGATGCATGATTTGAGTCAGCCGACGAACTCGCCGCCAGTGGCAACAAATAATACGATATTATCCGCTAATATTGTTAAGCCCCAGGTCCCAGATGTGAGTCCACCGATCACCACTTCTGCGGCAAGCATGCAGGTTAGCAACGAACCTAAAGATGAGCCGCCAGCCGTGCCACTTACTTGACGCGCGGCGGGTCAAGTAAAGCTGCAAAAAAGAGTATTTTTATCAAGTAAATGCCCTCTCTCGCCAAGTGCGGGGGAGGGCTTTTTTTGTGTCTTTTTTGAAAAATATTTTGAAAAAATGCTTGACGTGAACTCGAAAAAGTAGTATCATTTAATCAAGGTAAAGAGCGGGAGGAAATATCATGGCAAAGATGACGGTTGACGAAATGATTCGCAAATTCTCGATTGAAGTGGTTGAACAGAACGGAAAAAAGGGAATTAGGGTTTCCGGAAAACCAGGTAAACTCCAAGTGGAACAGCTCAAGGCGAATAAGGATGCAATTATCTCTGAACTGGAAAAACGATACGCAGTTAGGGATGCGCGTAAAGCCGAAGAAAAAGCCAAGAGAGATGCAGAAATCGAAGGAATAAAAAATGGTAGCATAAAGATTAAAATAATTTATCATGATGGTGAATACCTATCCGGTTATGAAGTTGTTGGCGAGGCAGCTGGGTTGCTCGAAGAGATTGGATTCGCAGAGTACGTTTCAGGGTGGGGATGCCATATCCCAAGTAAAGCGATCGAGGAATTGGGGAAAGAGTTTACCTACCAGGCAGCCATAGAATACATGCAGCCAGCTCACGAGGCCGCCGAAGCTAAGAAAGCCCAAGCTCAAGCGGAGCGCCAAGCCAAGTTTGATGAAGCCAATGTCTCTGGGAAGAAAGTCCTCCTAAGACGTTGGAGCCAAGGTTGTTGTGACCCGAAAGAAGAATGCAGCCTCGACATGCACTCCGAATGGGCAATGCCAGATGGAACGACGGAATACGAATGGCATCATACCTGGTAGACCCCATTAAAGCCGAGCCGGGCGGCCAATCCCGGCTCAAATGAGAAAGGATGGTAAATATGATTAATCGCAGAGCCGCCTGCACCGTTTACGACGTAGTGCAAAAAACCTTTGGAAACCTGCCGAGCTGGAAACCGGGCGAATTCCCGGACAGGATAATCGCAACATGCAAAAGCCGCACCCTCGCACAGGGAGTCATCGCCCGAAACAACACCGCCTTTCACAGATTCGAGATTGTGGAGCGCGATGCGAGAAATTAACCCCCGCCTGATGATGACCGCCTGGGACGCGGTCGAAACCGATGATCCGGACAAACTCCGGGGAGGTCGCGGGATCCCGCATCATTCAGTGCCTTAGATGTGCTTGGATGGGACGTGGAGGAATTTGTTAACTGGATGTGGTAATTCCCTAGGCACTAAGGGGATGCACAAACTAAAGGGAGAGTGGTGATTTCGATGGCTAAATACACTGTTACCCGTTCCTGCGGTCACGAGGAAACCGTGGTCCTTTTCGGGCCCGGAAAGCAACGTGACTGGCGTCTGGAGAGCGTTGAGCCTTACAAGCTCTGTTCGGAGTGCTATCAGGCCGAACTCAAGAGGAAGCGCGAAGAGACGAATCGGGAAGCGGCAGAGGCAGCGAAGGAAAGCGGTCTCCCCGCCCTTACAGGCACCGAGAAACAAGTAGCTTGGGCGGAAACGCTTCGGATGCAGATGCTCGCTCTCATCGATGAGGCCATCTATACCCACATCAAAGCGGACCAGCGCGGGGATATTCGACTTCTGGATGCTGTTGAATCCATCAAAGCCAAAACGGACGCACGGTGGTGGATTGAGAATCGGCAGGAATTATCCGCGCGCGACATGATCGCGCTTATCGCCAAGGAGATGCAAGCCCAGAAAATCGAAGCCATTGCTGCCCCCAAAGAGGTTGTCGTTGACGCCCTCGTCGAGGCTACCATCCGGCCAGAAAAGCCTGTCACCGAAACCGTAGCTGAAATTCGTGTTGGGGAAAACAGTGTTGAAATTGTGTTTCCTGAAAAACTAGATGATTTTCGGGAGATTGTCAAGAAACAGCTCCACATGAAATGGGAAGGAAAGTGGGAACGTAAACTCATTTCTAGGAACGGCACCCAGGAAGACCGCGCGGCAGAGGCTGGGTATAGGCTTTTAGCTGCAGGGTTTCCGATCCGAATCTTTGACGCTGAGATTCGCGAGAAGGCCATTCACGCATCGTATGAACCGGAATGTACCCGGTGGATACTTGCGCGAAGCGGTAAAGAATATGACGGATGGCTTGCAATCGTTTGGGACCGGGAAGACGACTTTTACAAAGCAGCCCGGCGTTTACCCGGGAGCCGATATTCCAGCCCCTCTGTCGTTGTTCGTCCAGAACATTATGAAGAAGTCCTGGACTTCGCTGGGAGATATGGATTTAAGGTTTCTGCCAACGCTCAAAGCCTTATCAATGCGGCAAAGGAAATTCGCGAGCGAGCTCTAATCCCGCACATCGATGCGCCGGAGGAAGCTGAACATGTTAGTATCTCCAGAGTTCCCCCTGTTCTAGAGGTCCCCGTGGAGGTGGGCATTGATGATGAATTTAAAGACTGAACTCATGCCCCACCAGGTTCCAGCGGTTGAAAAGGTTCTTCCCTCGCGGATAGGCGGACTTTTCATGGACATGGGCCTCGGTAAGAGTCGGACGGCGTTCGATTTAGTTTACCAAAGGCAGGAGCGAATTGATAAAGTGGTTTACTTCTGCCCTGTCTCCCTCAAGGAGACGGTCCACCAGGAAATCATCAAACATACCGACAGTGCGGATATATGTGTCTTTGGAAACAAAATAAATGATCACAATTTACCTAAAGCATTTTGGTATGTCGTCGGCATTGAGTCCATGAGTGCCAGCACGCGCATGGTTCTTGCCGCGAACAAACTCATCACGGCCAAGACGATGGTCATTCTGGACGAGTCGAGCTACATCAAGGGGCATTACGCCAAGCGAACGCTCAGGATTACCAAGATAGCCGAGCGGGCAAGGTATCGGCTCATTTTGACTGGAACCCCAATCTCCCAAGGTGTCGTTGACCTCTTCTCTCAGATGCGTTTTCTCTCCCCAAAGATTCTCGGCTATGACTCTTTTTATTCCTTTGCGGCCAATCACCTTGAGTATTCCGAGAAGTTTCCCGGTCTGATCGTCCGGGCACATAATACGGAATACCTCGCCGCAAAGATAGCTCCCTATGTCTACCAAGTAACCAAGGAGGAATGTCTGAACCTCCCCACGAAGATTTATACTACCCGGTATTTCTATATGACAGAAGATCAACGAGAGTGGTATGAGGCGGCCAAGGATGAGATTTTGGCGGAACTCGAACGCGACGAATGGGATTCAACGACGATCTTTCGATTGTTCAGTGTTCTGCAGCAGATTGCCAGTGGTTTTTGGCACCGACGGATGAGGCGTAAGGGATTTGAGATGTTGGAGTTTGATCACAATCGGCTCGACATGCTCATGCATACCATTGGGGAGATACCGGCAGACGAAAAGATCATTATCTGGGCCAAGTTCCGGTATGACATCGAGCACATCGTGGAAGCCTTACGAGAGGAATTCGGGGAGAGTTGTGTGGCCCTCTTTTATGGAAAACTCTCAGAAAAGGAGCGTACCCGGCAAGTCTCTCTCTTCCGGGGCCCGGCACGGTTCTTCTTGGCCACACAGAGTGCCGGCGGTCACGGACTTACTCTTAATGAGGCTTACCATGTCATATTTTACAACAACGGATTTAAATACGCGGAGAGAGAGCAGGCCGAGGATCGATGTCACAGAATTGGGCAGGAACACAAGGTCACGTACATTGACATCCAGTGCATCAACAGCATTGACGACAGAATCGCAACAGCCCTAAGCAACAAGGGGAATGTCGTGGAGGAGTTCCGGGAGGAAGTCGAAAAAATCAAGGATAAGAAAGACGCCCTGAAGGAGTTGGTGAAGAAGCTGTGAGCGGGAAAACATATCTCAAACAGAACGTGTATGATGCTGCCAACGAGCGGATCAAGATGGTCTTTAACGAGTTTGAGAAAGTATGTGTCTCTTTTTCTGCCGGAAAGGATAGCAGCGTCGTTTTAAATCTCACCCTGGATTACATGCGGAAACACGGAATCACTCAGAAAATAGGTGTTCTCCTCATTGATTTGGAGGGCCAATACCGAGAGACTATCAAACACGCGCAGAGGATGTTCGAAGAGAACGCAGATCTCATTATCCCTTTTTGGGTTTGCCTGCCGATTAATCTAAGGAATGCCGTTTCAGTCTATCAACCATTTTGGTGCTGCTGGGAGCCAGGGCTTGAGGAGAAGTGGATCCGCCCGTTTCCCGACTTTCCAGCCATCACTCAGCAGGATTATTTCCCGTTCTATCGGTACAGAATGGAGTTTGAGGAGTTTGTTCCCGAGTTTAGTAAATGGTTCTCCGAGGGGAAGAAGACGGCTTGCATGGTGGGTATCCGGTCCGATGAAAGTCTAAACCGATACCGGACCATTGTCAGTAGTAGCAAAGAAACGTACAAGGGGTTAGGCTGGACCACGAAGATGTTTGAAGATATTTATAATGTGTATCCGATCTATGACTGGCGTACTGAGGATATCTGGACCGCTAACGGGAAGAATGGATGGGCCTATAACAAACTTTATGATCTGTTCTATAAAGCCGGGGTCGGCATCCATGAGATGAGGATATGCCAGCCCTATGGGGATGATCAGCGCATCAGTCTAGACGTGTTTCGTGTCATTGAACCGGAAACGTGGGCCAAAGTTGTCAACCGAGTTTCCGGAGCGAACTTCGGGAATATCTATTGTGGTACGAAGGCTATTGGATACAGGGAAGTGCAGCTGCCGGAAGGTCATACTTGGAAAAGCTACACAAAACTTTTACTCTCTTCCCTGCCGCCAGAAACCCGAGAGAATTACACAGCCCGCTTTATCCGGTTCATGCGTTACTGGCACAAAAATGGCTGCGGCCTTCCGGACGATGTTCTCGACGCACTCCCGTCTTCTGCGGTCATCACGGAAGACCTCACGAACCGAGGACACAAAAACAAGAAGGTCGTTCGCTACAAAAGAATCGAAGACAGTGCGGAGGGAAATATCGAGAGTAAGCATTTTGCCCCCACCTGGCGAAGGATGGCCATGTGTATCTTAAAAAACGATCATCTCTGCAAGGGTCTGTCATTTGGGCAGACAAAGCACCAGGCCGAACGGCAGCGACAACTCATCGCGAAATACCGGGATTTATAGGAGGGTGTTATGAAGATATTCCAAATGGACAACAAGGATAAGGGATTTTATACCACCATGGGGCCTTTCCTTGCCCGCCGAGAGATCGAAAAAGAGATCGGCTACAAAATATATGATGATGACGGGAAGGTTTGGTTCACCGTAATCGATGGGAAAAAGACTATCGGATTCTGCTATCGGTTTGAGAAGTCAAAGGGAAATTATCAGGTTGGAAGCTGCTATGTCGTTGAGGAAGAACGGAACAATGGCATATTTAAGCAGCTCCTTAACGAGGCGACGAAAGACATCCATGGGACCGTAACCCTGACTACCAAGAATAAATATCTCACGGCTATGCTGATAAATGAAGGGTTCAACGTCGAGAAGGCTAAAGGAAGTTTTGTAGAATTTAGGAAGGAGCTTTGAGATGAGCAGATTTAGAAGCCCCGTCTATAATGTGATAGCCGTCCCGATTGATAAAGTAATCGCAAATGATTACAATCCTAATAAAGTCGCTCCTCCAGAGATGAAGCTCCTGGAATTGTCCATCTGGGAAGATGGCTTTACGCAGCCAATCGTCACTTATTATGACAAAGAGCGGGAAGTGTATGTGGTAGTCGATGGATTCCACCGTTATTCTATCGGGAAAAACAGTAGGAGAATTTACGAGCGCGAAAATGGGATGCTGCCTATCGTGGTGATTGATAAAGAGATAGGTGAACGTATGGCCTCCACCATCCGTCATAACCGGGCGCGAGGTTCTCATAACATCGACCTCATGAGCAACATTGTAGCGGAGCTCGTGGAGATGGGTAAATCAGATGGATGGATCGCCAAGCACTTGGGGATGGATGTCGATGAGCTCTTGAGGTTAAAGCAAATCACCGGGTTAGCGGCTCTCTTTAAGGATAGGGAATATTCTCGGTCTTGGATGTAGGAGGTCATATGGAAGAGCAAGCAAAATATAAGCACGGCGGCTATCGCCCCGGGGCCGGCCGACCATCTAACCCCAACAAAGCACCCGGAAGATTCACCTTCAGATGCCCGGATTCCGAGTATGAGAAAATTCAACAGGCTGCAGCGATTGAAAAGAAAAGCATCAACCGATACCTAATTGATGCCGCACTGGAAAGGAGAAAACATGCGCCCAAAAAGACACCTTGAGTATTATTCCCGTCTTTATCCCGATGCCTGGAAGCACGTCGATTCTATGCGGGCAGATCGGGGGAAGGCACTTCCTTTCTGGCCAGAATGGTGTTTCCTCCCCCTGGCCGGTACATATAGCATTGTGTCAGCGGAGGCAGAGCGCCAAGGTGTCATCCCTAACCGCGTGTTGTCTGCTGGGCCATTGGTCAATGATGTGGGTATCCTCGGAGCACTTGCCGCCTGGCGCGTCACACAGGGGGTTTACCGCTTCGATCTGGACGTGTTTCGCTCCGTGATCGACACGCCGGTAAATGGAGACATTCCGCACGACGTCTTTTTCAATCTCCCGGAATGGTGTGTCTATATTGAAACACCCGGTCTGACACACCTTGGCGTACCCATGTACGGATTCTTTGCGCACCTAGAATATGATGCGAATACTACTCGCAAAGAATTACGTCTCGTAATGGATTTGCAGGGAGAAGAGAGAAGCCTCACACCGTTTCTGATGCCGATACCTATCCATCTAGGGACCTGGAGCCTTGAGGAATCTATCGAAAGGGCTTATGTTGAGGCGTTGCGCCAGGGAGGTAAGGGCATACAGCCGAAAACCATGGCCAAAAGTATTAAATCCGAATTTGAAGCGCCCATATCACTTCTTCTCTACCTCTGTTCTGCCAACGGGGAGATTGGAGACGATACTAAGAGCCCAACTAAGCCGCGTTCGACTAAAACCAAAAAGGGGCCGCGCCTGTTCCCTCCGGACAAGCCCCGAACGTGGGATGTTGGGGTGCGAATGGGCGCGGCAATACGCCGATATCGAACCGAATCTGTGTCTGTTGATGGAGATGAATCTGACCGTCATCACGCTAGCCCCAGGACGCATATCCGTCGGGCACATTGGCACGGTTTCTGGACCGGACCCCGGGATGGAGAACAGAAATACATCCTCAAATGGATCTCCCCGGTGGTGGTCAATCCAGGAGACGGAGAAACGCCGGTGACGATAAGGCCGGTAAAATAGACAAAAGAAGAGCCTTCACCTAGCGGTGGGGGCTATATACGTTTATTTGTTAGTTAAGCCTTTATATCCTCGCTAGCCTTTGATTTGTTCCCGATTAAGGCCAAAATCCCGCCGATCAACGCAAGTAACATAAACACGGCAACCAGAGTTCCGCCAAGGACTGCACCTAGAATCGATGATATGATGAGCAATATTCCCGGCACCTTACCTTTTGCTCCGATGGCCAAGGCGCCAAAGATGATCACCAAGAAAGAAAACGCTACTCCGCCCCAGCCAAGCCCGACGACTGTACCAGCTCCGTCTGCATTGAAAGCCGATGCAGCCCCTCCAAGAAAGAGTGTGATTCCTGCAGATAAAATACCAAAGATACCTGCGATTAGAGAAATAATCCCGCCTGCTTTTTTCATGTCTTAGGACCTCCTAATTTAATTTAAGTTTAGTACCCGTTAGCTTTAAATACTGGCCATTTTTTACGGTAGCATAACTTTCACCCTGGAGAATATCGTTTGAAATGATGCTCCCCATGTCATGCGAGCTATCGGAACTTATCTCCTTATAAGCAATGCTGCCAGTCGGGATTATCTTATACTCCCCTGCTGGTAAATCGACTCCTACCTTATACATTCCATCTAACAGGTATCCGTCTTGAGGTTGAACTTTTGGTGCATCATTAAAGGCATAAGCCGTACAATTGGTTAGTTTAACATACTGGCCACTTTTGGCGGATATGATGGAACG
Organism: Desulfosporosinus sp.; assembly: GCA_020692355.1. Classification (GTDB taxonomy): domain Bacteria; phylum Bacillota; class Desulfitobacteriia; order Desulfitobacteriales; family Desulfitobacteriaceae; genus JAJZPA01. The sequence continues at coordinate 11,596 of JAIMKP010000077.1, forward strand.
TTTGCTGAAGTTGTCGTTGGCCAGGATGCTGTTCATTGTTCCAGTTGAATCTTTGTCTATCTCGAAGTAGCTCATACCATTACCAATCAGAACGTACTCACCCTCAGGCATATCGGACCCTATCTTATACATACCGGCCTTATAGGTTTTCACCGCTGGGGTAGGGGCGGCCGGCGCTGGCGCAGGAGTCGCAGTTGGCTTTGAAGTTGATGGTGCGGCAGTGGACACGCTCGGAGCCTGCGTGGTAGGCGCGGCCGGTGACGACGTGGTGGTGCTCGACCCACCGCCTTTAATCAATCCATAAACAATTAAGATGATGAACAGATAACCAATGCTTGCGATAATCATTTTCCAAACCTTGCCGGATCTGAAACCAGGGATTTTACTCACTTCGAATCTCCCCTTTATTGTTAGCCCTTGATTTGTTTCCAACAGTGGCCAAAATTCCACCAATTAATGCGAGTACCATGAAGACCGCTACCAGAGTTCCACCCAGAATTGCACCAAGAATTGAGGAGATGATCAGCAGAATCCCTGGTACTTTACCCTTCGCCCCAATTGCCACCGCGCCAAAGACGATTACCAAGAAGGAAAATGCCACCCCGCCCCAGCCAAGCCCGACAACCGTTCCGGCTCCATTCGCATTGAAGGCCGATGCTGCCCCTCCGATGAATAGGGTTACCATTGCTGAAATGATACCGAAGATACCCGCGATTAGGGAAATAATTCCGCCTGCTTTTTTCATGTCTCTTTCTCTCCTTTACCTTTGATA
>JAIMKP010000012.1:0-3600 GCA_020692355.1 Desulfosporosinus sp.
GCGGTCTCCAAAACCGTTAGTGTGGGTTCAACTCCTGCATCCCCTGCCAAGATAGAAACCGTGTCCCGCAAGAATTTGCGGGACTTTTCTATTTTCCTCCTATTTGTTTTCCTCCTATTTGTCTCTTTTTAATCCAGTCATACAATATTTGATGAAACCCCACAGGAGCCCATATCGGTTTTCGGATCTTAAAACTGTTTGTACCACTCCGGTATTTGTTTGTCAATGGGGTCCAAAGGATGCCCTTTATGTCCGTCATTTTTTCACAAATCAGATTGCTCTGATGCTTTAGCACCGAGTGATTTATATGTTGAAGGAAATTGGTTCACGGTTATCGACATTAGTATTGGTCTCCTTAATTGGGAATAGTTCCCGGGAGGCCGTTTCTTAGCAAACGTCAAAGCTATGAAAAAATAGCGAATCCGCAGACCCCCATCGACCAGAGGATTTGCGGATTCGTCATTACTAGGTAATTGGTCGGAGCGACACGACTTGTAACGCCGCTCCTTTATCGAATAACTTGACAATTAAATTTGGTCGGAGCGACACGACTTGTAACGCCGCTCCTTTATCGAATACCGTATCAAACCCAATATAACTTGACAATTAAATTTGGTCGGAGCGACACGACTTGAACGTGCGGCCTCTACCACCCCAAGGTAGCGCTCTACCAAGCTGAGCTACGCCCCGACAAGGATTTAAGGCACTCATATAAATTAACATATTTATCTCAAAAAATCAAGCCTTTGACCACGCTCAAATCCAAACCACAGGCTTAGTTCTGCCCAACCACTTCAATTTTGCGAACCCCATCAAGCTCAGCAAGACCCGTCAGCAAGTGTTCCGGAGTATCCGCCATACCAACGGTCTCAATGGATACTGAAACATTGGCAATTCCCTGTAGCGGGATACCTTGATTAATAGTCAAGATATTAACACGAAATGAGGCAATAAAGTTGAGCACCTGGGAAAGGACACCCGACTTGTTCTCCAGGATCAAAGAAATCGTAATGATCTTCTCCCGGCTCGCTTCATAAAAAGGGAAGACTCCGTCTCTATATTTATAGAACGCACTACGGCTAAGCCCCACCTTATCGACGGCATCATTAACCGTTCCCACATCCCCTTTAGCCAACAATTCTTTGGCTAAAGCAGTTTTTAGGATTGCCTCAGGTAGGATATCTTTGCTGACGATAAGGGAGTCTTTATCCTTGTGTTTTTTTACCAATTTAATCCCTTCAATCCGACGGATTACGCTTCTGCCCCCATTATAAGTTAAGCCCCAGTGGATTAGCAAGCAATCCCGGCAAAAGTTAAAATCCTAAGAAAACCCGGCTTGTGCCAAGCCTTCGGCGCCTTGCCATCCGGCATCTAGCCATCCGGCATCTAGCCATCCATGGCGATGCTCTAATCTCAAACGTCCTGTTTGAGTCATGGCGATGCTCTAATCTCAAACGTCCTGTTTGAGTCATGGCAATGCTCTAATCTCAAACGTCCTGTTTGAGTTGGCGACAGCAGAAGCCGAGGTTGCACTTATGCCACTACAAAGATATACTTTCTGACTGGCATAAAGAAAAGCCTGCACCATATGTGAAATTCACGGAATGGCGCAGGCCATGTTTTGCCGAAAGAACGCATCACGGTTTCCCACGGCAAATTCAGGCTTTCATTTTCTTGCCTGATTTATCTATTATTTAACCTCTGCTCAAAAAGGGTTCCCCGCTTACTTATTTGGTCTGTGCCGCCATCTCAGGAACAACATTGTCCACTACACCCTTGGCGAGGAGCTTAGAATACAACGAAGAGAACGGCACTTGCACAAAGAAGGCCAAGGCGACTAGAAAGACCACCATGCTGCTCTCCGTCCCGGTACCGAGTAAGGGTACCGCGATGCCCAAAGCCAAGGCCAGATAGCGCACCGATGTTCCGTAGACCACCGCAACCCCCACTGGCCGCTGAAGACTGCGTGTGAGCACGGTGCTCGTGCCGAACATGAGGACATAATAGAGGATCAAGGGGACAATCCCTTTCAACACTAAGAGTGGATTACTTACCAGTAGCTTGTTCGTGTTCAGAGACATGATCAGGAAGAGGACAAATAGGAGACCCGTAGAACTAAGTCCTGAAAAGACCGGTTTCTTGCTCTTGTAATAAGGTTGGCCTTTCTTGACAATGATCGCCCGTCGGGTGATATCCCCCAGCACCAATGGAATTGCAATTACGAAGAGAATGCGGCCTAAAATGAAGAGCGGCCCTGCTGAAAGTAGCCCTCCGGCCATGATCGGAAGCATCACAGGTAACCCAATGATCACCACGAGCAAACTGGTCGCTATGATGGACAAGGCGACTTTCAAATTGCCTTTTGCCAGTTCTGTCCAGGTAGCCGTCATACCGCTCGTTGGAATCAGAGAAATAAGGATGAGACCTAACGCCATGTAAGGCTGGTCAGGTAAGAATACTTTGCCTAAAATATAGGCATAAAGCGGAGATAAAATAAAGTTAATGAAAAGGCTGATCACGATGGCCTTCTTGTAGTTCTTGATCTCGACGACATCCCCGATCTTAAGATTAATGAACATCGGATAGATCATCAAAAATGAAGCCGTTGCACAAATCGCGATGTTAAATGGAATACCCCCTAAGAAATAACTATTAGCCAGGCCTAATACCATGACTGTAAAAATTAGTTTGGTCAGATTGCTGCTCACAAGCTTTAAAATGGCCAATTCATCTTCCCCCTTCGCATCTACTTATACCCCGTATGGGTAGCGTATTTATCCTTATTCTAACTGCGAACCTGGTTAGATGCAAGGGGAAATGGCATAGTTCCTCTTTGAAATAACTAATAGTGGCGATTCTTCAGACGAATAGCTTTTCCCGATTCCCACGGTCGGTTCCCAGGTCGGTTCCCGGGGTCTGACCCCAATGTCATCCCAATGTCATCAAGCTAGCCTTACATATCAAGGAAACCACTTTTTCGCCAATAAAATGAGCAAAAAAATATTTCTAAAATAGCTCATATAAAAAGAGCGGCTGTTAAGCCGCCCTTTTTTCTTTCACCTAGATAATGATGCAGATCAAGCCGCCGTTGCCGTCGTTCACGATCCGCTGCAAGGTATCTTGCAATTTCTGCTGGGCATTTTCGGGCATACGGTAGAGTTTATTTTGGATCCCTTCCCGCACAAGATCATGCAGGGACTTACCAAAGATATTGGACTCCCAGACCTTCTTCGGATCGGATTCAAACTCATCGAGGATATACTTGACGAGTTCTTCCGCCTGCTTTTCCGTCCCAATGAGCGGGGTGATCTCGGTGGTGACGTCAGCCCGCAGGATATGGAGCGAGGGTGCGCTGGCCTTCAGCTTGATTCCGTAATGGCCGCCTTGTTTAACAAGTTCGGGCTCTTCCAGGAACATTTCGTCCAGCTGTGGCGTCACCACGCCGTATCCGTTATTGCGGACTTCCTCAATCGCTGAGGAGAGTTTATCCCATTCTTTCTTGGCTCGGCTGTAGTCCAAAACCAGCCGCAAGAGAGTATGGTCTCCATCCAGTTTAACTCCGGTGAGTTCTTCAAAGACCTGGTTGAACAAGCCGTCGAC
>JAIMKP010000012.1:3611-70125 GCA_020692355.1 Desulfosporosinus sp.
CAATATTGGCTATACCTGTGCCTAAGTTCATTTGTCTGAGTAAGACATCCTGGGCATGCGGGCATTCAGCCAACCCATCCAGGGATTGCTCGATGTCCCGGACGCGGTGTATGCCTTCGATCACCTTGCGTACGGTGTCCTCGAAACTCGCCCGCACCGGATGCGCTGAATCCAGTTCTTCCACCCATTTCGGGAGTTCGATGTTGACTTCCGCCACCGGGAATTCGTAGAGAATTTCTTCCAGAATTTGCGTGATATCTTCGGGTGTCATTTCCAGGCAATCGACTGGAATCACTGGGACCGCATATTTCTCTTCCAGGGAACGACAGAGTTCCATCGTATGTTCCGCATAAGGCCGGGTGGTGTTCATCACGATGATGAACGGCTTACCCAGCTGGTGAAGCTCATCAATCACGCGCTCCTCAGCATCGAGATACGCTTCCCGCGCAATATCCGTGATCGAACCATCTGTCGTAATCACGATTCCGATCGTGGAGTGATCCGCGATCACTTTGCGGGTGCCGATTTCTGCTGCCTCTTGAAATGGAATCGGTTCTTCGCTCCAAGGCGTGCGCACCATGCGGGGAGCTTCTCCGTCTTCCTCATTGTACCCCAAAGCCCCGTCGACACTGTAACCGACACAATCCACTAAACGTACGTTCATATGAATCGTATCGCGCACAACGATCTTGACGGCCTCCGAAGGGATAAACTTCGGTTCCGTCGTCATAATCATGCGCCCGGCACCGCTTTGCGGAAGTTCATCTTTGGCCCGATCCCGCTCGAACATATTCTCAATGTTCGGCAGAACCAAAAGATCCATGAAACGTTTGATAAAGGTGGACTTCCCTGTGCGGACCGGCCCTACCATACCGATGTAGATATCGCCTCCAGTGCGCTCAGCGATATCCTGAAAAATGTCCACTTTTTCCACTGAATATTCCCTCCCTTTTGAGTGCTGTCCCAAAATTGGGGAAGGGCCCCCACCTTATCTCCCTTCCACCTCCCTAGCGGCTGCATGAGTCCCTGGCGACTGGACTAGCACGTTACGCAGTATAATTATATTGCCTGTCTTGGAGGAATATGCCAAGGGAATCTCTGAGAATTTTACCTCTTGCCTCGTTATATTAAATAAAAATACCGATGCCAACCACATCGGTATACTTTATTCTTCGTCCCACCACAATATGATTTAATTGCATCCGGAAACGATCGATTTTCACACCCTATCATGAGTGTTCAACCACGTTTAGACTTGTTTTCTTTCCTGGATCATGCGCACGGCGGCCACCTCTTCCAGTTCATGCCGCTTGCCACGGAGCATCAAGTTTGAAACTCCAATCTTGGGATCCGCCCCTTCAAAGAGAACACGGTAGGCTTCCTCAACAATCGGCATCGAGATTCCCCGCGTTGCGGCCAATTCGCGTGCGACTCTCGTTGTCCGCACACCTTCTACGACCATGCCCACGTCGACGAGCACTTGCTGGAGCGGTTGGCCCTGCCCTAAAGCAACCCCGGCACGCCGATTACGGCTGTGTTTGCTGGTACAGGTTACGATCAGATCTCCTACCCCGGCTAAGCCGGCAAAGGTCAGTGGATGCCCTCCCATAGCCGTCCCCAGGCGGGCTATTTCTGCAAGACCCCTCGTCATCAAAGCCGCCTTGGTATTGTCCCCGTATCCCAACCCTTCAGCAATCCCAGTACAAAGGGCGATGACATTCTTCAGGGCACCGCCCAGCTCTACGCCCACCACATCCGGATTCGTATATACTCTGAACTTCGGTGTCATCATCATGTCTTGGACGTATTCGGCCACTGCGAGTTCGCCTGCCGCCACAACCGTTGTCGGCATGTCTCTTCCGACTTCCTCCGCATGGCTAGGGCCGGAAAGCACCGCGATCGGATGCTCGGGAAGCTCCTCCTGGAGCACCTCCGAAAGCCGTGCCTGTGTGCCCTCTTCCAACCCTTTGGCTGTATTGACCACCACTGCGTTAGGAAGGAGGTAGGGCCGGGCTAATCGGGCTGCCTCTCGGAGGGCATGGGAAGGAATACTGAAGACCACCAGCTCTGCCGTCAGCGCTTCCAGCGCTATGGTCGGCTCTAATACATGAGGCAAAACCACACCGGGAAGATAGCGCACATTTTCCCGCCTGTGTTTCAGATCATCCATTTCTTCCGCTCGCCGCCCCACGAGCGCCACCTGATGCCCGGCCTTTGCCAAAAGCACCGCCAAAGCGGTTCCCCAGCTTCCAGCCCCATAGACCGCAACTCTTTTCATTCTTGCCACTCCCTTCAGCGTTTTTTCTCGCCAAATCGGTGTTCTGTCCCGGCCCTGACCCGTTGAAAATTCGTGCGGTGGCGAATTAGCACCACACTCGCCGCCACCAAGCCAAAAACTTTATAAGCCGGCGGCTCATTGAAAATCAGGACAGAGAGCGCAACGGTCACCGCTCCGGCGGCCGAACCCAAAGAAACGTACCGAGTGGCAATGACTAGAATCAGAAAGGCCAAAACTGCCAAAAAAGTGATTTTAGGCATTAAAACTGCCATGATACCTAGCCCCGAGGCAACCCCCTTCCCACTCGGTCGAAAACGGAAGAAGGGATTCCAGCTGTGCCCGGCCATAGCCAAAAGTCCGCCGCCGATTCCTCCCCAGGCTCCAAAATAAAGGTAGGTGAGTTCTGCAGCCAACGCCCCTTTTAAGGCATCCCCCAGGAGAACGGCGATGCCCCACTGCGGCCCCAACAAACGGAACGCGTTCGTGGTGCCGATGTTTCCGCTCCCGTGCTTGCGGACGTCAATATGTTTGAAGCGTCCCGCAAGGTAGGCAAAGGGAATTGCTCCTAAAAAATAGGCCACGGCGAATAGAAAATAACTGGCCATCCTGCTCCTCTCCTCTTCTTCACGAATCTTTCTCTTCGTCCCGGCGGCGCACGATCATGCGGATAGGCGAGCCCTCAAAACCAAAGCTCTTACGCAACTGATTCTCCAAGTAACGACGATAGGAAAAATGCACTTCCGAGTCATTAACAAATAACACAAACGTCGGCGGTTTGACACCGACTTGCGTGGCATAGAGGATCTTGAGCCGCCTGCCTCTGTCTGACGGAGGCGGGTTTAAATGCACCCATTCCCGCACTTGTTCATTGAGTGTGGCCGTCAGAATACGGGTGGAATTCTGTTCGGCCACAAAGTCAACCAGCTCCATCAGCTTGTTTACGCGCTGCCCGGTTTTCGCAGAAATATAGAGAGTTGGTGCATAGAGCATGAAACCAAGTTCTTCACGGATATCTTCATTAAACTTGTTCATGGTCTTATGATCCTTGTCGATCAGATCCCACTTATTGATCACAAGGACGATCCCCTTGCCTGCTTCATGGGCATACCCAGCGATCTTCTTATCCTGTTCCGTGACTCCGTCTGTCGCATCGAGGAGCATCAGCACCGCATCTGAGCGATCCACGGCTCGCAGGGAACGAATCACGCTGTAGTGCTCTGTTAATTCGAATATTTTTCCTTTCCGGCGCATCCCAGCGGTATCAATTAAGACATAATGCTTTCCTTCCCGCTCAAACGGGGTATCAATCGCATCGCGAGTCGTCCCCGGAATATGGCTGACGATCACCCGTTCCTCGCCCAAGACGCTGTTGACCAAAGACGATTTCCCCACATTCGGTCGTCCAATCACGGCAATCCGGATCACATCAGGGTCAAACGTTTCTTCATCATCTTCCGGCAGATTCGAGACCACTTGATCTAACAGATCTCCGGTATTCATCCCATGGATAGCTGAAATCGGCACGGGCTCCCCTAGACCAAGCTCTAGAAATTCATACAACTCAGCTTCAGCCTTCTGGAAATTCTCAACCTTATTCGCTACGAGCAGCACGGGCTTACCCGAACGCCGAAGCACTTGAGCAAGCGCCTCATCATCCGGCGATACAGGGGCTTGCGCATCCACCACGAAAACGATCACATCCGCTTCCTCGATCGCGATCTCCGCCTGTCTCCGCATCTGGGCAGACAAAACAGTAGTCTCATCCCGAAACTCGATCCCTCCAGTATCGATCAAGGTGAATTTGCGCCCGAGCCACTCTGCATCCCGATAAAGACGATCCCGGGTAACCCCAGGCTTATCTTCGACAATGGCCACCAACCCTCCGGTAATCCGATTAAAGAGCGTTGACTTACCGACATTCGGCTTTCCTACAATCGCCACCACTGGCTTGCTCACCCTACATCACCCTCCCACAGCTCTCCTATCAGCGCTGCCAAATAATCTCTGCCCTTATTCTCGACAACGACACACCGCCCATCAACCTGTTCTTCCAACCAAGCTATGTCCCGATCATCGAGAAAGACAGCTGCATCCGCTTTCAGCATCACACGCGGAATCAGAAAATCCTTGCCGCCAATCTTGCCTAACTGTTCCGCAATATCTCCAGCAGTCAACAACCCTGCGACTGTAACTTCGGACCCAAAGAAACGGTTCACGATGGGCTTAATGTAAATCTGGAGACCTGAGGTGTGCTTGACTATGTTCTTCGCCCAATCTCGGAAAAATCCTGCTGCTGAGATTCCGGTAATGACATACACTTCGCGCGGCAACATCTCGACGGGAAGGACTTCCCAGGCCTCCTTCATCTCCGCCACGAATTTGCTCGCCATACCCACCCCGTTTTCGAGTTGGGGAAAACCGTCATACGCTTCCGGTTCAGGAAACTCCAAGCCAGCTAAGACATAAAACTCATCGGCAAAATAGACGAGATTTCTCTCAAAACGCCTGCGAAATGATTTCTGCCACTTAAAGCCATCCTCTAAGATCGACCGAGCCTCCTCGCGACGAAAGCTTCTCAGCTCAGCAAGCCCTTCGCGGTAACGCGTAAGCCCTACCGGCACAACCGCAATGGACTGCACCGCCGGATAGAGGGCAGCCAAGTTTTGCACCGTCTCAGCCAAAACTTCCCCATCGTTATACCCCGGAACCAGGACGATCTGAGCATGCATGGTAATCCCGGCCTCAGCCAAGCGTCTCAGCTGCTCGCTCACGCGCCCTGTTTTCGGATTTTTCATCAGGCGCACCCTCGCTTCGGGATCCCAAGCGTGAACGGATATGTACAAGGGACTTAAATGCAAGCGCAGGATCCGCTCAAACTCCGCCTCAGAGAGATTGGACAGCGTAATAAAACTCCCTTGCGTCAGGGAGAGGCGATAATCATCATCCTTGGCATAGAGGGTCTGGCGCAACCCTGGGGGCATTTGTGCCACAAAACAAAAGACGCAGTTGTTTGTACAATATTTTAATCCTTCACCACTAACCCCCTCAAATTCCAACCCAAGATGTTCATCCAGATCGCGCTCGATAGCATATTCCCAAACCTCCCCTTCAGGCTTTTGGATGAAGAGCGTAAACTCATCCTCAGCGGTCAGGTATTGAAAATCCAGAATATCCCCGACCATCTGCTCATCGACAGCCACGATTACGTCTCCGGGAAGAATCTTCAATTCGTCAGCAATGCTCCCCGGTTGGACACGGGCAACCAACAACCCTTGTGGCACACCAATCCCTACTTCCTGTAACAATTTTATACATCCGGCTCTCCGTCACGCCCTAGCACCGCAACCGGCACTCGTTCACTCAGGCTTCCCTCGATGCTTTCCTTTTTTAGTTCCAGAAGCGGCTTCGTCAAGCCGAACAACAAAATTCCCACCGCTCCGGCATGCCAGAAAAACGGATCTGGTACATCCTGGTGCCTAAAAAGCCCTCCATAAACCAAAAGCGAAAACCCTTCCTTGAAGAGCAGGCTTCCGCCCACAGCCGCAGCCATTCCCCAATACGATCGGGAAGCAAGCCAAGCCGTTAAAAAAAGGGCCCCTAGAAAAAGCCAATGCTCCAGAGGGATAATGCCAGGTTCATTGGCCACCAAGAGAACTTCAGCTACGAGAACAACACTCGGCACGATCAAGGACAAAAGCCTCTTTGGGGAACGGCGCCAAGCCCCGCCAAAGAATACCACTAAGACGGCCAAACGAGCAACATTCCAATGCAACGGTGTGTAGGCGATAAGGCCTTCCACGATTTTTCCGCCCACCCAAGTCAAACTAAGCCAGAATAAAAAACGACGTAGGGCTAATTTCTCGGCCCAGGCGATCAAACATGTGATGAGTAGAATCCATTCACCATAGGGAAGCACAAAAAACCCCTCCATTCGTTCGGGTTTCCCTTCCCTAGTGTTCCCAAGCCAAAGAACTTTAGACAGATGGTTGAGCCGATGCCTGTTTTTCGGATCGAACTGAGGGCGAAGCAGCACGGTAACGGGAAATATTGAGGAGTAACCCCAATTCCACCATGGTAATGAGCAGCGAGTTTCCTCCATAAGAAATCATCGGCAGGGTGATCCCGGTCACCGGGATAACTCCCGTCACGACCGCCATGTTCATAACAGTTTGAATCGCCAAACTCGACGTAATGCCAAATGCGAGCAAACGTCCGAACCGATCGGGACAGGCGCGGGCCACGTGATACCCTCTGATGATCAAGTAGATATAGAGAAGCAGGAGAGTCGTCGTGCCTAATAGCCCCAATTCCTCACCCACCATGGCAAAAATTGTGTCCGTGTGGTTTTCTGGCAAAAAACCGTACTTCTGCAAACTTCGTCCCAAACCCACTCCAAACATTCCGCCGGAACCGAATGCGATTTCCGCATTCGTGATCTGGTAGCCTGAACTGTTCGGATAAGCCCAGGGATCGAGCCAGACCAAAATTCGTTTCCACTGATAATCATTGCCCCGAACCAGATGATAACCCGCCGTGATGATCACCGGAAAAGCCCCCGCAAACCACCTGAACGGGAGTTCAGTCTGAAGCAGTAGAGCTACAGCGCTCGCCCCGATGACCAACATCGTCCCTAAATCCGGCTGTTTATAAACCAAATAAAGGAAGGGAGCAAGCACAAGGAGTGGAATCGTTAAATCCTTGGCTTTTTGCACCGGATAACGGTCAAGGATGTGCGCATAAAAGAGAATTACAGCCAATTTCGAAATCTCGGATGGCTGCACACTCATCCCAGCGACATCGAGCCAGCGGGCTGAACCCGCGACCACAACCCCCGCGTCCGTAAAGTGAACCACGGCTAGCAAACCCGCACTGAACAAAATTCCAGCCCCGGCCCACTTGCGCCAAAAGGTATACGGCACCCTCGCCGTCAAAACGGCCGCAGCCCCGCCCAAGACCGCCCACTTTAATTGCTGGAAAACATAGTAATAGCTATTTTGCGTGGCATTATAGCCCCGAACGGCTCCCGCGCTCAATACCATGATTAGCCCAAAGGCTAAAAGAGCCAGGCCAGCAAAGAGAATACCAAAATCAAACCCTGTTGTAGCGCGTTTTTTTGTTTTTTGGGATTCCTTTCGACGGGTGCCCACCGCTACCCCTCCTGATCAAGAAAACCTCACTATACTGAAAGTAAAAGACTTCTCACCGTTGCTAAGGCAAGAAGTCGAGCTCCCTCTTTCCTAAGGGTTATTCTTCGGTTTTATCTGCTGAAACCGTGTCCCCTATCGTCACCGGGGCGATTTCCGGTTGATTCACCAGAAGCTCGGCATCCACTTCTGCACTGGCCTCCGCGATGGCTTCACGAATGCTCAAGCTGATGCGCTTCTCCTCCGGCTTGACTTCGCTCACCTTGGCACTAATCATATCTCCCACTTTGACCGCGTCTTCTACTTTCACCACACGGCGATCCGAGAGTTGGGAAATATGAACCAAGGCATCCACTCCGTCTTCCAATTGGACGAAGGCACCAAACGGAGCCAAGCGCACGACTTTGCCACTAACCAAAGAACCTACAGGGTATTTCTCCGCCACCGTGGCCCAGGGGCTTTGTTTAAGTTGTTTCAGCCCCAAGGAGACCTTCTCATGTTCGCGATCCACCTTGAGCACTTGTACTTCCACTTCATCCCCGACATTGACAAACTCCGAAGGATGCTTCACACGGGAGTAGGCTATGTCTGACACATGGAGTAGGCCATCCATCCCACCGATATCGACAAAAGCCCCGAAATTCGTCAAGCGGCGTACGATCCCTTTGACGACCTCCCCTTCTTGAAGGGTTTCGAGAAGGCGTGCCTTTTTCGTGCTTTGCTCCTCAGCCAAAATCACCTTCTGTGAAAGTACAACCTTTTTCTTGTCCGGATCAAAGTCAATGACACGCATCCGCAAAGTCTGGCCTAAGAATTGGTTCAGATCTTCCACGTAGCCGAACTGGATCTGGGAAGCCGGTACAAACCCACGCATCCCAACATCCACCAGCAATCCACCTTTAACCACTTCTGCAACCTTGGCCTGAATCTCCTCCTGACTCTCAAAAGCCTTCTCCAGCCGTTTAGCCGCTTCGACCTCGCCAGCCCGGCGCCGGGAGAGGACAGGATATCCTTCCTCATTCTCCACCCGCAGCACCAGTACGGTCACTCGATCGCCCAGCGCGACCACTTCCTCAGGCCGCTCCACCCGAGCGACCGAAAGCTCCCGCAGAGAAATGATCCCTTCGGACTTCCAGCCAATATCTACAAAAACCTCATTATCCGTAATCTTGACGACCGTCCCAGTCACGACAGCTCCTCGGTGAATCTTCTGCAGCCCTTCATCCCAGGCCTCCATATTTCCTTCCTTATGTTCAATGTTGTCCATCTCCAGCTGGGACTCGTTCTCGTTCATTTCCGACATCTTCCTAAAAACCTCCTCAATAATCCAATCCGGTGTCGAAGCACCGGCTGTCAGACCTGCTGTTTTCGCCCCTTGAAACCAGACTGACTGCAATTCCTCTTCGGTTTCGATTAAATATGTCTTAGCGTGCTCGGAACAAATGTCTGCCAGCTTACGGGTATTGGCACTGTTCCGACCGCCCACGACCACCATAACATCCACCTGCACCGCCAGTTCGCGCGCCACTTCTTGGCGCTCTTCTGTGGCATTGCAGATCGTATTGTGAATAGTCAACCGCTCCGTATGTTGTCTTAATTCTTCCACGATGCCTTGGAAATTCCCTGCTGGCTGGGTTGTTTGCGCCAACACGGCAATACAGTCATAGCGCGGCAGCTGCTCTGACTCCTCCAAGGTCTCAACGGACACGGCACCCTTACCGGCCCACCCTAAAATCCCCTGGACTTCTGGGTGATGCTTGTCTCCTACCACTACCACCTGACAGGTTTTAGCCGATTCGGCCGCCAAACGTTGGGCTTTTTGCACAAAAGGGCAGGTCGCATCCACTATATTGATTTCTTTAGCCTCAGCCGCCTGATAGACCGCTGGCGGAACGCCATGAGAACGGACAATCAACGTCTGCCCTGTGCGGGCTTCCTCAACAGCATGTACCACTTGGATCCCCTTCTTAGCCATGCGATCGACGACCTGCTGATTATGGATAAGCGGCCCTAAAGTTACTGTTTCCGAAACTGCAGCTGTCCTATCTGCCATTTCCAGTGCCCGTTTGACCCCGAAACAGAATCCTGCCTTAGTGGCCCGGATAACTTTCAACCTTGTCCCTCCTAAAACTTAAAGGCAACGTAAAGAAACTATTCGCTGCCTAGCTGAAAACTCCTGCTAAAAAGATTCATTTTTCCTTATTAAGGTTCCCTCTCCGTCAAAAAACATGCCCTATAGAGCATTACGCCTTTATTTTTGCAGACTTTGAATGGCCTCCATAATCTGGACAGTCACCCATTCGCGGCGGTTTTCCACGTCTTCCGGGGCTTTAAGCATCTCCGGGGTCAGAGGGTTTCCCACGATGAGACCTATTTTTCCCCGCCTTTGGCTGAGCAAATGTTTCGTGCCATACACCCGGATGGGGACAATGGGTGCTTTGACTTTATCCATTAAGAGCACGATCCCCGGAAGGCCTTTTTGCATTTCATCCGTTTTCGAGCGCGTACCCTCGGGAAATAACCCCAAGACACGTTCTTCCTTTAAAATCGCAATGGCCTGGCGTATCGCTCCGGTATCTGATCGGCTACGTTTTACTGGAAAAGCCCCCAACTTCCGTATCGCTCCACCCAGTAGGGGAACAGAAAACAGTTCTTCCTTAGCCATGTAGCAGACCTGACGTTCCAAGCTACAACCGACTAAGATCGGATCCCAAAAGCTCATATGGTTTACCGCCAGAATCACAGGACCAGCGGGCGGCAGCTTCTCCGCCCCTTCGATTTTCCACCCTTTTAGCTGAAAAAGGAGCCGGAAAAACCCTCTCGCGAACCCGTAAAATGTCATCGGTACTCCTCCCGAACCATCGCAATAACCCGCTCTATGATCGTTTCCACACTGAGGCCAGTCGTGTCCAAGAGGATCGCATCTTTGGCTTCCTCCAGGGGTGCCATTTCCCTCTGCGTATCCCTACGGTCGCGCTCAGCCATATCCTGAGCCACTTCCTCCAGGGTGAGATTCTTTCCAGAACGCTGAAGTTCGAGCCAGCGCCGCCGTGCCCGCTCCAATGGATCCGCAGTGAGGAATATTTTCAAATCCGCATGAGGCAGGACATGTGTGCCGATATCCCGTCCATCCATCACAACTCCCCCGCGCCGAGCCTCGGCGCGCTGTAACTCCACCAGCCTCCGGCGCACGGCAGGGTAAGCCGCCACAACCGACACCCCTTTGCTCACTTCCGGCGTGCGGAGTCCCTCGGTCACGTCTAGACCATCACACCACACCCGCTCATCCGCAGAAAACTCAATCCGGATGTCCTCGGCCAAAGCTGAGACAGCCGCCTCATCCCCAATGGGCACACCCTCTTGTAAAGCCTTATAGGCAATCGTACGGTACATTGCCCCCGTGTCTAAGTAAAGAATCCCCAAACGCTTTGCCACTTCTTTGGCCACCGTGCTTTTACCCGCACCCGCTGGCCCATCTATGGCAATTTGCCACCTGCCATTGCCTCTCATGAAGTACTCCTCTTCGACCCAGAATAAGGACAACGCTATTATATCACAAACCTTAACATTGCTGCAGACAAATATAGGGTTGCCGTTTCTTTAGGCCCGCAATGTGCCCTCGTGGGGCGGGACTTCTTGCCAGCGTTCCAAACAGCTCAAGACTTTGCTGACCGCTGTGGGAATACCCTCTGCGGCTTTCTTTGTCGGATCGATGCCCCATTCCATGCTGTCCGGCTGAATCCCGATCACGACAATCTCATCCGGGAGCCCTCCAGTTAGGTGAGCCCAGTAGAGAACTTCGGCAAAACTCATTTGGTGCATCGATATTTTCCCGGTCGTGTACATCGGCACTTCATCCTTACCCCATTCGATTACTTCTCCCGGATCAACTCCTGCATTGACGGCATCCAATATGATCAAGCGCTTTTTCGATTCCAGAAAACCCAATAGTTCTAGCCCTGAAGTGCCGCCATCCATTATCTCCACTTGCTCTGGGATTTGCCCCTGCAGTGCTTGCAAAATATGAACCCCGATCCCTTCATCCCGCCTGAGAAGATTTCCTAACGCCAAAATCCCAATTTCATCGTTTAGCTGCATCTGTTAAATGCCCCTTTCTGGTTTAACCTCTCGCAAAGCGAAATCTTCTTCTAAAAAGAGCATATGCTTGTGCCTGCAGATAGTGAATTTCCACTTATGGAAACATATCCTTATTGTTAGATGCAGCCTCTGAATTATACATTTCAGCGCGTCACAGCAGCCATTAGTACAGCAGCGACCAAATTGTTCAAAGCATGAAAGGCCATCGAAGGATAGAGAGACTGATATTTATCATAGAGATGGACTAAAATAATTCCAAGAATAAAACGCGGGAAAAACCCGATCAGCTGAAGATGGAGCCCCGAAAACAGGATCGCGCTGAGCACGGCAGCCGTCCATTTGCCAAAATAGGATTTTAGCCCGCCAAAGACAATCCCGCGAAAGAGGGTTTCCTCGATCACTGGGGCCAAGACCCCGGCCAGAAGGACATTTAAGAGGAAGGTTAACGGAGTAACATGCCCCATCAACTGAGTGTAAACATCCGTTGTCGGCGGCGTGATCCCATAAAAGTAGATGATGAGGGAATAGATCAGGTTGATCGGCCAAGTCAGCAAATACCAACGGACGAGGCTCCCCCAAGCCCTGCCCATCTCAATCTTTCGCCAGCCTAAACGTTCCCGAGTCCAGCCCCGCCATTTCCCCAAGGATACGATCAAGAGGAGAAAGGCAAATTGCGTGGCAAACCCGTTGGCATAGAGCAAAACCTGATTATTGGCTATCCAACCGGAAGCCCATAGCGTCAACCAGCCCAGCAGGGCATAAATGAGAATAATACCCAGGGTAATAAGTAACAAATCCCGCCAATTAAACAGTTTTGGGGTTTCGCTTTCCACGCCAACAGCCCCTTTACATAAATTAAAGCCACCTTCTAAGACTATACCCAAGGAGGTAAAGCACCATGCAGTTGCATTATTCCCATCAAGGTTAGGCCCAACAAGGCGATTCCCTGGCTGATTTTTCCTCCTTTATCCATGACTATTTCGGGTCTCCACACCACAAACTAAGCCTAAAAGGAGGTTATGAAAAATGTTCCTTCCTATGTTCCACCATTGCCATCGGTGCAGCCACCCTTTTTTGCATATCCTGGCCTGGCTAGGAGCCTTCCTTCTCGGTTGGGAATTAGGAAGGCAAGGATTTAATATGCCAAATTCACATGAGCATTTCAGCAAAAACTCCAGCACCAAACCAGAAGCCGATCCAAGCAGTGTGACTCTCGCTGAAGAAACCAGCGGACCGAGTGAACAGCCTCTCTAAAATACTGACCATACTGACCATTTTAACCAACAGCCCCATGAGCCAACTCATGGGGTCTTTTGTATAAAGTTCTCCAGCGGCACATTAGAAAAATAGCGCATTTCCTGCACCCCAACATAAGCCAGCCCGCTATCCAAGGAAAGCGGCGGGATTTCCCGCAAAGCCGCTGGCCAAGCCTGGGGAGGGCACACGCCGAGCCGCCGAAAGAACGAAACTGCCTTACCCACACTTTCGTCAAACAGCTCCCCCATACCCTTTTTAAAGCGCTTTCCTGTAACCGGATGCTGCCATTCCGGGATACCATGAAAAAAGGACAATTTGAAGGGTTGGCGATAGAACAAAGCTTCCAGCTTCTCCACCCCCGGGTGACCCATCTGGCGGTAAAGACGCAAAAGCCGCCACGGTACAGACCAGCGAAAAGCCGCCTGAAATATTCGATGGCGCTGCCAGGCTGATTCAAAACGCGCTTTAAGTGTAACATCTCCCGGCGGCTCGTAATGGCGGGCCAAGAGCGCAAACACGCAGTGTCCTTCTTCCCCTGCATCATGCCAGAGCCGGATTAGGGTTTTCGGATAAGCCATCGGCCTCGCGGTTTCCAGCCAAAGATCCATCCCTGTCTCTAAAAGCCGATGGCGGAAAACCGCCTTGCCCCGCTTTGTCGGATCCGGATCAACGTAATTGCCGCTGAAATAGTATACAGCTGGATGAAACGTGCTGTCCGCAAAAAAATGCGTCAGCATCCCCAAAAAGAAACTGAGGAAAGCCTCCTGTTTTTTTTGTTCCAAGGCTGTCGCCAAAATCTCAAGCAATGGCACAAGGGGGTTTTCCCCATCCACGCCATGCAGCTGGTTCCCCACCCTCTCTAAACTCGCCTCCACTGGCTGAGTCAAATCATAAAAGGGAATATCGTGGGCCACCGCTCCCAGGTAATAAAGCGGGAGATGATCCTGAAGCATAGTTTTCAAGGGAGCAGGAAGTCCACCCTCAAACACCGCCCGCGCCACTTGCCAATGGGTCAGTTCTTTTGGCATATTAACCCACTCCTCCATCATCATTATTCTTCTATAGTCACAATTATCCCGAGCGGTTTTGGTTAGGCGATCAGGTACAAACGCGCAAGATTGCAGTCCATCGAAAACCATCAGAAGCTACCGTGAGACAAAAAACCTGGTATCTCTCGCCTTTGACCGTACTTTCGGTTACTTGATTCGTTTTATCCAACCCCGCGCATGTCCATCTGATTCCCCATCTATAACTATCATACCACTAAAACGGATTTAAAAGTGGTCAACGAAACAAGTGTTGAAAATCTAAACCAGCGTGTATTGTGGTAAATAGAACCAATTCCTAAGCGGATACGAAAAGGCCCCCCTAGAATTCAACTAGGGCGGCCTTTGATGCGTTTGTCTAGTGCATCAACATTTGGGGCAACCATGTCACAATTTCCGGGAAAACCGCTATTGCTATGATGACCACAAAAACTGGCATATAGAAAGGCAATGCCGCTCGCACGACCCTCGCCATCGATAAGCCGGTCACCCGCATGAGAGCAAAAATGACCATGCCAAACGGTGGCGTCAACTCTCCAATCATCAAGATGAGGATCATGAACACCCCGAAATGAATGGCATTCCCACCCGCTGCCACGATAAGCGGCACGATAATCGGGGTCAACAAGTTGATGGAAACGATCGAGGAGACGAAACACCCCAGGAAAAGCAGAAGCCCCGAAACCATCAGCAAAATGAGCCAATAATTGTGGGTTATCCCAAAAATATAGCTGGACAAGGTTTGGGGAATCCTCGCTCCTGTGAGAATCCAGGTAAAGATATTAGAAACTCCCAGGATAAACATCACGACCGAACTGTCGATGGTGGTCTTCTTTAAAACCGCCCAAACTTTCTTCCAAGAGAGGCTCCGGTACACAAAGACCGCGATGATCAAGGCATAGAAGCTAGCCACTGCGGCTGCTTCTGTGGCTGTAAAGACTCCTGACAGCATCCCTCCGATCAAAATGACCGGAGTCATCAAGGGCAAAAATCCCTGTCTGAGGCCTTGCCACACTTTGTCCCAAGTGAGATTGGGCACGACAGGATAGTTGCGCCGCCGCGCCATGATCGCTACATAAATCATAAACGAGAGTCCCATCAAGAGCCCTGGAATTATCCCGGCAATGAGCACCGCATTCACCGATGTACCCGCGAGAATCGCATACAACACGGCCGGAACGCTTGGCGGAATGATCGGGCCAATCAAAGAAACTCCAGCCACTAGGCCTGTAGCAAAATCGGCATCATACCCCTGCTCTTCCATCGGCTTGATCGCAATCGAGCCTAACCCTGCTGCATCCGCCACGGCGGAACCGGACATACCAGCCATGATCACCCCGGAGAGGACGGTCACTTGGCCTAAGCCGCCGCGCCAGCGCCCTACGAGGGAATTGGCGAAGCCAAACAGACGCTGAGTCATGCCGGACTCATTCATCAGACGGCCCACCAGAAGGAAGAGCGGTATCGCTAATAAGCTGAAATTGTCTAAGCCATAGAGGGTCCGCTGGGCTAATACCGACCACGGAATCGAATCAATCCCGCGTGTGACCGCCAAATAGATCTCCGAACTTACTCCTAAAGCAAACGCCGCAGGCAAGCCGACAATCAAAAGAACAACCAGGGCAACCGCTAATACTAAGAATGTCATCACTTACCTCCCCGGCGGACGAATGACCTAGCTGTCCCCCAAGCCTGCCAAGCCAAGAACCAGAGCATGAGGATGGCAGATACCGGGGCTGCCAGGTAAATCCAGCCCTGATTGATGGGCAGCGTGGTTAAGGGAACATCCCAGCGATCGACCGTCATATGCCAGCCCCCTAACACCAGGCTCCAGGCAAATAACGCTTCCGCCGCAATAAGCAATAGGGAGAGAAGAGCACGCAAGGCATGCGGCCAGCGCTCTACACTACGATCCAGAATATCCACGCGCAGGTGGTCCACTTCATAAAGGGCTACCGTGGCACCCAAAAACACCGACCAGATATTCAAGTTGCGCGCCAGCTCTTCACTCCAAACCAACGGAGCATTGAGCACGTAGCGATAAAACACTCCCAGGAGAATGGTCAGGACGAAAACCCCCAAGAGCACGGTAGCAATCCATGTCAGGACATTCGACAACAGTTGATTAAACTTTGCCATGGGCAGCTTTCCTCCTTTCCCGATCGTGTATGTTTACTTACCAGCAATCGCCTTCTTGGCATCCTCGGCAACCCCAGGGGCCATTTGGCTCAATACTTTGTCGACCGCAGGCTGTGCCGCTTTGACAAAGGCAGCCCGATCAGGCTCGATGAGGGTCATCTTGTTATCCGTGGCTTTCTTGATAAATTCCTGGTTCATGGTCGTCGTTTTAGAACGAATATCCTTAATGGCATCATTGATCGCTTGACTCAACCACTGGCGCTGTTGTTCATTGAGCTTCTTCAAAGTTTTGTCGCTAATAAGCCAGGTTTGGGGAAGCATCACGTGTTTGGTGGCGATGAGGTACTTCTGATATTCCCACATTTGCCGTCCGGCGATGTTGGATAAGAAGTTCTCCTGTCCGTCCACGGTGCCGGTCTTTAACGCCGTCACAATCTCAGTCGCAGCAATCGGCGTCGGAGAAGCTCCAATTTGTTTGAAGACATCAATCCAGCTTTGAATCTGAGGCAGGCGAATCTTAATGCCTTTCATTTCTTCTGGAGTCTTAAACGGCTTGTTAGAAGTAAAATAGCGGGGACCAAAGTCGAACATCCCGGCATACTGCACCCCGCCCTTTTCCATGAGGATCTTCTTGATCTTGTCGCCCGTCGGGCTTGCCATATAGCGATCCATGGAATCCACATCCGGGAACAAAAACGGAATGGCAATCGCGTACATATCTTTATAGTAAAGGTCACCCATGATCGCATTGTACCCGATATCCAGTTCGCCTAGTTTCAAAAGCTCAAGAGCCTGCTTTTCATCGCCCATTTGACCAGCCATGAAAAGATCAACGTTCATCGTGCCTTTCGACAGCTCACCGAGCCGTTTCTTAAAGGTTTGCGTGATTTCGTGGTCAATCCCGGAATCTTCATCTGTGGTCGCAAATTTAAGCGTTATTTTGTCGCTCGTCTTCGTGGCTGCACTGGGAGCAGTGTTGGCCGTGCTACCGCATCCGGCCAAAGCAGTCGTGATTAATATGGTCACTAGAATCAGGGCTATCCATTTTTTCATACAAAATCCTCCCATTTCCTTCCGTTCTTCTTATCGGCTAGGCACCCATGGTTCTTGTCAGATCACCCCCTCTCGCTGAAACGCATCATACTGCTCGGAGCTTAGTCCCAAAAGCTTTTGACAGATAACCTGCTTTTTTCACATTGGCTAACCGTCCTGATTACTGCAAAACCGCTCCCCTATTGGCAGAAGTCACAAGCTTAGCATAACGTGCTAAATACCCGCGCGTAGCCTTGGATTCAGGCTTTACCCATCCAGCCTGCCGTTCGACCAGCTCTATTTCGCTGAGTTGAACCTCTAATTTTCGTCCCGGAATATCCAGGACAATTCTATCTCCCTCGCGCAGCAAGGCCAGCGGTCCGCCTTCCATGGCTTCGGGTGAAATATGGCCGATGCAAGCCCCGCGGGTCGCCCCGCTAAAGCGTCCGTCGGTCAAAAGAGCAACCCGCAAGCCCATGCCCGCAATCACAGCCGTAGGATTGAGCATTTCCCGCATACCCGGCCCGCCCTTGGGTCCTTCGTAACGGATAACCACGACATCTCCATCGTTTACGAGGCCATTCATAATGCCTGCGATGGCCTCTTCCTCTGAATCATAGACCTTAGCGGGACCCTCAAAGACCAACATGTCTTCGGCAACCGCACTTTCTTTGACGACCGCTCCGTCTGGAGCCAAATTCCCATACAAGACCGCAATTCCACCGGTACTCCGATACGGCGTCTCAACCCTGCGGATGACATCGGGACGTTTAACATCGGCCTGTAGCAACCGTTCCTGAACCTTGCCTGTTACCGTCATTGCCTCCGTATGAATCACACCCAGTTTTTCCAGTTCTTTCATGACAGCCGAAATTCCTCCGGCCTCGTTCAAATCTTGCAAGTGATGTGTACCCGACGGACTCAACTTAGCGATATAAGCGACCTTAAGGCTGATTTGATCGAACAAAGGCAAAGGGAGTTCTACCTCCGCTTCATGGGCAATCGCCGTCAAATGAAGGACACTATTCGAGGAGCCGCCAATTCCCATGTCCACCGCAATCGCATTCTCGAATACCTCACGTGTGAGAATATCGCGCGGTTTGACGTCTTTTCGGACTAACTCCACGGCGGTGGCCCCAGCTTTCTTGGCCAACATGCGACGTGCTCCCGTATAAGCGGCAGGGATCGTGCCATTACCCGGCAAACCCATGCCCAGCGCTTCCGTGAGACAATTCATGGTATTGGCGGTAAACAGGCCTGCACACGAACCACATCCTGGGCAAGCAGCCATTTCCAAAGCAGCCAATTCCTCATCATTGATCTTGCCCGCTTCATGTTCGCCGGTAGCCTCAAACATCGTACTCACGCTAATATCTCGACCATCATAGCGCCCTGCCAGCATCGGCCCCCCGCTGACAACGATCGCCGGAATATTCAAACGGGCAGCGGCCATTAACATACCGGGCACGATCTTATCGCAATTCGGGATCAGGACCAACCCGTCAAATCCATGCGCCAACGTCATGGCTTCGATTGAATCGGCAATGAGTTCTCGGCTGGCCAGAGGATACTTCATCCCAGCATGGCCCATCGCAATGCCATCACAAATCCCGATCGCCGGAAATTCGACCGGGGTTCCGCCCGCCGCTGCAATGCCCAATTTCGCCGCTTCCGCAATATCCCGCAAATGAATATGTCCTGGAATAATCTCATTAAAGGAATTGACAACACCAATCAGCGGCTTTTCCAGATCTTCCGGACGATATCCCATGGCATAAAACAGGGAGCGGTGAGCCGCACGAGTAGACCCTTTTTTAACAATGTCACTGCGCACTTTTGCATCCCCCTTCAAACTTCATCCAATCGTGAGACTCCCACTTCTACAAGTGGGAGTGGTACCTCGTACTTTGCTTCGGTGGGGGTAGACTCCCCCACCGAAGTCTCGATGTTCAACTTTAGTTGAACGAGTTCACTCTGTTTTACGGATGGCCTCCGTGATCATGGCTGAACTGACAGAATATGGCATGAACCTCATAAAAGATGTCGGCGAGAGGGCCAGTTGCGCCACGCGTTCCAACTCCTCATCCGTCAGTTTCCTATCTACTCCCAGTTCTGCCAAACTCGTCGGCAAACCAATGTTGCGATAAAAGGCCTTCAGGTGCTCAATTTCCTCAAGAGGCTGACCATCAATATGCATGAGCGCAAGAATGCCGTACGCAACTTTGATTCCATGCAACATGGCATGCGTTTCCTCAACCACCGTAAGTCCATCATGTACACCATGAGCCGCACAGGCTCGCGTAGTCTCCATCCCGAATCCACCGACAGCCCCTGATGCTATGAAAATAGCGTCGGTGATTTGTTGCACCGCATAGGATGGATCTTTTTTCTCCATATCTTTCAACGCCTGCGAACTGTACTGAACCAAGGTATCGAGACAGACCTTAGCCGCAGCTAAGCCCAGTTTTGTGGGCACATGATCTTCATGCCCTCTGGCACACACAATCCCTTCATACCACTTGGCCAACGTATCCCCAATACCTGAGAGCATATAGTTGGCCGGAGAATCAGCAATGATCGCTGTATCCACCAAGGTCAACAGGGAATTTTGAGGATGGTTGATATAATCCACGAACACTCCTTGCGGGGTGTACATAACGGAAATGTGTGTTACGCAAGAACACGTCCCCGCCACGGTGGGAACAGCAACAAACGGCTTCTTCAAACGGGCAGCCACTGTTTTACTGGCATCAAGGGCCTTTCCTCCACCAACACCCATCACCAGATCAATTTCTTTTGGAGCCAGGCTTTGCAACCGTTCTACTTCTTCATAAGACGATTCACCTTGAAATGAAGCCACTTCGTACCCTAAGCCATGCTCTAGAAAGCTAGGGACCAGGAGAACGCTCGCCTTGCTCCAGGCGGTTCGGCCCCCGATAATAAACAGATTCTTTCCATATTTCTGCAGCCATTCGCCTGCCTGCCGTAGAACTCCTGACCCATGAATATAGGCATTTGCTGAAGCCATCGCTAAATGCATAAATCCGCCCCCTATCTATTCATCCAATCGTGAGACTCCCACTTCTACAAGTGGGAGTGGTACCTCGTACTTTGCTTCGGTGGGGGTAGACTCCCCCACCGAAGTCTCGATGTTCAACTTTAGTTGAACGAGTTCACTAGAATCACTTGACTTCATAAGCTCTTCTAAGCGCTTTTAAGCTCTCCTTTAGCGTTATGCTTATGCGTTCTTACTGTTACCCCCTAAGTGAGAAACACTCACATGCTCTTTACGGATAGCCAGGACTAATAGGGTAGTAGCGATCAGTGAACCGCTGAGGAAATAGAGTCCTGATGTCATGGACCCGGTGGCCCCCTTTAGGGCACCCAACGCATAGGGGCCTACGAAACCACCCAGATTTCCAATGGAGTTAATGACGGCAATCCCCACAGCAGCCGCCTCTTCAGCCAGAAACATCGGTGGCAAGGACCAGAAGGAACCAAAAAAGCTATAAATTCCTGCCGTGGCTATTGAAAGCATGGCAACGGAAACGTAGGGATTGGTAGTCATTCCTGCTCCGATCAGAGCGGCAGCTCCGATTAGGGGTGGAATAGCAGTATGATAACGACGCTCACCCGTTTTATCTGAATGACGAGCCACGAGAACCATGGAAATTCCCCCGACAACATAGGGAATCATCGTAATAAACCCAACCATCTGATTGCTACCCGTCTTGGAAAAAGCTTTAACGATCTGTGGCAACCAGAAACCAATCCCGTAAAGTCCAACGACAAGCGTCAAATAGATAGCTGATAAATGCCAAACCCTAGGGTTAACAAACACCTGCAATTTGCTGAGTTGCTTTACTTGGGGTTTAGCTTTTTGCTCGCTCTCTAATTCTGCAATGAGCCAGTTTTTCTCTTCCGAACTCAACCAATGCGCCTTTTCCGGCCGATCGGTCATAAAGATCAGCGTAATAATCCCAAAAAGAATAGCCGGTGAACCCTCCAGAATGAACAGCCAGCGCCAACCGTGTAAGCCCAGGGCATTAAATCCCAAAATCCAGGTGGATATAGGAGCGCCGATGATGTTGGAAGCAGCCAAAGCCGTCATAAAAAATGCAAAGGCTCTGGCTTGTTGTTTTGCTGGAAACCAATAGGTAATGTAAAGAATAATCCCTGGGAAAAAGCCTGCTTCGGCCACCCCCAACAGAAAACGCAGAATGTAGAGATGCGTTGCGTTCGAGACCCAAGCCGTGACGATGACAACAATCCCCCAGGAAATCATAATTCGGGCAATCCAAACTCTTGCTCCGATACGATGCATAAGAATATTGCTGGGAACTTCAAAGATAAAATAACCGAGGAAAAAGATACCCGAGATAAGACCGAAAACCGCACTGCTGAGGCCAAGTTCCTTGTTCATCGTGAGCGCTGCATAACCCAGATTGACTCGATCC
Organism: Desulfosporosinus sp.; assembly: GCA_020692355.1. Taxonomy (GTDB): domain Bacteria; phylum Bacillota; class Desulfitobacteriia; order Desulfitobacteriales; family Desulfitobacteriaceae; genus JAJZPA01. The sequence goes on from JAIMKP010000012.1 coordinate 25,063, forward strand.
AAGAAGGCAATAATATAGAGCACGAAAATAAATGGAATGATGTGACGGCTGACTTTACGCAGAGTAAGTTGTCCCAGAGCAGAATCCATAAGTAATTCCTCCTTATTTTTTTTATATTTACCCTGGCCGAGATTCGACTTTGATCACTTCTCGTTAAAACCCGCAGTCCGGTCAAAGACTCTTGCTCAATCCCCTTCCTCCCTTCTTGCTGCGGCATTTTTTTATATAATACTCGCCAGTTCTCCGCTATTATGGTAGCACACAGCGAACTTTGGGAGCAAGCTTTTTTACATGGTTCGTCTTCATCGGCATTGCTCAAAACACGGATCCAGGTCGCACGGATGAACGATGTTGCTTGAATCTCGCTGACTTCGACTTTTTCTGGTCACTGCATCAGATCAGCTCCTCTTTCTGAAACGCCTCATACTGCTCGGAGCTAAGTCCCAACAGTTCTTTGTAGATAACCTCGTTATCCGCGCCAATCCCCGGCCCTGCCCAACGAATCTGCCCAGGGGTATCACTCAGTATCGGTACAACCCCTGGCATCAGCATTTTGCCAATCCGAGGATCGAAAAACTCCCGGATCATCCCGCGCGCTTGAAACTGAGGATCAGCTGCAATGTCGGCAATGCTGTAAACCGGTCCGCATGGCACACCTGCTTTTTCCAACTTTGCTAAAGTTTCTTGCGCATCCAGACCCCTTACCCACGCGCTGATGATCTCATCGAGCTCTTGGACATGGGCTACACGCGCTGGATTATCCAGAAAACGCGGGTCGGTTGCAAGCTCCGACTTGCCCATCAACGCTGTGAAGCGCCGAAAAATCCCGTCCCCGTTCGCTCCAATGGCGATCCACTTATCATCTTTGCTTAAGTACATGTTGGATGGTGCCGCCACTGAAAGGATATTCCCTGTCCGCTCCCGGATAACACCGTATTTCCCGTACTCGGGCAAAATCCCTTCCAGCAGGTTAAACACTGATTCCGTGAGGGCCACATCGACAACTTGCCCCTTGCCGGTCCTACCGCATCTTTTCAATGCGAGAAGTGTGCCAATCACGGCATGCAGAGCCGCAATTTCATCTCCTATTGCCAGCCCAACCCTTACCGGTGGACGATCCGGATATCCGGTAAGATAACGAATCCCGCCCATGGATTCCGCAATGTTGCCAAAACCCGGTCGCTCACGATAGGGTCCAGTTTGGCCATATCCGGAAATCCGCACCATGATAAGTTTTGGATTAACAGCCTTTAACTCCTCATACCCGAGCCCCCATTCCTCCAGCTTTCCCGGGCGAAAATTTTCTATAACAACATCACAAGTTTGCACTAAGCGCTGTACTACCTCCTTCGCTTTGGGTTTTTTCAAATCCAAGGTAATACATCTCTTGTTACGCGCCTGGACCAGGGACCATAAGGACCCCGCTTCACTGGGAAGCCCCCAAGTACGTAACGGGTCTCCCTGCCGTGGTTCGATTTTAATGACTTCTGCACCAAAGTCAGCCATCATGCGAGCTGCTAGAGGGCCTGCGATCAACTGACCCATTTCTAAAACTCGCAGTCCGGCTAAAGGCCCCTTCTCCATTCCCTTCTACCTCCCCTGCTGAGATCAAACTTTGTGCACAGCGTTTAATAGTAGCTTCTCCGCTTCTTCAAGCTTCTCCAGATTGATCCCGGTTTTTACCCCCATTTCCTCTAAAAACTCAACCAAAAGTTTAGTGGACAAATTGCCCGGAGCACCCGGCGCGTAGGGGCAACCTCCTAAACCGCCGATCGAAGCGTCAAAGGCGGTGGCTCCGCCTTCCAATGCTGCCAAAACATTCGCTAAACCGAACCCCCTCCGGTCATGAAAATGAGCAGAGAGCTTGAGGCCAGGATAAGCCAAAGCCAGACTCTGGAAAACCTCATAGACCTGCCGCGGCTGAGCTACCCCGATGGTATCAGCCAGGCCTATTTCTTCCACTCCCATACGGACATACCATTCTGCCTGCCAGATGACCCGTTCCCTAGGAACTGCTATTTCAAACGGGCAACCAAACGCCGTGGCTATGTCACCCCGGACACGAATGCCATCCGCATGGGCACGTTCCACAATGGCCTCGAAATCCCGCATGGATTCTTCGGTCGTCCGGTTCAGATTCGCCTTGTTGTGGCTTTCGCTAGCCGATGCTACGAGATCGACAAAACGAATTCCAGCTTCCTTTGCTCTTTCATACCCACGCATATTGGGCACGAGCGCATTCCAAATCACCTTGGATACTGACGGAAGCCTCAACGCCAAGGCATCGGCATCGCTCAAAGCCGGGATCCATTTCGGATGTACAAACGAGGTCGCTTGAATCGCGCTAAATCCCGCCTGGGATAAACAAACGGCTACTGCCAGCTTCGTTTCCGTGCTGACAATGATCGGTTCATCCTGAAGCCCATCCCTGAGTCCAACTTCAATGACTTCTACTGTTTGTGGCCAATCCGTTTAAATCGCCTCCTCGTCACCATTAAATTAAATGAATGCCAATTGTTTTTCTACTATTCTGATTATGCAAAAAACATGCCACTAAGAAAAAGGACGGTATACTTGACTTAATGCCTCCTAGATCTTATAATCCGTTTCATAATCTGTTTCACATCGTTTCATGTTGTTCAACCTTGGTTATAGGATTTATCGTTGGCAGATTGTTCACTAAACAATGAAAGGGGGTACGTGCTATGTGTCCGACGATCGGTGTTTTCTGTTATCGGGAACTGGGATACCTCATTAAGGCACTGCAGTATAATCTTCCCAGCTCCGTTAAATTGCTGATAAGAGACGGCGTTGTACTTGAGAAAGCCTTGAATATAGCCAGAAAATTAGAAGATAAGCATGAAGTCGATGTCATTCTATCCTCGGGAGGGAATGCCAGACTTCTATCTCAGAATTTAAAAACACCTGTAGTCGACATTGCAATTACTGGCTTCGATGTCCTTTTTGCTTTAAAAAAAGCACAGGAATTCTCCACTACAGCGGCAATTGTTACTTACCAAAGTAAACTCCCCCACTTAGAAAAAGTCAAAGACCTGTTGACCGTGCCTCCGAAGGAACTAATCTTTGCGCATCCAGAATCGATCGGGCCAATTCTGGATGCGTTGAAGAGCGAAGGCATTAACACAGTCATAGGTGGTAGTTTGGTCCTCGAAGCGGCTCGGCAGAAAGATATGCGTGGGATCTTTATCTATTCTATGGATGGCGTTGAGCGCGCCCTGGATATGGCCGTGCAAATTGCTTTTTCCAAACACTTAGAAACAGAGAAGGCAGAGCAGCTTCGGACTATTTTAGATTTTGCTTATGGAGGAATCATTGCTACCGATAAGTCGGGAACCGTTACTGTTTTTAACCCAAGCGCAGAAAAAATTACCGGTATTTCCCGCCACACGATAATAGGGCAAAATATTGAACAATTTCTTCCGACCACCCGGCTAACGCAAGTGATGAAAACGGGTCAGTCAGAACTGAACAAACTACAGGCCATAGGGGAAGTCCATATTCTTACGAATCGAATCCCTATTATTGTCAAAAGCGATATAACTGGAGCAGTTGCCACCTTTCAGGACATCGGTAGCATTCAGGAGGCTGAAGAGCAGATTCGCAAGAGATTATACGAAAAAGGGTTTTTAGCCAAGGCACATTTGACGGATATTCTAGGCAACAGCGAGTCCTTGTTACAGGTTAAGAGACAAGCAGCACTCTATGCTCCGAACAGCTCGACGGTACTCATCCTGGGGGAGTCGGGTACGGGTAAGGAACTGTTTGCCCAAGCGATCCACAATGCCAGTTCACGTTCACCACGACCGTTTGTTGCGATAAACTGCGCAGCTCTGCCAGAGAATCTTTTAGAGAGCGAATTGTTTGGCTACGCTGACGGCGCTTTCACCGGAGCCAAAAAAGGTGGCAAACCAGGGCTGTTCGAGTTGGCCCATGCAGGAACAATTTTTTTGGATGAAATTGGGGAAATCTCCATGTCCATTCAGGCCAGACTCCTGAGAGTCCTGGAAGAACATGAAGTAATGCGCATTGGTGGCGACCGTATCATTCCCGTCGACATTCGGGTTATAGCCGCAACAAATAAACATCTCTGGCAGATGGTAGAACATGGGGTCTTTAGGGAAGACCTCTATTATCGGTTGAACATCCTGACCCTTGTGCTGCCATCGTTGAGGATGCGACGAACCGATATGGCCTTGCTCGTGCATAAATTCTTATCGGAACTAAGGCCAGACTTAACTGACAACGAAATTAAGAGGATTTCTGAACAACCAGGTTTCCAGGACTATGATTGGCCCGGTAATGTCAGGGAACTGAAAAATTTCGTTGAGAGGTTTTCCGTACTTTTGACTCCTGGAACGGATGCTCATTCTTTGTTCGAGTCACTGCTCGTCATGGTTCAGTCAGAGAGAATATTGAGTGACGATGATGAGGAGGAAATTGAGAATGTATTGCGAAGTGTTCAGGGCAATAAAACTGAAGCAGCCAAAAGGCTGGGCATTAGCCGTACGACTTTATGGAGACGGATGAGAGGGAAAACCCACTAAGGGAATTATACATCAAAACAAAAGAGGCTGTTGACTTGTCAACAGCCTCTTTTGATCCATTAAGATGACACTTTATAAAACCGACTTAGCTTTAAGGATGATAGGGTGGTATCATGCCTGTAAAGACATAGGCCTGCAACCAGACCAAAATGCCCATGAGAATCGCTAAAGCCACACTATGCCAGAAGACTTTTCGGAAAATGACGCCGATGGCATCCACACCCTCATCCGGATTTTCATAACAGGCAACTGTGGCCACGGTAATGCTCTGGGCATCAATCATTTTACCCATTACACCACCGGTACTATTCGCCGTTACGATCAAGAGCGGATTCAAACCGAGCTGATTTGCCGTAATCTGCTGCAGACTACCGAACATCGCGTTAGATGCCGTATCACTGCCCGTCAAAAATACACCCAACCAACCAATCATGACGGCAAAGAACGGATACAGCATTCCGGTTTTCGCGAAGGCCAAACCGAGAATCGCATCGGTTCCAGCATAGCGCGTCATATAGCCCAAACCAACCACGGTAGCAATCACCGTAAGCGGCACTTTTAGACGGGTAACGGTTCTGATAAAGATTTCTCTCCATTGAGTAGCCGTCACTTTGAGGAAGAATATACCGGACAAGAAAGCAGCAATCAAAATTCCCGTACCCGCCATCGTTAGGAGATTGAAACTGTAACTTGCCCCTTCTGCGGCTTTCGCTACAGCCGTCGGTGACACGGGAGCCGTCCTAAAGACCACCCCAGCCAGGTAAGGAACTTTAAACGTCGGATTGAAAAGGTGATTCAAGAAAGTCTTCACAGAGGGAAGACCCCAAAGGAAAACAAAGATCGCTAAAAAGACCCAAGGAATCCAAGCCTTGAACAGGTCTTCTCCCGAATGTTTGGGAATTACGACTCTTGCTTTAACAGGCTTGCCGTCAAGCGCTGCATAAGCCATTTCATTCGTAATAACATTCTTGGGTTGCCAGAATTTAAGGAAAATAGCCGTAACGATGATGCTAAAAAGGCCTGCTACAATATCCACGAGCATGGTGATGCCGAACTCAGCCATAGTGAACTGTGCCGCTGCGAAGGAAACACCCGTCACTAAAGTAGCGGGCCATACTTCCCAAACGTCCTTCCACTTGCCCTTTTCCATAAGAACCAGCGTCGCTACCAACCAAAATGGTACGATAACTGAGAAGAACGGCAATTGACGGCCTGCCATTTGTGTAATCAACTGATGAGGAATGCCCGTCAATGCTCCCAAGGTCAAAATAGGGGTACCAATCGCTCCCCAAGCCACAGGGGCTGTATTGGCCACCAAGCAAATTACAGCCGCCGTCAAAGGGCGGAATCCCAAACCAACCATGATCGCACCAGCCACAGCAACCGGCGTTCCGAAGCCAGCGGCTCCCTCCATAAATGCCCCAAAACTGAAAGCAACAATAAGTGCTTGTAAGCGTCGATCAGGAGTGATTCCGGCGATGGAGTCTTTAAGAATCTCAAACCTACCCGTAACCAGAGTCATCGTATAAAGGAAAATCGCTCCAAAGACAATCCAGCCAATCGGAAAAAGCCCGCTGAGAGCGCCGTAGCCAAAAGCGGCCAGCGCAGATTGAGCCGGCATGTTCATCCCAAAAACGATCACAACCAAAGCGACAAGTGCCGCTAGGATAGCCGCATAGGGAGCATAAATTCCCAAAACTCTGCGACCGGATTTACCCTTGTGTGGATGAAGTGCCAAGAAGTAAAGTAAAGTTACAATAGGTAACGCTGCCAATATTACGGATAAAAAGTCATTTCCCATGGGATTATAATTTTGAAGATACTTTAACAAAGTCAAACCCCCCTCACAGTAAATCTGAACTTCTGAGATCCTGCCTTTTAAGAAGCTTCCTTCCCTCCTTTTTCCATATTTAGTGGCCAAATTAGCAGGCAGTGCCATTAGTTTACCTGTTGGTCAGGCCATCTATACATTATTTCAATTCGCCATCGTTTTTTGTTCTCCTGCAAGACAACAAGGATATTTCCAAAAATTTGTCGAATTGTGATTATTAACACAAATAAAGATTAGCCTCGGCTTACCCGCTCGAAATCCCGGAAGAATTCCGGGTAGGATACCTGCGCGGCTTCGGTACCTTCGATGGAAACTCCCTGTGCAGAGAGGGCCCCAGCCACAGCCCAGGCCATCGCCAGGCGGTGATCCCCGTGGCTTTTCAGGCTTCCTCCCGTTAACCGGGGCCGTCCTATGATCCGAAGCCCATCAGGAAGTTCTTCCACATCCGCGCCTAATTCCTTTAATCCTGCTACCACGGTGTTGATCCGGTCTGTTTCCTTGACTCTAAGTTCTGCCGCATCCCGGATCAGAGTCTCTCCCTCCGCTAGAGCGGCGGCCACAGCCAAAACCGGAATTTCATCAATCAGGCGCGGAATCAGCGCTCCCCCGATTTCCACCCCGCGCAGTGCCGCCGGTCGCACGCGGAGATTAGCCCGTGGCTCCCCTGTATGTTCGCGTAGATTTAAAAACTCAATGTCTGCCCCCATTTCCTTCAACACATCCACAATCCCAGTTCGGGTCGGGTTCACCCCGACATCGTGCAGAAAAATCTCCCCGCTTGGTGCCAGGCTACCGAGAACAAGGAAAAAAGCAGCCGAGGAAACATCTCCTGGTACAGAAACATGCTGACCCCGAAGGCGAGCCCCTCCTTTAACTTGAACACGGGTTCCCTGGTGAACAATGTTCGCCCCAAACGCCTTAAGCATCCGCTCCGTATGATCGCGAGAAGGGGCCGGTTCTTCCACAATCGTTTCCCCCTGAGCGTTGAGTCCGGCCAGGATAACAGCCGACTTCACTTGTGCCGAGGCTACCGGTATGCGTATATCCCCACCCGCAAGACTCCCGCCCACTATCGTGAGTGGAGCCAGGTTTCCGCCCTGTCGGCCCACGATCGTAGCTCCCATCTGTCGGAGCGGTTCGGCCACCCGACGCATCGGGCGCTTGCGGATGGAGGCATCCCCGGAAAGCGTCGCCGCAAAATCCCGGCCAGCCAACGCCCCTAGCATCAGCCGAATCGTCGTCCCTGAATTCCCGACATCGAGGACATCATCCGGTTCCTGCCAGTTTTCCATTCCCTGTCCGCGGATCCAGACCTCCGTCCCCTGCCTTTCCCACTCCACTCCAAGCTGGCTTAAGCATCTGAGGGTGCTCAGGCAGTCCTCACCCGGCAAAAAATCAGACACATACGTCTCTCCATGGGCCATCCCCCCAAAAAGCGCAGCCCGATGCGAAATAGATTTGTCCCCAGGCACAAAAATCTCTCCAACGGCCCGGGAAACCGGGCGAACAAAGATACCGCTCATCGCATATCCTCCCAAACCAATTTCTTGTCATCGCTACAGCCTGGTGCGCACCGTCGCTGCCTGGCGAAAGGCCTCAGCAATGTTCTCCCCGTCCCGGGCTTCAACATACCCCCGAAGTTCATTAAGGCGAATTTGCCATTGATCCAGGCCTTTTAGAACGGCCTGTGAATTTTTTATAATGATTTCCTGCCACATCCCCGGAGAACTCTCAACAATCCGGGTTACTTCGCGAAAACTCCGTCCTGCCAGCTGTAGAGCCGAACCATTCCTGGAAATATCCTCAGCTGCCAAAGCCAAGGCTACAGCAAGTAAATGGGGAATGTGGCTGACCATTGCCACTTCCTCGTCATGCTGTTCCTTTTCACGCAAAACCACTTCGGCACCTAGTTGGTGCACAACACCTGCCAAGCTTGCCAACGCTTCCTCTGGGCCGTCATCCACAATCAGAACATATGGAAAACCTCGAAAGAGGTTTGGATCGGCAGCGCCAAACCCAGATTTCTCCGAGCCAGCCATCGGATGCCCACTAATAAAGAAGACCTCACTGCTTCTCAACCCTTTATCTGTCCCCAGAAGCCGCTTGACCTCTGTACAAACTTCCCCTTTGACACTCCCGACATCGGTGATGATCGTTCCAGGCCGCAGCCGTCCGGTCAAAGCCTCAATCCCGTCGCGGATGAGCGGCAAAGGCAACGCCAAGATCACTAGATCCGCGTCAATACGAGGGGGAATCTCCAAAAAACCCTGTTCAATCCACCCCTGATCCTGTGCCTGTTTCAGGCTCGTCTCGGAGGCATCGACTGCGCTCACCTGCCAGCCGAGCTGATGCAGGGCACCCGCCCAAGAGCCTCCGATCAAGCCAAGGCCAATGACACAGGCCTGCGGGCAGCGCAGGCCTTGCCAACCTGGAGAAAGCAGGGGTTTCTGCTCATGCTCCAGCACTTATCCTTCGACTCCCTTCAGATCTCGTTCCAACACTTGGGACAAGCGGGCGAGATCCTTCATCATGGTGCTGAAGTTCTCCGGGGTCAGGGACTGCTTACCGTCAGAAAGCGCTTTTTCTGGCTGGGGATGAACTTCAACGATAAGCCCATCGGCACCTGCCGCGAGGGCTGCCTTAGCCATCGGGGTTACCAGGTTCCAACGGCCTGTTCCATGGCTGGGGTCAACAATGACTGGCAAATGAGATAGGGCATGCAGAGCTGGAACCATGCTCAAATCAAGGGTATTGCGTGTGTAATCCTCAAACGTGCGAATTCCGCGTTCGCAAAACATCACTTGGTAATTGCCACCATCCATGATATATTCAGCCGCCATCATCCATTCCTCTAAGGTCGACGAAGGCCCACGTTTTAAGAGGATGGGGCGATTGCTCTTGGCTACTTCCTTTAAGAGGAGGAAGTTCTGCATGTTACGAGCCCCAATTTGTAGAACATCGGCATAGTAGGCCACTCGTTCCACGTCCCGGACATCCACCACTTCGGTCACGACCAAAAGACCGGTTTCCTCTCGTGCGTCGGCCAAGTAGCGCAACCCTTCCTCACCCAAACCCTGAAAGGAGTAAGGAGAAGTTCTCGGCTTAAACGCTCCGCCGCGCAAAAACGTCGCTCCGGCTTCTTTAACCCTATGGGCCGTTTCTAAGATCTGAGCCCGGTTTTCTACTGCACAAGGGCCCGCTATGACGTGAATGTCCTTACCACCAATCTGATGTTCCCCGATCGATATGATGCTATCGGCCGGATGAAATTCCCGGCTCACCAATTTATACGGAGACAATATCGGAACCACCTTCTCAACCCAAGGCAAAGCTTCTAAATCCAAAGCGGACAGCCGCGACCGATCCCCAATCGCGCCAATCAAGATTTTCTCTACCCCTTCGGAAATATGAACCTTAAAACCTTGTTCGCTAAGCCTTTCCGTGATTTCCCTGACCTCATTTTCCCCTGAACCGTGCTTCAATACAATGATCATCTTGTCTGTCACCCTTTCCCTTATCTTGTCCCTGCCATCCTACCATTACACCTATCTCTTTAAGATAAGAGTATCACCTTTACTTTTGAAAATTGAAGTGTGCTTCTTTATAATAGCAATTCCTTTATGGCCGTGAGCAATTTACCGTTTTCGTCGTGATTTCCCACAGTAATTCGTTGAGCGTCCGGATAGCCGAAGGCAACCCCTGGGCGCACGATTACACCCCGACGGAGAAGTTCTTGTGCCAGTTCCGGGCCTTTCCCCGGGAAGAAGGCAAGAATGAAGTTCGTCTCTGACGGCAAAACCTTGGCCCCTAACGCTTCGAGGTTTACCGTCAATGCTTCGCGTTCTTGGCGATTCTTCTCAACCACTTCGCTCAGGTAAACCTGATCGGCGAAAGCCGCCACAGCCCCGGCCATCGCCACTGAATTCACGTTAAACGGGGGACGCACACGATTCAGTGCATCCACGAATTCAGGCTGGGAAATCGCATAGCCGACACGGACTCCGGCAAGGCCATAAGCTTTGGAAAATGTCTTCAGGACGATAACCGGACGCCCCTCGGCTAGGAATTCCAAGCCAGAAAACTTTTCATGCGTAAATTCGAGATAAGCTTCGTCAAAAATCAACAAGACTTTTGGGGGCACCTTCGCCACAAATTCTCGCAAATCCGCGCTCGTCCGCACGGTTCCTGAGGGATTGTTAGGATTGCAGATGAAAATGGCCCGCGTTTTCTCCGAAAGCTTGGCGAGCATCCCTTCCAACGGATAATATCCATCCTCAAGTGGGATCTCCACGGGGATGGCTCCCATGATCCGGGTGACGGTCTCATAACGCGGAAAACTGGGCACTCCCATGAGAATCTCGTCCCCAGCCCGAAAAAAGGCACTGGCGATCAGTTGGACGATTTCATCGGAGCCGTTTCCAAATATAAAGTGCTCGCCACTCAGCTGAAAATGTTCGACCAAGGCAGCTCTTAGGACATAGGCGCTCCCGTCCGGATAACGACCAATGTCGGCCAAAGCCTCCTGCATGGCCTCGATCGCACGTGGGGAAGGACCCCAGGGGTTTTCATTGGATGCAAGTTTAATCACCGCGTTAAGCCCTAGCTCCCGTTTTACCTCTTCAATCGGTTTTCCCGGCACATAATACGCCAGCTCACGAACTTCTTCACGAATAAGACCTTTAAACTCTGCCACGGTGCAAAACCCCCTAGAATAGTTTGTTTGTGGATGTTTCCTCTGCGCCTCATTGAGCTGCCAAATCTTTTCTCAACCCTACCGCCCGGCGCAAGTAAACATGACGGACTTGTTTTTGGGAAAGCTCCGTATTGACATGCAGCAAAACCCGAATACACAACGGCATGGCCCCCTGTACGGGAATCTCCGTTGAGCAAATGAGTGGCACCCGATCCCAGCCGATTTCCCGAGCGAAAGAAGCAGGGAATTCGGCATTGAGATCTGGGGTCACCGTGAAGATAGCACTGACAAGATCCTCGAGCAATAGCTTGTTTTCCTTCACGAGCGCCTGCAGAAGTTCTTGGGTCGCTTCTCGGATTTGTGCTGAATGGTTTGCTTCGACCGTGGTCGCCCCACGAATTCCTCTCACCATTTCAATCACCCTACTCTTTCGGAGCCGCGCGATGGCCAAGCCCTAAAGCCACTTCATCCAAATGCAAAAGCCCAACCCCGAAAAAGATCGCCACACTCAGGTGTTCATCCCTACGCGCAATCCCGATCTTCCCCCCAACATTCAAGCCAATGGCCTTAGGCATGATTTGGGTCAAGGCCTCACGGGTAGCTCCAGCCACGGCCCCCTCATCCCCATGGGTTTCTTTAATAACCCCTTCCCGTTTGGCAGCGACCACGGAGCGTTCAATGATCTTCTTGATTGCACTGACGTAATCTCCGCCATAATCCACCGCGGCTGTCTTAATCCCCTGCTTGGCAAACGCCTCCTTAAGCAGAGTTTCCTCTTCCCGGCTCTCTGTCATCGCCATCTTCAAGGCGCAAATTGCTACTCTTTTACTTTGGGCAATCATGATCAGCGCTCCTTTGAGGCCAAATTTGCTTAGGCCGAAATACCAGAAAAAGACACCAAAAGGGTGTCTGTTTACTTATGTTTAATTTCACCATCCTTCCCATCCTACCCACTTCACGGGCTATAAAACCCGAATTTTGACAACCCGCCGTCCTACATCTTTCCCTGCCTAAAAGGAAAAGCAAAACATAAATAAAACTTGTGTGTGCCCAGCCTACGGCGCATTATCCCCCAGGATTTAACAATCTGGCGGAACAAAGAAACGATATTATAGAGAATTATAGTATGTCCGGGCTGACTTTGCAACCGCAAACCGTGTTTTTCAGTCCTCGCAAAATCACTCAAAGGTTAGGGGCTCACCTTGACGTTCTGGGTATTCCCGTTCAGGCTCAGCACACTCGAATGCGGTTCCTTTAGATTTGCATCCCTGGGCAGGATTTGTACCCGTATGCTTTGCCCAATCCCCCGCCCATCGAGGAGAATTTCCCCTGCGCGAACCTTGATAAGCTTTTCCCCTTGACTCAAATCCGCGAGCTGCACACCGTTTTGCCAAACCTTTACCGGTGCATTGGGAACAGCCTTGAGCGAAAGGGTATACGTTTGACTCGCTTCGCTTCCCGTAGCAGGAATGTCAAGCGGCGGGTTTTCCACTTTGGCCGCCATCGCTAAGTAAAAATCTACCGGATCCTTCGCCAACCCCAGCTGCACGATCGCTAGGGCTACAGACGCTAAAATCATCATGCGGATGAGAATTTGTTCTGTCCGGCGCACATGCATCACCTCGTAGAAAACTTATGCGCCAAAATGCATCCTCAGACCCTCGATTCTAAGTAGCGGCTAGCAGCCCGACCCGCCCGATAGCCCATGGCAAAGGCGGCCTGCAAATTATACCCTCCTGTCACCCCGTCGACATCCACCACTTCCCCCGCAAAATAAAGCCCTTCAACCTTCTTGGAAGCCAGGGTTTTGGGATCAATCTCCTTGACATCGACTCCTCCCGCAGTGACGATCGCCGCAGCCAGGGGAAGCGTTCCCAAAATGGTTAAAGGGAGGCCCCGCAAAAGACCAGCGAGCCGTCGCCGTTCTTCCTTGCTCACCTGATGCACCGCCTTATCCGGGTCAATCCCAGAAAGCTCGATGATCACAGGAATGAGAGACTTTGGCAAAAGGTCATTGAGCGCATTTTTGAACTGTTTATTGCTGAATTCCTTAAAATCCCGCTGCAGGCGAAGATCAAGCTGTTCAGGCGTGAGGGCGGGCTTCAGATTAATGTTCAGAGTCACCTTTTCGCCTCGGTTTACGGCTAACCCAGCATCCCGGCTCAAGGTTAAGATAATCGGGCCAGATACTCCGAAGTGCGTAAACAACATCTCCCCAAATTCCGTCTTCCCTCTTTTCCCGTTCAGGAATAGGCTCGCTTCCACATTGCGCAGGGAAAGCCCTTGAACATCTTTGACCCAGCCTTCCTCTGTACGCAGGGGGACGAGAGCCGGTCGTGGTGAAATAACGCAATGTCCCAAGGCCTCGGCCAAGCGGTAGCCGTCCCCAGTGGATCCTGTCCCCGGATAGGATGCCCCTCCTGTTGTGACAATGCAGGCCTGGGCCGGATACATCCGACCACCCCGGAGCCGGACGCCGGTAACTTTTCCTGCCGTCATTACAATCCCGTCAACCACCTCTTTTAACCTCACCTCGACGTGTTCCTGGTTTAGGAACCGTTCTAAGGCCTGTACCACCGCTTCGGCATCATCTGATACGGGAAAAACACGCCCACCCCGCTCCACCTTGGTCTCGACACCATAGGCGCTGAGAAATTCGCGCAAACGCACATTATCGAACTCTCGCAAGATCCCTTGCAGGAAGCGGCCATTGCCAGGATAGTTCCGGATAAAATCCGAGACGTGTTCTGCATTGGTAATGTTGCAGCGTCCTTTCCCGGAAATCGCGATCTTTCGTCCTAACCGCTCGTTTTTCTCGAGGAGCACAACCTCTGCCCCGGCCAGTGCTGCTTGCCCTGCGGCCATCATCCCCGCCGCTCCCCCGCCTATCACGATGAGCCGCTTATCGTTCATGAAGAAGCCCCCCTTGCCTAGCCCAGCAACTCCTAGAGCAGAATGTCGTGCCGATCTGGATCTCGGGTCGCACATGCCATACATAAGGGCGGTTCCGAGTGGTCGAAAATCTGCTTGCCACAACAGCTGCAAAAACGGGGATCGCCCTCATGCAAGAGAATTTTCCCCTTGAGCACGCCCGCAGGAAGCGATTTCGCCTCCAGGGCCAAGGCTTTCGGCTGGCAGATTTCCACACAACGCCCACACTGTACACATTGGAGCGGTTCGAGGACAAGCTGCAAGGCCTGTCCTTTTTGGCGTTTCGTCAACGCTCCTTGCGGGCAGATCGCCGCACAGACTCCGCAGTTCGTACACGCATCAGACACCGTGAGCGCCAGAAAAGGAACTTCTAATCCTGCAACACTTTCCAGTGCTTCTGCGAGCCACATACGCGTCAGCGGAATGTTATTGCTTTGCTCGGCGGCCAAACTGGGAAGGAAACCTTCGACTTTTTTGCGCCCCAGTTCGCGCCAATTGTGCAAACCGCGCTCCTTGACCGTTTCTGGATTCTTCGGTAAATCACGGCTCTCCGCCCCACCCTGATCCGGCTTCACCCGAATTTGGATTTCCGGGTGTTCCGGCCACTGGGCATGAATTTCTTTAAATACGGACACAGACATCAGGCAAGCCTCTTTGTCCGGGCAATCGGCACAGCGGGCCGTCAGAAGCCTTATCTTTTTCCGGGAAGCTAACGCTAAGAGCGCCAGCCATAAATCCCGATCCACAATGCCCAAGCAGGGAATTTCCCAGCCCTCCGGCTCTGCTGCCGGGCAATTCAAGATGATCTCCTCTGCCTGAAACAGATAGTCATGCAAGCCTTCTAGCGAGCGATCCACAACCCCGTCACTGGGGCAGACCGCCATACAGACCCCACACTCGCTGCAGCGCTCCAAATCGATTTCATGCGTCTCGGAAATCGCTTGGTGCGGGCATTTTTCCACACATTCACGGCAGGCCCGCGCAAAGGGCTTTTTTGTATTTATACAGTTATGCGGATGAAAAAGCATTTGTCCATAGGGCATATCATCGCATCCTTAACAGTGTTTGCCTCCAAAAAACAAGAGAAACAACGAAACTATTCACCCTATCGTGAGACTCCCACTTCTACAAGTGGGAGTGGTACCTCGTACTTTGCTTCGGTGGGGGTAGACTCCCCCACCGAAGTCTCGATGTTCAACTTTAGTTGAACGAGTTCACTTAAGCGTGCACCTAGAGCACGCGTAACGTATCCTCTTCCACACGCACGAGATGGCAAAGCATGCATTCACTGGCCTTTTCTGGATCGCGCGCTCTAATCGCATCCAGTATCGCCACATGCTCGACATAGAGGCGTTCCAGAATCTCTTTGGAGCTAAAGAGCTTGCTGCGGCTTATCTTTAAGGTCTGCTGCATGGTGTCTGAAATGGAATTCATAATCCGAATCAAGATCGCATTGTGTGTAGCCCGGGTGATGGCAAAGTGAAAGCGGTGGTCGGCCACTTCCCCGATCTGGCCCGTTTCCAGATCCTGGCGCATCATTTCCAAGGCGTCGGCCATCTCTTTGAGCTCTGCTTCCCCGGCCCGCTCAGCCGCCAGGCTGACCGCCTGGGATTCCAGGATCTTGCGCACCTCCATGAGCTGAACAACTGTGTCCTTCTCCAAAGAAAGAACCCAAGCGATCGGGGCGACTACGGAGTCAATGTTCACATGCCGGATATACGTTCCTTCACCCGAACGAACCTCTACCAGCCCCATCATTTCCAAAGCACTTAGGGCCTCGCGAACCGAGGCACGGCTCACTTGCAAGCGTTCCGCGAGTTCACGTTCTGCGGGTAGGCGATCCCCAGGCTTAAGCTTACCCGAGGAAACCAACTTGCGTAGTTGTTCTGCGATTTCTTCATATATTTTTCGCGTCTTGATCGGTTTCAGCTCCAAGACTGTCCCTCCCCTTCCCTGGCCTGCTGTCCAGGCCTCTTGGTTAGTCTACACATGTAGTGTATCACGGAGCATCCGCAAAATGCTAGTAGATTCTACAGTTTTCAGTAAAATATCGCAAAATATTTCACAAACTTAATGCGTAGTTTTAGACGCGAGGTTCGAGTTTGCCAGCCCGATACGACTCCGCCAGGATCTGGACGATATGCACCACATCCTCCTGCAAGTCGGCATTTTCCACCCCGCTCGCCAACTGCAGACGACAAGCCGGGCAGCCCGTGGCTACGG
Organism: Desulfosporosinus sp.; assembly: GCA_020692355.1. Taxonomy (GTDB): domain Bacteria; phylum Bacillota; class Desulfitobacteriia; order Desulfitobacteriales; family Desulfitobacteriaceae; genus JAJZPA01. Next base: position 41,306 of record JAIMKP010000012.1, read on the forward strand.
TATCGGTATGGGTCTGGGCAATATCTTGAATCTTGCGTTCCAAAATCTGATCCGAGAGTTCGGGATGGGTGAGGCTAAACGATCCTGCCATACCGCAGCAACGCCCTGGCTCCTTCATCTCAATGAGTTCCAGCCCCGGAATCTTTTTAAGCATCTCCCGCGGTTCGGCGTAAATCCCTTGTCCCCGGTTTAAATGACACGGGTCATGATAAGTGACTTTACGTTCCACGCGACCGAGCCCTTCTTCTTTAAATGGGACGCGATCGACCAGGAATTCAGCGATATCATAGGACTTCTCCGCCCATTTTTCCGCCAAAGCCCGCCACTTCGGCTCATCACTCAAAAGTTCGGCATAGACATGCTTCCAGGCCGAACCTCCCGAGGAACAGGCCACCACCAAGGCGTCTGCTCCCATGTTCTCAAACTCGCGCAAATTGCGTTTCGCCATGACTCTTGCTGATTCTACATCTCCATTCACAGAAGCCGGGATCCCGCAGCACCCTTGTCCGTTCGGGATAACCACTTCGAGGCTGTTCTCGATCAGTACCTCAACCACAGCCTTTCCCATGTCGGTATAGAAATAATTGATCATACAGCCGGTAAAGAAAGCTACCCGCATCTTCGCTGTTCCAGCCGGGCGGACGATCTCCGGCAGTTCGCTGCGCAAGGTTCTCTTCGCCAAATTAGGGAAAACCTTTGTTTGCCCCATACCCACTTCAAAGCGTAAACGGGAACCTGACTTGCGGCCAGGAATCCGCTTCAGCGCGACTCCTTGAAAAACACTCCCGACCTTCAAACCCAAATCAAAGAGGCCTTGCCGTTTCAAAGCTCCGAAAGCGATCGCTTTCGCAGAGTGTAATCCTTTTTGGCGTACCGCCTCCGCACGGGCCGCTAGAATAATCCGATCAAAACGCACCCCACACGGGCAGTTGGCATTGCATGCCATGCATGTCGTGCACAAAGAGAACCGCTCAGAAAGACCTTCCGTCATTTCCGTTTCTCCGGACAGGAGGGCCTCCACAAGGCTAATCTTTCCGCGAGCCACCCCAACTTCATGCCGGGTTTCCTTGTAGATTGGACAGACTGCCTGGCAGTTGCCGCATTTCATGCACTTGTGCAGTTCGCCTTCAATCGATGTCAATGTGCTGTAAATCCCCACACCTATTTCCTCCTCTGGAGCATCTTTCGGGCCTATTCCTTTCTTAGCACGATCTTCCCAGGGTTAAGCCGATATTCCGGATCGAGTGCTTCTTTAATACGCCTCAAGGTACGCACACCGGCCTCCCCGAACTCTAAGGGCAAATACTTGGCTTTGGCTATGCCAATACCATGCTCCCCAGAAAGCGTACCTCCCAGAGAAATAGCAACTTGGAAAATCTCATCAACTGCTTTCTCTACGCGCGCCATTTCCTCTTTGTCCCGCTCATCCGTCAAGATCGTGGGATGCAGGTTGCCATCCCCGGCATGACCGAATGTGCCGATGAGAAGATCATACTTTTTCGCAATCTCGCGGATCGCTTTTAACATCTCAGGGATCTTACTGCGGGGAACCGTTGCATCTTCCAAAACCGTGGTTGGTTTCTTTTGCGCCAAGGCCGGTAAGGCGCTGCGGCGGGCGAACCAAATCCGCTCCCGCTCCTGCTCATCTTTAGCCACTTTGACTTCAACGGCTCCTTCTTGCTGCAGAACATCCTCCACCAGCGCGGCTTCCCGTTCTACAACCTCCTTATACCCATCGACTTCAATCAAGAGGACAGCCTCTGCCTCTATGGGCAGGCCCGCATGCGTGAAGTTTTCCACCGTACGCAGCGTCATATTGTCCATGATTTCCAGAGTCGCCGGGATGATCCTGTTGCGAATAATGGCGGATATCGCCCGCCCTGCTTTGTCTACATCATCGAACACCCCTAAGAGGCTTTTTCTCGTTTCTGGAGCAGGAATCAACTTGACGAGAATTTCTGTGATAATCCCTAGTGTCCCCTCCGCCCCCGTAAAGAGGGCGGTAAGGTCATATCCGGTAACATTTTTTACCGTCTTTCCGCCCCATTTGATCACTTTCCCATCGGCGAGCACGAGCTTCATTCCCATCACATAGTGTTTTGTTACCCCGTATTTCAGTCCACGCAAGCCCCCTGAAGACTCAGAAACTGAGCCGCCCATGGTCGCCGTCGTCACCGTCCCAGGATCGGGGGGATAGAGAAGCCCGTGCAGAGCGACTTCATTATTCAGGTCCTGGATGATCACCCCAGGCTGAACAGTCGCTGTCAGGTTCTCCGTATCCACTTCCAGAATTCGGTTCATGTTCAAGAGAGACAGGACAATCCCTCCCTCCAGCGGAATCGTCCCCCCGCTGAGATTCGTCCCCGAACCCCGTGGGTAAACCGGAAGCCCGTATTTCTGAGCGATGTTCAACACCTGACTCACTTCTTCCGTCGATTTCGGAGCCACAACCACATCCGGCGTTTTCCGCCTCATCGCGGCGGTCGCATCATAGGCATAGGTTAACAAATCTTCAGTCTCGCTGAGTACATTTTTACCTCCCAGCACCTCTCTAAGTTCCCTAAGAATCGATTCTGATAACATCCCATGTCCCCCTTATCTAAAACTTTCTAAAAACATCACTATCAAAAACCACTTTTACAAGCTCTTACCGCAAACTGTTAGCGCAGGAACTTCTGCTCCAATTCGCCGAGGGCCTGCTGATGGGCCTGGCTCATGCGAAAGAGCAGTCGCTCCAGATCCAAGCGGTGTAGATGCACTTGATCAGGACTTAAAAACTCGATCTTGCGAAACTCCTGTCTTAAGATCAAAGGCAAAAGGTCATCCATGTTTTCCAAGCGAAGCTTCAAAACGACTGGGGCATAGGCAACATCGGCGGCCTTCCTACCTTGGGTTTCACGAACTTCATAAATATCGAGGCTTAAATCCACATCCTCAATCGTGATTCCCTGCAGCGGAAAATTGCGCAGCAAGGCGACCTGCTGTTCCCGAAACGCTTCCGCCATGTCTTCCTTTCTCTTACTGCCGAAGAAAAAGCGCCCGTTTTTCGGCTCGCCGCGAAAATCGAGCCGGATCTGCACTCGGATATGTTCTGCCAAAATCTCATCCCCAATGCGAATTTTCATCCCTCAACCCCCGCTCTCAAACTTAAATTTTATAATTCGCCCTTTCCTGCCTTTTTCCTTCTTCCTCTGCGTGAACGATGTCGTTTGAGGACATACTAGCCCAAACGGCACAAGGAGGATTGAAGATGCTAAGAACAGTTGTGGCAGTTTTTAAAAGCCCTGTCCAAACCAAAGAAGCCGTGGAGGAGATTCAAGGGGAATCCTTGGCGAATAGCAAAATATCTGTTCTGGTACGCCATGAATATGTACGCCAGCGTAATGTCAACGAGGAAATCGCCAGTGAATTGGCCTATTACCCTGTGGAAAAAAACCTTGATGCCTTTAATGCCTGGCTGGTTCAGGCACCTCCGCTTAATATCCCCGATTTGGGCGATGTACTCGCGGCAGGCCCGCTCGCTAATGTCTTGATGCGCCTGCCAAAAGGGGCTGGACTGGCCGATGCCCTACTCGGCTATGGGCTCACGGGGGAACGCTCCCGCCATTATGAACATGAGGTCCGGACAGGGCAGTACCTCGTTCTCATCCAGACAGAACATGAAAAAGTTAATTCTGTGGCCAATACCCTCCAGTGTTATGGAGGCAAAGACATTGAAAAGTGGAACAAGGAGTTAGATCATCCCCTATACCCTTTCCATTAATCCCTAACTCAAGGCTGATCAAAGTAGCCCCCATACCTAACACGGGTTATGGGGGCTTTGGCTATGGGCTAAGCCTTATCATCATGCCCGGCCAGCCCAACAAGCTGACGTAGAGCCTTGATTTCGGCTTTCGTCAATAGACGGAAGGCTCCCGCTTTCAAATCCCCCTCAAGGACCAGTGGCCCGTAACGTATCCTCTCCAGCCGCAGCACCGGATGGCCAATGGCGGCAAACATACGACGCACCTGGCGGTTCTTCCCTTCATGAATCGTGATCTCCAAGAGAAAGGGGGTAGGACGGATCACGCGCACTTTGGCCGGAGCCGTTTTCCCGTCCTCAAGTTCAATCCCGTGTGCTAATATTTTCAAGCGGGCAGGTGGAATCGCATGTTCCACCCACACCCGGTAGGTCTTATCCACGCCATAGCGCGGGTGAGCTAGGCGATGGGCCAGTTCCCCATCATTCGTGAGCAGCAGAAGGCCCGAGGTATCATAATCCAGCCGTCCCACCGGGTATACCCGGACTGGCAAAGCCCCGAGAAGCTGGAGCACGGTGGTGCGCCCTTGGGGATCCTGAGCGGTAGTCATCACCCCGCAGGGCTTATTTAAGAGATAATAATGCCATGCCTGACGGCCTTGAATCATGCGGCCCTCAACCCTAATCTCATCCGTCGGCCCGACTTTCACGCCGAGCGCTTCGACCTTGATCCCGTTCACATAAACCTTGCCCTCGCGAATGAGTTCCTCTGCCCGCCGCCGAGAGGCCACGCCAGCCTGGGCTAGCACCTTCTGCAAACGGGTTCCCTCTGTTTCCACCGAAGACCCCCTTTTATCTAATCGTAAGACTCCCACTTCTACAAGTGGGAGTGGGTCCCCCATACTCTGCTTCGGTGGGGGTAGACTCCCCCACCGAAGTCTCGATGTTCAGCTTGAGCTGAACGAGTTCACTGATGTTTGATGTTCAGATCCCGTAGCTTGGAAATGCTCTCAGTTATAGTATACCACGAGAAAAAAGAGGGATGCCAGCTTGTCCACGCTGAACATTTGGACGATTAGAAGACTTTGCTCACAATCCAAACGGAAACGATAAACCCCACAAAATCCGCGATAAGCCCCAATTTAAGAGCATAGCGGTATTTGCGAATCCCAACCGAACCAAAATAGACCGTCAGCACAAAAAAGGTAGTGTCTGTGCTCCCCTGCAGGGTGGATGCCAAGCGCCCAATAAATGAGTCCGGACCATACTGATAAATAAGCTGAGTGGCAACTCCCAAAGCTCCCGAACCGCTCAACGGACGCATGACAGCAAGCGGAATAATGGCTGTTAAATCTGGGTTTAACCCGAAATGAATTAGAATCGGACGCAAGAATCGGGCGATCAATTCCAGCGCTCCCGAATCAATAAACACGCGAATGGCCAGGAGCATGCCGATAAGAAAAGGAAGGATGCGCACGCCCGTTTTAAACCCTTCCTCAGCTCCTGTCACAAAGGACTCATAAACAGGAACCCGTCGTATGTAGGCGACCACAGGTATCAGCAGAAACAGAAGCGGAATTGCCCAGCGTGAGACTTCGGCTATCAGTTTCACAACCGCTCTCGCCGCCGAAAAAACTGATCGGCCACGATGGCCGCCACCATGGCGCAACCTGTGGCAACAATCGTCGTTCCGATGATCTCCGTCGGGTTCGCTGACTGGGCTTTCAGCCTCACCCCGATGATCGTCGCCGGAACCAGGGTGAGCGCCGAGGTGTTCAAGGCAAGAAAGGTGCACATCGCCGGGCTCGCCGTATCGGGATGAGGATTTTCCTTCTGCAGTTCCTGCATGGCCTTGAGACCAAAGGGAGTCGCCGCATTCCCTAAACCCAGAATATTAGCGCTTAGGTTCATGATGATCGCGCCGAGAGCCGGGCTGTCGGGCCGGAGCGTCGGAAACAAACGGCGGATCGCCGGACCGAATACCCGAGCTAACGCTCTGACCAGCCCAGCCTCCTCCGCCAACCGCATCAAGCCCAACCAAAGGCTCATCACTCCGATCAATTCAAAGGCTACCTCAACCCCCAATTCGGCAGCTTTCATCGCGGAGACTGTTACCGTTTCAATCCGCCCTGTTACCGAAGCCACGAGGATTCCGGCGGCCAGCATAATAAGCCAAATGAGATTGAGCATCTTCACACCCCCTCGTCTCAATTTATGATTGAAACGAAAGGAATAGACTTTTAAAGGGAATCACTCTCCTGGCTGTCTCAGCGAAAAAGGCACTTCAGCTGTTTGAAGTGCCCCTCACGCTTTACTCACTCATCCATGATCATAACATCGTCTTGCCCACTCTTTTTCTTAAACATACCTGAAATCTTATCAATGAGATCCGGCACCGTATCAATGACCCGCTCAATCACCGCGTTGCTGTCCACTGGAAGGAGACGGATCTGCCCATTCCCAACCACGAGAAAGCCCACCGGCTGCACAGAAACCCCGGCGCCGGAACCCCCGCCAAATGGCAACGTTTTCCCTCCCTTGTCTTCCCCTTGGCCATCCTCTTTGCTGTCTTCCGGCGGTAGAAACTCGCTTCCCCCAGCCGCAAAACCACAGGCCACACGCGATACAGGGATGATCACCGAACCATCAGTTGTTTCCACCGGATCCCCCACAATCGTATTCACATCCACAATCTGCTGGATGCTTTCCATGGCCGTCTTCATTAATGCTTCAATCGGATGGTTTCCCATCGTTCTACCCCCTTTTTTCCAGCCGCAATACCCGAATTAAATCAATTCCTGCAAGAATAATATGGCCGATGCGCAGCCGGAATATGCAGTGAAGATCACAAGAAAAACCCGGTGTTTGAAAACGGGGCACCACATTAATCAGGGGCTTTGGAATCTCCATCGTGATCTGGCGATAAAGCCTGGCGACAGACACGCCGAGCGCCGCCCAAAACGCTCCAGCGGCCAACGCCGTATGCACCGGATCCTTGTACCCGATCTCAAGCTCCCACTCTAAGACCGTACAGTGGATTTTCCGGTAGAGCCTGGCTTTGATCCGACTCAGACGCAAGAAAATGTGATTGAGATGCGGCCAGATATGTAGGAAAAATCTCCAGTGCACATAGCGCATGCGGACTTCGGTTTTCGCTTGCGTCTGCCCCGTACCGGAGCGCGCCACCTGCTCCAAATCCATGACAGGGCCTTTTTCCCACTCCAGCTGCAGGGTCGGGACTTGAAATTCAAACCGCCACAACCCTGAGAGAGCGCGCAAATGGATCTCCAAATGATCCTTCTCTTCTTTCCGCCGGTAGCGAAAATCCACTTCCGCCCGAATAAGAAAGCTCAAGACAAGCCAAACTACAAGGGCTAAAAAAAAGGCCAGCATTCGCACCAAATCACCCCGTTAACAGAGGCTGACAATTCCTGCCTCAGAATACTAAAAGGTTAAGATGCCCAGCTGAGCCTTTGTTTATACCTTGTGATTTGCTAAACCGTACGTTTCGTTACGCCCTGCCATTAAGCCTCGGACTCCGCCAAATTCAGCGGAGGCAGTTCTCCTAAAGATTTTAGACCGAAATGAATCAAAAACTTCTCTGTCGTCCCGAACAGCAGGGGACGGCCTGGCCCCTCTTTACGCCCCACTTCTTTTAGAAGTCCTTTTTCAACCAGAGTCGTCACCGCCCTATCCGACTGTACCCCTCGCAGAAATTCAATTTCACCCCGGGTCACTGGCTGCTTGTAGGCAACAATGGCCAGCACTTCGAGCGCCGCACTCGAAAGCCCTTGGGCTGGTTGTTTATACAAGGCTTCGATGTAGGACGACATTTCAGGCTTCGTACCCAAGCGATAGCCGCCATTGACCTCCAACAAGGCTAAACCAGATGCCGGTTCAGCATAGCGTTCAGAGAGTTCAGCCAAGAGTTCTGCCACATCAGGACATTCCATTTGCAATAACTCAGCCAGCCGCTCCAGATTGAGCGGCTCTCTGGCCACAAATAAAAGTGCTTCCAAGGCTGCACCTTCAGCCTCCCGAAAGAACATTCTCTGTCTCCCCCTCCGCAAACTCCCAGGCCCGCGCAGCCGGAAATAGCACGATCTCGCTGCGAAACGTTGCTTGTTCAGCCCTTACCCGGCCGTTTTTTAATAGCTCTAATAGGGCCAAGAAAGCGACGATGAGTTCCATACGGGCCTCTGTACGTAGGACTTGGCGTAGCCCCAGCCCCTCGGGATGCAGCAGCACCCGCCGCCAAACATCCTTCACCATCTCTTCGATTCCGATTTCATCAGGCTCCAGCTGCCGGACTTCTCTCCCCTGTTCCGCCCGCTCAATCACATCGCGAAAGGCTTGCCACAGGTCGGCAAAAGATACCTCTTGAAGCGGGTCCTCTTTTTGGACATGGGCGAGGAGTTCTTCCAGATCCACAACCCGAAAAAAACGCTGCCCTGAACCCGTCTCCAGTGCCCCCAAAACCTCGGAAGCCTGTTTATAAGCGCGGTAAGCTAAGAGGCGCTCTACCAATTCTTGGCGTGGATCCTCTTCGCTTAAGCCTTCGTCTTTTACGGGTTTCGGCAACAAATCATGCGATTTGATATAGAGAAGCTGGGCGGCCAAGACGAGGAACTCGCTCGTGATTTCCATATCAAGCGACTCCAGCCGTCGCAAAGCTTCCGTAAATTGATCTGCTATCCGGGCTATCGGAATATCATAGATATCCACCTTTTCCGCCTGAATCAGTTGAAGCAGCAAATCCAGTGGACCTTGATAAGCCGGCAACTCGACCATCGGAAGCTTCCTCGCCTCCATCAGACGAGGCCCAAGGCATCCCGGACTTCCTTCAGCGTCTGAGCAGTCACGAGCCTAGCCTTTTCCTCACCATCGCTACTCAAATGCCCGATATGCAGGGAACCCGTCGGGCGCATCCCGCTAAAAATGCTTCCTTCCATATTCCATCACTCCTTCGCCAACCTAACCGATCAACGGGGATAAGATAAGGTGGCCGATTTTATAGTAAAGATTAAAGAGAAAAACCACGGTGGGCTGCAGAACACTGCCCAAAATATTCGTAAATAAAACCAACACCAAGATAATCATGCCATAAGATTCAATCGCCCACAAGGTGCGGGCATAGCGCGCCGGCAAGAGCCCCGTAAGCACAGCAAACCCATCTAAAGGCGGAATCGGAATCAGGTTAAAGATACCTAAACCCAAGTTCATCCCGATGATGGCCATTAACATGATGGTAACGACCGGTCCCCACGTTGACGCTGCTAGCCAATGATCCGTCAAAAGCCAGGCGATCACCGCGAGGAAGGCCATGAACAAATTCATCGCCGGTCCTGCCAAAGCCACCAACATCCTCCCGCGCAGCGGCCCGCCTCTAAAATACGACGGGTTCGTCATCACCGGTTTAGCCCAGCCAAAGCGGTAGAAAAGTGCCATTAAGGTTCCGAACAGATCAAGATGGGCTAATGGATTAAGCGTCAAGCGTCCCTGACTCCGAGGGGTGGGATCCCCTAAACGATCAGCTACCCAGGCATGGGCAAACTCATGAAAGGCAAACCCGATGAGTAGTGCCGGTACATTCGCAATCAGTGTTGTCAAATCAAATCCGAACAATGTTTTACCCCTTTCCCTGCTCACGCTGAATCAAATACGCCGTCAAGCGCTCTTCCTCCCCGCGGTTTTGAACTTCCCCAGTCAGCCACCCCTGGCGAATTCGGGAGAGAATCCTCCCGATAAGCACACCTTCTTTAACACCTACCCGCTGCAAAACCTTGCCATCCACCGCCATGTCCATCTGGGCAAGCGCTTGGAGATAAGCCAACAATGGCTCCGCCAACGAGGGCTCAGTGCTCAAACATTCGATGAGCCAGCGGGCAACCTTCGCAAGCTTCTGATCCAGTTCGACGATGCTGTCGCTTCTTCCTGCTAATTCCTGACGCAAGCGAAAATACAAAAGGGTATCTTCCCGGAGTCCTCTGGGAAGGCGTAGCTTCGCCAGGACTTCTACTGCGGCCTGGGAATCAAACTGCCGCAGCGAACAAACCCAACGTTGGGAACGCAGCTGAAGCGTACGTTTTCCATCCACAGCCAAATTCCATGGGTAACGAGTCCCAAACCAGGCCTCCAAAACACCGGTCTTCTCCAGCATGGCAAGCATGGCTAAATACCGCTCTTCACGGTAGATGAGCAAGAGTTCCTCAGTGAAGCGTTCCCGACTTAACTTCTCCAAGACCTTGTTTTCCAAGGCGGTTGCCAGCGCTTCCAGGGTTTCTTTCGCTAAATGGAAGCGATAGCGTTCAGCAAAGCGAACCGCCCGCAGAATCCGGGTCGGATCCTCAATAAAGCTTAATTGGTGCAATAGCCGAATTTCCCCCTGCTGGAGATCCCGCACACCCCCATAATAGTCGACCAACTCACCATAATCCCCTGGGACCAGGCAAATCGCCATGGCGTTTATGGTGAAATCGCGTCGGAACAGATCATCCCGCAGAGAGGATGCTTCGACCTGGGGCAAGGCTCCCGGATAGTCATAATACTCCCATCGGGTCGTGGCCACATCAAGATGCGTTCCATCCTCAAACAGGATGCTGGCCGTACCGAACTGGGGATGAACGGTCAACTCCCCTTTCCCCAACCTCTGGACCAATGCTTCGGCGAATTGGGGGCCATTTCCTTCCACCACAAAATCCAGATCCTGAGTCGCTGCCAGCAAAAGCAGATCGCGGACAAACCCTCCCACCGCATACACGAGCACGCCCTGCTCCCCGGCCGTTTCCCGCGCCGCCTCCAGGAGCTGGCGCACCCCCTCCGGCAGCCTCCCCAGGAGATCCAAGATATCCTCGCGTACGGCAAGGCTTCGCTCCCGCGCCAAAACCGGTTCAATCGGAACCGCACTCCCATGGATGCGCCTGAGCACATCCGAGCGCGATACTATCCCCACAATACAACCATTTTCGACGACAGGCAAACGCCCAATATCATGCTGCACCATTAAGTGTTGAGCCACATCCCAGGGTGCATTCGCATCCACCATCACCACCTGAGTGGCCATGAACCCTTTGACTGGTGCATGTCCTAGCCCATGTTTGAGCGCTTTCTCCACATCCCGGCGGGAAATGATCCCGACTAAGCGCGCTCCGTCCACGACAGGAACCCCCGTATGCCCATAACGCAGCAAAAGCTGCTCCACATCCCCAAGCTTCGTCTCCGGCGGGACGGTCTTCACAGGATGGCTCATAATATCGCTCACTAGACACGGCTCTTCAACGCGTTTGGTAATCTCCTGCCGCAGCTTGGCCAGAACCGCTTCGATGTTCATTCCCTTAATGGTCGCCGCAGCCGCTTTCTCATGCCCTGAGCCGCCGAAGGCGGCGGCAATCTCATGAACCGGCAGTCCTCGCGTGCGCGAGCGACCGACCAAGTAAACCCGATTCTCCATCTTCACCACAAGAAACCAAGTCTCCGGCCCTTCTAACTCCCCGACCCGATGGGCAATCAAGGCCAAACCGCCGATATAATCTTCACACTCTGCAAAGGAAATATAGACAGAGATCGCTTTGAAACTTTCCGTATGCCCATTATCCAAGACCTTCTGCAGCAGAGCTTTCTGGTCATCGGAGAGCGGGCGGCTTAAGTTCTCCGCCACCACCCCCAGCTGTGCCCCCTGTTCGAGCAAAAAGGCCACCGCGCGCACATCACGTACCGTTGTACTTTCGAAGAGCAGGCTCCCTGTATCATCATAAATACCGAGTGCCAGCAGCGTGGCTTCAAAAGGGCTCAGTTTCAGGCTGAGCGACGCGATCTTCTCCACCAAGAGCGTTGTGCAGGCCCCGATGGCTTCGATCTGCATCCCCGGTTTCAACGGCCCTGCATAAGGATGGTGATCATACACCACGACCACTACATCCAGGCCTGCTGCCTTTTCCCCAACACTCCCAGCCCGTTTTAGATCATGGTTATCAACAAGAATGACCCGGGTAACATCCTCTAAAGGAATGTCTGCCCCGGGCTTAAACGGGATCCGATCTTTGGCCAAGGCCAAAAACTCCTGAACATATTGCGAAGGTTTCCCTTCCATGACAATGACGCTATTGGGATATAGCTTCTGGGCAGCAACCATCGAAGCTAAAGCATCAAAATCCAGTTGACGGTGGGCTAGTATGATCTCCATGCGGCTCCCCAATCTCCTAATAACAATGATGCTTGTATTATAACACAAAACCAGGATGGGGAATCATCAAAGTGAACCAGTGTTGGCCACACTCCGGTCTAAATGCAGGGAACCTGCCGCCATGGAAATCTCCAAATCAATTTTCGTTTTGGCCTGATCATAACCAGGGCTATGCCAGTCTTTTTTATCTAAAAATAAGCCAGAACCCATGAAGTCTGTATTGCTGGCTACCCCACTCACATGCACATGCAATCCGACGGGATCCGGCACCGCTAAGGTGAGATCCGAGGCCCCTGTGTTCACCTTGACCTGCAACGGGATGCCCGTGTCCCCAAAGGCGAGGCGAAACTTGCTCGCTCCCGTATTCACCCGCAAACTATCGAGTGGAATTTCGCTAAAATCCAAATCCCCGTTGATCGCTCCGGCATTCAGTTTCACATCATAATGGACAGTGCGGTTCAAGCCCAAATCCAACCTGTCGCGTGATCCGCCTTTATTCTGAGAGGAAAGCGTAACGTCCATGCGGTCTCCGGTTTGACAGCTTGCCAGGGAAGGCTGATCGGAGGCAAAAGCACTGTCCCAGCGATACGTCCCGGCCATTAAATACGCTCCCTCTTTCTGTGCAGTCAGGGTTTGAAGGTTAACCTTGGCCCCGCCCAAATTAAGATCGAGAGACGCCTTGGTGACGCCTGCCGGAAGTTGCACTTCAGTCGTCAGCACCCCACTTTCTTGTGCCTCACCGAAAGGCGTACGGTGCATCGGGAAATATCCATGAGGTATGGTCTGCGGGCCAAAAACCAGAGAATACCCGGCAAGGACGAGCAAAAACACCAAGAGAACCGCGCTAAAGGGCACTTTCTTCTTGAAGAGAAAACTGATACCGATCAGGATCAGTAAAAGCGGCCAGAGATCCACCACACTCAGCCAAAAACTCCACGGTAACAAACCAAAATTGATCAGAAGAAAGATCAATCCTACGGCGATCAGTAAGAACCCTCTTGATAATGAGTCAAATAAATTTCTCATTTAAACACCCCCAAGGATTTTCTCTCGTCTTGACCGATAGAGCGCGCCATACCCCTTGCCTGCTATTATCTAATTCCACTCCTATTACGAAAAAGAAAGGCTTAATGTTGCATTTTTTTTAAAGAAAACTTGGCTAGCGCCAAGCCTTACGGCGCTTTTGCCATCCATGGCAGCGCTCTAATCTCAAACGTCCTGTTTGAGTCGGCGACGGCGGCCGCTTAGTTGCACTTATACCACCCGAAATTACTTTGGTATAAAACAAAAAGGATCCCTCACAAACGGAATCCTTTCTACTCTTATTCCGACTCCTGTCTCCTGTCTCCTGTCTCCTGAACATTTACATACTTTCATTAATCCGTTCCATCGCACTGTCCATATCTACTTGACTCAAGCCGAAATTCTTCTGCAGGCGAAAACTGATCGCATCCGACCAGAACGAACACTTTAAACTCATCTTCTTAAAGACCTTAGCCGAGGCTTTACTTTGTTTGGCCCTATCCCCGGCATTCGCCTGTACAATCGAGCAGATATAACGAGCTTGCAGCAACGCATCCTGATCCAGGTTTTCAAATTCCGTGTTTAAGTAGTCAACAAGGTCTTTGTAATACGCAGAAAATCCTTCAATCGGCAGCTCTGTCTCTATGTGAAGGAACGTTTTTAGCTTTGCTATTAATTCTTCCATATTCTACACCTCACCCCATTATTATACCATTTCGCCGTTAAGCCCCCAGCTATCCACTCATTTCTGCCATTTTTTCTTATGAAAGTACCAAAGGCTGATACCCATGATCATACCAGATACCCCATAAAAAAACCAGATCCCATAGTTTGTATGAATTAAGGGCATGTTCTCAAAATTCATACCAAAAAAACTGGTCAAGAGGTTAATGGGCAAGAGAAAGGTGGCCAAAAGTGTCAACACTTTCATGATGTCGTTGGCGCGATTGTCCAAGGCCGTTTGATAAGCTTCCCGCAAGCTTTCCAGAAGTTCATGGGTTTGCCGGACATTATCCAGTTCCCTTTGTGTGTCTTGAACCAGCTCTTGCCAGTCCCCTGGCCCCTCCATCCGCCCGACTCCTCCTAAACGGATAAACACGGACTGATGCGCGTTCAGCGACTTCTTGAGGCCGATCACCCGCTTATGCAGGTCCATGATCTTTTTTTCTTGCCATATTTTTGGTCCCTTTAGAATACCTTCCTCAACAATATCCATCTGGTCTTCAAATTTCTCTAGAAGTTCTTGGTGGTGGAACAAAATTCTCGCTCCCAAAACCTGCGCCAAATGCATGGAACAAGCCAGTAAACCTCGTTTGGCCCACGCTTTCAGTTGCTCAGGTTCAACGTCTCCCCATTCCCAAAGAACAAACTCCTTAGGGGTAAGGAAAAACCGAATCGCCCTTTCTTTGCCCCCTTGATCCATATCCCGATAACAGACATAGTAGTGCTCAGGCCCTAAGCGCTCTGCTCGAGGATACACTCCCAAAAAACCTTCGTTCTTGTGTTTCCTGTCAGCTAACTGACGCCCCTTCGCTTCAACCCGTTCCAGCCACTCTCTCACCAGTCCTGGCGCGTCTGGCCGGACAAGTGCTGGAATCGCTTCCCGGTCAGCCATCGAAACAACGGTCAGCCAGAACCCTGGCTGTTGTATAATTTCGGATTCGCCCTCTTTGACCATCCCACCTTGAAAAACATAGAACTTCTCCACAAAAACCTTCTCCTAACCTGAGGAATAAGCCCCAGAACATTCATCCTAAGGTGTCTCCCCAAAGACATCCGGGGACATCACCGGAAGCACCGCATCTCCCTTTTCAATCCAAGAACCCCAAGCCTTATCATCGGCTTGCCCTGAAAAGATCGATTGCGTTTTTCCTTCTTGAAAAAGGCTGCGTACGGCAACACGGCTCTCACTTAACCTAACCTTCCAGTAACTAATCCCCTCTTCAATTACAAAACTTCCTGGCAGGGTTTGCGAAACCATCTCAACCCCTTCTCCGGAACGGACAAGGTTCCAGAAAGCAAACATCTGCCCTAAGGAGAGATCCGTCTCTACGGCCCGATAGGCTTGGGGAATAAGCCGAGGTAGCTTGGTCAAGGTTTTTGCCTGCAGTGCTTCTTTTACTATTGCTTTAATGACCGCTTGCTGGCGCATGGTTCGGGAGATATCTGCCAGATTGTCATGGCGAAAACGGGCATATTGCAGAGCCTGGGTACCGCTCAGCCGCTGGGTTCCCTTCTTTAAATTTATGATCCCATCTACCTTATCCCCTGTATTGTAATACATATCTTTCTCTACCGTAAGGGTGATTCCACCTAAGGTATCAATAATTTCCTTAAATCCAGTGAAGTTTACCTTTATGTAGCCATTGATCGTTTGGCCCAGCAGGTTTTCAGTAATCTTTACCGTTGACTTCAGTCCCTTGCCCAAGCGGGCGGCTGCGTTAATCTTCTGTTTGCCGAAGCCCGGATAGGTAATCTGGGTATCCCTCGGGACCGACAAGAGCGCTAGGCGTTTGGCGGTCGGCATATAGTTGGCCAAAATCAAAGTATCCGTATTGCTTATATTGCCCTCGCCTGGTCGATTATCAACCCCGACTAACAGAACTGTAAACCCCCGACCCGCATCAACCTCAACATCGGGGAACGAAGGATAAACCCCAGGAGCCTCAGGATTGTCCCCCGAATTTCCCCCAGGATGACCTCCTGAGTCCCCACCGGGATTCGCATTTGCCTGTGGAACGCTACCCGAATAAGTCCCCCAATTTACGCTTGCACTCCCAGGAGGGCTTCCCTGGGAACTCCCTCTAGGGTACATTAAATTCAGAAACCGATCCACCGCTCGGCCATGAAGAAGAGGGGATGTTGATAATAGCCCTATGCTCAAGCCCACAATGATGGTAAGGCTATATTTCTTCAAAGCTGGGAGCCATTTAACCCACACTCGAACCACTCCAATCTGCGCATCTAAATCATAGCTTTTGACCAATGCACCGTGATTTATGCGAATTCGGGGTGATAAGATTGAAAAAGGCTAATTCCGTCACAGTTAAAAGCTCATCCAAGTGGCATTCTCAGAAAACAGGAATATACTGCCAATAGATAGAGATTATTCTAGTTCAGGAGGAGTCGATATGTTTTTTTCAAGCCTGAAACAAGCGCAAATCCCTAACCCCGAAGCGCAAGCAGCTGAGCCTGCCCAAAGCCAGAATTCCACTCCCTCCGGCCTCAGCGGCACCCTCTTTGGCAAACTTTTTGGCAAAGAATCGCTTCCTTATGCTGGCCCTAATCCCTCTTATGAAAACGAAGCTTGGGCACCGGAACCTTATGTCGGGCTATTTCGTAAAAAAAGAGCCACAGCGGAGGAACAACTTCCCTCAACAACCGATGCCCAATGATCTGAGGTCCGTGTTCCATCAGGGACACGGACCTCAGATCATTCATTAATGCGCAAAGGAGGGAAGGCCCAAGCGATGGATCAAAACGAAACCGTGCTATTTAACCCTACTACTATCCGGTATTCCGGTTCTGGCTTCGGGCAACCCGCAGGGCAATCCTTGTTCTCCAGTCGTTCCCTGCGCACCTCCAGTTCTTATCCTCCCTCCAGGGTAAACCCTCGCGGCGCATCATCAAACCCCTACGCACAGCTCTATGCCCAAACTTCTTCCCCAACCATGTCTCCTCCTACGCTGGCCTCCCCTTCGCTCTACGCTACCGCCCGCTTCACGCCAACATTCTCCTCTTCCGCCTACTACCCGGCTAATCCCTATCTCTCCGGCTTCCCCCCCACTAATTCGTATGCTCCCGTGTATCCCGACGGGATTTATACTGGCACAGAACGTCCTAATTCGCACGGGGGCCTGGAAGCCGTGCTCATCGCTATTCTTGTCCTCACCGCCCTCGATCTAACCCTCGTGAGGCCGTACAAATATAGTCTCAAAGAATAATAGCGTAATCCCTGTCGACCTTGGATAAACTAACATCAATGTTCATTAACCTAAACCCATTGCGGGCTCCTTTCTTTAGTCAATGTCTTCACCATCACCTTATTTTGGAAACTCCATACCCAATTGCATCCTAAAAAAAAAGGCCGCCCGGATCTTTCATGCCCCCGGGTATCCAGTGAGCAACGCTCTGGTCGCAGCCTTCATCCTTTTCATCTTCTTCATCTTCTTCATCTTCTTCTCTGCCTTTGCTCTCCCCGATCAACGCTCCTCCTTTTTCCTAGGCCTCGGCTTGATCCTAGCCATGAGCCTGGTCTACTGGGTAGTGCGCAAAAGATTATTTCCTGAACCCAAGTGACCCCAAGAACTACTCTATCTATAGTCGTCCAAAAAGGTTTCAAGCGGAATATCTTCATCTAGCTCGTCCCAATGGATTCCTCTTGGTGTTAATCTGAACTTTTCCCGCAACGTATGATTAGCAGCCTTCAAAACGGGAAACCAATCTAGAGGAGTATATATAACTCGCCCATCCGATAAAAAGACAACTAACACAGATGATTCCACTGTCACTTTTCTAATTTTGGTTGGTTCAGTTGGACGATTAAAGTGATCTTTTAATGTAGTACTAAGCATGGAACTCCCTCCATTAGTGAATAGAAAAAGAACCTATATGCACCTAAACGTAATACAGTAGGACTCATAACAGTCTCTCCTTAAATATCTCTTCCCATGGAATATCATACCATAGCGAAAGCATATCTACCACTATATCCATCAGAGCTGAAGCATCAAAATTGTTTATATAGAGACTGGTGGTCATCTAATTCCTTTTTTCATTCAAGGGATTAGGGATTCAAGACCCGAGAGATAGGGATATTCCCGAGCACCTAGGGAACCCCTTAGGCCCATGCAGCTGCCAAACTCTGTGGTGGCGAGTACTCAAACTCACCGGGATGGCACGCACGATGCGTGCCACCGCCGACTCGAAATCTACGATTTCGCCAGAACTCTTATCCTTGCAGTGGAATGGCGAATTCGGTGGGAATCCCGTCTCCGAACCGAGCCGCCACAGCAAGTTTGGCCTGCATGTACTGGGGTGAGTCAGGTGCCGCGAATATCCCTGCTGCAAGCGCCATGGCTGAGCGTGATGCCGCGGAGTATTCCCAACCCAAGCAATTCCCAACCCAAGCAATTCCCAACCCGAGTGGCACCTCCACCACCTGAGAAGCTCTCCTGTTTAGCGAGCATTCACCTCGGACGCGGATCTCTGCTCCCCCTTCCCACTCGACCACTTGCCGCAGCGATCTCCCCAGCGTGCTAAGATCGTCTTGTCTTGCAGAATTTCGACAACTTCACAGTGATTGGCACAACCAGCACACTCAAAGCTGCTCGCTTGGAACTCGGTATCCACCACTTGCAGCCCCCGGAAACGGGATTCGCCCCTTTCCCCTTGCGCCCGCACCAGTTTTTCCTCCG
The DNA here is from genome assembly GCA_020692355.1 of Desulfosporosinus sp. Classification (GTDB taxonomy): domain Bacteria; phylum Bacillota; class Desulfitobacteriia; order Desulfitobacteriales; family Desulfitobacteriaceae; genus JAJZPA01. The sequence continues at coordinate 59,667 of JAIMKP010000012.1, forward strand.
CCAGATAGGCCGCCCCCAAAGCACCCATCACGGCAAAATGTTCCGGTATGATAATTTCCTGGCCTAACTCTTCCTCGAACGCTTTGCGGATACCGGGATTAGCCGCCACGCCCCCTTGAAAAAGGACAGGCCCACGAATATCCTTGTTTTTACCAACGTTATTTAAATAATTACGCACCATTGCTTGGCAAAGGCCAGCTAAGATATCTTCCAAAGAATGCCCCAACTGCTGCTTGTGGATCATATCAGATTCTGCAAACACCGAACAGCGCCCGGCGATGCGTACCGGGTGCTGGGCCTCTACCGCCAAGGGGCCAAACTGTTCGATAGGAATCCCGAGGCGACCTGCCTGTTGGTCTAGGAAAGATCCCGTTCCAGCCGCACAAACCGTATTCATAGCAAAATCCACCACGACTCCATCCCTAAGGCAAATAATCTTTGAATCTTGGCCTCCGATCTCCAAAATCGTCTGCACTCCGGGATGAACCCGCGAAGCCGCGACAGCGTGGGCGGTAATCTCATTTTTTACCACATCGGCCCCTAATAGCGTGGCAGCCAACTGCCGGGCACTTCCCGTCGTCCCCACTCCAATAATCCGGGCCTGGGGAAATTTAGCCCGCAGTTGCTTTAGCCCTTCCTTAATCGTCTGCATCGGCCGCCCCATGGTTCGCAGGTACAGGGCCTCCGCCACTTGTTCCTCATGATCCAACAAGACTAAGTTGGTGCTCACAGAACCAACATCCACACCGAGATAATACTCATTCCCGAGCAACATTCAACACGTCCTCCCTGGTTAAGGTTCTAATCCGCCGTCGTTCCAGCAGATCCACAAAAGCCTCCAGCCGGGTCTGCACCCCCGCACGCCCGCTATGTTCATCAACAGTCAAGGTCATAATGGGAATCCGATAGTCCGCCTGAATGCGTGGCAGCACACTGGATGCTACGATTTCCGGCATGCAGCCAAGGGGCAAAAGCTGGATGATCCCGTCCGCGCCCTCGCGGGCAAATTGAACTGCTGCTCCGACCGTTTCCTGGCCATGCCCACCTACGAAATGGGGCAAATAGGGTTTGGCCAGGCGCGGATAATCCCGCAGGGGATGGTATCCCTGGGCCAGCCCCTGAAAAACATGCTGCCCGACCCAACTGGAAAGATAAATCGAGCGATTGACTTCTACACCCAAATTCCCCAGCTGCTGTTCCACATCCAGGGAACTAAACGGATCGAGGATCGTATAGATCTCGCCAACCACTCCAACCCGCAAGGGTTTTTCACCCCGGAGCGGCGCTTGACATTCTTTAATACTTTGTTGCACCCAGAAAACCGCCTCTTCCAGCCCTTTATCCTCGGAGGCTTCGATCAGGTGCTGCTTCGCCTTGGAATAAAGCTTCTCAGCGGCCAGCGGCTCCGCCAAACGCGGTCGAGCCGCATGAATCAAATCTTCCACCCGATCCAGTGCCACACTCTTGCGATAAGCGAAACGTATCGCTTTGAGAATTTTCGTCCATGAATTATGCCTTCCGGCGAGATAGCGAATCCGCTTAGCAAGCCCCCACAGGCTCCCATCCGGAGGTTCAAGGATCACTACTTCGTAGGAATAGCCGGCATCCCTGAGGATTTGACGTTCCAGTTCCCCATAATAACCAAAGCGGCAAGGCCCGATTCCACCCGTAATCGCGATGGTATCAGCGCCTTTGGCTGCCGCTTCTATGTAGTTTCCCAGATTAATTTTCAGAGGCAAACAAGAGGATTCCGGGGCAAGTTTGGTTCCCAAGTTCAGAGTTCCTTTGCTCGTGGGCGGGGGAACCGCCACATCCACATTCAGAGTTTCGAACAAGGCCTGAATGACGATCCAGGCGTTACCCATGTGCGGAAAAGTTACTTTCACGCTGTACCCTTCTTTCGGTCATATCGAGGAAAGCTTCCAGACGAGTGACCAAGCCTGCTTCCCCGCTGTGCTCATCTAAGGTTAACACCATATAGGGTTTATGCTGCTGGCGGGCAATCCGGGCCACCATGTCCTGGGTCATCGAATCCGTCCCACAGCCAAAACAGGACAAATAAATCACCCCGTCCACTGCCTCATCCCCGATATAGGATGCCCCAGCCCCCATGATTTTGCGCGCATGGCTCCAGAACACGCTCTTATGCAGCCCCTGCAATCCTTGTTCAATTCCTTGTGGCTCCATTTCTTCAATAAAGCGTACGTGAGCACGTTCACCTAATTTCGCCACAAGGTTCAAGTTGGCATAATTATCCTGAGTCAAATATGGATGTCCCACGAGGGCAACCGTCAGAACAGCCGCTGATTCGTCCCTGTCCGGGTTGTCAAATCGGATTGTTCTACCGGCCTCTCCAGCCAGGCGTGGATCAAACTCGCCCATGCTCTCCCCAAAGCTCCGTCCCTCATGGCGCCTGCTTTCATAGTGCTCTTGCCAGTTCTGAGCAAGGAGGAACCCTTGCCGCGCTTCCGCTCCGGTTTTGCCTAAACCTTCGGCAAATTCTTCGAGAGTACGTATTACCCGCCGTTTACCCTGACGCATGTTGAAATCTAAGGTGAGGACTCCCATCCCTTCCGGCACCGACGCGAAAACGCTCTCCGGTAGCCCCAGGAGTTTCGGGCACAAATACGTCTTTTCCTCCACGCTGACCATACGCGGCAGGAAAAGAGCATCCACCCCCATCCCGGATAAGGCCTGAATATGTCCGACCAGGAGTTTAATGGGAAGGCATGTTTCATCACTCGCCTTTTTTAAACCCTGTTCAAGAACCTGACGGTTAGTCAGGGGTGAGGTGATGAGTTCCAAATCCAACCCTCGAAAAAAACCGGCCCAAAACGGAAAATAGTCATAATAATGCACAGCCCGCGGATATCCTACTTTCAACAGCGCCACCCTTTCATCAGTTATAGTTACCCTATCGTTCGGGCTGCCTGATCCGATCCAGTGGTTTGAGGATACTCGGTCTCAGATTGTGAATAGGTACGGGTTTTCGAACCAAAATCGTCCCGAATGCCTTGGCATCGAGCGGAATGAGTGGCCAGAGATAGGGAACTCCAAAGGATCGCGTCCTCCACAAGAGGAAGAATAAAGTCCCTAGCCCTACGAAGAGGCCAATAAAATTGAAGAACCCTGTTAGAACGATTAGGAAGAGCCGGGCTAAGCGGTTGGCCTGCGCCAGTTCGTAACTTGGTGTCGCAAATGCCCCCACCGCCGCAAACGCGACATACATCACGATTTCCGGGGCAAACATACCCACCTTGATCGCCACATCCCCGATCATAAACGCGGCAATCAAGCCAAGTGCTGTCGCCAAGGGGCTAGGTGTATGAATCGCCGCCATCCTCACTAAATCAACCCCAACATCGGCAATGAGCATCTGGAGAAAGAGCGGTACTTTGCCGATTTTCGTCGGACCAATGAACTGCAGCCATTCCGGAACGACCTGTGGGTTTGTAGCGATAGCAAGCCATAGAGGCAAAAGTACAACCGAAGCAGAAATCCCAAAGAAACGCACCCAGCGCAGATAAATTCCAACCACGGGCTCCTGCCGATATTCTTCCGCATGCTGGACATGATGCCAAAGCGTCGCTGGCGCAATCATCACACTCGGGGAGGTATCGACAATCACGATGACATGTCCTTCCAAGAGGTGAATTGCGGCCACATCTGGGCGTTCCGTGTAACGCACGCGAGGAAAAGGGTTCCAAAACTTGCTCCCCAGGATAAACTCCTCCACACTCTTTTCCGCCATCGGAATCCCGTCGATTTTAATGCTCTGTATATCGTTTTCGATCTTCTTCACCATGTCAGGATTGGTGATGTCTTCGATATAACAAATGCAGACGTCTGTCTTGGAGCGGCTGCCAACCTGGAGCAGCTTCATCCGCAATTGTGGATCGCGCAGACGCCTTCGGATCAAAGCCGTGTTGAATACCAGCGTCTCAGTAAAGCCATCCCGCGACCCCCGCGTCACCCTCTCGATATCCGGCTCTTGGGACTGCCTTCCTGGGTACGTCCGCAAATCAACAATAATCGCTTTAGGCTGTCCCTCCACGAAGATGGCCATGGGCCCGGAGAGAATAAAATAGAGCACCTTGTCCATGGTTTCAACTTCTGCAACCTGGAGATCCACGATCCGCCCTTTGACCAGCTTGTCCAACGTATTAACGATGAGATCGGCACGCTCCAGATCGACGAGGGCGTCTAAAATATAACTGGCCACATGCGTATCCACCATTCCATTGACGGAATAGAAGGCGACCTTCTTACCCCCGATGGACATTTCGCGTACCACGATGTCGAAACTATCAGGTACTCCAAGCTCTTTGTTCAAAAAATTGATGTTTTCTTGATAATTTTTGCTGACTGGAATGTTTTTTTCGCTGTCAGCGTCCATCGATCAATCCCCCTATCCTTTCGGATTAAACGTAACAGACACGAGGTAGCCAAACAGAACAGCCGCTGCAATACCCACGGCCGCAGCTTCCACCCCTCCAGAGAAGATTCCGATAAACCCCCGCTGGCTGACTCCTTCGATAGCACCTTTCGCTAAGGTATAGCCAAACCCGGAGAGGGGAATGGTTGCTCCCGCGCCGCCAATGTCCACCAACGGTTTATACCAGCCCAAGGCCCCTAAAATAGCCCCCCCGGTCACAAACGTCACCAAGACATGGGCTGGCGTAAAGCTAGGCTTGGTCAAATCCATCAGCAACTGGCCAAGCACACAGAGCACTCCACCGACCAAAAAGGCCGACACCACCATCTCAAACATGCTTATCCTCCTTCCCTACGCTTCGATGACCACGGCATGCCCGATTCCCGGTATGGATTCTCCCTGCAAGGAAGATGTTGGCGAATGGAGGGCACCGCTACCGATGAGTAAAACCCGCTTGAGTTCGCCCGCTTTCAGACGTTGCATGATGCTCCCGGCAAACACAACGGCCGAACAGCCGCAACCGCTCCCACCCGCATGCACATCCTGTTTCTGGTCATAGACCAAGAGCCCGCAGTCCGTATACTCAGGTCCAAGCGGTGTCCCGCTTCGCTGCATCACTTCACGCGTCAAGTTCGCCCCCACGGAACCCAAATCCCCGGAAGCAATGAGATTATAATCGGTTGGCTGACGCTGCAAATCCTGAAGATGGTTGAGGATGGTATCGGCAATTGCCGGGGCCATCGCTGCCCCCATGTTCCCTGCATCGGTTTCACCATAATCCAATACCCTCCCGAGCGTCACGGCCGGAATTCGGGGTCCTGCCCCGCTCTGTCCGAGAATAACCGCCCCGGCCCCCGTAACCGTCCACTGGGCACTCAGCGAGCGCTGGCCCCCTTGTTCTGTCGGCAGACGGTACTGCCGTTCTGCCGTATCGTGGTGGCTTGATACGCCCACTAGGACATGGCGGGCAAACCCCCCGTCGATGAGCATGCTCCCAACCGCCATACCCAACGCCATGGTGGAACAGGCCCCATAGAGTCCAATAAAAGGAAGTCCCAGCTTGCGCGCCGCGAAGTTCGAGGAGATAATTTGATTAAGCAGATCCCCTGCCAACATAAAGTCGATCTGATCGTTAGGAACGCCCGCTTGATCAATGGCACCCTGCATCGCTTCCTGGAGCAGTTTACTCTCGGCAATCTCCCATGACTTTTCCCCATTGATATTGTCTGGCCAAACCTTGTCAAAAGTTTTACCCAAAGGCCCTTGTGCTTCCATCGGGCCAACCACAGAGTACGATGAGAGAATGACCGGGGGATTCGCAAAAACCACGGTCTGGTTCCCTACACGTTTTAGATTCATCGTCCCATCCCCTTCAACAATGTGCACTTAATCTTTCAGGAATCTCAAAGCCATGAACAGATCGGTCTAATGCCATAGATAGTAAACCATACCGACCACGATGGACGTCGTGATCCCGAAAACGAGAACGGGTCCGGCCACTGTGAACAAACGCGCCCCCACTCCCAAGACATATCCTTCCCGTTTAAATTCCAGGGCCGGGGAGACAATGGAATTGGCAAACCCCGTGACCGGAACGATCGAACCCGCCCCCGCATATTTGCCGATCTCATCATACACCCCGATACCCGTGAGCAAGGCTCCGAGAAGAATCATCAAGGCGGTCGCAGCCGTGGAGGCTTCCTGGCGTCCGAGCCCAGCTGCTGCGAAGAGATTAATGATCACTTGACCCAGAGCACAAATCGTACCCCCCACCATAAATGCCCAGAAGGAATTTCTGACGATGGTCGGCTTCGGTGTCAGCTTTTTGGCTAAATCCTGATAATCTTTCGGAGTAACCGCAATCGTCGGCGGTCTTAAATTTTGATTAGGCATTTTAACTCCTCCTTCCCCTTAGGGTATAGCATGGACTAATCTATAGTATGTTTTCCGTTTCGTAGAATTATACGTTTTCATATTTTTTTAGCGGAAAAGAAGGGAAATTATGGATGCTGTCGAACTCTATTCTGAGCAACCGATGAAGGGGGGATTTTTCAGGATGGAAAAGAAGATCGAACGTCAAACGCTCATCTTGCGCTTAGACGGCGACTTAGACATGAAAACCGCAGGAACCCTGCGCCAAGCTATTGATCATGAAATAGAACGCCGCGGCATTCGCATCGTGGTGCTAAACATGGAAAAGGTCAAGTTTATTGACAGCTCAGGCCTGGGAGTGATTCTGGGACGCTACAAGAAACTGCTTTCCTTAGGTGGAAAAGTCAAAATCAGTAATGTCCCTCCGCACATTTATAAAATCATGGAATTATCAGGCCTGCCCCGGATCATTCGCTTTTTCTCAGATGAAACGGCAGCCCAGGCAGATAATGAAGAAGGAAGGGGAGCATAAGGATGAAAGTAAATCAGTTGGTTCTCACCTTTTCGAGTGTCGCTGAGAATGTCGGCATCGCCCGGATGCTGGTTGCCTCGGTCGGGGCACAGTTGGATCTGCCCCTCAACGATATTGAGGAACTCAAAGTAACCGTATCCGAAGCCGTATCCAATGCCATCATCCATGGCTACCGTGGAGAAAGTGGGCGCTTAGTTCTGCTCGAACTGGAAATTAATAAAGAAACCCTGAAAATCACCGTGTCTGATGAGGGTTGTGGCATTCCCGATGTGGAACAGGCCATGCAGCCGGCTTTCAGCACCGACCCTGAACGTATGGGGTTGGGTTTCGTGTTCATGCAATCATTTATGGATGAGCTGGAGGTTGATTCAACCGTCAACCAAGGGACGACTGTTACGATGGTCAAATACCTTGACCGCAGCACCGCCTCCCCCTCTCATTAGAGGAGGAATACTGATGATACAACGCCTGACGGAAATGAATCTACCCCGCTTCCCACTCCTCTCCGACACAGAGATGATGGAACTTTTGCACCGGGCCAAAGAAGGGGATGCCGTAGCGCGCGAACGTTTAATCAACTGCAATTTGAAGCTGATTTTTAATTTAGTACAGCGCTTTGCCCACCGGGGCTATGAAATCGAGGACCTCTTTCAAATTGGAACCATCGGCCTTATGAAAGCCATTGACAAATTTGATTTCAGCTATGGCGTCAAATTTTCGACCTATGCTGTTCCGATGATCATCGGCGAGATCCGCAGGTTCCTGCGTGACGACCATCCGATCAAAGTGCCCCGTTCTTACAAGGAACTCGTGTACAAAGTCAACCGAGCGCGTGAGCATCTGGCTTCTTCCCTTGGACGCGAGCCGACGATCGGAGAAATCGCTCTCGATATCGGAGTGGAGCGGGAGGACATCGTCTCGGCTCTGGAAGCGGTGCAAAGCCCGACCTCCATCCATGATACGCTCTACCAGGATGACTCCGATCCCATCTACGTCTTGGATCAGCTCCCGCTCGATAAAGATTTGGAGCCAAGCTGGTTCGAAAAAATTGCGCTCAAAGAAGTCCTGGACAAACTTCCGGAACGCGAAAAACGCGTTCTTCTTATGCGTTTTTTTGAAGATAAAACCCAAAGTGAAATCGCCTTACAGTTACATCTCTCTCAGGTACAGATTTCCCGGATCGAACGCGCAGCCCTGCACCGCATCCGGGATCTCCTCCAGGAAGACAAAAGCTCTGGCGACCCCGATGAACGAATATAGAAAAAGCGAGGCCGGTTTCCGGTCTCGCTTTTTCCAAAACGAGTTGACTCTTAACCGTGAATATCTCCTTGAGATGTGCCCGGTTTAGAATCCGAATACCCCTCTGAGGGTTTTCCCGATTTGTTGGTGGAGCTTCGCCCGCTCGACCGCATCCTGGGCCACGAGATCGACTTGTGTCAGCAACTGGTCTTCCCTGTAAAGTAGGATTTCCCCCAGCTTCTGCCCTGCTTGCACCGGAGCGGTGACTTCCGGGTTAAGCTTGGTCTCAACCCAGATGTTCTTGTCTTTTCCCTTCTCCACGGTGACTCCTAATGGTTTAGCTGTCGTGACCGTGACATCATCCTGAACCCCTTTTAAAACCTTAACAACTCCTTGCTTTTGATGGGCTGGGGCAAACTGTTTGAAGGCATATTTGGCAAAACCCCAGTTATAAATCTTCATCGACTCAGCAAAGTGTCCTCGTGGCTCGGGAACGCCCATCACCACAGCGATGAGGCGCAAACCATCCCGTTCGACCGTTGAAGCTAAACAATATTTGGCTTCATTCGTCCAACCGGTCTTGAACCCATCCGTTCCGTTGTACCACCAGAGAAGCTTATTCGTGTTCCAAAGTTTGAACTTCCCGTCGCGTAAATCATATTCCTTCACACTCGTCAGTTTGCGAATCAAGGGGTATTCCAGTGCCGCCCGGCCCATCACCGCGAGGTCATAGGCACTGGTGTAATGCCCCTCAGCCGGCAACCCGTACGCATTCACGAAATGCGTATTTTTGAGGTCCAGCGCTTGTGCCTTCTTATTCATTTCTTCAACATAGGCTTCATGCGTACCGCTAATGTGTTCCGCCACCGCGACACAGGCATCATTCGCCGAACCGACGGCGATTGCCAGAAGCATCTCTTCCAAAGAGAACGTTTCCCCAGGCTCTAAGTAAATTTGGGAGCCACCCAGCTTGCAGGCGTTTTCGCTGGCTGTCACTTTATCCGTCAGCTTGACCCGGCCTTGGGCAATGGCATCAGCCGCCACCAGGAGTGTCATGAGTTTAGTCACACTGGCAGGAGGAAGCTCTTTATGCGATTCCTTCTCGTAAAGGATATTTCCTGTTGCCGCATCTATTAAGATCGCACTTTCCGCAGCCGTCTCCACTTCTGCTGCTAAAACCGGTGTAGCCTGGATAACGCCCAGGTTTCCCAACGCCAGAACCAATGCTAAAACAATCATCAATCCTTTGCGCATCTTCAACCCTCCTCACATAGTCTGAACCTAGTATTCCCGTAAATCGAAAATCTATTGGACCGTTGAAACTCGTTTTGCCAAAAGTTCTTAGATTAACGCACAGCGCAACGATTCCCTTAATGTTGCGCTGGAATTCAAGAAAAGCTCCTTTTCTTCTTGATCCATTGGCATATCCAGACGACGGATAATCCCTCCACGCCCAATGACACAGGGGACACTCATAGCGACCCCGAGATCCGCATAGCGGTCATCCAGCCATCCTGAAACCGTGAGCACCGTTTGCTCATCCCGGAGAATGGCCCGTAGAATCTGCGTCGTTGCCAAACCAATCCCATAGTAGGTCGCACCTTTGCGTTCGATAATTTCATAGGCAGCCCCTTTCACTTCCTGGATAACCTGTTGCCTCCAATCCAGATCACAGGCAGCCCCGCATTCCCTGCACAGGGCGCTGAGCGGACTCCCGGCCACACTCGCTGAACTAAAGAGTGGAACTTCAGAATCCCCATGTTCCCCCACCACATAAGCATGGATACTTGCCGGATTGATCCCGCAGCGGCGGCTGAGAATGTAACGAAAACGGGCCGTATCGAGAACGGTTCCTGAGCCAATCACGCGTTCGGGCACAAAACCCGGATACTCGCGCGCTACGCTTGTGAGCACATCCACCGGGTTTGACACGATGAGCAAGATCGCCTCTTGGGTATAGCGGGCAATTTGCTCCAGAATTGATCGCAGAATCGCAGCATTTTTCTGGGTTAAATCCAGGCGCGTCTCTCCCGGTTTTTGGTTGGCTCCTGCCGTGATGATGATCACCTCGGCATCCCGGCAATCCTCATAACCCCCCGCCCGGATCGCCACTGGACGAATAAAGGGAAGGCCATGGCTTAAATCCATAGCCTCCCCTTCTGCTTTTACCCGCTGCACATCGATTAAGATGACTTCCGTGCAAATTCCCCGGATGAGCATTGCATAGGCAATACTCGTCCCCACAAACCCGCTTCCGATGATCACTACTTTTCCTGAATGCATACCCTAATCCCACCTTTATCATTTGGCTTGGAAGTCGCCTATTGACGTCATCCAATCGTGAGACTCCCACTTCTACAAGTGGGAGTGGTACCTCGTAC
>JAIMKP010000078.1:0-9189 GCA_020692355.1 Desulfosporosinus sp.
ACGAGGAGGTGTAAGTGTGTGGAGTTTATCAAGATGCATGGTCTGGGCAATGACTTTGTCATCCTAGACTATTTTTATGCTCATCCCGAAATAGACGCAATCGATCATTCGGAATTAGCCCGTAAACTCTGCCACCGCCAGTTTGGGGTGGGTGGGGATGGTTTAGTCATGGTGCTACCTTCGGAGCGCGCGGCTGCGCGGATGCGGATTTTCAACCCGGATGGTTCAGAACCGGAGATGTGCGGGAATGCGATCCGCTGTTTAGCGCGTTATGCCTATGATCGAGGCTATGTGCAAGAGAATCCTCTCACTGTGGAGACGCTGGCGGGAATCCTCACGTTGCAGCTCACGCTCACGGCTGGGGAAGTTACCGGGATTCGGGTCGATATGGGGGAACCGATGCTGGAGCCTGCTGAGATTCCGGTTTTGGCTGCAGGTGAACCGGTTGTGGCTCAGACGCTTTCCGTGGAGGGCACAGCCTTCACATTTACGGCGGTTTCCATGGGCAATCCCCACTGTGTCATCTTTTTGGAGGATTGGGAGAGCCTGGACTTTTACCGTTTTGGGCCCTTGTTAGAAAAGCATGAGCGTTTCCCACGCAAAACAAATGTAGAATTTATTAAAGTTGAAGCACCGGATGAACTGACGATGAAGGTTTGGGAACGGGGAGCAGGCCCGACCCTAGCCTGTGGAACCGGAGCGTGTGCTTCCCTGGTCGCCAGCGTACTGAATGGCAAGACCGGTCGCAGAGCTATCGTCCATCTCCCGGGCGGGGATCTTTTCATTGAATGGGGAGCAGATAACCATGTTTATATGACCGGCCCGGCGGCTTACGCTTTCCGGGGGACATGGCTCCATGATAAACTTAAGGATTAGATGATAAACTAGCCATTAGATAATAGACGATGCGCTGAGATGAGTAAGTCTCGCGATCAAAGGAGGACAACCCTGTGGAAGAAGCACGAAGAATTCAATCCCTTCCACCCTACTTATTTGCCCGTATTGATGAGAAGATTGCGGAAGCGAAGGCCAAAGGGGTGGATGTGATCAGCCTGGGGATCGGGGATCCGGATCGGCCGACTCCGGCTCACATTGTCGAGCGGCTGGTGGAAGCGGCCCATAACCCGGAAAACCATCGTTATCCATCCTATGTCGGGATGCTGGAATTCCGCCAAGCTGTAGCAGAGTGGTACAAACAGCGTTCCCCCAAGATTGAGCTTGATCCGAAGACGGAAGTTGTTACCCTGATCGGTTCGAAGGAAGGGATTGCCCATATCAATCTCTGCTATCTTAACCCTGGTGATATTGCTTTGATTCCCGATCCCGGCTATCCGGTGTATGGGATCGGCGCGATCCTTGCGGGTGGGGTTCCTTATGCCATGCCTTTGCGCGAAGAAAATGGCTTTCTGCCGGACTTGGAGGCGATTCCGGGAGATATTGCCCAGAAAGCTAAAATCATGTTCCTTAACTATCCCAATAACCCGACGGCCGCCATTGCGGATGAGGCCTTCTACGCGCAAGCGATCGCTTTTGCCAAGGCAAACGACATCGTGATTTGCCATGATGCAGCCTACTCTGAGATTGGATTCGACGGGTACAAAGCCCCGAGTTTCTTGCAGATCCCCGGCGCGAAAGACGTAGGGATTGAGTTCCACTCCATGTCCAAAACCTATAATATGACCGGCTGGCGCATTGGTTGGGCCGCAGGCAATGCCAAAGTCATCGAGGCCTTGGGCCGGATTAAGTCCAATATTGATTCGGGCGTGTTCCAAGCGATTCAGGAAGCGTCTATCGCTGGGCTTTTAGGCCCACAGAATGTGATTGAAGCGGTGACCAAGGTTTACCAAGAGCGGCGCGACCTCGTGATTGAAGGCCTGAATGCCATGGGCTGGAACCTGAAAAAGACCAAAGCCGCCGTTTATGTTTGGGCGCAAGTCCCGAAAGGGCATAACTCGGCATCCTTTGCGGAACTCGTGCTGGATAAAGCAGGAGTCGTCATTACGCCGGGAAACGGCTACGGAGAGTATGGTGAAGGGTACTTCCGCGTGACATTGACCATTGATACACAACGCTTGAAAGAAGCCTTAGTACGGATGAAGCAGGTCTTCGGCAAGTTTGAACTGTAAAGAGCTAAGGAACTAAGGATGGAGCGGATAACATGGCCGTGAGCATGACCGGTTTTGGCCGGGGAGAAGTCAGCAAGAACGGGTATAAGGCGACGGTAGAGATCAAAGCGGTGAACCATCGTTTTCTGGAAGTCGTGGCTCGGCTTCCGAGAACCTATGTAAGCCTTGAGGATCGTGTGCGTAAAGCCGTTCAGGAAAAGGTGCAGCGGGGACGGCTGGAAGTTTATATTAATACCGTGGAAACGGAAGAAAAAAAGAGATTGGTTAAGGTTGACAAAGATTTAGCACTGTCGTATGATAAGTCACTGAGAGATCTCGCATTGACGCTAAATGCGCCGTACGCTACGGATGTCTACCGTTTAGCTACCCTTCCGGAAGTCTTAGTGATTGAGGAGGGCGCCGTGGATTTCGAAGGGATTTGGGAAGCCTGGGAGAAAGCCCTGACGGAGGCCCTGAACGACTTTACGGCGATGCGGCGTCTCGAAGGGCAAAAGCTTAGTCTCGATTTAGCGGAGCGTCTGCAGGCCGTGGCTCGCGAGGTGTCAGGTATCGCTGAACGTTCGGAAGGGCTGGTTCCCGAGTACCAAATGAAGCTCAAGGAACGGATTCAGGTGCTCTTAGGTGAGACGGTGCTGGATGAAGCGAGGCTCGCCAACGAAGTCGCGTATTTTGCGGATCGGGCATCCATTACAGAAGAATGGGTGCGTTTAAATAGCCACATCCAGCAAAGTTTAGCCGCGCTCCAAGGTGCGGAGCCTTCTGGGCGCAAACTTGATTTCCTGGTTCAGGAAATGAATCGGGAAATCAATACGATCGGCTCTAAGGCAAATGACTTAAACGTTTCTCAAGCGGTGATCCGAGTAAAGAGTGAGTTGGAAAAGATCAGGGAACAGATTCAAAATCTTGAATAATATACATATTGGAGGGTTCTAGGTGGATATCAAGCTGATTAATATTGGATTCGGGAACATCGTATCGGCGAACCGGATTATCTCGATTGTGAGCCCGGAGTCGGCACCGATCAAACGCATTATCCAGGAGGCGAGGGATGGGGGCATGCTGATTGATGCGACCTACGGCCGACGTACGCGGGCGGTCATTATCTGTGACAGCCATCACGTGATCCTATCGGCGGTCCAGCCTGAAACTGTGGCCCATCGCTTATCATCGAAAGAATCTCCATCCCATGCGGAAGACCCGGTGGACTAGGAGGGGCATGTGGAAGAAAGTCATGGGTTACTGATCGTTCTCTCCGGCCCTTCGGGTGCCGGGAAGGGGACGCTATGCAGTGAACTCCTACGCCAGTCCCCGGATTTGGTTTATTCCGTTTCGGCCACAAGTCGCGCGCCCCGCCCCGGCGAACTTGAAGGGGTTCATTATTATTTCCGCACGCGGGAAGCATTCCAGGGGATGTTGGAACAGGGAGAACTTCTGGAATGGGCTGAATTCTGCGGCAACTATTACGGAACCCCCCGTTTTGCTGTGGAACAGTGGCTTCGAGCGGGAAAAGATGTCATTCTAGAAATTGAGATTCAGGGGGCGCTCCAGGTCAAAAAACGGTTCCCCCAAGGTGTCTTCATCTTTATTGTTCCACCCTCACTGGATGTGCTGTCTGAGCGAATCCACAAACGCGGGACTGAGCCAGAGGAAGTCATTCAGAAGCGTTTATCAACGGCCGTTCGCGAATTGGCGTATGTTTCGGAATACGATTATGTGGTCATCAACGATGAAGTCCCGCTGGCTGTGGACAAAATCAAAAGCATCTTAACGGCGGAGAAATGCCATGTGAAGCGGAAACCGTTCTTGTTTAAAGGGGGATCTTGATGAAACAACCTTCTCTGGATCTTTTGATGCAACAGGTGGACAGCAAATACACGCTGGTTGTGGCGGCGGCCAAACGGGCTCGGACGATTATGGAAGATACGAACAATGAGGAACTGGCAAAAGGGGTCAAGGCGGTTAGCCTGGCCCTACAAGAGATCGCTGAGGGCAAACTGCACTTCGAACGGACACGAGAAGGGATCAAGTGATGCTTGAGGGAAAGCGTATTTTAATAGGTATCACAGGCGGGATTGCCGCCTATAAAGCGGCCGAAGTCGTAAGCCGCTTGCGCAAATTGCGGGCTGAAGTGCATGTGATCATGACTGAATCAGCAGCACGGTTTATTTCCCCTGTAACGCTACAGAGCCTCTCGGGAAATCCCGTGCATCTTGATTTATATGCTGAACCCCGTTTTGGTACGGTCGAGCATATTGCCTTAGCCGACCTGGCGGAGGCCTTGATCATCGCGCCAGCCACAGCCAATTGTTTGGCGAAGATAGCGGTAGGTTTGGCGGATGATTTTCTCTCTACCATTGTTTTGGCGACAAAGGCCCCCCTCTGGGTAGCTCCGGCTATGAATCATGTCATGTACCATAACCCTGTTACCCAGGAGAATCTAGTGCGCCTTCGGGAACGTTGTGTGCGCATCATCGGACCCGCAGCCGGGTTTCAGGCGTGTGGTACAGAGGGTGACGGGCGCATGAGCGAGCCGGAGGTGATCGTGGACGAGGTGGTTCGTTACTTTACGCGCCCGGCTTTGTTAAAAGGAAAAAACGCGATCGTCACGGCAGGAGGCACGCAGGAACCGATTGACCCGGTGCGCTATCTGACGAATCGAAGTTCCGGTCGTATGGGGTATGCCATTGCCGAAGCGCTTCAGGAAGCAGGGGCAGAGACAATCTTGGTGAGCGCTCCGACCGCTCTGAGCGCTCCGCCTGGGGTTGAGAGGGTGCCCGTTACGACGGCTTTGGAGATGTATGCCGCAGTAATGGAGCGCTTTCCGGATGCCGATATTGTGATCAAAGCGGCGGCGGTGGCCGATTACCGACCAGCCACTGCCGCTGACCACAAGATCAAAAAGGATGGGACGGACTCAAATTTGACCCTTGAGCTGGTTCCGAACCCCGATATCCTGGCTGAACTGGGCCGCAAGAAAAAGCCTGGACAGGTTCTCGTCGGATTTGCAGCTGAAACCGAGCATTTGATTCAGCATGCCACAGAGAAAATGCGTCGCAAAAAGGTGGACATGTTCGTGGCCAACGATGTGACAAAGCCTGGAGCCGGATTTGGCAGTCCAACCAATATTGTTAGCTTTCTCTTTCCGGATGGCAGGAGAGTGGATTTACCGCAATTAACCAAGCTCGAAGTGGCGCGCCGACTCGTTCTCGAGATCGAAGCCATGCTCGGGCTGGAAGTGAAGGAGTGAGGATCATGATTAAGAAGTTGTTTACGTCAGAGTCTGTGACAGAGGGGCATCCGGATAAAATTTGCGATCAAATCTCGGATGCGATCCTCGATGCGATTTTTGCTAAAGACCCTAACGCCAGGGTAGCTTGTGAAACATCGGTGACCACCGGGCTGGTTTTAGTCAGCGGAGAGATCACCACCAATTGCTATGTGGACATTCCGCGTGTTGTGAGGGATACGATTCGCGAAACCGGCTATACTCGCGCTAAATATGGCTTTGATGCCGATACCTGTGCCGTGCTTACCTCAATCGGGGAGCAGTCCGCGGATATCGCCCTCGGAGTCAACAAGGCCCTGGAAGCGAAAACCGGGGAGATGAGTGACAGTGAAATTGACGCTATCGGTGCCGGAGATCAGGGAATGATGTTCGGCTATGCCACCAATGAAACAGAGAGCTACATGCCCCTGCCGATCGACTTGGCGCACCGGATGGCCCGTCGCATGGCCGAAGTGCGCAAATCCGACTTCCTCAAATACCTGCGTCCAGACGGTAAGACCCAAGTGACGGTCGAATACCAAGATGACAAACCCGTACGCGTGGACACGATTGTCATTTCAACCCAGCATCACCCGGATGTTGCCCAAGAACAGATTCGCAAGGATCTTCTGGAATATGTTGTTATTCCGACCGTTCCTGCCGAGCTATTGGACGAACACACCAAGTATTATATCAATCCGACCGGTCGCTTTGTCATCGGCGGACCCCAAGGGGATGCCGGACTCACCGGACGCAAGATCATTGTTGATACCTATGGCGGGATGGCTCGCCATGGCGGTGGTGCCTTCTCGGGCAAAGATCCGACAAAGGTTGACCGTTCGGCGGCCTATGCGGCCCGTTATGTCGCTAAGAATGTCGTGGCTGCCGGGCTTGCGGATCGCTGTGAGCTTCAGCTCGCTTATGCCATCGGGGTGGCCCAT
Source organism: Desulfosporosinus sp. (assembly GCA_020692355.1). Taxonomy (GTDB): domain Bacteria; phylum Bacillota; class Desulfitobacteriia; order Desulfitobacteriales; family Desulfitobacteriaceae; genus JAJZPA01. Next base: position 6,333 of record JAIMKP010000078.1, read on the forward strand.
CCGGTTTCCATCCTCGTCGAAACCTTTGGTACAGGCAAGATACCCGATGAACAAATCGTCGAACTCATCGAGAAGAACTTCGATCTACGTCCAGCGGGTATCATCAAGGCCCTTGATCTCCGCCGCCCGATTTACCGCCAAACGGCCGCCTATGGCCACTTTGGCCGCACGGATCTTGATCTCCCCTGGGAGCGCACGGATAAAGCAGAAGTGCTACGGGAGCAGGCTAACTTTTAATCGCATAGGGTTCGAAAGTAAACTCGTTTTGCCAAAGCAAAACATCAGGGCTTGAGGTGGAGACTATACTCCACCTCAAGTAAAATCTTCCTATTCGTAATGTGTCCACATCCTAAATACCACCACAATATCTTCTTTCTCCAGAAACTTATAGACTACCCTGTGCTGGATGTTAATCCGTCTTGAATATTTTCCTGCCAGATCGCCCACCAGCTTTTCATAGGGCGGAGGATTTTGCAAGGGATTTTCTCTCAGAATCTTTAAAATCTCCTTTGCTTTCCGATCAAGACCTGCTTGTTCGAGCCTTTTTGCGTCTTTTAACGCCTGCTTTGAAAAAACTAATCTAAATCCCATCCCAAATCCTCCAGGGTTTTCATCTCTTCGATCGGTGTGTTTTCAGCATCTTGGATACTTTCTCTCAACCCTGGTACAGACAATAAATACAGCGTTTCCTGTATAGCTCGCCAATCTTGCTCCGAAATCACTACCACATTGCCTTTCTTGTAAGTGATCTGCACTGGCTCGCTGGAGGAAATGGTGTCTTCGATTAATTTATAAATGTTTTGTCTTGCCTCTGTCACAGGTATGGTTTTCATGGTGATCACCTCCAATGTCAGTATATAGTACGGAGTATCGTACGTCAATGGAACCAGAAATTTCCTCGTGAAAACTTCACGGAGATAAGAGAATCGTTTCCGGGTTCTGGGGTCCAAAAAACAAATCCCCCCATATCGTAAGGTATGGGGGGATTTTTATGAAAGCGGACGCAGTTTTTGAGGGAGGCGGGGTGCGCGGTATCGCCTTTGCCGGAGCCGTCAGTTGCCTGGAGGAGCACGGTTATGAGTGGGAACGCTTGGCAGGGACATCAGCCGGTGCCATCATCGCGACTCTTCTTGCAGCGGGTTATCATGGTTTAGAGATTCACAAAATATTGATGGAGCTTGATTATACAAAGTTTCTCGATCAGACAACCTTGCAGGCTATCCCGCTAGCAGGGCCCCTTTTGGGTATTATTTTTCAAAAGGCCATTCACAGGGGTCGATTCATCGAAACCTGGGTCGCCGATTTGCTCCAGCGCCAGGGTGTCAAGGTCTTTGGGGATCTCATGGATGCGGCGGGTAGCTCCAGACTGAAAATTATTGCCTCAGATATCACGCGCCGGGAGCTTCTCGTGCTGCCCGATGATTTGAAACGCTACGGCATTGATCCGGCGCGCTTTCCCGTAGCTAAAGCCGTCCGGATGAGTGCCAGCATCCCCTTCTATTTTAAGCCGGTTCAATTAAAGAGCCCTGCTCCCTCAAAGGACCCCGTTTCCTTAAAGAACCTAGCTCCATTGAAGGGCACTGTTCCCTTAAAAGACCAGTCTGCGAGGTCCTTTATTGTCGACGGGGGAATCCTAAGCAATTTTCCGGTCTGGACCTTTGACACAGAAAGCACTCCCCGCTGGCCGACCTTCGGGTTTCAGCTCATCAGCCCAGGCCAAAGTCGAACGGCCTCGGGCAAGACGGATGTGATATCCTTCCTGCTCGACATCATCTCCACGATGCTTGAGGAAGACGATCGCCGTTACCTGCACAGCGAGGATTATGAAAGAACCATTTCCATTCCCACCCTGGGCGTGCGGACGACTGAGTTCGATTTATCGAAAGAGAAGAGCCAGGCTCTCTATGAAGCGGGCTATCAGGCTGCTGGAAAATTCCTGGAGAGCTGGGATTTCAGTCAATATATTAGGGATTATCGAAGTTAGCGCCCCGTTGGGGTTAAGATACGCTGTGCCTCATCGATTTCCAACGTCAGATTACGGGGCTTGAACAAACGGCTGTCTCCCAAATTTGCAGTTATCACAATTTTTGTGGCTCCGAATGCGAGGTGCGATACAAAGCTAGCAAGGCTATCTTTGGGTTTCACTGGAAAAATAGCCGTGACGCCAAGTTTAGAAAAAACGCCATATAAAGCAGTCCATTCAAAAGCACCCAAGCCGGCCCCTTTGAGGAGATACTTATCTTTACCCATAAGCGTAAGCCAATATGAACAGGTTACTCCAAGTCCGGCAGCAATCATATTATCTGCAATAATACCCGCTGCTTTTCCGTAAGGAGTTGATACATCGGACTTTTTTAAGAATATGCCGGCAGCTGTTTTGTAACCATAACTTCGGGAAAAACCAGTCATATTAAAGAGCTTCTCGACGCCCATTTTTGCTACATTTCCTCCCAAACCGGAGATGACACCCAGCCAGAACCTGTCTTTAATCTTATGCATATATTTCACCTCGGATATTTTTTTAAAATTAGCTTTTCCTGAAATTACATGGATTACAAGAGCCAAGTTATGCCAGATTCGAGGGAACCCATGGAATGGACTGTGTTCTTGAAGTGCTCCGGCAGGTTGCCAGGGTACTTTTTCTTTGCCTCTCCAATTTAGACATCAAAGTGATGTCTGAGGGCTGTGGTATTCTGAGGGTGACAGCCGGGTGAGCGCGAAACGAGCGGGAAGCAAGGAGGGAGAAAGAGGCCGAAATTGAAAGAAGAGATCTCTAAGAGAAGATGTGAAAGAAGAGAATTTGCAGCATGTCATTTTAGCCTCTGGAAATAATTTTCCGGATGCACTAGCTTCCAGT
>JAIMKP010000078.1:9308-11362 GCA_020692355.1 Desulfosporosinus sp.
TCTGGAAATAATTTTCCGGATGCACTAGCTTCCAGTGTGTTGGCCGCTAAGCGCCAAGCCCCTGTCCTCTTGGCCGAATCTAACATAGAGTCTTCGTCTGAGGCGTTTGCTTACATCCGGGATCACCTGAATCCATCCGGAACGGTGACCATTGTAGGTGGCACGGGCGTTATTCCGGTGGAGTTTCAGGCGCACCTGCGAACAATGGGCTATTCGAACATTGTCCAGATCGGAGGGCAGGATCGCTATGAAACGGCTGAACTCATAGCGGAACAAGTGGATGCAGCTACCGGAACACCTGTAGTCATGACGACGGGGGAAGATTTTCCGGATGCGTTGACGATATCGAGTTTTGCGGCTGCCAAGGGCTGGCCGATACTCTTAGTCAGCAAGGACTACCTTCCGGATAGCGTCCAGAGTTATTTGACCCACCAAAACCCGACGAAGGTTTATTTGATTGGCAATGCAAACTCTGTAAGTGCTGATGTCGAGTCTCAAGTTGAGCGGGCGCTGCCCAGTGCAGCCGTTGTGCGCTTAAGCGGGAATGAGCGGTATCAGACCGAACGGGCCGTACTCGACTATTTTGCCCCTAATGCATCCAATGTCTATTTGGCGTCCGGCACGGTGTTTGCAGATGCTCTGGCTGGAGGAGTGCTGGCAGCACGAACAGGGGCTCCAATCATCCTTTTGGATAATAACTACACGACCCCTCCGGCGGCTATTGCAGCCTACCTGCAGCGGCTAAAACAACCTGAGATCACGGTTTTCGGGGGGAGCGGGGCGATTTCCGAAACCTTAGCCGCGAGTGTTCATGGGTTTGTCAGCCCTGACGCCAAAGCTGAAATACCTGCTTTATCCGCGGAGACCATCAACCGCACATTCGGCACTAGTGTTGCTTTGATTGTTACCTATGATGCACAGCAACAGCCTCTTGCGCTTGGCAGCGGATTCCTGACCACCGATGGAAAGGTAGTGACGAACTATCATGTCGTCAAGGGAGCTGCTAGTGTTAAGATGACAGTCAACAACAAGTCCTATACCCTAACCAGCTTGACTGCTTATAACGAGGCCAGAGACGTAGCGGTGCTTAAGTTACCTGAGACTCCAGCAGAAGCGGTAACAATTGCGGATTCCAGTCAAGTGGCAGCCGGTGAAGATGTGGTGGCCATCGGGGCACCCGAAGGGTTAAGCAACACAGTAAGCACCGGTATCGTGAGTTCGGCATCCCGGAATGTCAATGGGCAGGAATGGATTCAAATCACTGCTCCAGTTTCCCATGGCTCTAGCGGTGGCCCGGTTTTTAATGACCGTGGCGAGGTCATCGGAATGGTCACCTGGGGGTTTGCGGCCGGGGAAGCGCAAAACCTAAATTTCATCGTCCCAGCGAATGCCATAAAGCCTTATCTCTCGTCAGGGGGCACTATTACACTAGCTTCGCTCCTCGGTACGAGCGGCAGTAGCCTACCCGCTGTTGATCCGGTAGCGGGGGGAACTTTACCCATAGGAAGTTCCGGAAATTCCCCTGTAGTAACACCCGTGGCCACGAAGATGAGTGATGCTGAGTTTGCCGCCTACCTAAACAAAAACTATGGAACGCTCGTGATTCAAGGCAAGAGCATGCATTTTACCTGGAAGGTCAATGACTTTAAGTTGGGCCAGGACGTAAACATCAATGGCTTCATCCAACCCAACGACTTTGGGAATTGGTTGGAACTTCTGCTGGATGGATATAAGAGCGAGATTGAAAGGGCGTTTAGTGCAATTAACCGAGACATTGCAACCAATTATCCGGGCAAAACCTTCTGGGGGAGTGTAACCTATCAGGATTATTACTCTTTCTACCCGCGCGGCTATGAGCCATCAGAAGTGAGCTACAGTCCCTATAAAGACGCTTGGCTGGTTACGCATATCATCGTCAGCTTCTTTGATTTTCGATTCGGTGGGGTGGCGGATCCGACGGTGAGGGTGGATTAAAAAGGGTTTGCTGGAACAATGATGGGGAAAAAAGTCAAAATAAATGGAGGAATAAGGAGATGGATGGAGAATATGGTATA
>JAIMKP010000079.1 GCA_020692355.1 Desulfosporosinus sp.
TGGCTAGAGCCGACGAGGTAGCCGACAGCGGCTTCAGAGTTGCATTGAATGGCTCGGCTCGTAAAACCGGATTGAGGAATGCGGGTGCCATGGTCTATTGTAAACAAAATAACAATAATGAGTTGACATTTGGTTTACAATAGTTTAGATTATTGTAAACGTATAATTTGAGATAGGTTTACAATAAGGTGATGAACATATGTCAATACATAACAACGGCCTTTTTATTACCGGTACTGATACCGGAGTGGGGAAAACCGTGATAACAGCTGGACTATTAGGAGCTCTACGGAGGCGCGGTACTAACGCTATAGCCATTAAACCCATCCAGAGTGGAGGAATTCTTCGTGAAAACCAATTGATATCTGAAGATGCTTGTTTTTATGGAGCGGTAACTGACTTACCTTATACCTCCCGTGAATTAAATCCTATTTGTCTGCAAGCGCCTTTAGCCCCGGCTGTGGCCGCCGAAGTTGAAGGTGTGACTATTAACCTGGAGACTATGCTGGATCATTTTCGAAAGATATCGGCAGAACATCAACTTACCTTAGTGGAGGGGGCAGGTGGATTGATGGTTCCGCTGGTGGGTACCGGGGTAACAGTAGCAGACCTGGCAGTGAGAATGGGCTTACCTTTATTAGTCGTTGCCCGACCGAATCTGGGGACAATTAACCACACCTGCCTGACAGTGGCATATGCCAAAGCCAGGGGACTTAAGGTAGCCGGAGTTATCATTAATATGTACGAACATCATAATGCTGGGGTAGCAGAGCGGACTAATCCAGGTTTAATTGAAACAATGACAGGGGTACCCATACTAGGATTAATTCCTATGGTGAGGGGGCTTACAGTTGAAGGAGAAAATCCTCAACCAGGTGACTTAATTTCAGTAATCGAAAATTATGTCAATATTGATCAATTATTTAAGAACTTATCGGAAAGGGGATACACCTGCTGAAGCTATATTAAAACCTTATATTTTAAGGAGTTGAGATAATTGAAACTGGATTATACCCAATTGGTACAGTGGGATAAGGATTATGTCTGGCATCCTTTTACACAAATGCAAATGTGGAATGCCGATGATCCTTTAATCATTGAACGAGGGGAAGGTAGTTACTTAGTAGATGTCCTAGGTAATCGTTATTTGGATGGAATATCCTCCTTATGGGTCACCGTACATGGTCATGCACATCCCGTTTTAACCCAGGCAATCAAAGATCAAGTGGATAAAATTGCCCATACTACTTTACTGGGGTTAGCCAATGTTCCTTCTATTCAACTGGCAAAAATGCTAGTGGCAATTACACCTCCCGGTTTAAATAAGGTGTTCTATTCTGACGCGGGTGCCACTTCGGTAGAGATAGCGCTAAAGATAGCTTTTCAGTATTGGCAGCAGCAAACAGATCCCCAGGGGCGTCAGAAGAAGAAATTTATCTCGCTAGAAGAGGCCTATCACGGGGATACTGTGGGAGCGGTAAGTGTTGGCGGTATGGATTTATTTCATGCTACTTATCGTGATTTGTTGTTTGAAGGGTATAGGGTACCTACTCCTTATTGCTATCGCTGCCCGTTGGGACGTGAGCATGATAAGTGTAACTTGGCCTGTGTACAGGTTGTTGAGGATATTATGGCGGAGCATCATCAGGAAATTGCCGGTATGATTGTGGAGCCGCTAGTGCAAGGGGCCGCAGGTATGCTTATGGCACCCGAAGGGTACTTGCGAAAAATACGCGAGCTTTGTACTACGTATAATATCTTATTAATCGCTGACGAAGTAGCAGTAGGCTTTGGCCGTACCGGCACCATGTTTGCTTGTGAGCAAGAAGGGGTTAGTCCAGATATTATGTGTATTGCCAAGGGAATGACGGGGGGCTATTTACCCCTTGCTGCTACTTTGACCACAGAAACAATTTTCCAAGCTTTTTTGGGCGAACATCGGGAGTGTAAAACTTTTTTCCACGGTCATACCTATACCGGAAATCCCGTGGGTTGCGCAGTGGCCCTGGCGAATATAGAGGTTATGGAACAAACCCGCTTAATTCAGCATGTTCAGCATTCAGCCCAAATCCTTAGCAGTGAATTGGAGAAGTTTAAGTTTTTACGACACGTGGGCGACATCCGGCAGAAAGGCTTAATGGTGGGAATAGAGCTGGTAAAGGATAAGTACACCAAAGAGCCCTATCCATGGGAAGAAAATATTGGTCATCAAGTAATTTTGGAAGCTCGCAAGCACGGTTTGATTATTCGCCCTTTGGGTAATGTGATCGTCCTGATGCCTATTTTGACTATGAGTGAGGAACAATTACAACGAGTGGTATCCATAACCTATCAGGCAATTAAGACTGTTACAGAAAGGGATCGGCAATGATAAATAGGACCAATATTGATTTAATTAACCAATTAGAGGAAAAGGTTTTGGCTGATCAGGATATTACCCGGGATGAGGCCCAAAAGTTGGCTGAATTGGCCGGGACTGACCTGTATCATCTATTTGCGGCCGCCAGCCGGATCCGTGATATACGGGCTGGCAAAAAGGTGGACCTGTGTTCTATTATTAACGCCAAGTCCGGTCGGTGTTCAGAAAACTGTAAATTTTGCGCCCAGTCTGCGCATCATCAGACGGGAGTGGACGTTTATGAATTGTTGGATGAAGAGTCAATTTTAGAACGGGCACTTCAGATGGAAACGGAAGGAGCTGGGCGGTTCTCCCTGGTGACTAGTGGCCGGGGGATAAGTGAAGGCGATTTCGTTAAGGCCTTAACCATTTACCGGCGCTTGGCCCGAGAAACTAACCTGAAGCTTTGTGCATCCTTGGGGATAATTACCGAAAACATGGCTCGAAGCTTAAGGGAAGCCGGAGTAACCATGTACCATCATAACCTGGAAACATCGGAAAGCTACTTTCCTCAAATATGTACGACTCACAGTTATCAAGACCGCATTAACACCATAAAAGCATGTCAGGCCGCCGATTTGGATGTTTGCAGCGGCGGGATTATTTCGATGGGTGAAACCATGGGCCAGCGCTTGGAAATGGCTTTTGCCTTAAGAAAATTAAAGGTGCAGTCTGTACCTATCAACATTCTCAATCCTATCAAAGGCACCGTCCTGGAAAACCAACCTTTGCTGCCTCCCTTGGAAATATTACAAACTATAGCAATTTACCGTTTTATCTTACCCGGAGCAATGCTGCGTTTTGCCGGTGGTCGCGAAAACGCCTTGCGAAATTTGCAGGCTATGGGTTATTTAGCGGGAATCAATGCGACATTGGTGGGTAGTTATTTAACCACTTCCGGTCGTACCGTGGCCGAAGATATTCAAATGATCCTGGATATGGGGTTAGGAGTATAGTAATCGGGAAAAACGGGGGTGGACCTGGTGGAAAAATTCTACACCGACTTGGCACAAGAGTTGGAGAAATTACATGAACAGCATCTTTTCCGTGAGTTGAAAAGTGTAACCGGGGCACCGGCCGAATGGGTGGAAATGAAGGGGAAGAGACTGTTAAATCTTAGTAGCAACAATTATCTGGGCATTGCCGGCCATCCCATGTTAAAAACAGCTGCTATCCAGGCGGTTCAACAGTTGGGTTGCAGTGCTACTGCGGCACGGCTGATCGTGGGAAATTACGAGTTGTATGATCAGGTGGAAAAAGATTTAGCCCAGTTTAAGAATACTGAAGCAGCTTTAATGTTCAACTCCGGATATTCGGCCAATGTCGGGATCATTACGGCACTGGCAGGTAGGGGAGACATCATCATCAGTGATAAAACCAACCATGCCAGTATCATTGACGGTATCCGCTTGAGTGGAGCAGAACTTTTGCTCTATAAGCATGCAGATATGGCTGATTTGGAACGGTGTTTAAAAAAGGCGGAGGGTTACCGGTCTAAATTGATTGTCACTGACAGTGTATTTAGTATGGACGGAGACCTTGCCCCCCTCCCCAAAATAATAGAGTTGAAGGAAAAGTACGGAGCGGTGTTGATGATAGATGAAGCCCATGGGAGTGGAATCTTCGGAGAAAACGGCCGTGGATTAGCGGAGTTTTACGGGGTTTCTGACCGGGTGGAAATAAATATGGGTACATTGGGTAAGGCCTTCGGCTGTTCCGGGGCCTATGTGGCGGGGCGGCAAGTACTCATAGACTATCTGCGCAACAAAGCCCGCAGCTTTATTTTCACCACCGGGCTCCCACCGGCTGTCGTGGCGAGTGTGCAAGCAGCCATTCAGATAGTACAACAGGAGAATTGGCGGCGAAAAGAGGTTCTAACCAAGGCTGCCTGGGTGCGAGATGAACTCGTCAAGGCCGGATTCAATCTGTTAAATAGCGAAAGCCAAATTATTCCCATCTTAGTGGGGGATAATGCAGCTACCCTGGAGTTCAGCAGCCGTCTGTTCGACGTAAATATATTAGTGATGGCGATCCGACCGCCTACGGTACCACTTAATGCGGCCCGGTTACGGTTAACCGTTATGGCTACTCACAGCAACGAAGAGCTGGCTTGGGCTGTGAAATATTTAAAACATATCGGGCAGGAATTAGCGATTATCTAAGGGGGTAAGCACATGGCGATACAAGATGCCCTGTGCCCAATTGGTTAGTTATCCCGGGGTTGATCATATTCCTTTTTTCCCACTTTGAGAGTTTTCACCGAGCGCTGGAGGGGTGGTTAGCTATTTAGGATGGTAAATAAAGCTCAAGTGCAAAAAAACTTCAGCCAGAATGCTGTTACTTATGACCAATATGCTGTTGTTCAGAAGGAGATGGCTTGGAAACTGCTGCTTAAAATTAGAAGGACCGGGCAATGTTTTCAGAATATATTAGAGATTGGCTGCGGTACCGGTTTTTTAACTGAACTCCTTGCCAGGGAGTACCCATTGGCCCAAATTACAGCTACTGATATTGCATCGGAAATGATCGTTGTAGCTAGAGAAAAGTTAGCGGTTTTCTCCAATATTAAATATTTTGTGGCAGACGGAGAAAACCTATCACTGGTTGATAACGAGTCCTTTGATCTGTCTTTTGACTTGATTGTATCAAATGCAGTTTTTCAGTGGTTTACCGACTATACAGCAGCCTTTACACAGTACCATTCATATCTGGAACCTGGTGGTTACCTGATTTTTAGTACCCTTGGCGCCGGTACCTTTAAGGAATTATATATCTGCTTGAAAGACGGCCAAAAGGGTAAACTCCTACGTAAACCAGATAATCATAAAACTCATAAAAAAAGAGAGCCATTTGTTGAAAACAAATATCTTCAGAAGGTTATGATAAATACCGGATTTCAGCACACGGGTGTAGAAGAAGTAACTAAAAAGGAATATTTTGACTCATGCCGGTGCTTTTTGAGAGCTTTAAAAATGATTGGAGCTCATAATTATCTAACCGAGGAACTGGCTGTTCAGGGGCTGGGTTCTGGTATCTTTTCTCTCATCAAGAACTATGATGCTATGTTTTTCAGTGAGCGGGGAGTGCCTGCCACATATCAGTGTTTATTTGGTTGGGGGCGGCGAACAACAAATACATAGAAATCAAGGGGTTTCGCGGGTTGACGCGAAGCCCTTTTACTATGTTTGATTAATTGCTCATTTTGACTTTTCTTTTACATCTTTAAAGAATCTTTAAAATTGAATGTTATAGTCTAAAGGATACAACTACAAAGGAGGGAAAAAGATGCAAGATGCCTTTCAAGCCGGTCCAATTCTTTTCAAAACGCAATGGTTGATTATTATTCTTTCCGCTCTCGTGGGTTATTTTGTTATGAGATACCGCTTGAAGATAGCCGGATATCCAGCTAAACGGATGATCGAGACGATCGAAAACAGTTTAATTATCGCTGTTATGGTATGGAAATTTAGCTTGATTCTTTTCGATCCGATAAGTGTTATTACCAACCCTTTGGCTTTACTCTATTTCTCGGGTGGCGAGCGTGGGATCTGGCTGGCCGCGATAGTTGCAGTCTTTTATTTTTATCATCGTTCGAAAAAGGAACAAGTTTCAGTTTGGGTTTATGGGGATTTATTAGCGACCGGTTTTTTGGCCGCCACAGCAGCGTACCATTTAATTGACCTGTTTGGGGATAAACAAATGGTATGGGTTGATGGGAGTGAAATTCTAATCGCCTTGCTTATTCTCCTGCTAATCTTTTGGAGAAGCAAAGGAATCGGCAAGCCAAATAATCTGAATCAGGTTTTATTGTGGTTTAGCCTAGGTCAAGTGTTTATTGCGTTTTTGAACCCGCACAGACAGAATGATTGGTGGGGGTTTTCCCAAGAGCAAATTCTCTATTTAATCCTTGCCGTACTTTGTCTTACCATAGATTTGGTTGCAGAGAAGAAAAGACTTTATAAGGCTAAGTGAACTCGTTCAGCTAAAGCTGAACATCGAGACTTCGGTGACGAAAGTGTCCAGTGGACACTTTCGCCGAAAGCGCTTAGCCTTTAACGAACGCTATCGCGCTGAAGGATGGAGTCTACCTCCGTCGCCGCTAAGTGTTTCTATTGCGAAAGGCGGCTCGGCGATACTCTCCACTGGAGACTATCGTCACCGAAGCAGAGAACAGAATTCCCACTCCTACTTATAGAAGTGGGAGTCTTAAACGCTTGGATAAAAAATTTCATAGGGGGGAGTTCGGTGGAGAATGTCTCAGTTCTATTTGCCTTTACGGCAGGGATGTTATCGTTTTTGTCGCCGTGTGTATTTCCGTTAATACCGGCTTATGTTGCCAATCTTACCGGTTCAACTTTTGGAAACAATAGGATAGAGGTTTCCAAAAGTTTGTTACTGGCTCGTTCTCTAAGTTTTATCATTGGTTTTAGTTTAATCTTTGTGATGATGGGGGCATCCGCCAGCGTGTTGGGACGGATTTTTACCCATAACCGGGATGTTGTCCAAAAAATAAGCGGACTTTTGATCATTATATTTGGTTTACAGATGGCAGGAATACTAAAACTGCGTTTTCTAATGCTGGAAAAACGTTGGGAAGCTAAACAAACAGGGGAAAAGAATGTTTGGCGATCCTTCATTCTGGGTATGTCATTTGGAGCCGGCTGGACGCCCTGTGTCGGTTTGGCGCTTTCATCAATTCTCCTGCTGGCAGGAACTTCAAATACGGTTTATAGTGGGATGGTTATGCTTTTCGTTTATTCACTGGGTTTAGGCATCCCGTTTCTGGCAATTTCCCTAATCATCACTTATTCTTTGCGTGTTGTGAGGAAAATCAATCGAAGTTTAGGCTTTCTCTCCTTAATCAACGGCTGGATTCTCATTGGCATGGGCTTATTGTTGTTTACAGGCCAATTGCAAAAGCTAAGCGCCTGGTTAGCCGGGTTTACTTTTTTTACGTATTAGAAAGGAAGATTCAGCAATGAAAAAATATTTAGCGGTTGTTGTTTTAATCGGACTGGTGATTTGGGGGTTGTATGATGTGGGCGGGAACAAAAGTAAAAGTCCTGATTCAACGACCCATGTTGCCGGGGTGCCAACGAATACGGATCAAGGGCAGCAGTTGACAGTCGGTCTGGAAAAAGGGAATCAGGCGCCGGATTTTGAATTGCGGAGTGTAGACGGGAAGGCTATGAAGCTTTCCAGCCTCAGAGGGAAAAAGGTGATTGTCAACTTCTGGGCAACCTGGTGTCCGCCCTGTCGCTTGGAGATGCCGGAAATGGAAAAGTTTTATACCAAGAACAAAAATGAAGGGATAGAGATTTTGGCTGTCAATTTGACCAAAGCGGAAAAGAACCGGGCGGATGTTCCGGCATTTATGAAGGAATTTGGCCTTACATTCCCTGTACTGCTAGACGAAAACAGCGAGGTAGCCCGGCTTTACGAAGTATCGTCTATTCCTGCCAGTTACATTCTTGATACTCAGGGAGTAATTCGAGAGAAAATCGTGGGGCCTATGACCTACGATTCGATGGAAAAGATGCTGGGCAAGATAAAATAAGGCTGCTGTTTAACGGCGTAACGGAGCTCGAATGGAATGGGTCGGCGTTTAGCGCAGAGCGGATGGAGGGATGTTCATGAACACTAAGGGGAAGTCTGTTTTAATTGTTGAAGACGATGCTAAAATCCGCCAGCTTGTTAAGGTCTATCTGGAAAGAGAAGGGTATGAGGCCTTGGAAGCAGAAAACGGGGAAGACGCGTTAGAAAAATTTAAACAATTTGACCCCTGTTTTGTTATTTTAGATTTAATGCTGCCCAGATTGAGCGGAGAAGAAGTCTGTACAACGATCCGGACGGATTTGAAAAGCAATGTGCCGATCATCATGCTGACAGCCAAAGTAGAAGAGACTGAACGTATTCAGGGATTAAGAATGGGTGCGGATGATTATGTCACTAAACCGTTTAGCCCTCAGGAATTGGTTACAAGGGTAGAAGCCGTCTTACGGCGGACTGCTCAGCACTGCAGCAAAATAACCTACCGGGGACTCACTCTAAAACCGTTAAGGGGCGAAATTCATTATAAGGGAGAACCCCTTGTTTTGACGCACCATGAGTTTCGGTTAATGTATTTTCTCATGAGGCATCCCAATCAGATTTTGACCAGGGAACAAATTGTCGCAGAACTCTATCCGCATCAGGAAAAAATTGTTACGGAAAGGACGATCGACGTCCACATTGGTAAGTTGAGGGAAAAGCTTAAATATGACGGGGACAGTGAACTGATTGAAACGATCCGGGGAATGGGGTATCGCTTTGTCGCCTTCTAAGAACTGGTTGTTTTGGCGAAGAAGTATTCTGGTTAAATTAATCCTGGTTAATTTGCTTGTGATCGCTATTGTGATTTGGCTGGCAGGCGTTTCCGTGAAAGATTTTGCCTGTTTGCTTGTCAAGCAGTACCCGGTTGCTAGCGGAGCATCAAGCAATTTATTTGACCAGGCCATGCAACTTTATCTGATACGAGCAAGCATGCTGGCGCTAATCGTTGCCGGTATTCTTTACTATTTCCTGGTAAGAAAGCTGATCTTACCGTTGCAGCACTTGGGAATTTCAGCTCAAAAGATGGCCAGAGGGGAGTTTCAGCCTTGCCCTGAAATTCCGTCCGAAGACGAAATTGGCCGCCTTATCTCTACCTTTAATCATTTATCCTCCAAGTTACAGCAAACAGAGGAACTCCGGAAAAAAATAGTGAGCGACATAGCTCATGAACTGCGGACGCCTCTCACGAATATTACAGGATATCTGGAAGCTTTAAGCACCGGCGTCATTCAGGGCGACCCGGAGCTTTACCGCTCATTGCATGAGGAAGCGTTGCATTTGACCGGTTTGGTAGAGGAACTTCATCAGTTAAACGTTTGGGAATCGAAAAGGCTGGGGCAGAACGAGCTGCGGAAAATCTCCGGGGAGAATGTTATTGAATCAGCGCTTAAAAGTTTTGAACTGGAAATGAGAAACAGGAAAATAAAAGTAGAGGCTAATATTCAAGCTGCCAATATTTTAGGAAATAAAGAGGGGCTCAAACAGGTCATCACCAACCTGCTGAAAAATGTCCTGCACTATGACCGGGGTGGCTGGGTGAAAATCGAGGGAAAAACGGAGGGCCATGTCTATAAAGTGGTGGTGACCAATTTGGGGCAACCCATTCCTAACGACAAAGCGGATCAAGTGTTTGAGCGTTTTTACCGTCTGGACTCCTCCCGTAACCGCAAGACCGGAGGAGCGGGCCTAGGACTGGCTATTATCAAAGAAATTATTGCCCAACACCGTGGGGAGGTCGGTTTAATTTCCCGGGAAGATGAACATTCCTTTTGGTTTACAGTTCCTTTAGCAGATGTACGAGAGGAGAAATAGACATGAATCCATTCCTTAACGAAGAAAATACGTCCTTTTTACTCTAAGTGCTTGTCCAATGGGAAGGTCAATGGGATCCGTATTGAGAGAAGTAGCTGCTTTATTTCCGGAGTTGAACTTTGAAACGGTGTATGTAGAAATTCATCAAGTGGAAGAGGCCAACTATTACCGGATTAAAACAAATCTCACGACGCTTTTCGTCGCTGAAAATGGCAGAGAGCTATAAATATTGTTATAGATATCATCGAAAAGATTAAGCAAAAGCAGATGGAATTGGCACCGGAATGGGCGGAAAACCAAGAGACGGTAGAGAAGTATTTTCTCTACCTCTTAAAAGACGGTAAATTTTCCCTGGTGGAAGCAGCCTATACATCTATTTGATTCTCCTGACATCTTTGGATCATGTGCATTGCTGCTCTTAAATCTTCGATTGGAATTTGTCCGGGGGCGGAACTGGCATGTCCAACGGCAAAGGTCACACTGGAGCCAAAAAAGCCACCCATCACCCGTGATAATACGCCATATTCCCCCATGGACACGGCAATAATCGGAATTCCGACATGTTTTTTGGCTTCCAGGGTAACCTCTAACAAGGTTAATACGTCCTGTAGTTCCTTTGCCATGACGGCTAATTTAGCGACATCCGCTCCAAGCTGTTTAGCTTCTGTAAACTTAGCCAACAACTCTTCCCGAGGGGGAGTGCGATTGAAGTCGTGAAATGAAGCAATGATCCGGGTATTATTCTCAGAGGCAATTCGCCGCAGTCTTTGGATATCTTGAGAAAGATGACTGAGTTCGCAATCTACATATTCCACATCGGTCTTCACACAGACTGCAGCAATGAGATCGATAGCTTCTGGATCGGTGAGGGATGTGGGATGCCCACCTTCACGACTGGAGCGAAGGGTAAAGATCATGGGAATGTCTCCGGCCAGCTTTTTGAACCTTCTTGCGAGCACAACGACGTCATTTTGATCGGTAATCCCCTCGTAAAAATCCACTCGCCATTCGAGCAGATCCGGATTCTTTTGCAGTACGTCTTTTAGTTCAGCGTGCAGTTCCTCGTAATTCCTACCAACCAGGGGCACACAGATCATGGGCTGATCGTTTTCTCCAATGAATCCAGCGTTCATACAGTTAACCCTCCTACACTCCTATACTACCATACTACCGTTCTAATACTTCGGACACCACACAACATGGTATTTGCAAGAGAAAATTATGTTTTTATTACTTTTATATTCCATATAATTATTATATGTCGATATGGTATATAATGCAAGTGTTTCCGATGCCTTACCCCAGTCTGAAGCCAGGGGCATGCGGCTAAGCCTTTTGGTCAACTGTCCGCGATCACTCTCAAGTGAACTCGTTCGGCTAAAGCTGAACATCGAGACTTCGGTGACGAAAGTGTCCAGTGGACACTTTCGCCGAAAGCGCTTAGCCTTTAACGAACGCTATCGCGCTGAAGGATGGAGTCTACCTCCGTCGCCGCTAAGTGTTTCTATTGCGA
>JAIMKP010000013.1 GCA_020692355.1 Desulfosporosinus sp.
GGGCTTTCAAGCTTTTTATAGTTTTTAACTGTCAAAGATGAGATTATAAAAGGTAGTGGTTAAAGTTGTCAATAGATCTGTAAAATTTTGTGGATTGATAAAGTAGTTGGATACAAATGTTGAGTTTGTTGATCATTTATTTAAGCACTGCTCCCATATTGGCCGAAGTCACGAGTTTGGCGTACCGGGCTAAATAACCGCTTGTTACTTTTGGGTTCGGCTGAATCCAGGCTTTTCTTCTTGCTTCAAATTCCGCGTCACTTAGTTTTAAGTCCAATTTACGCCCAGGGATATCAATGGAAATCATATCTCCGTCCTGAATAAGTGCTATAGGGCCGCCTTCCATGGCTTCCGGGGAAATGTGCCCGATACAGGCTCCCCGGGTTGCCCCGCTAAACCGTCCATCAGTGAGTAGGGCAACACGCAGTCCCATACCGGTAATAACAGCAGTCGGGTTAAGCATTTCCCGCATCCCAGGCCCGCCTTTCGGTCCTTCGTAACGAATGACTACTACATCACCGTCCTGAACTTTTTGCCCGATGATAGCTTCGATAACGTCCTCTTCAGAATCATACACCCGGGCCGGGCCCTCAAAAACTAACATATCCTCGGCAACGGCACTCTCTTTAATGACTGCTCCGTCCGGTGCGAGGTTTCCGTTGAGAATGGCAATTCCCCCTGTCGTCCGGTATGGATCTTCCACACTGTGAATAACATCAGTCCGAAGAATTCGAGCATTCTTAATTTTCTCTTCGACAGTGCCCATGACGGTTAAGGCTTCACGGTGAATGACGCCTAATTTAGCCAACTCGTTCATGACGGCAGTGATTCCACCCGCTTCATTAAGATCCTGTAAATGATGACTTCCTCCGGGACTTAATTTGGTGATATAGGTGACTCTACCGCTGATCTGTTCAAACAGGGATAGCGGCAGTTCTATGCCGGCTTCATAGGCAATGGCAGTTAAATGTAAAACGCTATTTGAAGATCCGCCGATGCCCATATCAACGGCAATGGCATTTTCAAAAGCTTGTTGGGTTAAGATATCGCGCGGTTTAAGATCCTTAGCCACTAATTCTACTGCCAGTGCACCTGCTTTTTTGGCCAACATACGCCTTGCACCCGTATAAGCTGCCGGAATAGTGCCATTGCCAGGCAAACCCATGCCGAGAGCTTCCGTCAGGCAGTTCATGGTGTTGGCGGTAAACAAACCCGCACAGGAACCACAGCCGGGGCAGGCGGCCATTTCCATCGCCTGGAGTTCTTCGGCACTCATTTTGCCGGCTTCAAATTCTCCGGCTGCTTCAAACATCTGGCTGACACTGATATTACGTTGCTGATAGCGGCCGGCGAGCATCGGACCGCCGCTTACGACAACGGCTGGAATATTTAGGCGGGCTGAAGCCATTAACATGCCAGGTATGATTTTATCACAGTTGGGAATGAGCACCAGACCGTCAAAACCATGGGCCATAGTCATAGCCTCGATGGAGTCAGCGATCAACTCCCGGCTGGCTAAGGGATATTTCATGCCGTCATGTCCCATGGCAATCCCGTCGCAAATCCCGATTGAAGGGAATTCCACCGGTGTGCCCCCGCTTGAGGATACTCCAAGTTTAACTGCTTCGGTAATGTCGCGGAGATGAATGTGACCGGGAATGATTTCGTTGAAGGAGTTGACGATTCCGATTAAAGGTTTTTGCAAATCTTCCGGAGAATAGCCCATGGCATAAAAGAGGGCCCGGTGAGCTGCCCGGGTGGAGCCGAGCTTGACAATGTCACTGCGCAAGATTATCCTCTCCTTTTAATTTTTAACCTCTGTTTTTGGTTGGCTTGGGCTGTTTTTACCGCTAAAGCTACGCACGCTCCAACAATGGGGTTGTTTCCCATCCCGATAAAGCCCATCATGTCGACATGGGCAGGTACCGAACTGGAACCGGCAAACTGAGCATCCGAATGCATCCGGCCTAAAGTGTCCGTAAACCCGTAAGAGGCCGAGCCAGCCGCGACACGGCTAATTGGCAGAATAGTTCCCGGTTTGTGGGGGTAGTTCCCCGTTGTGTGGGGGTACGACCCCAAGATCTTCGCGCCATATCATGCCGTCCATAATAATACAGGTGCCTTCCTTGACCATTTCCATAACCTCTGGGAATACCTTCTCAATGCGTTCTGG
Source organism: Desulfosporosinus sp. (assembly GCA_020692355.1). GTDB lineage: Bacteria > Bacillota > Desulfitobacteriia > Desulfitobacteriales > Desulfitobacteriaceae > JAJZPA01. Next base: position 2,174 of record JAIMKP010000013.1, read on the forward strand.
GGTGTCAATGCATTCCAAAACGATGGGAAAATTGCCAAAACCCATTATGCCGCGCCTCACAGTTACCCCGGAAATCCCTCTCTTCTTTAGAAGTTGCGTTAAAGCAACGTAGAGCATTTGGTGTTTGAATTGGGCGCGTTCGTGAAGATAGATCTGCATTAGCTTAGCCGGTGCAGGATTCATGCCTACACACCTCCGTGAAGGTTTTACTAGCTTTATTGAGTGCATTAAAAACCACTCAGACTTGATTTATTTGCAGACCCCGAGATGTTAGCTTAATTCAGCGATAAAAGCATGCCCTAAAACGAATTTTCTGAAATCAATTCGTCCAATTGGCTAAGAATTTCAGCTAAAATTTGTTCAACATGGGCAATCACCTTCTCTCTGTGAGCCATTTCCTTTTGCCATCCTGCTAAAGCGACTTGATCTCCTTGAAGGCGTAAGCCCTGTTCTACGGCTGAACGGATTTCTCCTACGATCCTTTCAATTTCTTGTTGCCAGGCTTGGTAATAGCTTTGTCTGGTGGCATTGATTCGTTCTGCCAAGTCTACCCGGATCCTGCCGCAGTTTCGATCCAGAAGCATAAGTGCTTGGTCAACCCATTGACGTAGGATAATCCCTTTTTTCAACGCCCAGGGTAAAGGACGCAGCAGATCCTTTATGCCCCAAGGAATTAAACCAACCTCTTTTTCGAAAAAGTATTCCAGGTTACTTTCCATATTCAGTTCTGGTTCGGGTAAATGAAGACCGATTTCCACCCCCAACACTTTGCCGCCAATGTTCACTACTTCTGAAGCTAACTCACCGGCTTGAAGGTTAAAACGATGCAGTAAGCTCGTCGTTTTCTGCTTCATCTCTTGCGTCAGATCCGGGCGGAATTTTTCCAGTTCTTCGGCCAGGCGCTGAAAAATATGTTGCTCAGGGTTACGCGGTTCGTGTTTGCTATTCTGAAACTCCTTTGTAAATTCCCGGCGCAACTTGTAACTTTGTTCCTGTCTGTATTTTTCCACTTTTTCCGTGAGAGCCTGTAAAGCTTGCTGGGATTCTCCGGAAAGAATATGACGGCAATCATCTTTGGTTTCTTCGGCTCGGTTTTGCAGAGTATGTAAGCGTTCTACCGCTGCCCTAAGCTCTTGCCGGGACGACAAAACGGCGTTTCTGTCCAACCGGTTTTTTTCCGAGAGCAAGTTTGTTACTCTTTGCAGCCTTTGTATGTTCCCTAGCAACCAGAGTTTATCGCGGTCACGCACCAGAAATTTTTCCAGCTCTGTCTGTAAGTCTGGGACTCCAGATTTATGATGGCCTTGTAGATGCCAAAGGGCAGAAACGGGATAAATAGAGACGCTTTCCTGAAATTGTTCGGAAAGAATCTGCTGACAATAATTTAGGGATTCTGCCAATTCTGCGCTACTTAATAAATCAATTTTATTAAGGACGAAAAAATACTTGGGAGCGAAAGAACGAGAAGTCTGCAGGAAAGACAGTTCCTCCGTATTTATGGGTTGATCGGCTGAGAAGAGAAAAATAGCCGCGTCAATTCGGGGAAGGTAATCTAAGGTTTCTTGGGTATTCGCTTGCTGGACTGAACCTACCCCAGGCGTGTCTACAAGTACAATACCTCTATGTAGAAATTCGGAAGGATATTCAATCTTCACACGACTCACGCCAAGACGGTTGCCAGGATTTCCACGTTCTGTGACGAGTTGATGAAGGTTGTCAGGACTTACCATTTCATCGGTGCCATTGCGGTAGATTACCTTGATGGCAATCTGCGGACCCCAGTGAAGAATAGTTATAACAGAGGTGAGTGGGACCACGCCGGTAGGCAAAACAGCCTGATTCAGCAGAGCGTTGATAAACGAGCTTTTACCGCGCTTGAATTGTCCTAAAACGGCTAAGTGGAATTGGGAATGTTGCAGTTTGTCCTCAACAATCTGCAGAAGACCGGCGGGGGACTGGCCCGTTTCGCTTTTCTCACTATCACGCAAGATGTTCATTAAGTCTCTAACAATCTGTCTAAGTTCTGTACGGAGAATATTTTGAGCAGAATCTGGTTTTTTAGTGTTTTCCATTGTTATACTCATCTCAGTCACAAAACATCCCCCTAAAAATAAAATGGGCTCCTACTAGACATTTTGCCTAGTAGGAGCCATTAGCTTTGCGCATTCGGTGAGCTCCATCACCATAAATAAATTTTCAATCAGCTTTTATTACCAGTTTAGCCGATTTGAGGTTGTTTTTCAAGTGATAACGTATGAGTATTAATAGGATGAGCTGAAGTCGAGTACGGTGTTTCTTACTCAATGGGAGGCTTCACTCTCAGAATGATCAAGCGGCTTTTGCCACAACTGATCCGGGCAGAGCAGATCCGTGCAGGGACATTGGCCTGTTTCTAACTCAATGGTGGCATGGGAAATCTTAAAGGTCTGATTGAGATAGTCTTTGATCTGTTCGATCAACTGCAGGCCTGAGGAAAGGGAGCTAGTGGGTTCAATGACCAAGTGGCAGCTCAGCGCTATCCTCTCCGGCGTGACGCTCCAGACATGAAGGTCATGCAGGTCACAGACACCAGGTAGGGTCTTCACATAATCCAATAGCGTTTTTGCCTGAAAATCGGTGGGCGTTCCCTCCATGAGGATGTGTAGGGTCTCCTTGACGATTCTCCAGGCTCCCCAACCGATCATGAAGGCGATGAGCACAGAAATGATGGGATCGATAATGTACCAATGCGTAAACTGCATGATCACGCCGCCAATGATCACCCCTGCTGATGCGGCGGCATCTCCCATAACATGGAGTAAAGCCGAGCGCACGTTGAGGTTGTCTTCACCCCCGCGGAAACCCAGGGCGATCCCCAGATTAACAAGTACTCCGATGCTGGCGCTGATGTACATGATCGTGGTTTGAACAGGCTCAGGATTCTGGAAACGATGGAAAGCTTCAAAGAGGATGATGAAGGCGATGACGATCAAGGTCACGGCATTGGCCAGAGCGGCCAGGATGCCTGTTCGATGATAACCGAAGGTGTGCTTGAGGTTCGGCGACTTCTGCGCCTGAACGGCGGCGAACCAGGCCAGACCCAAGGCCGCGACATCGGTAAGGACGTGGCCGGCATCGCTGAGAAGTGCCAGACTGTTGGCTAAGCTGCCACCAATGACCTCAACGGCCAGAATAATCAGGGTGGCCCAAAAGGCCCATTTTAATCTGTTGCCGGTGGCATGAACGTGCCCCCCTAAACCCCCATGACTATGGCTGTGCGAGTGGTCATCATGTTTATGCCCGTCATCATGTTTGTGCTCATGCTCATGCTCATGATCTTTGCCATGATCGTGGTTGTGATCATGGATGTTGGCATCTTTGTTGTCAGTGGAAAACGGAATTGGTTTCTTTTCAGACATTTTAAAGCACCCCTCTCAGTTCATTTCCCATTTCGGACAGCGACCGCCCCAGCGGCCGACAACTTCTGCGCCCATCCGGATTTCAACGATTTCGCAGTTGTTAGAGCAACCAGAGCAATCGAAACTTTTGAAAGATCTCCTCGGCAACGCCAAAACCCTTAAACTTCGTGGAACCGGTAACAGGTACGCAAGCCTCAGCCAAGGCATCATGAATACCGCGATCGACCGTTTCTTTGCTGGTCGCAGGACTGGTGAGAACCTCGAAACCTAGCGTTTCAAAAAAGGTTCGCCTGGCTGGATAATAAATGTAGTAGAAAAAGGCTCGGGGGATGCCAATTCGCCGTTTTTCCATCGGATCACCTCCATGATCTAACGATAAAGTAATTGTTTGAATGTTAGGGCAAAAAAATAATCAAACTATCCCGTGCTGACAGGTGTTGAGCGGAGGTGAGCGCTGTGCTCTAAGGCTTCTTCCAGGATTGATTTCACATGCTCATCATTTAGGGAATAGCGTACCAGCTTACCATCTTTGCGCGAACGGGCAAGGCCCATGTTCTTAAGTAACCGCAAATGATGGGAGGTTGCCGCCACAGTAAGGGAGGCGATTTCTGCTAGATCACACACACAAAGATCCGGTTCCTGGAGCAAGGCGTAGATGATCTTGACGCGGGTTTCGTCAGCTAAGGCTTTGAAGATAGGGGTTACGCCCTCCGTTTTACTTACCGCCTGGCGCAACTCAGCTAAACGCTCCGGAGTATGGCAGTCGGTGTGACACAGGTGGTGGTGGCTGAGAAGACTCATACAATTTACTTCCTTTCTTCGAGGATCAGAGGACCGTTTAAAGCGTTCTCTTGCTTAAAAAACATTATAATGATTGCTTGAATGTTGTCAATGATAGTGTTTGAGCACTTTGATAATGTGGGAATATTGTTGCTACAATTTCAAAGTGTGCAGTAGAGCCATGTTGAAATACTCACCGCATTGTCGCTTCCGCTGATACTCCCGACCAGAATCTTTGTCAGGGAGATTACGGAAGGCTTATCGGGGTTTCCCCGATACCGGTAGGGGGTAGATAGAATTATACTGTATTTATAGGTACATGGAGGAGTGATTTAAATGAGTAAAAGAATAACCAAAGTGGTGACGAAACAATGGTCGTTTTTCTGGGCAGGTTTGTTGTTTGGCTTGGCTCAGATCCTTTTCATGCTCGTCGATATTCAACGTGATTTTCAAGTTTATGGTCGCGCGGTCATTGATCCTTTGCGTGTGACCGCCGGACTCGGGCAGATGTTCCGAGGGCTTGAGGTTTTCGTTTTCGACGGTAAGACAAATTTGTATGGGCAGGTGTTTCAAGCGGATGTTTGGTGGCCGATTATCGGCATGATTTTGGGCGGCAGCTTGGTGGGGCTTATGGAGAGTGAGTTCCGTAGCTGGGTGAAATACAACAAGAAGATGCTTCTTCTCTCTTTTGTTGGGGGGATCGTTTTTAGCTATGGCACGCGTTTGGCGGGAGGGTGCACTCTTTATCACTTGTTGGGCGGAATTCCGCTTATGCAGATAGATAGCTGGGTCGTTGTGGCTGTTATGAGTTTAAGCGGTATGCTTACCTTTTTCCTTTTGGCCAAGTTGGGTCTAGCTGGATATTTTAAGCATCAGGAAACTCGTTTCTACATAGAAAAAGCCCAACTGGAGGGCTCTGCTGGAGAAGGGCTCGGCTATGACTCGCATTACAAGCCTTGGAGGGATCCATGGCGCTGGCTGGGCGTACTGTTTTTGGCACTTATGGTAGGAGTAGCCGTTTGGAACGGCTTGTTTAACCCTGCTTACAAAATGGGGTTTTCCCGGGCAGGGTGGTCCTACCCAACTTTTACGCTCCTTGCCGGCTTGCTGGCAGGGGTTGCCATGGCCAAGAGTGGCTTTGGTACCGAATGCGCTACGGTCTCCCTGGAATTGTCACCGGCTTTGCGGAGCAACGATGGACGGTTCAGACACTTGGGTTTACCGAGGATCACCCAGACCTTGTTTAAGGGGATGTTTCCTTTTGTTGGGGTCATCACGGCTATTGTTATTACGAATCTCTTTATGGTTGTTGCTTGGATTGGTTTTGGCATACCCTTAGGACATCATATTTTGATTAAAGACCAGTTAAACTTAGGACATGTGGTGGGTGCGGCGATGCTGGGCTTTGGGGCAGTGGCTTTGATCGGGTGCGAAATCCGCTCTTATATGCGTCTTGGCCTTTTCTATGGTAATACATTGGTCGGGTTTATTGGCTTTGCCATCGGGTATCTGCCTTATACCTTGTATCCGCAAGCTCATGAAGCCTGGCTTAAGTCTACAATCATAATTCACCAGGCCTACAATTGGCCCGAGCTTATCAGTGGAAATCCTACGATTCAATATGGTGTAGGCGTTATCTATTCTGTGCTTCTACTGGCGATCCTTTTCTGGGCGGTTCGCACTTCAGCACGGGTAATGGGGATCCCGTTAAGAACGGTTTTAGGTCGAAATATTGAGTCTATTCAGTTGTCCCTGGATAAGAGAGAAGCATTTAAGCATTGACACAGGTGGACGTGGGCTACAAGGGGGTATATTTTGTAAGGGGCATGGCATTGGATAAGGCGCTATGCTAAGCTGCGTTTCAATAGTGAACGGCTTCCAAACGTTTCACCTTCTATTTACGCCTGGGCGCTGAGGGTTGAAGCATGCAGGGAAGCATAGTTGGGAGATGCTGTAAGACACAATTCCGCATGGGCCATCATCAAAAAGCCGGCACTGACACGGATGCTCAGGGGCACCAGGAAGCGAGCCGCTTCGAAAAAGCTCGTTTCAGTAGCACCTTTGGATAAAGAAACTAAAGGGAGGTAGGGCTTGCTTAGGGCAACGCTATGTCTTATCCAATCCGAAGGTGTTTGATAGGGGCGATAACAGCCGTGTAGGGACGTGGGGAGGTCATCCCAATGCGCTATTATCCAACGTTCAAACTCTTGATGCCCGTCCCTGAGTACCCCTGCTGCGTGATGAGGCACGGTCATGTCCTGGATGATGTGGAGTGTAGAACCCAGATAGAAAAAGGTCTTATGCACATTGTTTGCAAAGTGATACAATCCTTTGCTATAATACCCCTCTGCTTCCGGAACAGCCCGTGGCCGGTACTTATGTTCCAATTGACAGTAATGCGTAAAATTCTTCCAGCCCTGGTCGGCCCAAAGCAGGCCAGCGAATAAGTCAGACTGGAAAGAAGAGAAAAAGTGTGCTGAATCAGACATCCCATCGTTATACATGTTCTGCAGAGCTCGTTCGAGGAGCCAGCCATGAACAGGGCTGGGTGGATCGATACGTGGTTGCAGGGGAGTGAGAGGGAGTAGGCTAAGTTTGAGCAATTGGCCGATTCCTCGGGTGATTTGAACATCCATGGTATTTCACTCCCGATCTCATGTTTTTGGGCGATTTGCTGTGAGTGGCTTGCTTGGCCCACGGTTTACAGAAAAGAGCGCGCCGATGACACTTAAACCTGCAGCGAGATAATAAACTACGGCGGCACTGGGGCCAAAGGCATCGGGATAGGCAAGTCCGGTACGCGTTCGCATGCCATATTGGAAGACAGCCACGGACAAGGTGATCCCTAAGACCATCCCCAGATTCTTGACTAATTGGCTGATGCCGGTAGCAATACCCAGTTTGTTTTTGGGTACGTTGCCCATGATACAGGAATTATTAGGGGCTTGGAAAAGACCGAGGGATGCACCCATGCCGAAAACAGCGAGAAGCACTTGCAGGAGGGGTGTCTGCTGGCCAACATTCGCCAGAAGGATCAGAGCGATGGCATTCAGCACCATACCCCCGGTGGTGAGCAGGGTGTAGCCTATCTTGTCAGAAAGGCGTCCGGCAAAAACAGCCATCACGGCCATGCCTAAAGGAAAGGCCATCATGAACAGGCCCGCAGCTTGTGGGGTGTACCCCAATACTTTTTGGTAATAGAAGGGGATCAGAATGGTGCTGGAATACATGGTGACAAAAGAAATTAAAGCGGCGATGATCGACGTCCAGAAAATGCGGATTTTAAATAATTCAAAATCCAGGACAGGGTTGGTAGCCCGGCGTTCTTGGATGGCAACGGCAATGACGCTCAGGAGGAAGAGAGCGAGGGAAATGAGAATCACCGGGGAACTCCAGCCGAAGTCATTCAGATTGGAGATGGCATAGATAAAGCTAACCATGCCCACAATGACATAAAGGGCACCCCAGGAATCGAATTTCTTTAGTTTTCCTTTGCCGTGGTCGGCAGGGATGATGAAGTGAGAAACGGTGAAGCCCAGAGTAGCGACAATGAAGTTCAAAATAAAGATCCAACGCCAGCCCCATAACCCGATGACGATGCCGCCGAGGGCTGGGCCGGCCAGGCTGCCGATGGCTGCAACAGAGGCTAAGGTGCCAATGTTTTTGCCTCGCTGTTCAGGGGGGTAATTTTCCGTGGCAATAGCCAGGCCGTTAGCCATGATCATGGCTCCCCCTACCCCTTGCAGGACACGGGTGAGAATGAGAAGATAAATATTATTCGTTAAAGCGCAGAGAAGCGAAAAAACAGCTACCAAAACGTAGCCCCCGTTGTAAATGCGCTTGCGCCCATACATATCAGCCAAGGTGCCAAAAACAATTAACAGAGCAGACATGGTCAGGAGATAGACGGAAGGCACCCACTGGATCATGGTTATGCTTACCTGAAACTCGCTGGCCATCTTGGGCAGACCGACATTAACGACCCCGCCGTCAAAGGTCGAAAGGAAAGCACCGACGGCAATGCTGGAGAGAATGTATTTCTTCCCGGTTGGGGATGCTTGCAGGGTTTGATTGGACATGGCAAATTTCCTCCTTATACGCCCGAGGGCAGGCTTAGGCAACTCAATAGAGTTGCCTAAGCTGTTTGGGATGATGGATTACTCTTGTGGGAAGACTCGCAGGCCGGTGTTGACCCGGTTCATCCCGCTGGAGGCAGCAATGACGGCAATCATCTCCAGGAGTTCTTCATCGGTGACTCCCATGCTCTTCAGCTGTTTGGTGTGTGCGGCGACGCACATGTCTGAGCCGTTGTTCACGGAGGTAGTCAAGGCGATCAAGAATTTGGTCTTAGCATCCAGCTTGCCGGGAGCCATGGCGACACGCATTTGTTCTAGGGTAGCTTTCATGTAGTCCGGGAAAATAGCTAGGGCCCGGAAAGTCGGTGGAACCATTCCTTTGTCTTGTTCAAGGTGTTTGAACATTCCTTGGACTTCGGGGGAAGCTTCCTGATCTTGTACGAGTTTGACAGTTGGCATAAATAAAAACCCTCCTTGTTTTTGGATGTCTCTCTCTCTAACTAGGAGAGGGAGAATCATCGACATATTAGAATATGATGATGTAACAATATCATTGTAGATCAGCGAGTTGAGTTTGGCAAGCTCAAATTAGAAAAAATCCGATAGATTATCTCGGGAATAGTTTTTCAATGTATTTAGATCAAAAGTACATAAAAAGGATAAATTTGAGCTTAACACAAATAAGAGATAATGATATGGTTATATAAGAAAGTGGTTGGTGCTCTTACGGATGCGCTGTAGGTATCCGGGGAGCAGGAAAAGCTGGAGGAGGGGGGATTTATGCTCTATGGCAAACTTAAAGATTATCGGGTATTGCTCACGTTTCCTTCTTTAACAGAGGCCTTGGGTGCAGAGCGAATTATTGAACGTTTCGGTTGTCCTTTTGCATCGATTCCAACCCCACGAAGCTTGCGTTCCGGCTGTAACACATCGCTATGTCTGCCGCTGGAACGCAAAGAAATCGTGGATGACCTTATCGATGACGGTGTTGTGTTTACGGGGGTCTATGAGGCACGCGAAGATGGATTCGTACCGTTAATGTGGTGAGTTATTTAACGAAAGGAGCACGCCCATGATATATTTGGACAATGCGGCGACGACTTGGCCCAAACCTCAGAACGTTGTGGCATCTGTGGAAGAGGCTTTGGTTCGTAAGGGAGGAAATGCAGGCAGGGGTGGGCATGGTGTTGCCATGCAGATGGCTCGGCTCATTCATCAGACGCGGGAAGACCTCTGTGTCTTGTTTGGAACAGATGATCCGACTCGGGTTATCTTTACCCAAAATGCGACACATGCCCTAAATCAAGCGCTCTTTGGGCTCTTACATCCGGGAGATCATGTGATCACCTCATCGCTTGAGCATAATGCCGTGGCTCGGCCGCTATATGCCTTACGCCAGCGGGGAGTGGAAGTGAGTGAAGTACCCGGAGTGCCGGGAGAAGAGTTTAATTTGGTGGCTTACAGGAAGGCCTTTCGGCCCAATACCAAACTGGTTGTGACTTTGCATGCTTCCAATGTCACTGGAGCCTTGTTGCCCATCCGCGAAATCGGCCAGGTTGCTCAGGAACATAAAGTCTTATATCTTCTAGACGCCGCGCAAACAGCTGGGGTTTTTCCGATTGATTTAGGACGAGTCCCTGTGGATCTCCTCGCATTTCCCGGTCATAAAGGGCTGTTAGGGCCGCAGGGAACGGGTGGGCTTATGATCAAGTCCGAGATTGGGTTGGAGCCACTTATCTACGGGGGAACAGGCAGCCTTTCTGAAGATGAGCGCCAGCCGGATTTTTTGCCGGATGCTTTGGAAAGCGGTACCCTGAATGGGGTAGGAATAGCCGGACTGGGAGCAGGAGTGCGGTATATCCTCAGTGAGGGAGTGGATAGAATACGAGTAAGGGAGCAGGCACTTTGCCGCAAATTGTGGGAAGGTTTGAAGGAGATTCCGGGTGTTAAGCTTTATGGAAGTGAGTTAGTGGAACGACGGGCCCCGATTGTGGCTTTTAACATCGGGGAAATCGATTCGGTAGCGTTGAGCTTTGCCTTGGAAGAAAAGACTGGAATCATTGCCCGAGCTGGGTTGCATTGTGCTGCTCATGCTCATCGTATGTTGGGAACCTTAGAACAGGGAGTCGTGCGTTTCAGCCCTTCTCATTTCACAACTGACGAAGCGATCGAGACAGCACTCTTAGCGGTGAAAACGGTGGCAAATGAGCTGGCCTAATTGATAAACGAGTGGAAAGGGTGAGCCTATGTCAGGTGGAAAAGGTGAGCTTAGGTCAGGGGCTAAAGAAATGGCCGTTCTTATCGAAGAAAAAAAGGCTGCTTATATTGAACACTGGCAAAATACCGAGCGTTTGGTGGCCGTCGAGAAGGAGTGGCGCTTGGCTAAGGAACAGGGAGAATAGAAACGGATGGAGGCTCTCGTGCCTATTGTCGAATACTGGAGGAATAAGGTACATCAGTCTAAAGAGAGGGCTTGGCAGGCGACGATCCAATTGCAAAAACGCTGAATGTGCGTTTCAGGGTTTGGCCAAGGTTCCGCTGGCTAAGCAAGAAGAGGTTTTAAGCGACGGCTATACAGAAAATGTTACGGTTGCGGATCTACCTTTGTCTGAATTGATTCCCGGTGTGGTGTTAAGGCTTGGGCAAGCCGAAGTGGAAATCCTTTATGTCGGGAAGAAAGCCTGGAAAGAGCATGGGCGGCCCTATATTATCAGCCGCGAAGGGCGCTTTGGTCGGATTGTTAAAGGCGGTAGGGTTCGGGTGGGGGATAGTGTTGAGATTCTAGAGCGGTGAATGGGTTTCTTATATAGATAAGCTTCCGGCAGGTGATTATACTGGTTGGAGGCTTGATTTTTATTCCTGAGTTGATCAGGGCGGCGGTTTTCAGATCAATACACCGGCAACCGGGGAAAGCTGTGGTTGCAGTTAAGTGCAGCTCGACCTGGCCGCACGGTGACGATTTTCCTGCCGCTAACCTTGACAAGAAGCCGGGGCCGGATTTCGATGAAGAGAAGATGTCAGAAATCGCGCAGAGGATCATAAGAGATATGGAGCAGCTCCGATAAGTTACTCACCAGAGAAGCCTTTGAGACATAGGTCGCAGAGGCTTCTCTAAATTTACGATGAAACAGGCGGGTCTTTTGGCAGAAGGAGCGGAAAACAGTATAATAGGCATGAAGTGTTGCAAGGGAGGAATGACCATGCTTGAATTAGAGAAAGTATCTTGGCAAGTAGAGGAGACTGAGACGGAGATCCTGCGGTCGATTGATCTTACATTAGCTGCACAGAAAATCTATGCGATTACCGGACCTAATGGAGGGGGTAAATCATCGCTCGCCAAGATGATTATGGGAGTATACACTCCAACCTCCGGTCGGATCTTGCTGGACGGACAGGATATAACCCAGCTGAGTATTAGTGAAAGGGCACGTCAGGGAATTGGTTACGCCTTCCAAAATCCCCCCCGCTTCAAGGGGATCAAAGTCGAGGAATTGCTTAAACTCGCTGCGGCCAATAACCCGGAAAAGGTCAATATCTACGATCTCCTTTATGATGTGGGGTTGTGTGCCCAGGATTATCTGGAGCGGGATGTGGATGCGAGTCTTTCCGGTGGAGAGATGAAGCGCATTGAAATTGCGACCGTCCTGGCGCGCAATCTTAGGGTCGCCGTTTTTGATGAACCGGAAGCCGGGATTGACTTGTGGAGTTTCCAAAAGCTAGCTGAGACATTTACAAGCATTCATCAAAAATATGATACAACCATCGTGATTATTTCGCATCAAGAGCGGATTTTGGAGTTGGCGGACGAAATAATTCTTATGGTCAACGGCAAGATCAGTTTACAGTCAACGAAGGACAAAATTCTCGCCGGAATTTTGCATAATGAAGCCTGCCTGTGTAGTGAAAGATGTGAAAAAGGGGTTGGTCAGAATGCTTAATGCGTTGGATAGGCTGATGCTGGAGAAAGTGGCTGATCTCCACGAAATACCGCAGGGTGCTTATAATATCCGCAAAAATGGCGAAGGAGTACAACGGAACACGACCGCGAATATCGATATCGTCACGAAAAAAGATCAGCCTGGGATTGATGTTTTCGTTAAGCCTCATACCCAAGGCGAAAGTGTGCATATCCCAGTCATTGTGACGGAAGAAGATATTACGGATGTTGTTTATAATACCTTTGACATTGGTGAATACTCGGATGTGCTCGTTGTGGCCGGCTGCGGGATCCATAACTCCGGAAGCCGAAAATCACAGCATGATGGCATCCATAACTTCTTTGTTCGCAAGGGGGCCAGACTCAAATATGTTGAAAAACACTATGGCGAAGGCGATGGTAAAGGGCAGAGAGTGTTGAATCCCAAGACGATTATCGAAGTCGAGGATGGGGCCGTTGTCGAACTGGAACTCGTCCAGATCAAAGGAATTGACAGTACCGTAAGGGATACGGAGATCCGGCTGGCAGAGAACGCTAAGCTTGTAGTCACTGAGCGTCTTTTAACCTACAAGGATCAAGAAGCGGAATCGAACATTACGGTTGAATTATCTGGTGCCAATTCGTCCGCCCAGATTATTTCCCGCTCCGTAGCTCAGGATCACTCCAGGCAATCTTTTTATTTCGATTTGATTGGACGCAACAAAGCGCGTGGCCATATCCAGTGCGATGCCATTATCATGCATGAAGCCACGGTGCGTTCCACCCCTCGGATTTCAGCGTACCATTCGGAGGCACAACTCGTGCATGAAGCGGCCATTGGCAAAATTGAGTCTGAACAGCTGATCAAACTAATGACGATGGGACTCTCGGAAAAAGAAGCAGAAGATACCATTCTTAAAGGATTTTTAGGGTGAAATGCCATGCTGAACAACAAAGTCCTCTACTGGATATACCAGTGGAGGACTTTGTTTTAAGGCCATAACACAAAATGTTCACAAAGAATTACGAATTCATTCATTGATCGGTCAATAATATTACAAAATTATAATATAGACTCAACTAGATACTTGATGGAGGGCCTGCAACGTAGGAATCTGAATCCAAATCAAGCAAAAGGTTGAAAGGAGAGAAACAAATGCATTTCCCAAAGCAGGCAATACTGCGAAAAGGTCTGGCAGTATTAATTTCTGCTTATATCGTTACCGTTCAGCCCACGATGGTCTGGGCGGAGACCTTACCGGCCGTTCAGGAAGCTGTCATTGTACCAAAATTAGACCGCTTGGAATTTTTATCCGGATTAGACTACAAGTACATCGACAGCCGCAAGATTCAAGGGGTTACCGGTCAAAAGACGAACATCAGCCTCCGGTTGTTTGATGAAGGAAATGCCTTATTCACAGGGAATGTTTACGGCTACATGGGCAATGCGAAACAAACGGTTTACTACCCCATCACCGGTTCACAAGGAAACTATACCATCCAGAACGTCGTTTTGGATGAACCGGGGGAGTATAGTCTCGTGATCTGGGACAGTGCAGGAAGCCTGGCCTCGGGAATCATTGACGTTTCCGGGGCTGTTTCTACGGTCAGTGGGAATTTATCGCTCAACACGAATGGTGTGGTGAACGTGCAATTAAGTGATGCTGAGGGCAATCCCTTAGGTCGGCAAACTGTGACTATCGATGGTACGGAGGTCGGGGCCGGGGTAAGCAACTATACCACATTGTATGATGGCACATTCAGCTTTCGCCTGACACCGACAGATTATGGAGAAGTGAAAATTATCCTGGGTGGACATATCATAGGAACGGTTGGAGTACTTCAGGGTTACACTCATAAAGAACGAATTGGCTCAGATGCGCTAGACAATGCCGGGTTATCCGTAGAAGTCGCTCAAAAGGGGTGGCCAGCTTCGCCCTATGTTATCTTGACCAGGGATGACGATTTTGCGGATGCGATGACGGCAGTCCCCCTTTCGAAAAAGTATGATGCTCCCATTCTCATGACAGCAACCCATCAGATCGAGCGTAAGGTTCTTCAGGAAATGAGGGATTTGCAGGTTGGAACCGTGTTGATCGTCGGGGGAGAAGGAGCCATATCCGGACAAATAGAGCAGCAGTTACTGGACGCGGGTTTAAAAACAGAACGTATTGCCGGGAGTGACCGGTACGAAACGGCGGTTCGTATTGCTGAAAAACTTGGGGCATCAGAGACGCTCTACCTGGCATATGGACAGGGTGAAGCTGATGCGTTAGCGGTAAGTCCTTTTGCCGCCCGTCAAGGAAGCCCCATTCTTTTAACGGATCAAGCGGCATTTTCGGAGATCACACGCCAAAAAATTGAGGAATTGGAACCTAAGAAAATCGTTATCTTAGGAGGCACAGGCGTCGTCAGCACCGATATTGAAAACCAGCTCCGAGCAAAATATAACGTGGAACGCTGGGGTGGGCGCGATCGCTATGAGACAGAACAAATAATCTTGGAAAATTTACTGACACAAGAATCGCCAGCCTATTTTACAAATTCCTTGGTCACTCAGGCTGATGTTCTGAATGCTACTCCTTTTGGTGATGCCCTTCTCGCTGCAGCTTTAGCTACCAGGTACAACGGTTTTATCGTTACGCTTCCACCTTATATCGATTCTCATTCCAGTTTTAGCTTGTCCTCTCAACCTTATAGCTTCTTGCTCCAAAATAAACAATATATCAAACAAGGAATGGTGGTCGGAAACTCGAAAGCGGTAAGTCCGGTTCTGGAAGGAAATATTGAACGTTTGCTTCTTCATTAAAATTTCGCAGAAAGGAACGGTGTGTATGCTAGCCCTCAAACAGGCATGGAAAGGCAAGCTGTCCGCTAAAAAGCTAACGATCCTCTTCTTGGCGCTAGCTTTAGCGGGTGGAGGCAGTTGGTATTATCTTCGTGCACAAAAGGCCCAGACTCCCGTCGCTACGGCGAGTACGGTGATTAGCGCCCAAAAGAAAGATGTGAAAATCTCGCTTGCAGCCGATGGCAAAGCGGATTACCCGATAACCAACCTTAAGTTCAATGGCAATGGGATTGTTGATGCGATCCTGGTTCAAGAGGGCCAGCGGGTCAACAAAGGAGATGTTTTGGCCCGGCTGAATGTCAAGAACTTGGAAAACCAGGTCAAACAAGCAGAGGCCAACTATAACTCAGCTGTGGCGAAATACCAAAAACTCATAGCCGGCCCCACTGATGCTGAGCATCAAGCTAAGCAAGTTGCGGTAGATAGTGCAGAGAAAAACTTGAGAGTTCAGCAGGCCGCGTATGATTATAAGGTTACGTTAATGAACGACGGTAAGACCACCGAGGGAGATATCTTGGCGGAAGAACTCAAACTGGAAGGGGCTATCGCTCAGTTAGAAAACGCCAAGGCTCAACTCGCTTTACTCACAGCGGTGGATCCGTATGATTTGGCGACAGCGAGTGAAACCGTCAAGCAGATGGAAGCGGCCCTGGCTATCGCCAGAAATAATTTGCAAGAGGCCACTTTGACTTCTCCCACGGACGGCATGGTTCTCTCCCTCAATGGCAAAGCAGGAGAATTACTGGCTTCCTCTAACACCCCTTTTATTGTGCTTGCCATTGGCACTGAGGTCACAGTCGATTCTTACCTGATTGAGGATGATATCGGAAAAATATCGGTTGGTCAGGTGGCAGAGGTCGTATTCACGTCCATACCGGATAAAACCTATGCAGGTAAGGTGAGTTCGATCTCCCCCAATCCAGTCATCGATCAGAGTGGAATTGTGACGTATAAAACGTCCGTTATCTTAAATGCCCCCGATGAAACCATTAAAAACGGGATGACGGCAAGTATGGCCTTTATCGCCCAGCAAGTCAAGGGAGTGGTCACCGTTCCGGTCGAAGCTGTGGTCCGGGTGAATGGAACCCCCAGTGTTGAAGTCCAGTCCTCTAACGGAAGCACGGGGTGGGTAAAGGTTAAAACGGGTTTGACGGATGGGAAAATCGTAGAGATTAAAGAAGGGTTAACAGCCGGAGATAAAGTCCTCATTCGTAAGAACATTAAAAAATAAGCAGCAAGGAGAGGGACATGTGAACGAAAATATTGTCCAGTTAGAGCATATCCATAAGGAATTTTCTATGGGCAAAAACACGGTGCAAATTTTAAAAGATGTCAACACAAGCATCAGACGGGGAGAGTTTGTGGCGATTATGGGCGCTTCTGGATCCGGGAAGTCAACGTTACTGAATATTATTGGCTGTTTAGATAAACCAACTGAAGGAACGTACTTTCTGGATGGGCAACAGATCAATGACTTGAATGACGATGAACTGGCCAGGATTAGAAACCGCAAATTGGGGTTCATCTTTCAAAGTTTCAACCTCTTGCCCTACTACACCGCGCAAAAAAATGTCGAAGTGTCCCTGGCTTACCAGAATCGCAAAGACCGGAGCCTGATTGCCAAGGGGCTTCTCGAACGGGTGGGACTAGGGCACCGGCTGAACCATAAACCGGCTGAAATGTCGGGGGGAGAGAAACAACGAATCGCCATCGCCCGGGCTCTCAGCACGAATCCCGACCTGCTCCTGGCGGATGAGCCGACCGGTGCTTTAGACAGCAAATCCGGTATCCAAGTGATGGGGCTTTTTAAGGAGCTTCATCAGGAGGGAAAAACGATCATCATGGTGACCCATGACCGCGAAATCGGGGAGCAGGCCGAACGCATCATCATGTTCAAAGATGGGAGGATTGAATATGGGGATACTGGAAACCATTCGCTTAGCCCTCGATGGAATCTGGCTCAATAAAGTTCGATCCTTCCTCACCATGCTTGGCATCATTATCGGCACGGCAACCATCATCCTCGTGGTAGCGGTGGGCTTGGGGAGCAAGCAAAGCGTAGACAACCAGTTTTCCCAGATGAGCGTAACCACGATTTATGTTATGGCCAGTAACACAGGGTCTCCGATCCCGACCAAGCTGAGTAGTAAGGATGTCGCTGTGATTAAGGAAAATTGCCCTTCCGTGGCGGCTGTTGCTCCCCAAATATCAGGAAAAGCTGCGGTCAGTGCCGGTTCCAATACCGAGTCAGTGACGGTTTTGGGGGTTACGGAAGATTATCAAAGTTTGACCAACCTTAAGTTTAGTTCCGGTAGTTTTTTGACACAGGAGAGCGTCACGACCAAAGAGAAAATAGCGGTGCTCGGAGCAGATATCGCGGAAACTCTTTTTGGGGCTGGGCAAGTTGAGATTGTGGGTCAAACGCTAAATATCAACAACAAGAAATTTACCGTGGGAGGGGTGATCGAGAGAAAAGGAGAGACTCTGGGAAATACAAGTATTGACGACGGGGTTTTTATTCCTTATACCACGGCTCAGAGCTATATCTTAGGGACAACGGTTACCCCGAGACTCACGGTTCAAGCCAAGGATCTAGCCAGTGTCAAATCGGCTCTGAGCGAAATTGCCACGGCTCTGCGCGAAGCCCATAAACTCCGTCCCAATATGGCGGATGACTTTAGGGTGGTGGATGCCGGAAGTAAGGTAGGTGCCGCTCAAGAAACGGCGCGAACAATGTCGGTACTCCTGATTGCGATTGCCACCATAGTTTTGGTGGTGGGGGGAATAGGAATTATGAACGTCATGCTCGTCTCAGTCCGTGAACGGACGAAAGAGATCGGTACCCGCCGCGCCCTGGGGGCACGAAAAAAAGATGTCTTAAGGCAGTTTCTCTTTGAAGCCATCGGCATCAGTATGTTCGGGGGAGTATTGGGGGTGGGGCTAGGAGAAGCGGTGATTCCGCTGCTAAAATACTTGGAGATAGAGACTGTCCGCTCTATGCAAGGCCTGGTGATTGCCTTTGCCTTCTCCGGCATTGTGGGGGTCTTTTTCGGATTCTACCCGGCCAAAAAAGCGGCTGATTCTAATCCAATCGAAGCGCTAAGATATGAGTGATAAAGGTAAGTACTCAGGAGTCAGGAATCAGGAGTCAGAATTAGAGAACGGTTTATCATAAAACAAATATAGGGAGATGAGTTTAAATGTTCAATTGGAAACGATTTACGACTCTGATCATCATGGGTTCTTTGGTCATCGGGTTAACAGGCTGCTCCTCCAAAACCCAATCGTCAGGAGCGACACCTTCAGGAACCGCTTCAGTGTCAAGTGCCTCGAACGGGACGAACATTGATCCTGAACAACCAAACAGGATAGCTGAAGTCTATGGTAAAGTCAAGTCAATTCAGGGTAATGTTGTTTTGATTGCCGAGATGCAAAGGCAACAAACGGGGACTGAACTGTCCGATGCGGATAAGGCCAAAAGGCAAGCGGAGATGCAGGCTTTAAGCGCAGAAGAGCGACAAAAATTGCTGGCATCTCAAGAAGTGGCGACCGGTAAGAATATTACCGTTACCGTGCCTGTTGGTATCCCGATTAAAGTCAGAGGCACCGGCAGCAATGGCCCTACGGTTCAGGATGGAACCATAGCCAGTATCAAAGTGGGCAGTGTGGTCAATATTTGGACTGAAAAATCCGATCCAGCCACTGCGGAATATATGAGTATTGCCAATCGTTAATAACTTGAAAATCCAAATGACACTTCGACCAGGATCTGTAACAGTCAGTTCTAGGTTTAAAAATAGTTCAACATTCCACCAAAGAAAATAAAGGAAAGGAGTAAAAACCATGGAGGAAAAAATTGTGGTTATCGATGATGACCCTACAATATTGAGATTGGTGAGGGATTACCTCGTGCAAGAGGGATTTTGCGTCCTTACGGCTGCAAATGGAACGGACGGTATGAAGCTAATCGAAAACCAGTCACCAGACCTCGTCTTGCTGGACTGGACACTGCCGGGGACCAGTGGTTTAGAAATATGCAAATATCTGCGGGAATCGAGTTCAATTCCGATTATCATGCTTACAGGAAGGTCAGGAGAATCAGAAAGGGTCTTGGCATTTGAGGCTGGAGTCGATGATTTTATTGTCAAACCTTTTAGTTTGCTTGAGCTTGTCGCGCGTATTCGAAGCGTGCTTAGACGTTCTGTTTGAGAGGCACTTTTGGATCGTCATTTGCGCTTTTAGCAATACTTATTGCTTTTTAAACCACTAAAATCAAGGGACTGCCTCACACCACTTTAATAGTGATGTGAGGTTCTTTTTGTGATGTATGGGTAGCGCTAAAAATAATCTGGGGTTTGATTTGATTCTGAGAATTGGCAAAAAGAAGGCCTTCACTCCAGTGCTGATGGAAGGAAAGCCTTCTTTCTTTTGTGGTCGCAAGACGAGGAGAGTTATTGATAGATGTAATCGCGAGTCCAGGGCAAGCGGTTATTGGGGCCTTTGCTAAACAAAAGCTGGTGCAGGTCGATGTTTCCACTGTGGAATGAAGCGGCTGCAGAATGCAGATAGAGGCGCCACATCCGGATAAAGGTCTTATCTTTGCTCTCGCGGATCAGCGGCAAGACCTGTTCAAAATTGTAGGACCAATGTTCCAAAGTGCGAGCATAATGATTTCTCAGGCTCTCGACATCATAGAGATAAAACCCGTAAGTTTCCATATGTTTGATCAATTCAGAGACTGACGGGATATAGCCGCCGGGGAAAATGTACTTATTAATCCAGGAATTTGTTCCTTTTTCATCTCTACCCGTAATTGTGTGGAGTAGGGAAATCCCTTCTGGCTCAAGCAAGCGCTCAACGGTGGTAAAATATTCCCCCAGATGTTCTTTACCGACATGTTCAAGCATCCCAACGCTGACCACCCGATCAAATGTTTGCTCTTTTATTTCACGGTAATCCAGCAATTGGACATCGACCAGGTCGTTCAGATTCTCCTCATCAATTCTGCCTCGGACTTTGTCATATTGCTCCTCACTGAGCGTAATCCCTAAGGCCTTCACCCGGTATTTTTGGACAGCCGTAATGATTAATTCTCCCCAACCGCAGCCGATATCCAGCAAGCGCTGCCCTTCCTGCAGATTGAGTTTACGCAGGATATGTTCGATTTTGTTTTTCTGCGCCTGAAGCAAAGTGTCTTCCGGGGATTTGAAGTAGGCGCATGAATAGGTCATGGTTTCATCAAGCCATAAACGGTAAAAATCATTCCCGATGTCATAATGATATTGGGCGTTTTCCTTACTCTTTTTGATGCCATTGGACATAAATTTGGCCAGCCTAAGATAAGCCGGATTTTGATGCAAGAAGCTGTCATGGTTGTTATACAAAGATTCGATCACATCCCGGACGTTTCCTTCGATCTCAATCGTGCCATCCATGTACGCTTCACCGAAAGTCAGGGAAGGATCCTTGATGATCTCGGACTTAGGGATCGGTTTACGAAAAATGATTCGGAACTTCGCTTCATCTTCACCATACTGCTCCACGTCTCCATCCCAGAACTCCACTAAACAAGGATCCGAAAACAGGTTGTTAAACAGATTCTTATAAAATACTTTGTCGACATCCATGAAAATCTTCCACCTTTCAATGATAATAATTCGGGATAACAAAACTCTATCGATTGCCTTCGTTGGTAGGTACACAGTTGGCACACTTTAATATAAATATATGACATATGATGGGAAGTGCAAATACAGAATAACGGCTTGACATGTCCTAAAATTGCTTTCTGGTTGACTGAAACATGATTGCATTTCTTTACTTGTTGTTACTGCATTAGACGCTCGTCAATTCTTGCTGTGAATTGTGGCTGCAAATGGAAGTGTGCATCATCGTCAGATGATCACACAGTACTCCGTAAAGGCTTACGCGTACTCTTGGAGTGGGAAGAGATGGAAAAGTTCTATCATGATCATCGGAATCTTAATTGCAGCCCAAGTGTTGAGAAAAACCAGTATATTTATGAAAAGGCTTTGTTAAAAAAATGACCCCAAAGGCTTGAACCTTCGAGGTATATCAAAGGAGGGAGGCTATGAAGAATAGAATGACTATATAATAACATTAAATTATGGAAAGAGTGTGGGGACATTATGAATAAAGTGTGAATTAAACCGTAATAAATAGGCATTGAAGCTTTTGTCTCGTTTACTTGGTGTATTAATTTTGTGAAATATCATAAAGAAAGGCCTTGCATTTAATATATATAATAATATAATTATATAAGACTACCTACGCTTCTAGGTAAGCCAATCAGAAAGAAGGTGAGACTGTGGTTCTAGCGCCGAGTTTCGATGGACTCAGTGAAGATTTTAAGGTGTTATCTGATAAAACCCGTCTGCGGATCATTGGGTTGCTGCGCCTGAAGGAACAATGTGTCTGTGATTTGACCGAAGTGTTACAGATCAGTCAGCCAGGTGTTTCGCAACACATGAGACGTTTAAAGCAAGTCGGTTTTGTCAAGGAACGAAAAGATGGGCAGTGGGTCTATTACTCTCTCAATACCGAGCATCCTCTGCTCATGCTGCTCTTGCCGCAATGGCCTGCCCATCCAGAAGATGAGGAACGTTTGCTGCAAAGCAAAGGATGCCGTGTTTAGCGCAACATGAAAAGGGGGAACAAGTATGAGTGTAGAAGTTCCTGTCAGCCGAAGACTTTCTGGGTTGGATCGCTATTTGACCGTGTGGATTTTTCTGACAATGGCGCTGGGAATCGGTATCGGGTATGTTTTTCCGGGTGTTGTCGGTTGGCTGAATTCCTTTCAAACAGGAACGACGAACATTCCCATCGCTATCGGTTTGATCGTCATGATGTACCCGCCGCTGGCGAAAGTGAAGTATGAAGAGATTGGCATGGTTTTTAAGAATGGAAAGGTTATGACGTTGTCCCTCGTGCAAAACTGGCTGATCGGGCCGGTCATCATGTTTATCTTGGCGGTCGTCTTTCTGCGGGGATACCCGGAGTATATGGCTGGACTGATCATGATCGGGCTAGCCCGCTGCATTGCTATGGTGATCGTCTGGAACAGCTTGGCTAAAGGGGATGCCGAATACGCAGCAGCCTTGGTGGCCCTGAACTCCATCTTTCAAGTGATTTTTTACTCCATTTATGCTTACGTCTTTATCTCGGTTTTGCCCCGCTGGTTAGGACTCACCGGGAATGCTGTGAAGATTGACTTAAGCATCTGGGATATTGCCCAGAGTGTATTGGTCTACCTGGGCATTCCTTTCGCAGCAGGGTTATTGACTCGGCTTATTCTCCTTCCGAGCAAGGGAAGAGAGTGGTATGAGCAGCAGTTTGTCCCTAAGATCAGTCCCTTGGCACTCATTGCCCTCCTCTTTACGATTGTCATTATGTTCTCCCTGAAAGGACAGTACATTGTGAGCTTGCCGATGGATGTGGTACGCATAGCGATTCCATTAGTTCTGTACTTCATTATAATGTTCTTTGTTTCCTTTTATATGGGCTGGCGGCAAAACATTCCCTACAGCCAGACGGTGACGCTGGCGTTTACCGCTGCGAGCAATAATTTTGAACTCGCGATCGCGGTAGCGGTCGCAGTCTTCGGGATCAACTCGGGTCAAGCCTTCGCGGCTGTCATCGGGCCGCTTATTGAAGTGCCCGTCATGATCGCCTTGGTGAATGTCGGTTTGAAGTTGGGGAAGAAGTATTTCGATCCCTTGGGGAAAGCGATTCGGGGTTAAGTTATACCCGTAAGCCAAGTTTCGGGGGTATTGCCCTGAACAAAGTTAAGCGAAAGATAGTCGGGACAAACAAACGGGGCAAAAGGGTAAAGTAAAGAGCAGGGCGCGGAGTTTATTAACACCGTGCTCTGCTCTTTGTCGGGCCTTTACTTAGTGTCTTAGACTAAAGTAAAGTTGTGTTAAGGTAAAGGATTCTAAGCTTATTTTGGCCCCGGGTTGCCAGGCTGAGGTTGGGGTTGAGGCTGGGGTTGGAAGAGCTTGCCGTTGGCCACACCGTCCAGGGTTCGAATCAAAGTGAGAACCCAGAGAACTGCGAGTAGGAGTGTGAGCAGTACCGTGTACCAAAGGATGAGGGCGGAGGAAAAGTAATTGGCTAACTTCAAACTGGCCATGGTATAGGCGGCCAAGGGGAAGATGAAAGCCCACCAGGAGAGGCTGAACGGAACTCCGCCGTTTTTAAGATAGCGCCAAGAGATGCTCAGAGCGACCCCGACGGCCCACAGTCCGAGCCCCCAGAAGATGGCAGCGAGTAAGTAGGTGGTATCCACTGAGGCAAGAAGTCCTAACGACTTGGCAGAGTCGGCAAGCCCCATCAGACTGACAGCACCGACCCCGATAGGCCCGAGGGTGATCCAAAAGGTAGGAGTCATGGCATTGGGAGGGAGCGGGTGTTGAATGAGGCGTCCCAGAACCAGGGCACCAATAAATATGAAGAGAAAGAAGCCAATTCCGTAAAAACTTAGATTGAACAGCAAGACAGTTTTTGCCGTGTTCGCTGAGCCGTCTTTTAACATAGAAACCAAGGGGTTTCCGATCAGGGGCACGGCGATGCTCGCCACCGGTGAGATCAGCCAGGCAAAGTTCAACACTTGCGGAGGGGTTTGTTCGCTAGCTAATGAATTATAGCTGACGTAAACCCCAAGGACGAGGGCACCGGTGATGCCGATGAGCCAGGCAATCCAGGCGAAGCCATATACAAATGGCCGACCAAGGAACGAGGTGCCCATCAAGGCGGCATTGCTCGCTAAAATCATCGTGCCCACCGGCATCGTCACAAAAAAGTTGCTCATGATCGGGTGTTTCAGATCCAGCTTTAATTGATCATAGTGGGCAAACCAGCGCCCGAGCCAAGGGATAAGGAATAGGACGAAGAGTAGGGCATTGAGCCAGGCTATCGCCATGCCAAGGATACGAGATACTGACCAAGCACCACCCCACAGGTAGAGTACATTGGCAAATCCACCGGTACCCATAATGGCGGCAAACCAAGCCGGGGAAAATTGTCTAATCAGATTGTTTTTGGCCATTAATACGCACCACCTTATGTTAATATGATGTTGTATGCATATAGTGTATACCCTATACTGGTATAAAGCAAGAGCCGATGGGGTCAAAAATACACCTATGCATAAAATAGTATCCTTAGTATCATTGACTTGTATATGATAATATAATAAACTAAAAGCCTAAGATTCAACTTTTCGATTTGTTAAATCATCCTTGCGAGTGAGGTATGACTATGAAAATGATCTTTTCTACCAAAAAAAGCAACTTATTAAAAGCCCTTGGACACCCTTCACGCGTGCGGATTCTTGAGTTTTTAGGATCCGGTGAGCGTTGTGTCTGCGAGATCATCAGTGAACTTGGGTTGGAACAATCCAATGTTTCTCAGCATCTCGCGGTGCTTCGCCGCGAAAACATCATTGAATCCGAGAAACAGGGTCTAAAGGTCATGTACCGAATTAAGCATCTGGAGGTTCTGGACATTTTGGAAAGGGCTCAAACCATTATCAGTAACGAACTTGAGCATAACTACCGGATGATCAAACAACTGGAAGCCCAGGATTAGTTTAGAGTGGGTTGATATGGCTATGCGGAAGACATCTTTAGCACGCTAGAGATGTCTTTTAGTTTTTTCTATCGCCTCGCCGTGTGATCTCAGTAAAGAGAGTGTAGTGGTTTGCCTGACAAACAGTTCAAAAAAATGTAAGGATAATTGCCAAGAAAAATAGTAGTTTCCCTGCTACAGACATAAGGCTTAATCTATTAAACTAGTAATGGTGAAAGTTTTCACCTGCCACCGAGTCAGAGCGGCTCATAAGTTGTTCTGACCGACAGGGTGCGGAGAGAAATCCCTGTGCCTGCCCGTATTTGGCGAAGGCGGCAATTCCATCTTTTTGTAAAGGAGCTGAAACAATGGGAAAACGCTACGCCATGGTGATTGACCTGCGCAAATGCGTAGGCTGTCACGCCTGTACGGTGGCCTGCAAGAGTGAAAACAATGTGCCTCTGGGTGTCAACCGTTCCTGGGTAGAAGAGTTGGAAACCGGAAAATTCCCGAACGTTTCCCGTCACCGCTTGCCAAGGCTATGTAACCACTGTGAGAACCCATCTTGTCTCAATGTCTGTCCGGTGAAAGCAACCTATCAGCTGGAGGACGGAACCGTCTTAGTGGACTATGATCGGTGCATTGGTTGCGGATACTGCATTGCCGCCTGTCCTTATGACGCGCGCTTTATCAACCCCGAACGGAACACTGCTGAGAAGTGTACCTATTGTCATGAACGGGTTGAAGCCGGCCTGCAGCCTGCCTGTGTCAACACCTGTGTCGCAGGGGCACGGATTTTCGGAGACAAAAATGACCCGACCAGTGAAGTGTTTAAACTGTTAACGACCCAGTCCGTGGCTG
Source organism: Desulfosporosinus sp. (assembly GCA_020692355.1). Classification (GTDB taxonomy): domain Bacteria; phylum Bacillota; class Desulfitobacteriia; order Desulfitobacteriales; family Desulfitobacteriaceae; genus JAJZPA01. Next base: position 27,641 of record JAIMKP010000013.1, read on the forward strand.
TTAGCAAGCCGGAAACCAACAATCGGCCGCAAACGTATTACATCGGCGCGGACGAGAAGTCCCTCCGGCCCAATCTGTTAAAGATTGTGGGAGGTGAAAAATAATGCCGACGGTTCACTTTTTTGATACCCCGCATGAAATTTACTGGGGACTATTGATTGCCCTCTACTTCTATTATACAGGGATGAGCGCAGGGTCTTTCATCTTAACAAGCCTTGGCACTGTGTTTGGGATTGAAAAGTACAAGAAAGTCTCTAAAGTCGGAGTGCTGATGGCCATCGTCCTCCTAGCTTTTGCTCCACTCCATCTCCTCTTCGATCTCGCCCAGCCAGGACGTTTTTACAATTTATTTTTGCATGTTAATTTAACCTCAGCCATGTCCTGGGGAGTATACCTCCTCATTCTTTACCCGGTCGACCTTGTGATTTATGCCTGGTATCTTTTTCGGCAGGACTTTGTTCAAGGTCTCAATAAAGGGGGCTTTAAGGCCGGCCTTTACAGCTTCCTTCTCTTCGGCAAAAAGGATATGTCTCCTGCGGCCTTGGCTAATGACAAGAAAAAGGCGAAGTTTTTTGGCACCTTGGGTGTTCCTTTGGCACTCCTAGTGCATGGCTACACGGGCTTCATTCTTGGAAATGTGCAAGGACGAGCCATCTGGCATACTCCGCTGATGCCGATCATATTCATAATGTCGGCCATGGTCTCTGGCACTGGACTTTTCATCATTGTGATGATGCTTGTGGAAAAGTTCAAGTTTGGCCGCATTGGCGAGGACATCCGTTCTCTGATTGCAGATATTGCCAACCTGATGAAGTGGTTTATCGTGGTTGATGGAGCCTTGATGATCATCTATTTCATCGTACTCTGGTATTCCAGCGAAACAGGGTATGCGGCAGGTTATTTCCTCTTACACCAAGAAGGCTGGAGTTTCTTGGGGCTCGAAAATGGCTTGGGTATGCTCGTTCCGTTTCTCATTCTCCTTTCTAAAAAAGCCAGGCAGAGCTTGCCTTTAGTTACGCTAGCTTCCGTCCTAACGATCATCGGGGTTCTGGCGATGCGGATCAACTTGGTCATCGGGGGTCAGAAACTTCCGCTCACCGGCAGCAAAATCGTCGAGTACTCCGTCTCCGGAAGGGATTTGAGCATTGGTCTTGGCATCGGCATTCTGGCACTGGTCGTCTTGACTTGGCTCTATTCCGTACTACCGATGAATCGTCCCGGTGTCCAGGAGAAAGAGTCCATTCCAGTGTCAAAGGGGGTAGCACAATAAATGGAAACGACACGCAGAAATTTTCTCAAGGGTGCAGCCGCGTTGGGCGCGACCATGGCTGTAGCGCCGTTGGCGTTTGCGGATAGTGTTCCCAAAGGGGTTCCGAGCTGGAAACAAGGTGGGCCTGCTGAGGACACATTAGATACGGATCCTAGTGTGAGCTTTGTCTATTCGACTTGCCTAGGCTGCCGCAGTGACTGCAGCCTCAGAGGGAAGATTAAGGATGGGGTGGTCATCAAGCTCGATGGTAATCCATATAGCCCTATGATCGCCGATCAGCCTCTTCCTTATACGACGGATCCCAAGGAGGCGCGCAAGCACGCCGGCAAACTCTGTCCGAGAGGGCAAGCAGGTCTGCAGATTCTCTATGACCCTTTGCGCGTGCAACAGCCGCTCAAACGGGTTGGTAAGCGGGGAGAGAACAAGTGGCAGGCGATCAGCTGGGATCAAGCTTATAAGGAAATCATCGAGGGTGGGAACTTGTTTGGGGAAGGGAATGTCGAAGGACTGAAGGCTGTGCGGGATCTAACGACACCCATTAACCCCGAGGCCCCGGAGCTGGGGCCGAAAGCCAATCAATTTGTGTTTCTCGCCGGTCGGATTGAGAACAGTCGCTCCGAGTTGGTTAAGCGTTTTGTGAACAATTCTTTTGGCTCTATCAACTGGTTTGAACACACCACGGTCTGTGAGCAAAGCCATCACATCGCTACGGCCAGTACCTTTGCAGGCAAAGGGCATATGAAGCCTGACTTTGAGAATGCCAAGTATATCCTAAACTTTGGTGCGAACTACGGAGAGGCAAACTTCCCCATGAACGGCTTGAGCCGGAAACTCGCCAATTTCCGAGTCAAGGGCGGACGGCTGACGACCGTCGATCCGCGCTTCTCCGTCAGTGCATCCCTTTCCGACGAGTGGGTACCCATTCTACCAGGTGCGGATGCAGCCTTGGCCTTAGGTATCGGGCAATGGATTCTGGATAACAAGCGCTATGATAAGTATTTCCTCGAGGTTCCATCCAAGGAAGCGGCAGCAAAAAAAGGTGAGGCCAGTTGGTCGGACGCGACCTACCTAGTGCGCTCCGACAATGGCAAATATCTGCGCGGAGATGAAGCAGGCTTAGGCGGAACCAAAGATGATTATGTCGTTTTGGTTGGCGGGACTCCCACCCTGGCAGGGAAAGCGGATGCAGCGGATCTTTTCGGTGAGGCAACCGTCAACAGCGTGGCTTGCAAGACGGTCTTGCAGCTCTATACGGAACGCACGAAGGAAAAGACGCTGGATGAGTATGCGAAAATTGGCGGTATTCCCAAAGAGCAGATTGTTCGGGTTGCGGATCAATTTAGTTCATACGGCAAACGCGCGGTTGCGGACTTCTATCGTGGGCCGGTTCAGCACACGAATGGGTTCCAAGCGGGTCGGGCCATTAGTATTCTTAACTTGCTCGTGGGCAATGTGGATCACGTCGGCGGCTATCAATCCGGCGGCAGTAGTTTGAGCTATATGGGTGACAAAAACGGCAAGTACCAGGTCGCCAAGCTTCACCCGGGCGCTGTCAAGATGACAGGTATCCGCATCTCCCGGGAACAAGCGAAATATGAGGATTCTACCGAGTTTAAGAAAAATGGCTATCCAGCCAAACGTCCCTGGTTCCCGTTAACAAAGGATGTCTACCAAGAAGTGGTGGCAGGTGTGCTTGATGGCTATCCCTATCCGGCCAAAATCCTTTGGCTGCACATGGGCACCCCGGCTTATTCGGTTCCCGGTGTCAAAGACAAAGTGATTGAAGGGCTCAAAGACACCAAGAAGGTTCCTCTCTTTATTGCTACGGATATTGTACTAGGTGACACGTCCATGTTTGCGGATTATATCCTGCCGGATGTAACCTACATGGAGCAGTGGAATGCACTGGGAGCTCCTCCAACCATACTCGGGCTTGTCGCAGATGTGCGCCAGCCGATGACCCATGTGTTCCCTCAAGCGAAATCCGTGGAAAATATCTTCATTGACATTGCCAAGCGCATGGGACTGTCAGGCTTCGGGGACGCCGGGTTTGGTCCGGGAATGCCGCTTAACAAGGAAGAAGACTGGTATTTGAAGCTTGTTGCCAATTTTGCCAGCCAGTATGGGAAGATACCGGGGGCCACGGAGCAAGAGCAGGTCAAATATGTCTTGGATCGCGGCGGAGTTTTTGATGCCGGCGGGGCCTATGACGGCAACCTCATGAAGAACAAGGTCGCCAGTCTTTGCACGCTGTATGCCGAAAAGGTAGCTACGACCAAAGACGCTATGACGGGAAAAAATTTCGAGGGAATGCCACTTTATAAACCGGTTGCCAATGCCAAGGAACAGGAGATTAAGGATGACGGTTACCCGTTTATCGCCACAACGTATAAACAATCCTTCCATAGCCACAGCCGTACCATCGGTTGTCCCTGGCTCACAGAAATTCAACCGGAAAACTTCGTGGAAATGAACGATGAAGAAGGTGCCAAGCTCGGTTTGAAGGATGGCGATATGGTGAAAGTCAGTGGCCCGACCAACAAGAATGGAGTGACGGGACGGCTACGCCTGCGTCCGGGTATCCGGCCGGGGGTTGTCACCGCGAGTGTCGGTTACGGGCACTGGCACTATGGTTCAGCGGATACGATCATTGACGGCAAGAACGTTCCCGGCGACAAAGCGCGGGCTAAAGGAGTCAATATCAACCCCGCCATGCGCATAGACGACTCGATCGGCTATGTCTGCCTGGAAGACAAGATTGGGGGCAGTTGTTCCTTCTACGACTCACGGGTGAAAGTCGAGAAAGCTAAGTAGTCATTTGTATTAACGTGGCAGTGTAGGATTTTCTGCACTGCCACGTGCTGTTGATATCAGCGGGTATCAGCGTTTTGAACTAGCGTGGGCTTGGCGGATTATGATATAATTAGGTAAGAATAGCTTAGAATGGAAAGGGAAGAGTGTTGGTATGGATAGTCAACCCTTAGATAAGATTTCGGAGGCCGGGGCCGAGGCTGCTTTGTACAATTTATTTGCCACAGCGCTCTCCCGCAAGCTCGATGCCTCTTGGCTTACCCCTTCTTTTCGAGTTCAATGGGAAAGTGCCCTGCCTGATATATCAGGTAAAAGCGAAATTCTTGGAGCATTAAACCGAGCGGCTCAGAAAGAGACGTATTATCAGGAAGTGCTTTTGGACTATGATGCTTTGTTCCTGGTTCCAGGTCCGCAGCTCATTTTCCCCTATGAGTCTTGTTATACACATCGCAACATTGATGGGAGTTTTGGTCGCCTCTGGCAGGAACCTGCACAAGATATGCAGCGGATTCTGCAGGATTGGGGAATCAAGTTCGCCGAAGGATGGGAGTTTATTCCGGATCACATCGGCATTGAACTTTATTTTATGAGCCACCTGTGGCACAAGGCGAGTGAACCGGGTTTGGCGAAGTCCGAACGTGAGTCTTTAAGTGAATGGCAGGAGCGTTTTTTCGCAACGCATATTACTAATTGGGCCTTCGAACTCTTGGACAACTTGGAACGGAAAGCGGATACGGACTTTTACCGGGGGGTGGCCATGGTTCTGCGGGCCTTTTTGAAGGAAGAAATGAGTCTAGCCGATTAACATGGGGAAGTTACGACGTCAAACAACCGGGGAATAGCAAAACCCCGGTTGTTTTGTTATTCATGGTTGTATAAGAAATGGTGGTTGTATAAGAAATGGTGTCTGTAGGGGGAATCTGGACAAAATAAATGAGGATGGGAGTAAACATTAAATTTACGTTGCTTTATGGGAGTGGGCATAATATAATTAAATTTGATGTTTTTATAGGAATTCCTAAAAGAAAGGGTAGAGTTTGTGGAAATTACAAATCTTCGTAATATCGCTATCATTGCTCACGTTGATCATGGTAAAACGACACTCGTCGATGCGATGCTTAGACAAAGCGGAACTTTTCGTGCGAATCAACAGGTTATGGAACGGGTGATGGATTCCAATGACTTGGAACGGGAACGGGGGATCACGATCCTTTCCAAAAACACCGCAGTCCATTGGCAAGGGGTTAAGATCAATATTGTCGATACACCGGGGCATGCAGACTTTGGCGGAGAAGTAGAACGGGTGTTAAAGATGGTGAATGGGGTTCTTCTCATCGTCGATGCCTTCGAAGGGCCGATGCCGCAAACTCGTTTTGTCTTGCGCAAAGCTTTGGAACTGAAATTAACCACGATCGTGGTTGTGAATAAGATCGATCGCCCGGATGCCCGCCCAGATGAGGTTGTGGATGAAGTGCTTGATCTGTTCATTGAACTAGGGGCCGATGACGAACAGTTGGACTTTCCGGTGGTTTATGCGTCCGCCCGGCAGGGAACATCCGGACTGGCACCGGATCAAATGGAAGCGAATCTGGAACCTTTGTTTGCTAAGATTTTGGAGCACATTCCAGCCCCTGAAGGGGATCCGGAATCACCTTTACAACTGCTTGTGACCACCCTTGACTATGATGATTATGTCGGCAAGATCGCGATCGGGCGGATCGTCCGGGGGGCTATTCATCAGGGAGAGCAAGTGATCTTAATCAAACGGGATGAAAGTGTTGAACGACCAAAGATTGGCAAGGTCTACGTTTTTGAGGGGTTGCAGCGTGTGGATGTGCCGGAGGCTGGAGCCGGGGAAATTGTGGCCTTAACCGGTATGGCCTCGGCCAACATCGGGGAGACGGTGGCGTGTGCCTTAAACCCCGAAGCCCTGCCCACGATCGAAGTGGATGAGCCGACCCTCAGCATGAACTTTATTGTGAATAACAGTCCGTTCGCAGGCCAGGAAGGAGAGTTTATCACCTCGCGCAAACTTCGGGAACGCCTGTTTAAGGAGGTTGAAACCAATGTCAGCCTGCAGGTCGAAGAGACGGATTCGGCAGATAGCTTCAAAGTATCCGGTCGGGGTGAACTCCATCTCTCGATCTTGATTGAAAACATGCGCCGAGAAGGGTATGAACTTCAAGTCTCTAAACCTGAGGTTATCGTCAAGACGATCGATGGTGTGAAATGCGAGCCGATTGAATTTTTGATCTGCGATGTCCCAGAAGGAGCACTCGGAGCGGTGATGGAATTGCTTGGAAAGCGCAAGGCTGAGATGGTGAACATGATTACTTTATCTCCGACCCAGGTTCGGGTAGAGTTTAAAGTTCCTGCACGGGGGCTGATCGGCTTCAGGGGCGAATTCTTGACTGAGACCCGTGGCGAAGGGATGATGAGCCATGTATTTCATGGGTATGAGCCCTATAAAGGTGAAATTGTCGGCCGCACTCGGGGTGTTTTGATTGCTTTTGAAGATGGGGAATCGACAACCTATGGCCTTTATCAAGCTCAGGAACGCGGCAAAATCTTCATCGAACCAGGAACCAAAGTCTATGAAGGAATGATTGTCGGAGAAAACAGCCGCGAGCAGGACATTGAAGTGAATGTGGCTAAGAAGAAGCACGTCACCAACATGCGCTCCAGTAATGCAGATGAAGCCCTGCGCCTGGAAAAGCCAGTTGTTTTTAGTTTGGAGCAGGCTTTAGAGTACATCGATGATGATGAGTTGGTTGAGGTCACCCCGAAGAGCATCCGCCTACGCAAGAAATACCTTGACCGTCATTCTCGGGTGCGCTACGCTAAAAGTTTGACCGGAAATTAATACCATCTTAATCCAGACACCTTTCCTCCCACCCTTGCGTATAGTTTAAGGTGGGAGGGAGGTGCCCTTATTCATGCCCATACGTGTCACGTTTCCAGGCCATCAAGCGCCCCCAATTGTAAATTCCCCCCAACCGCTGGAGCCTGCACAACCACTGCAGGTTTTAGAGAATGGGCAATCTTGGCGTAAGGGGTCTACCAACAGCAAACAGGCCAATGCCCAGACAGAAAAAGAACGGATTCACGAGATTTTAGCGGAACTGGATGCGTTAATCGGGCTGAATTCTGTCAAACAATTAATCCGCGAACTCCAAGCTTTTGTGGAAATTCAAAAGCGGCGGACACGAGAGAAACTGGTGGCTGAACCGTTGGTTTTACATATGATTTTCAGGGGTAACCCAGGAACCGGAAAAACCACCGTTGCCCGCATCGTTGGGAGACTCTTTAAAGAAATGGGAGTTCTGCAAAAAGGGCATATTATTGAATGTGAACGCGCGGATTTGGTAGGCGAGTATATCGGACATACAGCACAGAAGACACGGGAACAAGTCAAGAAAGCCCTCGGAGGGGTGCTTTTTGTTGATGAAGCCTATTCCTTGGCTCGGGGAGGGGAGAAGGACTTCGGAAAGGAAGCAATCGATGCCTTGGTGAAGTCTATGGAAGATAATAAGGAGAGTATGATCCTGATTTTGGCGGGGTATCGTCAAGAGATGGAATGGTTCCTGCAAACGAATCCAGGGCTACGCTCGCGTTTCCCAATTCATATTGACTTTCCGGATTACTCTTTAGAGGAATTGTCAGCGATCGGACAGAGTATGTTTAGGCAACGTCAGTATGAACTAACCCCTGAAGCTTATGAGGCTTTGCGCCGGATTCTTCTGGGGCTTGTACACACTCATCCCTATGCTGGGAATGCTCGCCTGATTCGGAACCTGGTAGAACGGACCATCCGCAAGCAGGCTGTGCGTCTGTTTCAGCGCCCGAATTCGACGCGCGATGAGTTGATTCAGATTCTACCGGCGGATTTCGATTGGGAAGAACCGGAGTGATAAACTGTAGGGAAAAGAGGGAAAAGGCTTGGACATTGTCGGAGACTTGTCCGGGATTCGGACGAGCCAGCTACGGCAACTGGAGGAGCTGGCCGAAATCAAAACGGAACGCACGGAACTTGTGAACCTGGAGCTGGCAGAGGGTTTGGCCCGCTTGAGCGAGGCCTGGAATCGTGAGATCGCGGTTTTTATTCAACGTTCAGGGAGCGTGGTTGGCGTGGCCGTGGGACGGCATGCCTCCGTGACCCTGCCCAAGCTGAAAAACCGATCCTCCCGCCAGATTCGCTGTATCCATACGCATCCTAACGGATCTCCCCGCTTGAGCAGTGTAGACTTTAGTGCCCTCGAAACGCTGGAGTTAGAGGTCATGGCAGCGCTCGGCGTGCGCCAGGGAAGGATCACTGGGATTGAAGTCGGATTTTTAACTGAAGCGGGAATGGAGAGCACGCTCCTGCGTGCGGAAGAACTGGCTGTTTTTGACCTTCGAAATATCCGGCAACTTAGTTCTTTCGACAGGCAAAAGGCCCCTAACAGTGAGCAAGAACGGGCTTTTCTTTTGGGACTTGAGAATGACGCTGAGCTGGGGCAAGAACTTTTGAGCGAACTGGCAGAACTCTCGCGTTCTGCGGGAGTGGAAGTGGTCGGACAAGCTTTGCAGCCCAAACGTTACGGGAGTTCTCAAAGCTATATCGGAAGCGGCAAGGTGGAAGAAGTGTCTCAGATCCTCCAAAACACGAAGGCGAACTTGCTCATTTGCGATGATGAACTTACTCCGGGTCAAGTTCGTTCTCTCGAAGCAAAAACAGGAATCAAGGTTTTGGATCGAACTACACTGATCCTCGATATTTTTGCCCAAAGGGCGCATTCACGCGAAGGTAAGCTACAAGTCGAATTGGCTCAGCTTCAACACATCCTCCCGCATTTAACGGGCCAAGACAGAGGGCTGTCCCGTTTGGGCGGGGGGGTTGGAACCCGGGGCCCTGGCGAAACGAAGCTGGAAACCGATAAACGTCGGATTCGACAACGAATTGCCCTCTTGCTCCAGGAATTGGCCGAGGTCAAGCAGGATCGAGAGGTGAGACGGCAGCAGCGGCTGAAGAGCGGTTTGCCACTTGTGGCTCTAGTGGGGTATACTAATGCAGGCAAGACAACGTTTTTACAAACGGCCATGGTGCAAGCGGGGCTAAGTGAGAATGCTCCTGAAGGAGAAAACAAGCTCTTCGCCACGCTGGATCCCATCGTGCGCAAGATTCCGTTGCGAGAAGGCGGCGCGATCTTGCTTAGCGACACAGTAGGGTTCATTCAGAAACTTCCCCATCAGCTGCTCAAAGCCTTTTTGGCAACTCTGGAGGAAGTACAACAGGCGGATGTCCTGGTGCAAATCTTGGATGCCAGTCATCCTCGGGCTCTGCAACAGGCGGAGACTGTGCGCCAGGTTTTAGAGGAGTTAGAGAGTGCGGATAAGCCGATGATCACCGTCCTTAATAAGGTGGACAAGGTCGTATCGAGGGCTGAATTGAATCGCCTGGCTGGGGAGCTTCCCCATCCGATTGCGCTTTCCTTGAAACGCAAGGATTCGCTCATTCCGGTATGGCGTGCGGTTCATGGGGCCTTAGTCTGAACGGGCCGAGTGAAGTGAGAGACTAGCGTTGAAAATGATTAGGGAAAATGGGTTGAAGGAGATTTTTGCGATCTTGAAAGTAGATTTGCCGGAGATTATCCGCCGCGCTGCGGTTACTGCGGAAGACGTGTTACATAAACAGATTCCCGTTGTGCAAGCACGCAGTGAAGTAAATCATGCTAAAGTGCTGCAAGCCTTTCAGAGTGAACAGGTTATGGACTATCACTTACATGGTACAACGGGCTATGGTCTGGGAGATACGGGCCGGGAGGTGTTAGACCGTGTCTTTGCCCGCATCTTGGGTACGGAAGCGGCACTCGTGCGTGGACAGTTCGTTTCTGGCACGCATGCGATTGCTGCGGCGTTATTCGGGGTTTTGCGGCCGGGGGATCATATGCTCTCGGTGAACGGAAATCCTTATGATACTTTGGAAGAAGTTATCGGATTAAGGGGAGACGGACAGGGGAGTCTGCGCAATTTTGGGGTAGAATATTCTTCCGTGCCTCTTGATCTTGAGGGAAAGATCCAGTACCCTTTGCTCGAAGCAGCCGTTCGGCCAAACACTAAATTGCTCATCGTTCAACGCTCCCGAGGTTATGCCTGGCGTCGCTCGCTCAGCATCGCCGAGCTGGCTGAACTTACGCAGTTTGTGCGCCAGCGGTTCCCCCGGATTCTTGTTTTTGTGGACAACTGTTATGGCGAATTGGTTGAAACTTTAGAGCCTGGTGATGTTGGGGTTGATCTGATGGCAGGATCGCTCATCAAGAACCTGGGCGGGAGTCTCGCTCCCACCGGCGGCTACGTGGCCGGGAAAAAGGAGCTTGTCCAGTTGGCTGCCCAGCGCTTGACTGCACCCGGAATTGGTGCCCAGGTGGGAGCGAGTCTGGAATGGCAGCGTCTTTTCTTTCAAGGGCTCTACTTCAGCCCACTCACGGTCAGCGAAGCGTTAAAGGGGGCGATTTTTGCGGCGGCTTTTTGGCAAGACTTAGGATTTGAGGTTAATCCCCTGCCAGAGGCTGAACGCACGGATCTTATCCAGGCGGTGCGGCTCGGTTCGCGCGAAAAGATGATCGCGTTTTGTCAAGGATTGCAGAAAGGCTCGCCAATTGATTCCCATGTCTATCCTGAACCAGCGGGCATGCCAGGGTATGAAAACGAAGTAATCATGGCAGGCGGTACCTTTATTCAAGGGGCCACGAGCGAATTTTCGGCTGACGGGCCACTGCGGGAGCCCTATATTGTTTATCAGCAGGGCGGCATCTCCTATCATTATGTCAAGCTTGGTAATCTGTTGGCGGCCATGGCGCTCTGGAAACAGGGCCTCCTCGAAGTTTAGTTAAGAGAGGTGTAATTGTGGAAGAAGCAGGAGACGTAAAAAAAACCGAAAAAAGCGGTGCGCGGTTTTTGTTGGAGCTTATCGAGATCGTGGTCATCGCCTTTGCCCTTTCCTGGGTTATGCGCACCTATGTGGTGGAGGCGAGGGTGATTCCGACGGGTTCGATGCTGCCGACCATCCAACTTCAGGATCGCATCATCGTGGATAAGTTTTTCTTTAAACGGTTCGATGAAGTCCGACCAGGAGACATCATTGTGTTTCGGCCACCGGCGACAGCACATGCTACGGAAGACTTTATCAAGCGTGTCGTGGGCCTACCTGGCGACAAAGTCGAAATCCGCAACCATCAGACCTACGTGAATGGCAAAGCACTGAACGAGCCCTATGTCTCGGAAAAGTCCAAGAATGACTATGGGCCGGTTGTCGTACCCCAAGGGGAGCTGTTTGTCATGGGGGACAACCGCAATAATAGTGACGATTCGCGCATTTGGGGGTTTTTACCGATTGAGAATGTCACGGGGCGGACGTTGTTCCGTTATTGGCCGCTCAATCACTTCGGGTCTTTGGCTAAATAGCATGAGACGGGTCCGACTGTCATATAACAATGATGAGAGGAAGTGGGGAATGTGATAGATAGAGCCTTGCACGTGGCCGTGCTCTTTGGCGGGCAGTCCGGGGAACATGAGGTTTCGCTAAATTCAGCGAGTGCCGTCCTGCAAGCCTTGGATCGGGATAAGTATAGTGTAGAAACGATCGGCATTTCTCAGTCTGGCCAGTGGTTTTGGGGCGTTACGCCAGAGGGGATCCACGCCCACGGATTTCCAACTCCGGAAGAGGGGTGTCAAGTCACCTTAGTGCATGATCCGGTGACCCCCCGTTTTCTCGCCTTAGATGGACGGCCTTTGGCGAATGGGGGTCGAGTTGACCTAGTCTTTCCGGTGCTGCATGGCCCGTATGGAGAAGATGGAACCATTCAGGGACTTTTAGAGGTTTCGCATGTGGCCTATGTCGGCTCAGGGGTCTTAGGCTCCGCCCTGGGGATGGATAAAGACCGGATGAAAGCGGTGTTTGCCCAGGCTGGGCTGCCCTTGGCGACTTATCTTACCCTTATGCGTTCTGAACTGCGTCGTGATTTGGCCGGATGCATCCAAAAGGTGGAGGATAAACTGGGATATCCGTGTTTTGTGAAACCGGCTAACTTGGGGTCAAGTGTTGGTATATCCAAGGCGAAGGATCGAGCTGAGCTGCAGGATGCATTAGAACTAGCAGCGGTTTATGACCGTAAGATTGTAGTGGAAGAAACCATTTCTGGCCGTGAGATTGAGGTTAGTGTCCTGGGCAATGATGATCCAGAAGCTTCTCTGGCGGGGGAGATCCTGCCAGGGAAGGAGTTCTATGACTATGAGGCGAAATATCAGGATGCGGGTTCTCAACTTCGGATTCCAGCACCCCTGAGACCGAACACGCTTGTGACCATGCAGCAGATTGCGGTGAAAGCGTTTCAGGCCGTGGATGCGGCAGGCCTGGGACGGGTCGATTTCTTTCTAACAACGGATGAACGGGTCATCTTGAATGAAATCAATACCATGCCCGGTTTCACCCAAATCTCAATGTACGCCAAACTTTGGCAAGCAAGCGGTCTTTCCTATAAAGAACTAATTGATCGGCTCATTGATTTGGGATTGCAACGTTACCAGGATCTGCGGGATCGGAAAATTACGCGGGTTTAGTTCGGGATCCCAATTGGGGATAGGATGGCGTGAATCACGCAAATGAAGAAGCCTCTTCGTCCATGCTGGTGATGGACGAAGAGGCTTCTTGTTCTGCAAAATATTTTAACGGATGTGCCGGAAAACACCGATAACTTTGCCGATGACTTTGGCATCTTGAGAAAAGATGGGATCCATGCTTGAATTCTCCGGCTGGAGACGGATGAGCGTCTTTTCTTTGAAAAAGCGTTTGACTGTAGCTTCCTCGCCGATGAGAGCGACCACAATCTCACCGTTGCGTGCTGTCTGCTGCTGGCGGACAACAATTTGATCCCCATCTAGGATACCGGCTTCGATCATGCTGTCCCCTTGGACCTTTAACATAAACACTGGTTCTTCGCGAACAAGTTCGGCGGGGATGGGAAACGTATCTTCGATATTCTCAACTGCGAGAATAGGCTGGCCTGCTGTGACCTTCCCGACGACCGGAACATGCACAACGCGCTTCGAGGGTTCATCAGGGTTTGAGCCGTCCAACATTTCGATCGCTCTTGGTTTAGTGGGATCCCTGCGGATATACCCTTTTTCCTCCAGAGTCTGTAAATGTCCGTGCACCGTTGAACTTGACAACAACCCGACCGCATCACCAATTTCACGCACAGAAGGCGGATACCCCTTTTTGCGAATTTCGCTCTTAATAAAATCGAGAATGGCAGTTTGGCGTTGGGATAAATCCTTACCCATGTCTTCGCCTCCAGTTCTTTTTAAGATTTATCTTAGCATAAATGATGCACATTTGCAAACAGACGTTCGCAAATGAATTTAGGCATGACATTACTTTTTCTCCAATACCTATTAAGGAAAGGAGAGAAAAAGTAAATGCTGGATCATATTTTGCATCGCAGGCTTCAAACTTTGGCCAGCGTATTAGTGTTGTTCCTCGTGGCCATATCGGGCTGGCAGCTCTTGCACCGTAGTTCTGCTATTCCCTCTGAATTCTACCCTTATCTGTATTCTCTGCCTCCCGAGATGGTTGTAAAGGCTCAAACAGAAGGGAGGAAATTAGGTTCAGAAGGTTGGGCTGCACTCTTGGCCATCCGCTCCACCCTCCCCGAATCGGAGGAGGGTTTAATTATGCAATTAAGGAAAGGCCGGTCTTTTCAGGACCTGGACTGGGGAGGGATACGACCTGAGCAAGTGAAATTAGCCCAGGATCGGCGTTCGCTCTTATTGAAATATCCCTATTTCGAGCCAAACCGATTTACCTTTCCGGTGCGGGGAAAGTATTGGTATGAGGATAGCTTTGGTGCGGATCGGGAAGGGGGAAAGCGAAAGCATGAAGGGACAGACCTTTTTGGAGCGGAAGGGACTCCTCTCATCAGTGTTTCTGCAGGTAAAGTTGAACAGCTCGGGTGGAACCGCTTAGGTGGGGAAAGGGTGGGAGTTCGCGGTGATGATGGTAATTATTACTACTATGCTCATCTGCAGATGATATCCCCTCAGCTTAAAAAAGGCAGGCGTGTCGAGAAAGGGGAAGCCATCGGCATGATGGGACATAGTGGGGATGCGCTAACAACGCCCGATCATCTCCATTTTGGCATTGAGCTTCCTAATGGAACCTGGATTAATCCCTACCCCTTACTCAAAGTTTGGGAACGTCAGGCAGCAAACGCAAAAGATGTAGCTAATAGGGTCTAGAAGTGAACTCGTTTTGCGTCTTGCACTAGGATCGAGAACTTTGTTCTCTTGGGAAAAAAGCAGTATAATAATGGTGTAAAGCGTTCAGATGGACAGGGGTTGAAACCGAGTGGCATCAAGAAATGAAAATAAAACAAGACGTTGGCAAGGACTTGTAGGTCTGAGCACGGTCTTGGGACTAGCACTCTTGCTTTCGGCAACCAGCTTTCCCAATTCCGGCGAGGCGGCGACCGTGAATACACTGGCCCAGCAATCGTCGAGCCAAGTTAAGAACTATGCGCCTCAGGAACCCAGTTACCTCGTGGTGGAACCTCAAGGCGAAACGCTTCTTGCCCACAATGAACAAGCACGAAAAGCACCGGCCAGCGTGACCAAGCTTCTCACAGGCTTGGTGGCCATGGGGAAGGTAAAAGGGGAAGACCTTGTTACAGTAGGGGATGAAGTCAAGCTGGAAGGAGCATCCCTGAACTTGGCTCCCGGGGATCAAATAGCAGTGAAGGATCTATTGACAGCGATGTATTCCATCAGTGCTAATGATGCAGCGAGTGCCTTGGCTGTTAAAACCAGCGGGTCTATCGCGGCCTTTGCCCAGGAAATGAACGCCTATGCCCATAATTTGGGGTGTACAAATTCCCATTTTGTCAATCCGCACGGGTTATCTGACCCGGAGCACTATACGACTGCCTCGGATTATTTGAAGATCGTGCGTGCTTTTATGGGCAATCAAGAATTGATGCATTATGTAGGGCAAAAGCAAGCTGAAATAACGTGGAAAGATAAGAATGGCCGGGTTAAACGCGCTAGGCTTCGCAATACGAACGAACTGCTTGGAATCTATCCAGGCGACCAAGGTATCAAGACGGGTACAACCGAAGAGGCGGGGGAATGCCTTGTGACTTATGTTACAAGGCCAGATGGGGAAATTATCGTACTTTTGTTTGGCAGCCAGCATCGTTATCAAGATTCGATTAAACTCTTAGACCAGGGGTTTGCTAAACTACGAACCCAAGCCGCCCTAAAAACCACTGCCAGAGAACCTAGGCTGTTCAGTCAAAGTCCCGGGCTTTTTATGCCTTAATAGAAAAATGTAACAACATAAGATTCTTTGAGACTTTTAAATATAAAGAATGATGACTAAAGGAGTGTATTTTTATGCCATTACCAGAAGAAGAAAAACAATACTCGTATGCAGACTACTTAACATGGTCGGAAGATGAAAGACGGGAAATTATTGACGGTGTACCCTATATGCAAGCAGCTCCGTCACCGGCGCATCAATTAATTTCTGGTGAATTGCATAGACAGTTTGCAAATTATTTACAAGGTAAGCCTTGCAATGCTTATCCGGCACCATTTTGTGTTAGATTAACTAAGGGTGATGAAAAGCAAAACGAAGATATTAAAAAAGTTGTTGAACCCGATATTACCATTGTATGTGACAAATCCAAAATTGATGAAAAAGGCTGCAATGGTACTCCTGACCTGATAATTGAAGTTATGTCCCCATCTTCGATTAAACATGACAGGGTTACAAAGTTTAATAAATATGAAAAAGCTGGAGTTGAAGAATATTGGATTGTAGAACCGGAAGGAAAGATTGTAAGTGTATTCGTATTACAAAGCAATGATAGATATGGTAGACCAGAAATATATACAGAAGATGAAAAAATAACTGTATCCATATTCCCAGATTTAATAGTAGATTTAAGTACGGTATTTCCTGTTAAATAACAAATAATCGCTCCAATACTTACGGAATCGAACAAAACGAGGTTTTCTATATGTTTTATTAACGTCCGATAATAGATATTATGTCAAGTAGAGTTAAAAGCTAAGTTATAAACTTATTTATAGAATGCTAGGAAAGTCCTGTTTGCAGTGCAGCACTCGATGAACTTCCACCGTGTTATCCTCCATGGACAAGATGTAGAACACTAAATAGGGATCAACAACAACGATCATTCGATAGCCCTGTCCTGCGATTTTTCTGTCCAGTGGGACTGGACCCATGAGAGGAAAATCCGCTAACTTAGCTATGGACGCTTTTATTTTTTCATACATTTTGATGGCAGCATCAGGATCATCTATGCGAATATGTGCAACAATGGACTTCATGTCATCTCGCGCAATCTGCATGATTTTGATTCTATATTTTGCCATACGCCAAGGCCCTCAGTTCGCTCATAGCTTCGTCGAAGTCCAACATAGGCACGCCATTAGCTTTCTGCACTTGGGCTTCCAGCAGCTTTTCCCGGATTTCCAGTGCCCGTTCGCGCTTTTCAAAAGCCTCTATACTCATCACTGTCAAATCACCTTGGCCGTTGACTGTAACATACACTGGTTCCCCAGTTTCATGGCAGTACTTAGAAATTTTGCTATAATCGTTGCGCAATGTAGTAGAGGATTTGATGGTTGGCATACTCTATCTCTCCTTCAGATTGAATATATCATAATTATACTCTTATTCTACCTTAATTATATTAAAGGGTCAACTGCACATCGTATTATCAAGAGCTAAAATATGATTTTTTAAGGAAGCCCGCCCTTTGAAACCTCCTCTTGGGGTGAAGTTAAAACCGCCTTGTATTTTGTATTGATGCGACGTTAAGCTTAGAATGTTCACTACTGCGAGGATCGGGTATCAGTGGAGCGCGTTCGACTTCCCAGCCTTGGGCGAGCATTTTCTGCATCACCAGGGCGGCGTTGACAGCGTCATCTAAGGCTGAGTGGAGAATTCCGACTTGCTCGACCTCCATGGCGTCCACTGCGTGTTTTAGGGAAGACTTTCGCTCCAGGTGGCGGAAGGCTTGATAGGATTCCGCGAGATCACAGTAGTTAGCCCAGAGATATGGATAATCTAGTCCATATTTATAACAGGCATTCCCGAGAATACGACGGTCGGCATCCCCCCAGGCGACAAGCCAGGTATCAGGATTTGGGGCCAGTTGTTTCATGGCGATCAGGGCTTCGTCCAGGGGGATTCCCCCATCGACGTCCTCTTGGCGGATCCCGGTTATGCCATAACATTCATCCGACAACTTCGGGTAAAAACGTGGCTTGACAAAGGCGCTATAACGTTCACTGTCGAGTTCCCCGCCTTCGTTCATGCGCACGGCCCCGACCTCAATGATTTCTGGAAACCAAGCGCGAGGACTACCAAAGGTCCGCTTGACGGTAAACTCAAAATCCGCGCATAAAAACTCCATGCTCTCTCCCCTTTCGCAGCACTGTTATTATAACTATATCATAAGTTCAGAGCAAAAAACTGAACTTTATGGATCAGAATGCGGAAAAACTCATGCACAAAAAAAGAGACCTTCCGTTTCTACGAGAGGCCTCTTGACATATCGAAATGGTTTGATCCTGAGCCGCTATTAGTTTAGTTGGTCACACCTTGAGCAGGTGTTTGAGCCGGAGTCTGGGTTCCCCAGTACCCCATCCCACCGCCACGGCGGCCAAATCCTTGGCCTTGACTGTATCCTTGACCGGGAACGAAGGTTCCATTTTGCAGGGCATCTTGGTGCGCCTTAATGCGCTCGTCACGCGCTTTGTTCCAGGCATCGATCTGTGCTTGGGTTGGGGGCTGGCCATTGTTGAGGCCAGGGCCGAAACCGCCTCTCATTCCCATGCCGACACTAGGGCCTAAAACCTGCCCATTGTCCAGGGCTTGGTCGTGGAGCTGGGCACGCTGGTCGATAGCGCCCTTCATGCTCGTCGCTTGGTCAGCAGTGATCGCGCCGGCTTCCGCTTCCTTATCTACGATTTGTTTTTGGATGCTGAACATTTGCTGATAGAGGGCCTTAATGTCTCCCAGTTTGCTGGTGTCGGTGGCGGCGAAAGCGGCGGTGGCCCCACCGACCAAGAGGACTGCACTTAAGAGTCCTGCAGCGACTTTCTTCTTCATCCATGTACCTCCTTTGTTCTTGAAGATCACGTCTGCTTTACAGTCCTATCATACCCACTTTCTTTGTCTAGGATATGACCAAAATGTGAAGATTTTGCGAACATCCTAACCCAGGTTGAAACCCTATGCGGGTTAGGATTTGACGGCTTTAGCCCAGGAATCCCGCAGGGATACGGTCCGATTAAACACCAGTTTCCCGTCACGGCTCTCTTTGGTATCCAGGCAGAAATAACCATGCCGTAAAAACTGGTAGCGGCTTCCCGCTTCTGCAGAGGCAAGCGATGGTTCAACCTTGCAGGCAATGAGCGTTTCCAAGGAGTTAGGGTTGAGGTTAATCTTGAAATCCTCACCTTCGGGAACCTCGTCAGGATTCTCCTTGAGGAAAAGGTGGTCATAAAGCCGGATTTCTGCATCGATGGCATGCTCTGCAGAAACCCAATGCAAGGTGCCTTTGACCTTCCGGCCACTATTGGGTCCCCCACTTTTGGTTTCTACATCATAGGTGCAGTGCAGTTCGAGGATCGCTCCGGTTTGTGGATCCTTGACGACTTCTTCACACTTAATGATATAGGCATGCTTTAAGCGGACTTCCTGTCCGGGTGAGAGCCGGAAAAATTTCTTCGGCGGATCTTCCATAAAGTCATCCTGTTCAATATAAAGTTCACGTGAGAACGGGAGGGAACGTTTTCCCATTTCCGGTTGTTCTGGATTGTTATCCGCTTCCAGCCATTCAACTTCTCCTTCTGGGTAGTTGACGAGCACGATTTTTAAAGGGCGGAGGACGGCCATCACCCGAGGCGCACGCGCGTTCAGGTCTTCCCGCAGACAATGTTCAAGCAGCGCAATCTCCACCATGCTGTTGCTCTTGGCCACCCCGATCCGATCACTGAAGTCCCGGATAGATTCGGGGGTATAGCCACGGCGACGTAGTCCGGAAATCGTGGGCATACGCGGGTCATCCCATTCGTCCACATACCCTTGTTCCACGAGTTCCCGCAGTTTGCGCTTGCTCATGACGGTATGGGTTAAGTTCAAACGGGCAAATTCAATCTGCTGTGGACGGACTCCGGGATTCACGTTTTCGATCACCCAGTCATACAGGGGCCGATGATCCTCGAACTCCAAGGTACAGATCGAATGTGTAATCCCTTCCATGGCATCGGATAACGGGTGGGCAAAGTCATACATGGGATAGATGCACCAAGTATCCCCGGTACGGTGGTGAGTCGCGTGGAAAATCCGATAGATGGCCGGATCCCGCATATTTAGATTGGGTGAAGCCATGTCAATCTTGGCCCGTAGTACCCGTGAACCATCCGGGAATTCACCAGAACGCATTCGTTCAAAGAGTTGAAGGTTTTCCACCACGCTACGGCTGCGGAAGGGGCTTTCTTTACCAGGTTCAGTGAGGGTTCCACGATACTCGCGCATTTCCTGGGCAGTTAAATCATCCACATAGGCCTTGCCGTCACGAATGAGCTTGACTGCAAATTGATAAAGCCGTTCAAAATAATCGGAGGCATAGAATTTACGTTCTTCCCAGTCAAAGCCGAGCCAATGCACATCTTCCTGGATGGAATCCACGTATTCCACATCTTCCTTAGTCGGGTTGGTATCGTCAAAACGCAGATTGCAAAGCCCGCCAAACTTCTGCGCGATACCAAAGTTTAGGCAGATGGATTTGGCATGCCCGATATGGAGGTAACCGTTCGGTTCAGGTGGGAAGCGCGTATGTACGTTGCCATCATGTTTGGCTATTTTTAGATTCTCGACGACGATATCTTCTATGAAGTTCGACCCTGTGTATTCAGTAGTAATAAGCGTGGCCCCCTTTGTATAACTTGATAGGTTAAGCATATCACATTCTATTTTAAAATATCTTATGAACTATTCATAGCCCCTTTGCCCAGGAATTAAACCTTTTAGCTCAATTTCGCTAACTCAGCCTCTCTCTCGGCCTCCCCTCTCAGCTTCGCATCTCAGCTTCGCATTTTGGGGCTCCCGCCTCATCGGACTTCGATTGATGAAAGCGGTCAGGTTTCTGTATGAGATCCCAGAGAACGGAAATCCTAAGAAAGAGATTTTGGAGAAAGGAAGTTTAAACATGGAAAAAGGGCAGCAGAAAAAGAAAGGTGTTCTCGTCATCAAGCGCAGAACGGTCTCCCCGCTGAATAATCCACCTCCATTTAATGCTGTAGATGCGGATCGGATTGGCAAGGACATAGGGAAAGACCGGGTTTAGCCCGGTCTTTCCCTATACTTGAACAGAGGGTTCTTTGGCAGCAGTAGGTTTATGAGGCCTTAATTTCCTTGAGGTCTCTTCAGTTTACTTTTTCTTCGCCTTCTTTTTACCCGGAGTAGAAGGTTTGCTCGACGCTTTACGACCTTTAGTAGGCGGCGTGGGTGTAGCCTTTTTTACTTTACGTCTACGAAGGTAGCGATCCAAGATGAAGGATGGTATGATGGCAATTAGGGCACTGTAGAAAGAGGAATATGGCAAGCCTGCAAAAATAGTGTTCACCGTGCCCAGGTATATCAGGCTGAATAAGCCCCAGATCAGAATGTTTTGTTTCAAACGACTATTATGGCCCATATGAAAGCACTCCTCCATCCAAATATTTTAGTATTGCAGAATACCACGGTCATGTTGTGGAAGACGAAATAGAGTTTCTGGAGGGAAATAGCTTTGAGTAAGATTGAGAGTGTGACGTTACGACTAATGGGGATTCTTTTCCTCGTTCTTTTGCTTCTTTTTATTTATGCGCATAGTCATTTTCGGGTAGACGAAGGATTTACTGCTCTGCCACTAAATTTTGACCCCTATACGAATAGTTCGCACTATGAGGGAAGTGATGCCACCGTAGACATACAGGGCGGGTTCGTTAAGGGATTGATTCGCGAACAAAATGGGAAATCCCTGCTTTTGCGATCCATCTCCCCATCTCCGACAATTAGAGTTAAAAAACTTCCAGGTGCTTCAGCGCAGGAGGTGAGGATCAGTCTAGAAAACGTCGATCCGTTAAATACAGAGATCCAGCATCTGACGGGAAACGCTACGCAGATCTCGGGACCCCACATGGTAAGCTTTTCCGTGCCTTTGAACGAACAAGGCCTGGAAGTTAGCGTCAGCCCGAAAAATGCGCATCCTGACTACACTGAATTCGTCATGCTCGGAGACAATCGTAATGGTTATCGTACGTTTGGACAGATCCTTAATCAGATCAACGGGATACGCCCTATCTTCGCCGTGGATGATGGAGATCTAGTTTTTGGCGGGGAACCGAATAAATATCGCCTTTTCAATGAAACCCTGTCAAGCCTTCAGGTTCCCCTTTATACTACCCTTGGTAATCATGATATACGGGAAAACGGACGCGGGATCTATACTGAGCTTTATGGTCCGCCTTACTACTCCTTTGATTATGCAGGAAAGCATTTCGCCTTTCTGGACAGTTCACGCGGCTGGACGGAAAAGCGGGCAATCCCTGAAGAACAATATCGGTGGCTGGAACAGGATCTGCGTTTAGCTCAAGGAAAGCCAATCTACCTTTTTTCGCATATTCCCCCGACGGATCCGCGTACATATAAAGATCCGAATACCCTGCCGAACATTCCGGGGGTTGCCAAACAGGGGTATTTCGAACGCATGATGAACAACTATACGCTGTACAAAAGTCTAAATCACGGTTTTCCTGATCCTGAGGAGGCCGCTCGCTTTGAACGCTTGATGGAAGCTTATCATGTGGATACGGTGTTTCTTTCTCATATCCATAGCTATTTCAGTTACATTAAGAATAACGTTCGTTACATCATCAGCGGCGGGGGCGGTGCCGAACTCCTTTCGGAAAATAGCTATTACCACTTTCTGAGGGTGAAATTGAGCGGTCGGGGAACGGATTTGGAAATGGTCGAACTCCCCTCTCCACCGAATGCAATTATGGATCGTTACCTTGCTGCAGGACAACTTTTCGCTCGTTCGCTCTACAAAGAATATACGACAGTGGTTTGGGCCGTTAGCTTAGCGATGGCCCTCCTACTGGGGTTATTTCTTTGGCGCATTCGGCATGTCTGCTTAAAAGTATTACGGTTTAGCTTAGCCTGGCTTAAGATTGTGGGCAAAGAAGGACGAATTGCTTACAAGAAACTTAAAGAAAAGTGAAAGTTATACTTTCTATTGAGCTAAACAAAGATAAATGGCGGTTTGCGGGCCGACATCATGTCTGACGACATCCTGGAAAACAGCACGCATTTCTTTTTCCCCATCTCGCACAAAGGTAAAATAATCTCCTCCTTCAGCCCATTCCACGATATCGCTGAGGATCTTTCGCCGTTGATTGTAATCATAAAAGAGAACCTTCCCTTTAGTTAAGCGGCTGGCTTCAGCGTACATAGTTGCGCGCAGATCCTTGCCGATTCCGTGGAGCACATACGAGGAGATTATTAAATCAAAGTCATGGTCTGGAAAGTCTAGCCCTTTGGTCACATCCCCAAGATGAAAGTCAATCTCCATCTTTCGCGTAGATTTCTGTGCGGCCCGTATCATCGACGGGGCAAAGTCCACACCCGTAGCCTGGTATCCCCGTTCGGCAAAACAGTAGAGAAAAGCCCCCGTGCCACAGCCGATATCAAGGACTTTGCCCCCTGGAGGCAGAGCTAAATACTGTTCATACTGGTCTAAGACATTCCGATAATTAGAGACTTGCCACCGGAAGAAGCGGTTGTAAACGGGTGCAATAAAATTAAAAATTCGCAGATGTTTGTCTAACTCATTCATGACCCTCACGCCCTTGTCTCGACACTATCCCCGACCTTGACTCTTCCACTCTTGTGCACGATCCCAAAACGGCCTTCGCGACTGATGATATACGGGCGTCCATGCTCTTTCAATTCATCTTTGCCCACATAAAGAATTTCCACTTCAGCCTCCCCCAGTTTTAAGATGCATCCAGGAGACAGCTCTGACAGAGAAAGTCCGGAAATTGTAAAATTTTCAGTATAGCCATCACTGAGGACTTCATCCTTTTTCTCGGGTGGAATTTTATCCAGAGCCTCGATTGGGAAGATACTGACTTGGCGATGCCAGTTCCCCCCATGGGCATCTCCTTCTAATCCCCAGCCTTCGAGAACTTGAACCTCGAAAACATCCCCTTTAGTGGTTCCTCTTTTGGGGCTGATATGAATGGATAGAACTTTAGCCATAACACGAGTCCCCCACTTCCTTTTTTCCTACGGCTGTTTGTCTATTTATTATAGCAGGTTCCTGTGTATAGACAAAAGATGTTGTGCATTGTGTTTATAGTGTGGACAGTGTGCTAGGAGTTTGTGTTGATCTTTTGTGCCTCGAAATATTTTAGAATGTTATGCTTCTCCTCAACTTCGACATGAAAGATTGGCTGCGGTTTAGCCGCACTTACCCCATTCCAACGCAGATAAATTTCCTGCGCATACGACTTGCGGATAATTGGGTCTTCATATTTGAGGAAGACCACAATATAATGAGCCGGAAGATTCCCTTGATTAGAATCGATTTTGCTCGTTTCCGGCACAATGACTAGGCTCGTGGAGGTATTCTTGGGAATATCATTGACGAGGGAATGTTGCCACGTCAAAACCGGGGGAGCATTGAGAGCTTGCGCCATGACGAAAGTCTTGCTCCAGAGATTGGTGGCCGGATGTTCTCCGACATTTATAAACTTTAATTCAATATTCAACCCGTTTTTAAGATCCACGATGGGCGATTCTTTAAATGTCAAATAGGGACGTGAAGCTTCTCGACCTGCCCGCCATGAACTGAGTGTGAGCAAGACCGTCACTAAAGCCGTGCAGGCAAAAACCACAGTGGCGATGGTGATGATGAGTTGATTCCAATCTCGTGTTCTCTTTCTTTGTCCCATAAAGCCCAGACTCCTCCATAGACAGAATACTTGAACGTGTGCCGCCCGGATGATGCCGTATTATTCACTAATATGTTGAGGTGCCCAAATTCTTGCATCGTTTTAGCCACAGCTTGTTGAGCGATGGCTTCTAAGCCGATGTTCTCCGCTAGAGCTAGGCAGCGGCGACCGATAGCTTCTATGTGGGAGGGTGCTCCTTTTCTTTCGAGGCATTTGCATGACGTAAGTTTAAGTTGGAATAGGGGTTCATAGAAAAGATTTTGCCCCTTGGCCACATAATCAATTCCAAGAATGAAAAAGTCAGAAAAGCCAGTTCGTTCTGAACTGGCTTTTGGATTCATGGACTGATTCACTTGAACAAGGCGTTAGGCTTGCGGCTTATCTTTGAGTTTGCGTTGGTAGTACATAAATACCGGCAGCGGAATCACAATCCAGCCGAAGCTCTTGATTAAACTGTTGACAGCCCTGTCTTTAACTTGTTGTTGTTGCTGTTTTACCATGGCATCATAGTTTTTCTTGAGCTCTTCTTGGCTGAGGTTAGTGGCGGGCTGGCCGCTGAATTTTTCCGGCATGCGGCTGTAATCCTCGAAGGTTTGGTGGTAGGCCGGAGGAGCAACAATATCGGCAACCGCCATAAAGGCAGCCACGCTTCCTCCAATAGTCATCATCAAGGTTGCTAACAGAACAATGTAGATGTAGGCAGTTTTCAGCATATCCCCACCCCTTTCTTCTCCTGTTATGTTCGGTAATGTAGAAGTATGTCTGGCCCTGGAGGCGATGATGATTCCAACCACGATGACAAGGGCAAAGAACACCAAAACCAACATAACAATACTTAAATTCACCATTCTATCCTCCTGGGATATTCAACTTATTACAACTAGTTTTTGGTCATTTTATTGACGAACCACACGGTTGCGCCCACAGCCATATTTCACTATTGAAGTTAGAAATCGTCTCTGACACTAAAGTGAGCCTTTTGAAGAATTTGGGCTAAATACTCGGGCGGAGTCGTGGCCACTTCCCGGTACATCTTCTGGGTGTAGAGATGATGGATTTGAGGAAACTCACAGTTAAAGAGCTTGCGCAGCTTAGCACCGGAATCATCGGCATCGACCAGAAGATAGACTTCTTTGTCATGCAATAAGTTTATGAACTCATCTAGGCGCGCATGGCTCAATGTCCCATAGGTACAGGTTATTGCCACCGGTTCAGCAAGAACCTGCAGAAGTTTTTCTTTGTCGGTTTTACCTTCAACGACAATGACCCTATCGCCTGCTTCGTTCACAGCTCACCTCGAAAGTCTTGACTCACCTTAGCCATCACAGGAATTACATCTCACCGTGCGAGAGTATAATTACAACTTTAAGAATGTCGAATTATAAAAGAAACCGGAGGTTCCAGGAACCTGTACGGAACAGGGAAATCGGTAAACTACTCTTGACATAGCGTTTGGAGTTTCAATTCGACTTCCCGAAGTACTTCTTCGGGCGATTTATAAGCAAATTTCGCAAATCGACCTATCCAATCAAGATTTCTGATCTGATCGGCCAGAATAACACCTTCTATCGGAAGTCCATCTGGTAATTTTACTTCAAATGGATACCCCTTAATCTTACTTGTTATCGGACAAAATAATGCTAATCCTGTTTTCTGGTTATATTCTATAGGCGATAATACTAGGGCAGGTCGTTCGCCAGCTTGCTCATGCCCAACCTGTGGGCTGAATTGTAGCCATACCACATCTCCCTTGTCTGGAATATAGTTAGTTACCATTCCTCCTTCCCCACTCGTGTTCCGGTTTGAATTTCTCCATGAAGATTTTCTGGGGTTATTTGATCCAGAAGTTCTTTTAGGGAATAAGCCCTAGGTTTAATTGTTATTGATCCGTCCACAATTTTTATTTCAACAGGAGTGCCGTTTTTAATACCAATTTCCTTGGCTGCATATTGGGGAATGTGAAGACCTAAACCATTGCCCCATTTTGTAATTGTTGCGATCATCCTAAAACCCCCTTTTGCATATATACATAGTATATACAACCCAGTGTTTTTTAGCAACTACACTTTTTTAGATCCAGCGTCATAATTCTTGAGGCTAGTTATTCTGTTCAGTTTATCATACTCATACGCAGAGTGAATGCCATTCGTTACAACCACAAGCTTTAGATGATAGTGTCCCGGCCAGATATCGAAAACTATCGAAGATATAAATACCGCTCCATGCTTTTCACATAGGGGGACCATTCCTCTTCCGGGTGGTGTTCCCGCGCCTGTTTGAACTGCCAAAGTTCGGCTTCCAAGGCATCCGCATAATGGACGATCACGGCCTCAATGCATTTGGGGCGGCGAGGTGACTGCCACTCATAACGTCCATGATGGCTGGTCAGGATGTGTAAGAGTTTAAGCCGCCGTTCGGGCGAAAAGGTGGAGATTTGTGCCATTTCCCGGCTTAGCATTTCGACGCCCATAATGATGTGACCCAGCAAGCGCCCATCCGTGGTGTATTGAATGCCCTTGTCA
The DNA here is from genome assembly GCA_020692355.1 of Desulfosporosinus sp. Classification (GTDB taxonomy): domain Bacteria; phylum Bacillota; class Desulfitobacteriia; order Desulfitobacteriales; family Desulfitobacteriaceae; genus JAJZPA01. Next base: position 54,317 of record JAIMKP010000013.1, read on the forward strand.
TAAGCGTATTCCTGGATCTTACCCAGGTCATGGAGCAGAGCTCCGGCCAGCACAAGCTCACGGTCGGCTTCAGGATAATTCCCTGTTAAGGTGAGAGCGAGTTCGGCAACTTTTAAGCTATGCTCCCAAAGGCCTCGGAGATAAGCTTGGTGGACTTTGACCGCTGCAGGAGCCGAGCGATAGGCTTTCCCCCATTCGGGATGGGAGAGTATGCGTCCTAGGAGTTCCTGTAATTCTGGATCCTTAATTTCCCCTAAAAGCCGGAGCAGGCGTTCCTCCAATTGTTCCTCGGTGAAGGGAGAACTGGGCAAAAGCACTTCCCACTGAATTTCCTCAGGTGATAACGGCTGGAGGCTCTCGATGCTGAGTTCTAGATTTCCTCTGTACTCCGAGCAGCTGGCTGTTACCCAAAAAACAGCATGGGTATTGAGCCATTCGATGTGTTGCGGCTCGACCTCCCAAATCTTAGCACTGAGAGAGAGGCTTGCGTCCTGGCAGGTAAGGACGATGAAGGAGCCGGTTTTCTGGCGGAAAGGCGACTCCCTCCATTCTGTCACCAGTACGGTGCCGATAAAACGCCCATTCGCTTGGCAGTCTTTTAACATCAGTTTAACCCCCCTGAACAATTATCGATCGTTTCTAGGTTTTTGCTTTCTTACTCTAGTCTAGTATTGATATCAGTATAGCAAGATTTAGAGACAAATGGTTGAAGAATATAGAATGCCCACTTGTAAAAGTAGGCATCTGAAACGGGGATAACGCAGGTGACGTATTACTAACGTTATTACACATCATCAAGCAGCACCTATTCAGCTTTATTTGAATACCGAGCCACGGCTTCCTGCAGGCGTTTCTTCATCTCTTGCCTCAGTTCGGGCGGTTCGAGAATTTCTGCTGCAGAACCAAATCCCAAGAGCCAAGCTATAAATTCATTTTTACCGATAATGTAGTCTTCGAAGATCAAATATCCCTCTTCTTCCCGGAGTGACGCCTGGCGGTGAGCAACATCTTTGCGCACTTTGGCGAACGTCTGAGCCCGATCGGCAAAGCGGACCTTGATGTTGAATCCTTCCCCGTACTCCATCCCCCAGCGCGGCTTAAACCATTCCTTGAGCGAAAAGTCTTCTGGATAAACATAGCGTCGTCCGCTCAGATTGACCTCCTTAAGCTTGAACAATCCGTAGGTCTTGATCACTTCTTCATGGCGGGCAACCAGATACCAGGTGCGCAAGCGGGAGTAATAGACTAGGCCCAATGGATCCACGATGCTGGTTTTGCCCTTGAACAAAATTTCAATCGTTTGTGAGCGGAGCAATGCAGCTTCCAGTTTGAGCACGAGATTTTGATCCATAGGCAGAGGCTCCATGTTTCCCTTAATATAAAATAAGCGGTTTGGCGGCAAAGGAATATGGCCGAGGAGCTTCTGTTTGATCCTGCGGCTGAGTGTACTGTCTTGGGGTTGGAAGTCAAGAAGATGGATAAGGTTAATGGCATCTTCAGGAGTGAGATGAATCAGCGGATTGCCACTACGGGGCGCAATGAACCAGCGTTCGTCTGACCGAAACCGTTCTTCGTCATGATCTTCATCTCTGCCGTCCGGCGACAGCATAGCATCCTCGCTGTGACGCTCGAAACTCTCGCCATCACGCTCGCTATAGATGGGGAGATTCTGGCCGGAGTAGTAAATCGTGAAGAGGTCATCCTGAATGACTGGCCAAGGCACGCCGCAAAATTCAGCGAGTTCCGAACCCATAAGCCCCTCCGGGTTAGCTTCCAATAAGGCCAATATTTTCTCGAATCGTGCCAAAGAATCCATCAGCTGTTGTCCTCCCCGTAAAGAGCTACGGCGGCAGCCCATTCCCGTTCGACCATTCCCCTTAATTCAATCGGCTCAAGAACTTCCGCCGCCGGGCCAAAACGGCGCAGCCAAACCGCGAGTTCGGCAAGGCCAGCCACCTGATCCTGCATCAAGAGCACATCGCCCTCCTCTTGTATAAGACAGGTTGGTCGATTAGCTAATTCTTCTCTTACCCGCTGCCAAGTAGCGTAGTCATTGTAAAACCGGATCTTAACCGGCGTCAGGGGGCCGAGGTAGACTCCCCAAGCCTCTCTGTACCACGCCTCGAGATTAAATCCAGAGGGCGGTTCAAACCGCTCTTTCTGAATGTCTATCCCGAGCATGCGCTCAATGGCATAGGTTTTGATCTTGCCGTTTGCGGCGCGATCAACAGCTGCCAAATACCAATTGTCTAAAGCCCAATAATAGACAATCCCCAAGGGCTGAACCTCGATTTCCTGGGCAGGCTCCTCCTTGCGGCGATAGAGCAAGCGCAGGACTCGTTTTTCCCGAGCGGCTTCTTCCAGGTGCCTGGCGTAGTAGGCCCGCCGGATATCTTGAACTGGGGTTCTCCCATGGACATAGACCAATCCCCTGCTTTCCATGGGTCCCATCAAGATGGGCTTAAGCTTTGCTTCTAAGGAGGCTAGGCCTTCCCGGCGCGGGGACAGGTTTTTTCCCACACTGAAAGCATCAAAAAGGAAATGTTTTTCCTCAGGGGTAAAGGAAAAGGCCGCAAGGATCGTGTCCTGGTTTAAGTAGACCCTTTCCCCTTTGCGTTGGACTAGGCCACGCTTTTCCAGACTTTTTAGGGCCCGTTCCACGGTCTTCGGAGTGACTTCTTCCCACTGCGTGAAGATCCGGACAATTTCAGACAATAAGGCCCCATCTCTACCGATAAAACGCAGAATTTCCTCTTCACGCACGGTCGCATCCTTGATCGTGCTATAAATTTCCCAACCTGATTGCCGCAGAAAGAAACGCCCCTCCCTATCTTGTGTGAAGCGATACTCTCGTGCTTCCAACTCGCGCAGATCGCGTTGCAGGGTTGCTACACTTGTAGATAAGACGCTGAGTAGCCCTTGCTTATCATACACCCAAGGATGTTTAGCCAGTATATAGATAAGCAGGCGTTGGCGGGCTTCTTTGTCCAAGTTGTTTCCTCCCATCACCTTACCTTACCTTAGATCACATGCTTTGAACTAAACCTTAAATCTCCTTCAAAAGAAGGTGCAATTGCTGGAGCAACTGCACCTTAGTTAGACAAGTCCTTCAACTTCGTATTGACAGCTTACAGTGCTTGAGCCAAGATCTCGGCGATGTCGAGTGCGTTCGTCTTCTCCCCGGCCTCCCTGGCATTAATGCCATCGGTGATCATCGTCAGGCAGAAGGGACAAGCCGTACCGACCAGAGCGACACCAACCGCCAGAGCTTCGTCCGTGCGCATTTCATTCATGCGCTCTCCTTCATGCTCTTCAAGCCACATCCGTCCGCCGCCGGCGCCACAGCAGAAACTCTTCTCTCCCGTGTGCTGCATTTCTACAAGTTCCAGTCCAACCTGACGCAGCAGTTCCCGAGGCGCGGTGTAAATCTGGTTGTATCGGCCCAAGTAGCAGGAATCGTGGTAAGTGACTCGTTTGCCGCCAATCGAGGTGAGTTTGAGTTTCCCTTGGTCGATTAGGTGCTTGAAATAGGTGGTGTGGTGGATGACCTCGAAATTTCCACCGAGCTGCGGGTACTCGTTTTTGAGAACATTAAAGCAGTGCGGGCACTGAGTGATGATCGTCTTTACGCCATACCCGTTCATCACTTCAATGTTCTCCTGAGCAAGGCTTTGGAAGAGGTATTCATTACCAAGCTTGCGCGCGGAGTCCCCGCAGCATTTCTCCGCATTGCCCAGGATAGCAAAATTCACTTGCGCCGCTTTTAATAAAGTGACCACTGCAGCTGATACTTTCTGATTGCGGGCATCAAAGGCCCCGGAACATCCAGGCCAATAAAGGATTTCGGCTTCTGGATTCTCTTCCAACGTCGGTACTCCCAAGGATGTGAGGTGCTGAGCCCGATTGGTCCAGCCCACACCCCAGGGATTGCCATTGTTCTCCATATTGCGGAAGGCAAGCTGAGCTTCAGAGGGGAAGCGGCTTTCCATGAGGACAAGGTTACGACGCATGTCGATAGTTTTGTCCACATGTTCGATAAACACAGGACATTGCTGTTCACAGGAACGGCACGTTGTGCAGGCCCAGAGATCCTCTTCTGGAATCACCTCGCCTATGAGGGCGCGTGCTTCTGTCAAGGCATGCCCTTCCTCTTCCATCAGCAGGCGCATATCTTGAATGATGCGTTTGGGATTGAGATGCTTGCCGCTTAAATAGGCAGGACAGTTATCCTGGCAGCGTCCGCAACGCAGGCAGACATCGGTGTTGAAAAGGGCTTTCCAAGAGAGTTCTTTTAATTGGCTGACACCATAGGTTTCAATCGATTCATCCTCGAAGTTGATAAGATCGGGTACACCGATTGGACCACGCTTACGGAAAAACTGGTTGAGGGGGCCGAGCAGGATGTGAAAGAGCTTGGAATAGGGAAAGTAGCCAATGAATACCATCCCAAGCACGAGATGAAACCACCAGAGGAAACGATGCAAGGCTAAGAGCTGTGCCTCGCTGAACCAGGCCTTGAAGGGAACGGCGACCCATTGCCCGACAAAAGCCCAAGCAGCCCAGGGATCCGGCTCAACCGCCAAACGTGCTCCTTCGATGAGAAAGCCTGTGAGGAGAACGAAGAAGATAAGAGCGAGCATGATGGCATCATCAGGCTTGTTATCCAACCGGTCGGGACGCAAAATGTAGCGGCGGTAGGCAGCCATGAGTATTCCGATGATCGCCAATAAACCGAACAGATTGGCGGTGAGTTTAATAAACAAATACAGACCGCCATGGAAGATTTGAAGACCAAAGTCTGCCTGCAGCGTGATCATCGCTGTGGCAAACGTCAGGAAGATGAATCCCCAGAAAATCGCAGCGTGCATAAGACCGGGATAGGCATCTTTAAGAATGCGTTTATGCCCAACACCGTAGAGGAGGACATCCTTAATCCCTGGCCAGACTTCCCGCCAGCGGTTCTCGGGCTGGCCAATTTTCCATAACTGCGCTCGGCGGTAAACGCCATAACTAAAGCTTAGTAAAGCCAAGGCAAAGAAGAGATAGAGCCAATAGTGCCCTTGGATATTCCAATAGACTTGTCGTGTGGCTTGCATGTTTTACGCCTCCTAAAGCAGAAATTTATGTGATATCTAAATACTCTTAATTCTGCACCTGAAGTCCTATCTCCTCCTTGTCCGGCTTAGATAAAAATCTAGGGACGCTTGGTTTTCTCTTTTTCTTCCTCTTGGAGCTGGCGCTTTAAGACCTTGCCTATGATCGTCTTCGGCAGTTCCTTACGGAATTCGATTTGGCGCGGGACTTTGTAGGCGGCCAATTTGCTGCGGGAGAATTTGATGATCTCTTCCGTGCTCGCCTCTTGACCCGGCTTCAGTACCAGGTAAGCTTTAACCGTTTCCCCACGGTAAGTATCCGCCACACCGGTGACCGCAACCTCTTGGATTGCGGGATGCTGGTAAAGGACTTCTTCCACTTCACGCGGATAGATATTAAATCCGCCGGCAATGATAATGTCCTTTTTCCGATCCACGATCGAGAAATACCCGTCTGCACTCATTTGCGCGATATCCCCGGTATAGAGCCATCCCTCTTTCAAAGCCGATGCGGTGGCTTCCGGGCGGTTCCAGTACCCAGCCATGACTTGAGGGCCTTTGACCGCCAACTCCCCCACTTCTCCGACCGGAAGTTCCTCTTGGGTGTTGGGATCCACAATTTTCACCTCGGTATCTGGCATGGGTAGGCCAATGGTGCCGTTGCGGCGTAGGGAATCAACCAAAGGATTGCAGTGGGTGACCGGAGACGACTCAGAGAGCCCATACCCCTCAACCAACTTCCCTCCTGTCAAACGTTCAAAGGTCTGCTGAACTTCCAAAGGCAATGCCGCCGAGCCGCTGATACAAGAACGGATGGAAGAAATCTTATAGCGGGCGACGTCCGGAAAGTTAATAATCCCCACATACATGGTCGGTGCACCGGGAAAAAAGGAGGGCTGGTATTTCTTAATCGTTTCCAATGCCATCTTTACTTCGAATTTTGGCAAGATTATGAGTTCAGCCGCTAAGGCGATACCAACATTCATGGCCACCGTCATGCCGTAGACATGGAAAAAAGGCAGGGCGCAGAGCATTTTTTCGTGCCCGCGCTTTCCGTCAAGCATCCAGGTCATGACTTGGTAAGTGTTTGCCATCAGATTTCGATGGGTGAGCATGGCCCCCTTGGGCACCCCTGTGGTTCCGCCGGTGTACTGCAGGAGTGCCAAATCTTCGGGCTTGACCTCCACCTCTGGTGGTTCACCATGTCCAAGGCGTAGGAAGTCTTTCCAACGCAAAACTCCCGGGGCAGTGGGAACGTCCAGAGACTTCCCATCCTTTTTCATGCGTTGCATATAGACCCAATTTATGGGGAACGGCATATACTCTTGTAAACCAGTAAAAATAGCATGTTTCAAAGGCGTATTGGGCATCACTTTCAAGATTCTAGGATGCAGGGCATCTAAGGCTACAATGGTTTCGGCACCGGAATCCTGAAGTTGGAACTCCAATTCCCGTTCGACATAAAGCGGGTTATTTTGAACCACGACAGCCCCGATCAGGAGTGCGCCAAAATAAGCAATGACGGCCTGCGGACAGTTGGGCATCATCAAGGCAACCCGGTCCCCCTTTTTCACGCCAAGGCTGGCGAGAGCGGAGGCAAACTGGTTCACCTCTTGCCATAGTTTCGCATAAGTCAGTTTCGCACCGAAAAAGATGGTCACCGTCTGTTGCGGAAAATCTTTTACCGCTGTGTAAAGAAGATGGGTTAGCGGCGCATCCGGATAGTCAAGATGGGGGCTAACCTGCGGAGGATAATGCTTGAGCCATGGTTTATTTTCCATTGTTTTGTTTCCCTCCACTCTGTGCATCGTACTCGGAATGAGTGCGTCAACGAATCGGATACTTTCCCTTTTCAATGACGATTTTGGCAATCGACTGTCTGAGACCAATCATGTCCACATTAGGACGACGTGAGAGTTTGCGTACACCAGCTAAGGCGGTCGTCAGAGCGTCGCCTGTGCTGGTTGCCGAGAAAACTTCTTTGGCTTGTTGTTCAAGTTGAATAAAAGCGGTGTAGGCGGCCAGAGTGGCTGCCTTTTCCGTAAAGGCTTTGTGCTCGAGCGGAAGATCCAGGCCCTGGACTTTAAGTGCCCGTAGAACTGCGCTTTCAGCCGCATAGATCTGGAGAACCATTTCCGCCAGGGCCATGAGGACATATTGATTGTCTTTGAGGGCATTTCCTTGGCTCTGGACAGCTGTGCCAGCAGCCATCAAGAAGAGTTTCTTAGCTTTCTGAACCAGCTGACGCAGTCCGTTTAAGCCTTCTTGATCACTGCCCAGGCTTCCTCCGAGAAGATCCTTGATCACGTCCTTGGCGGCTGCGAGCAAGGGAAGATCACCGGTCATGGCACGCTTGAGCAGTGTCGCCGGCACGAGCAGGCGGTTGATCTCATTGGTTCCTTCGAATAGGCGGTTAATACGGGAATCCCGGTACATACGCTCGATCGGGTATTCCTGAATGAATCCGTAGCCGCCGTGAATTTGAACGCCGTCATCAACCACATAATCGAGGACTTCCGAAGCCAAGACTTTGTTTAAGGAGCATTCAATCGCGTACTCTTCTAAAGCTTTGCCTGCCTCTTTTCGGCAGTCACCGGTCAAATCCAGGTCGTGGAACCCTTCTTCCATCAATCCCGAAGTGCGGTAGACGACGCTTTCAGCAACATACACACGGGTGGCCATTTCCGCAATTTTCGCCTGAATCGCACCAAAGCTTGTCAATGGAACGCCAAATTGTTTACGTTCAGAAGCATAGGTAAGCGCAGTGTCCAGTGCCAGCTGACTGCTTCCGGATGCAGCGGCGGCGAGCTTAAAACGTCCGACGTTTAAGATGTTAAAGGCTACGACGTGCCCGCGTCCGAGTTCACCCACCACATTTTCCACAGGGACTTTTACATCTTCGAGAATGACCTGACGGGTTGAGGAGCCCTTAATCCCCATCTTTTTTTCTTCTGGTCCTAAGGATAGTCCTGGCATTTCCCGCTCAACGATAAAGTTGGTCAGTTTACCGTCTACTTTGGCATAGACAAGGTAAACATCAGCGAAGCCGGCGTTCGTAATAAACTGTTTGGTTCCATTGAGGATGTAGTGAGTGCCTTCGGGGTTTAGGACTGCCGTCGTTTTTGCCCCCAGGGCATCCGATCCGGAGCCGGGCTCTGTGAGGCAGTAAGCCGCGATCTTTGCGCCGGAGGCCAAGTCTGGAAGGTATTTAGCTTTTTGTTCCGGCGTGCCAAAGTAAACGATCGGAAGGGTTCCAATTCCGGTGTGAGCCGCATAGGCCACGGCAAAGGAAGCACCGCGTGGGATTTCCTCGCCCACCACGACCGTTGCGTATTTGTCCATGCTTAAGCCCCCAAAATCTTCGGGGACCTCAAGACCTAAGAGCCCAAGTTCGCCCGCCTGGCGCATAAAGGTTTTGATCATCCCTTCATGCTGTGCTTCGAGTTCCTCAATTTTAGGAGCGACTTCATTTTCCATAAAGTTATGCGTCATCCGCTTTAACTGTAGATGATCCTCATTCAGTTCTTCGGGAGTAAACACCTGTTCTGGAGCGACATCGGCGAGCAAAAAGCCGGCACCACGCACTGCAAGTTCCATTTTTATTCCTCCTTAAACAACAATTTTATAACAACTCATAGACTCCGGCTGCCCCCATGCCTCCACCGATACACATGGTCACCATGCCGTATTTCAGGCTGCGGCGCTTCAGTTCATATAAGAGGGTCGCGGTGAGTTTTGCGCCTGTACATCCGAGCGGATGGCCGAAAGCAATTGCTCCCCCATTGGGGTTCACTTTCTCCGGATCGATCCCGAGGGTCTTAATGACAGCCAAAGATTGAGAAGCAAAGGCTTCGTTGAGTTCGAACAAGTCGATCTGATCGAGGGTTAAGCCGACTTGCTTTAGGACTTTGGGAATGGCTTTGATGGGGCCGATCCCCATCAATTCAGGCTCGACTCCGGCTACGGCAAATCCGCGCCAAACTGCAATCGGCTGTAGTTCAATCGCTTTCATCTTTTTCTCGGACATGAGTAAGGTAATGGCGGCTCCATCACTCGTCTGGGAAGAATTCCCCGCTGTGACGCTACCACCGTTCATGAAGGCTGGACGAAGTTTAGCCAAGGTTTCCAAAGTGGTCTCGGGGCGGATCCCTTCGTCTTTTGTGAACCACTGTTGTTCCCCTTTGCCATAGATCGGAAGCGGTACCGCCACGATTTCTGCATCAAAACGTCCGCTCGTTTGGGCCGAGTACGCCTTTTGATGGCTGCGCAGAGCGAATGCATCCTGTTGTTCGCGGGTGACTTCGTATTTCTTGGCCACATTTTCCGCCGTTAAGCCCATGGACATATAAACGGCCGGCAGATTTTCCATCATGTATGGGCTGGGAGCTGGCTTGCCGCCTCCCATAGGAACCAGGGACATGCTCTCGGCACCACCTGCGAGCATCACATCGGCTTCGCCAAGGCGAATGCGATCGGCAGCAATGGAGATAGCCTGCAGCCCTGAGGAACAAAAACGATTTACAGTCATGCCCGGGACTTCAATGGGGAGTCCGGCGCGTAGAGCCATCACCCGCCCGAGGTTCATCCCTTGTTCCCCTTCGGGGAAGGCACAGCCGATGACGACATCGTCAATTTCTGCTAAGTTCAGGTTAGGAACCTGTTTGAGAACATCCTGTATAACATAGGCCCCTAAATCATCAGGGCGCACTTGAGCCAGCGTGCCTCGGCCCGATTTACCAATAGCCGTGCGTTTCGCTTGTACGATATAGGCTTCTTGCATCATCTTCCCCCCTCTTAATTGCGCAAAGGCTTACCATGACTAAGCATGTACCGGATCCGTTCCTGGGTCTTCGGTTCTCCAGCAAGGCTCAAGAAGGCTTCCCGCTCTAGATCTAAGAGATACTGCTCATCAACTAGGCTTCCGGCCGGGCGATTTCCGCCCGTTAGAGCAAAGGCTAATTTCTTGCTGATCAAGAGGTCATGGTCAGAAATGTAACGTCCTTCTTTCATACCATAGAGTCCCAGTTCCAAGGTAGCGCATACAGCGGGCCCGCCGATCCGGACTTTGGTTGGCAGATTGGGACGGAAATTCCGCGCCAGATCCAGCACACGGGATTTGGCATCGAGAATGGTATGTTCCCCATTCATGCTGTAACGGTCGTGGTCACGTAGAAAGCCAAGTTGGCGCGCTTTTTCAGCGCTGGTGGATACTTGAGCCGTAGCGACCGTTTCAAAGCGCTTGGCGAAGAAATAATCAGGTGAAACCTGCACACCGGGGAGTAGCCCTTCCATGGCGCGCACCGCCATCTCTTTTACCCCGCCGCCACCAGGGATGAGGCCTACGCCCACTTCAACCAAGCCGATGTAGGCTTCAGAAGCGGCTTGAATTGCGTGGGAATGCAGGCAAATCTCAGTACCCCCGCCGAGGGCCATACCATGAGGTGCCGCGACAACCGGTTTCTTCGCGTATTTCAAAGCCATGGTACTGTTCTGGAACTCTCGTACCATCAGATCGAGTTCATCCCAGTTTTCTTCTTCTGCCTCGAGAAGCACGAGCATCAGGTTAGCACCGACACAGAAGTTTTTCCCCTGGTTGGCAATGACCAAGCCCTGATAATTCTTCTCCACTTCTTCCAGGGACTTATGGATCATGGTTACGATGTCCGCACCGATAGAGTTGTTGGGAGAATGGAATTCCAGGCAGGCGACCCCATCTCCGAGGTCAATCAGGCTGGCCCCGGTGTTGCCGACGATGACTTTGCCGGATTTATGGGCTTGTTTTAGGGAAAATGAATAGGGGCTCACGGGTTTCTCCTTGTATTCTCCGTGGTTGAAATAGGCCACCCGACCGCCCTCCAACTTTTTATAGAACGAATCATACCCCTGAGCCAGGAGTTCCTCGACGATGGCCGGGAGTTTGCCTCCTTCTTTTACGATTCGATCGGCTGTGGCTTTGATGCCCAAGGCATCCCAAGTCTCGAAGGGTCCCATTTCCCAGTTGAAGCCCCAGCGCATCCCTTCATCAACCGCGATGATCTCATCGGCGACGACCGGAATGGCATTGGCTGCATAAAGAAGCACGGCTTTCGTGATATTCCACACAAACGCAGCCCCGGAATCCTTCCCGCTCACAAGCGTGCGCAGTTTCTCTGAGAGGGAGCCGGCGGCCTTAGCTTTATCCAAGGAGGGGAATTTCGCACCTTGGGATGGAGCATAAGTCAGGGTCTTGGGATCGAGGACTTCGATCACCTTGCCTTGCGGGCCTTTACTCTTTTTATAGAAACCCTGTTTCGTCTTATCTCCGAGCCAACCGTTTTGGAGCATCGTTTGGATGAATTCCGGCAGAACAAAGTTGTCTTGCTCTCCAGGGACATTTTCAGCCACATTGTTGGCGACGTGGACGAAGGTATCGAGTCCGACCATATCCACCGTACGGAAAGTGGCACTGTTCGGACGGCCCATGACTGGTCCGGTTAGGGCATCAATCTCATCAACGCGCAGGCCGGAGGTCATCATTTCCTGGAGGGTTACCGCCATGCCGTAGACTCCGATACGGTTGGCAATGAAATTCGGAGTGTCTTTGGCCAAGACCATCCCTTTGCCGAGGACGCGTTCGCCAAACTCCATCATGAATTGGAGCACGCCGGGATCCGTGTTCGGGCCAGGGATGATTTCCAGGAGTTTCATGTACCGGGGCGGATTGAAGAAGTGGGTACCGAGGAAATTGCGAGTAAAGCTTTCCGGAAGTCCCTCGGACATCGCCTTGAGCGAGATTCCGGAGGTATTGGAACTAACGATGGTTCCAGGACGTATGTGCTCAGCAACTTTTTTTAAAAGTATTTGTTTGATGTCCAAACGTTCGACGACGACTTCAATCACCCAATCTACTTCTTGCAGGCGACTGAGATCATCCTCAAAATTCCCCACTTCAATCCGTTCAGCGAATTCCGGAATAAACAAGGGAGCAGGAGTCATCTTGATTAGCTTTTCCTTGTTGGCCTGGGTGATCCGGTTACGGACTTTTTTATCAGCAAGAGTTAGGCCCGTGGCCTCCTCTGCGGGGGTTAGACTGGGGGGAACAATGTCCAGCAAGATGCTGGGGATCCCAGCATTGGCTAAGTGGGCTGCAATGGTGCTGCCCATAACCCCTGATCCTAGAACGGCAGCCTTAAAGATCTGCATTAACATCCTCCTCTCGAAAGTTCAACAAGTTCGTTATGAAGCGTCATCTGGGGTATTTTCGCCTCCGCTGGCTTTACTCTGCAAGCGCAGAGCCCCTGCGAATAAGAACAACATTTGATCGACCTCACTCAGCAAGGTTCGCTGGGTGCGGGCCATGATCCAATCCGTTGTCGCTTCATCAAGGGAACCGAAAACCAGTTGGCGGGCAATGCGCACATCCATGGGGACGACTTCTCCCAGCTCAATACCCTCCGCAATCACCTCCTCGATGAGTTTGAAATACTCTTTTAAGGGCCCGCCAATAGCCATCCGGATCTTGATATCGCTCTGTCTCAATTCCAATTGCGTGACAATCGCCAGAGAACGGTTTTTTTCCATATAAGAGAAATGAGTCTTGATAATGGCCTTCAGCCGTTCCTGAGTGCTCCGGCAATCCTTAAGCTGGGTACGGATATCGTGTATAAAATCGCCCATCCGTTCTTGAAAGAGGCGGACGAGAATGTCCTCCTTGTTCTTAAAATATAGGTAGATGGTTCCATCGGCTACCCCCGCGAGTCGGGCTATCTTAGATACTTGGCACTGATAGTAGCCGACCTCCGCAAAGGCCTCGATTGCTGCATCCAGAATTCGCTGGAACTTCTCCTCACGTGGTATCGCCATTACACTCGTTCCTCCTCTACCGTCCCTGCGAACTTAGGCCAAACGCTTCTTAAATTCTTGGCTGAGGAGAGGGACGATTTCGAAAAGATCCCCAACGATGCCATAATCGGCGACCGTAAAAATATTGGCTTCTGGATCCTTGTTGATGGCCACGATGACTTTGGAAGACCCCATTCCGGCTAAGTGCTGAATCGCTCCTGAAATGCCGCAGGCAATATAAAGGGTCGGTGATACTGTCTTGCCGGTTTGTCCAACCTGATACTTGTATTCACGATAGCCGGCATCAACGGCAGCCCGCGAAGCGCCGACCGCTGCATTAAGCACATCGGCCAGTTCTTCGATCACTTTAAAGTTCTCGGCATTCTTGATCCCCCGCCCCCCGGAGACGATGATCTTGGCATCGGTCAGTTCAGGGCGGCTGGAGGCGGCACGAACGATTTCCTTGACAATCGTTTGCAGATCCGCAGCATCAATGCTCGCTTTTTCTTCCACCACTTCGGCAGTGCGAGACGGATCCGCTACGGAGAGGGCAAAAGTGTTCGGACGGATCGTTGCCAGAATCGGACGAGCCTCACTGTGGAGATGGGCATAGGCTTTCCCTGCATAAATCGGGCGTTTGAATCTCAAAAATGTGATTGCATCATATTCCATTCCCACGCAGTCAGCGGCCAGACCCACACCTAAGCGCTGCGCCAAGCGGGGGGCCAAATCACGACCAATGGCTGTATTCCCAATGAGGACGGCCTGGGGTTCTCGTTCTCGGATAATACGATTAAGGACTGAGGTATACGAACCGGTGGTATAGTCTTTAAGTACCGGGTCATCGACGGTAATGACTTGATCGGCTCCATAAGCGCTAGCGGCAGTTGCCAACCCCTTCATTTCGGAGCCGAGTAGAACGCCCACAAGGGGCTCCCCGGTTTGCTCCGCCAAACGACGCCCCTCGGAAAGCAGTTCAAGTGCGACTTTTCTGATTTCTCTGCCTTGTTGTTCGAGTATGATAAAAATCCCTTTAGCCATGGGGTACTCCTCCTTTTGTTGGCTCGATGCTTTCTCCATTTAACTTAGATAACTTTTGCTTCATCCATGAGTACCCGAACCAGTTCGCTGACTGCTTGAACGGGTTCTCCTTGAATCACCCGACCAGCTTGGCGCGGGGCTGGAAGGCTGATGCTATCCAGCTTCATTTTAGCCCCTGCAAAGCCCGCGTCCCCATGATCCATACCTAAATCCTTTAATGTAAAGGTTTTAAACTCTTTCTTCTTGGCTTTCATAATCCCGGCTACCGAAGGATAACGCGGCTCATTGAGGCCTTTTTGCGCAGTAAGTACAGCGGGCAAAGTGATTTCTACCGTTTCCATACCGCCATCAATGTCCCGGGTAACAACAGCCTTATTCCCCTCTACACTGAGCGTCATAATGCTAGTCACCGAGGGGATTCCCAACTGTTCGGCCAACCGAACCGCCACTTGGCTGGAACCGTCATCGATGGCGATACGACCGGAAAGGATCACATCAAAGGGTACCTCTTTCAGGGCTTTGGCAAGAACTTGGGCAGTCACATATTCATCCGAACCGTACGAAGCCGGATCTTGAATGGCGATCGCTTTGTCAGCCCCCATGGCCAGAGCAGTGCGCAGTGCTTCCGCCACCTTCGCTCCTCCCATACTGACGACTGTGACTTCTCCGCCGAATTTCTCCTTGAGGCGGATCCCCTCTTCAATGGCATACTCATCATACGGGTTAATAATCAAATTCACCCCGTTGGCGTCGACTTTGCCTTGTGCGTCAAGGACGATTTTGGCTTCCGTGTCAAATGTTTGTTTTAAACAGACGACGACATTCATCCTGTTTCCTCCTTTGTGCGTACTTTGCCTTTACAAAAATAGATTCCTGAAAAAATGAATGAATGAATATTCATTCATTACCCACATTATAACACCATCTTCTATTGAAATAAATAGATAATTTCCAAAACTATTATTTTTTAAATCTATCTATATTATTGTGTCGCTTCATTTAATCGTGAGATCCCCACTTCTACAAGTGGGAGTGGTACCT
>JAIMKP010000080.1:0-1445 GCA_020692355.1 Desulfosporosinus sp.
GCCGCCATCGCAATCACTTCATACCCATAATTCTCTTTTAACCAAGGAATAATAATCGACGTATCCAATCCACCAGAATATGCCAGCACAACTTTTTTCACGTCATGTTCCTCCTCGTGCAATTCTTGAACCAAACTCCCCAGACCCTCACATCACCAACGCCATAATCGCCTTCTGAGCATGCAGCCGATTCTCTGCCTCCTCAAACACCACGGATTGTTCCCCTTCAAGCACTTCTTCGCTAATCTCTTCCCCCCGATGAGCCGGCAAGCAGTGCATGACGATCGCCCTAGAAGCTGCCACCTGTAGCATTTCACGGTTGATTTGATAGCCCGCAAATGCTCTTTTGCGAATCTCGGCCTCATCTTCTTGCCCCATGCTCGCCCAGACATCCGTATACAAAACATCCGCACCCTTCGCTGCCGCGAGCGGATCCGTAACCACTTCCACGAAACCCCCATTGGCCTTGGCATCCGCTTGCGCCATAGCCACGATCTCTGGGTTAGGTTTATATCCAGCCGGGGAGGCAATCACAACATGAAGCCCCATCTTAGCCCCGCCGAACATCAAGGAATGGGCCATATTATTGCCGTCACCAATATAGACAAGCTTCAACCCGGCCAAGCGCCCAACATGTTCCTGGATCGTAAGCAAATCGGCAAGGACTTGAGTTGGATGAAGCAAATCAGTCAAACCATTGATCACAGGAATCGTCGCGTATTCAGCCAACGCCTGGACCTCTTGATGACTGAATGTCCGGATCATAATCCCATCAAGCATGCGCGAGAGCACCCGAGCGGTGTCAGCGATCGTCTCACCCCGGCCAAGCTGAATATCTCGACCACTTAAAAATAAGCCTTGGCCACCCAATTGATACATTCCGACCTCAAACGAGACGCGCGTACGGGTCGAGGACTTGGTAAAAATCATCCCTAAGGACTTTCCCTGGAGCAGAGGATGAGGAATCCCCGCCTTTTGTTGTGTTTTTAGCTGGGATGCCACCTGAAGCATATATTTGATTTCATCCTGGGAATAATCACTTAAACTGAGGAAATCCCGACCTTGGAAATGCTCTTTGTCTAAAGTCAGCATTTTACGACCTTGGAAATGCTCTTTATCTAGAGCCAACATTTTGCCACACCCTCTCTTATCATCTTTTATCTTTTCAGCGTTTATCTCTGTAATTCCTATGCATTATTATACATAATTACGCATAAAAATTCAATCCCTAAAAATGCTCTTTCCTCGAAACATTTTTAAGCGTTCGTTCGTATCAAGGGTAAAGACAACAAGGGGGCAGACAAATGACGGAGCGCTTATATCGTTCTGGCCGTAACAAAATCTTGGGTGGAGTCTGTGGAGGGCTCGCTGAATACTTTAATATTGACGTGACTTTAGTGCGCCTGATTGCCCTGGTCGCCATGTTTGCCGGGGGAGTCGGATTT
>JAIMKP010000080.1:1470-8613 GCA_020692355.1 Desulfosporosinus sp.
TAATGCCGATGGATCCAAACTATCAAACAGGCTATCACGGGACTCACGGGGTTTACGAAGCACCTGGGACTGGATCGACAGGTACTGATTTTTCCGATGAAATCCGCGCAAATGTCCATGAGATGCGCACGGATATTCAGGATGCTGCCCATAACCTGCGCAAGGAAGTTGGAGATGGACGGGGTTCCAAGCTGGCTGGGATAGTCCTCATCGTTCTTGGACTTATGTTCTTGTTAGACCGCTGGTTTCCTCTTTGGTTCAGCCTTGATAAAATGTGGCCGCTCATCCTGATCGGGATCGGAGTAGCTGTCATTTTCCGCAAATGATCGTTGAGTATGAACTTCAAAAAATACGCTCGAAAAACTCCAAAGGCTCAATGAGAGGAGGACGTTTTAATGGCAGAACCCGAATCCTCCAATGCCGCTTTGCCCAAACTCTGGACGCGGGACTTTATCCTGATCGCCTTAATCAACTTGATTATCTTCCTTGGTTTTCAAATGCTGATGCCAACCTTGCCTTTCTTTGTCACCTATCTCGGCGGTTCTAATGCTGCAGCCGGATTAGTGATCGGGGTCTTTGCCGTCTCCTCGGTTCTCATCCGTCCCTTTGCCGGGAAAGCGATCGATACCTATGGGCGCAAAGGGGTTTTTCTGCTTGGCTTGGTTGTTTTCCTTATGTCTGTGTTAGCCTACCATTGGTTAGCCTCCATCGTGGTTCTCATGCTTTTTCGCTTTATTCATGGGTTAGGCTGGGGAGCCTCCAGCACTGCTGCCGGTACGATCGCCGCCGATGTCATCCCCAAGAAGCGTTTGGCCGAAGGCATGAGTTTTTATGGCCTAGCCAGCAATTTATCCATGGCCATTGGACCGGCCCTAGGCCTTTATCTCATCCAGCGCTATAGTTTTGGCGCTCTTTTCTTTTCCTCTGCCTCGACTGTGGTCCTAGCTCTCCTCTTCGCCCTCGTCATTCATTATCAAAAAACGCCCCCGAACAGTGCCAAGGTGAAAGCCTCACTCTTCGAGAAATCTGCCTTCCGCCCCTCCCTCATTATCTTTTTTGTAACCATGACCTATGGTGCCATCGTTTCCTTTTTGGCCTTATACGCCAAAGAACTGGGGATTGGCAACATCGGGCCCTTTTTTACCGTTTATGCCTTAACCTTGATCGTTGTCCGACCCGTATTCGGTAAGGTGGCTGATCGACGAGGGTACAACATCGTGATGATTCCGGGGCTCTTGGCTGTTTTAGTCACGATGATTCTCATCTCTAAATCACAAGCTCTAGGACTTCTTCTGACCGCTGCCGTCATTTATGGCATCGGCTTTGGAGCGGTACAACCCACCCTACAGGCGATGGCCGTGCAAAACGTCCCATTCAACCGTAGAGGTGCGGCTAATGGCACATTTTATTCTGCCTTTGATTTAGGGATTGGTCTCGGCTCGGGAATTTGGGGAACCGTCGCACAATTCTTCGGTTACAGTCAAATGTACCTTTGGGCCGCTGTCCCGGCCATAATCGCTTTTATCCTGTATCTCACCCAAGGCCGACAGCCCAGGCCTCAAGGCTGAAAAAGACACGGGGAAAAGACACGGGGGACGGTTCCTCTTGTCGCAGCAAGACAATAAGAATCGTCCCCTTTGTTTAACTCTACACTGCTCACTCGATCCGCATCGAATACAGGAGAATCCCATCTTGTATCTCCTGATGCAAGCGCCCTTCTTCATCTAATAAATACAGATGCCCCAGTGTCTCGCGCAAACCCAGAAAGAAAGTCGGTCCATCGGGTTTACGGCCGATATCCGCCAAAAACCGCTGGGTCAGGCTATTTAAATCCAGGGCCTCTCCGGAAAAAAGCTCCGCAATCCGCTCTTTGCGTTCTGCGTGGCCTTGGCGAATCTGAGCAATTCGCGTTCCTAAGTCCGTAATTTCTTCTCCATGACCAGGAAAACAAACAGCTCCATCGAGCTTTGAAACTTTTCCCAAGGAAGCCAAATAGTCAGGAAGCCCACTCCAACTTCCGTGCTGCGGGGGCAAATAGAGATCGGGGTTGGGACTAACGAACTTCAAAACGTGATCCCCGGTAAACGCGAGATTTCTCTGCGGCAGATGCCAAACAAGCTGGCCGGGGGTATGCCCTGGGCAATGCAGCGCAACCAGTTCAGCGTCGTCCCCGGCCAGGATGGTTTCACCGTCCTCAATCGTTCGTACCGCTGCGGCGGGAACCGAACTCACCACTCTGAGCCGCTGCCGAAAGCCCGCGATCATGAGCTGAATTTTGTCTGGAATCCCCCAAAGTCTAAACTGGCTTTTCATGATTTCATCAAGTTCGTCCGAGGGATCCTGAAAAGCCTGCACTCCGATCCATTCCTTGGGATGCATAATGATGGGTGCGCCGGACTTCTCATGAATCCGTCCTGCCAGGCCTAAATGATCCACATGCCCATGTGTGAGCAGGATTTGCTGAATGTCAGACACACTGTAACCCAGCTCGTTAAGGCTGTTTTGCAAAAACGCCCAGGCATCAGGCGTTCCAAAGGCGGCATCAATCAAAGTCGGGACTTTCCCAGCTAAGAAATACGCATTGACTGGGCTGTATTCTAAAGGGATCGGAATGCTAAAGCGGTACATACCTTTGGCAATTTCTGTGGTTTCTATGGACACTCAGGATATACCTCCTCTTAACCTTCAAAAACGTCTCTTGCTGAATCTGTAGCCAAGATTTGCATCTTCCCCTACTTTAGCACTTTCTCTTCTCACTTTCAAATAGCCTCGATAATCGAAACATTCCCGGCCCGTTTTTCTCTGCACCCAAAACTACATCGTCAAATAATCCTGCAAGGCATAGGTGTGGGGTGTCGTTTCCCCGCGTATCTCCAATAGAGCGCGGACAACGGCCCGAGCGGTATCCATGGACGTGAGGCAGGGAACGCGATGCTCGGCTGCCAGACGGCGCAAAAGATAACCCGTGTGCTCAGGTGCCTTACCCTTGACTGGGGTACTGATGATAAAGGAAAATGCTTGGCGGCGAATGGCCTCTTTCAGCTTTTCACTCGCTTCGCTCACTTCCTCGGCCTCGACTCCGCAGAGATGGAGCGCTTTCGCCGTGTCCCCGATAGCCTTCACCTGAAAACCAAGTTTGGCCAAGTCCCGTGTCAGTCCCAAGGCCTCTGGACGGTCTTTCTCACCCACAGAAACGAGAATTGCACCCTTTTCCGGAAGAGCGACTTGGGATGCGGCAAAAGCCTTAGCCAAGGCATGCCCGAAATGCATATCCATCCCTAAAACTTCTCCCGTGGACTTCATCTCCGGCCCCAAAGAGGTTTCGACCCGTGTCAACTTTTCAAAAGAAAACACCGGGGCTTTGACGACCACAAAAGGCACCACAGGAGCCAGCCCGTGTTCATACCCGAGATCCTGCAGCCGCTTGCCTAGGGCTACCTGCACGGCCAGGCTCACAAGTGGAATACCCGTGACTTTGGATAGAATAGGCACAGTGCGGCTGGCGCGCGGGTTGACCTCCAACACATAGACTTTGCCATGCACGACAACATACTGAATATTGATGAGTCCCTTCATCTTGATTTCCCGAGCGATTTCGCAGGTATAATCTTCAATCTGCTGAATCTCGCTCGGGGTGAGGCTTTGGGGCGGATAGACCGCCAGACTATCTCCGGAATGCACCCCTGCCCGCTCGATGTGTTCCATGATCCCCGGAATGACCGTAGTTTCGCCATCGGAAACGGCATCCACTTCAACTTCTTTGCCTTCCAGATATTTGTCGACAAGGATGGGATGTTCTGGAGAGAGGAAAATCGCCCGCTGCAAATATTCCTCAAGCTCCCCTATATCGTCGACGACTTGCATTGCCCGCCCGCCGATGACATAGGACGGACGCACGAGAACCGGGAAACCCAGTTCTGCGGCGATCACCTTCGCTTGGTCAACCGAGGTGGCCCCCCGGCCTTCACTTTGGGGAATCCCGAGCCGAGTCAGGAGCTGGGCAAAACGTTCCCGATCTTCTGCCATGTCAATCGAATCCACAGAGGTACCCAGGATTTTTACCCCCGCTTTAGCCAACGGCCCCGCCAAGTTAATCGCGGTCTGCCCCCCGAACTGAACCAGCACCCCGTCCGCCTGCTCTTTTTCCACCACATGGAGAACATCTTCGAGCGTGAGCGGTTCAAAATAGAGTTTGTCCCCGGTGTCAAAATCCGTGGAGACGGTCTCAGGGTTGTTGTTAATCATGATCGATTCCACACTCTCCGCCTGTAAAGCCCAAAGCGCATGCACGGAGCAATAGTCAAATTCGATCCCCTGCCCGATCCGGATGGGTCCGGATCCCAGCACGACCACCTTAGACCCGACATTGACCTGGACCTCATCCTCTTCTTCATAACTGGAGTAATAATAAGGAGTGGACGAGGCAAACTCAGCCGCACAAGTATCCACCGTTTTAAAGACCGGAATAATCCCCTGCGCTTTTCGCTCCGCGCGAATGCTCTCTTCGCTTCGATGCGCCAAACGCGCGATGGCCAGGTCGGAAAAGCCCTGGCGTTTGGCCAGGCTTAGCAGTTCAGCGTTTAAGGATTCGAGGCCTAAGCGGTTTTCCAAACCCACCAGATCTTTAATCTTATAGAGGAAAAAGGGATCAATCTTCGTGAGCATTTCCACTTCGGTAATCGTCCAGTCACGCCGAAAAGCCTCTGCTAAAGCAAAAAATCGCTCATGGTCTGCCTGCGCTAACTTGTCTTCGATTTCAATCTCCGTCCAGCGCCCAGACTCCGGAATTCTTAAGCCCACCGCTCCAATCTCTAGGGAACGCACGGCTTTGAGCAGCGCGGCTTCTAATGTCCGTTCCAAGGCCATGACTTCCCCGGTTGCTTTCATTTGCGTCCCCAAGCGGTTGTCCGCCGCTGGGAATTTATCAAAAGGCCAACGCGGGAACTTCACCACCACATAGTCAAGGGCCGGCTCGAAACAAGCACTCGTGTGCCCGGTGACTGGATTGGTCAGTTCAGGAAGCGTGAATCCAACTGCAAGCAGGGCAGCCATTTTCGCGATCGGGTAACCCGTGGCCTTCGATGCCAAGGCACTCGAACGGCTCACCCGGGGATTCACTTCGATGACAACATACTCCCGGCTCTTGGGATTGAGGGCAAATTGGACATTGCAACCGCCATTTACCGCTAAGGCCCGGATGATTTTCAGGGAAGCGGCTCTGAGCAGCTGATATTCCTGGTCGGTCAACGTCTGTGAGGGGGCGACCACGATGCTGTCCCCGGTGTGTATTCCCACCGGATCGATGTTTTCCATATTGCAGACCGTAATGCAGTTATCCACCCCGTCCCGCATCACTTCATACTCGATCTCTTTCCAGCCGGCTACACTCTGCTCAATCAGGCACTGCCCGATGGGGCTCGCCTGCAAACCTCGGTGCAGAATCTCTTGGAGCTGCTTCTTGCTTTTAGCAATTCCCCCGCCCGTTCCGCCTAAGGTGTAGGCCGGGCGCACGATCACCGGATAGCCACAGACTTCGGCAAACGCTTCCCCTTCCGTGAGACTCATAACAATCGCACTTTCAGCAACAGGCTCACCAATCGCGAGCATGGTATCCTTGAAGGCCTCCCGGTCTTCCGCCTTATAAATCGTCTCTGCATCACAGCCGATGAGATCGACACCATGGCGAGCGAGGATTCCTTCCCGCTCCAACTCCATCGCCAGATTAAGCCCGGTTTGCCCTCCCAACGTTGGCAGGAGCGCATCCGGGTGTTCTTTAGCTAAAATCACTTCCAAGCGCTCCGGCAGCAACGGCTCTAGGTAAATTCTATCCGCCATCTGCACATCCGTCATGATCGTTGCCGGATTAGAGTTGACGAGCACCACCTCCAGCCCTACCTCCCGCAGCGCTTTGCATGCCTGAGTTCCAGCATAATCGAATTCAGCCGCCTGTCCAATGATGATCGGCCCGGAGCCGATCACTAAGATCTTCTTCCAAGCTGGATTAAGAGGCATGCTGTGCCCTCCTTTGCTGCATCTGGGCAGCGAATTGGTCGAATAGGTAGAGGGAATCACTCGGCCCAGGCCCGGCTTCAGGATGATACTGCACCGAGAAAACCGGGAGTTCCGTATGCTCGACCCCTTCTACCGTCTGGTCATTGAGATTGCGGTGAGTCACCCGCAAAGGGGCATCGGCTAAACTCTCCGCATCGACAGCATAGCCGTGGTTCTGGGACGTGATCGTCACCTTCTGCGAGCGCAGATCCTGCACCGGTTGATTCCCGCCCCGATGACCAAATTTGAGCTTATAAGTGTCCCCACCTAAAGCCAGGGTCAAGAGCTGATGCCCAAGGCAAATTCCAAACATAGGCCGCTCGCTCAGGAGCGTTTTAATCGTCTCCACGGCAACTTGTACCACCTTCGGATCCCCCGGCCCATTCGAGAGAAAAATACCGTCCGGCTCCAGGGAGAGAATCGTTTCCGCCAGAGTATTATAGGGAACCACCGTCAAGCGAAATCCCTTTTCCCGCATCGCCCTCAGGATATTGTCTTTAATCCCAAAATCCATGACGACCACATGAAACGGTTCAGCCGCTCCAGCTGTTCCTGCAATTCCAGCAGTTCCTGCACTGGAACGGATGCCTGCATCGCCTATTGGATTCAGGGTATAAACCTCCTCCGTGCTCACTTTGGCGACCACATCCTGAGGCGGCTCCCAATCCTGAAGACGATTCGCTAAAGCCGATAGATCCTGCAATACATCGGTGGTAATCGCTCCGCGCAACACACCATGCTCCCGGATGAGGCGTGTCAAGGCCCGGGTGTCGATTCCCTTGATGCCGACTACACCGGCCTGTGCCAAGACCCGAGAGAGATTTTTCTCCATTTGCCAGTGATTCGGATTGCGGGCGGCTTCTTTGACGATAAATCCCTGAACCTGGATCTTCTGCGACTGGTTATCTAAACTGTTGATCCCGTAATTTCCGATCAACGGGTAGGTCATGCACACGATTTGACCAGCATAGGAAGGATCGGTCAAGACCTCCTGGTAGCCCGTCATCCCCGTGTTGAAGACCACTTCGCCCCACACCTCACCGCCTGCACCGAAACCCTCACCTATAAATATTTTGCCGGTCTCCAGGATCA
>JAIMKP010000080.1:8759-10702 GCA_020692355.1 Desulfosporosinus sp.
CTGGAAAGCCTGAGCAACCTCTTCGGTAGCCAGCATCGCCCCGATGGGTACGCCGCCGCCCAAAGCTTTGGCCAAAGTCATGACGTCCGGCATTACCCCGCTCCACTCGTAGGCAAAGAGCTTTCCTGTCCGTCCCATCCCCACCTGAACTTCGTCAAAAATAAGCAGGGCGCCATACGTATCGCAGAGTTCACGAGCCGTCTGCATAAACGCTTCCGAAACCGGGTAGACCCCCCCTTCCCCTTGAATCGGTTCAATCAAAATCGCTGCGGTATTTTCATTCACTTTAGCCTTTAACCCCTCGCTGTCATTGAGCGCAACATAGGAAAACCCTGCAGGCAGGGGGGCATATCCGTCCTGGTATTTCGTCTGCCCTGTGGCCGTCAATGTCGCGAGCGTCCGCCCATGAAACGAGTTTTTCAGGGAAATGATTTCGAACTTGTGCTCTCCGTAATGTTTCTTCGCATGCTTACGTGCGAGTTTAATCGCCGCTTCATTGGCCTCAGCCCCACTGTTACAGAAAAAAACCTTAGAGGCAAAAGAGTGTTCCGTCAGGCGCTGAGCCAGGGCCACTTGGTTGGGAATCCAATAGAGATTCGAAGTGTGAAGGATTTCCTCCGCCTGCTGTTGAACCGCCTTCACAATCGCCGGGTGTTTATAACCCAGGGAATTCACCGCTAAACCCGTCACAAAGTCAAGATAGCGTTTCCCTTCCACATCCCAGACCCAGGAGCCTTCTCCTTTGGCTATGGCCATCGGTAAACGGCCATACGTATTCATCACCACCGATTTTCCAACTGCAATCATGTCCTGTGTTGTCAAACCCTCTAACATCATCCGTCTTCCCTCTCAATCAAAACAATTTCAAATTAACATGGTTCCGATCCCGCCGTCTGTAAACAGTTCCAGCAGAATCGCATGGGGCAAGCGTCCGTCTAAGATGTGTACACTGCCAACTCCCTCGTTTAAAGCAGCAACCGCGCACTCTATTTTAGGGAACATTCCGCCGCTGAAAATCCCCTGCTCGGTCAGGGTTTGCACCTCTTCGCGGGCAATAGTGGGAATTAGGGTACTGGGATCCCCTACTTTGCGCAGGACACCGCTCACATCCGTAAGCAGCAAAAACTTGTCGGCCTGAAGAGCCTCGGCTATCTTCCCGGCTACCGTATCGGCATTGACATTATAGGTCTGTCCATCTTCCCCACCGGCCAAAGGGGAAACCACGGGAATGTACCCCTGGTCGAGCAGGGTATGAATAATTCCCGGGGAGACCGTATGAATCTCCCCGACATACCCCAAGTCCACTTCTTCAATTTCCCCCCGGCTATTCGGCATGAGCATGGGCTTCTTGCCCGCTAAAAGAAGAGAAGCATCTTTGCCGGAAAGTCCAACGGCTTTGCCCCCAAAACGGTTCAACAAGGAAACAATCTCCGTATTCAACTTTCCGACCAACACCATGGCCGCAATCTCCATCGTCTCCGCATCCGTGATCCGGAGCCCCCGGACGAATTGGCTCTCGATGCCGACCTTTTTCAGCATAGCACTGATCTCCGGTCCGCCTCCATGGACTAAGACGGGGCGAATCCCCACCGAGCTCAGGAGCAGCACATCAAGCATCACGGATTCCTTTAACACCGGATCCACCATAGCATGGCCGCCGTACTTGATAACAATGGTTTTGCCGGCAAATCTCTGAATGTAGGGCAGGGCTTCGACTAAAATCCGAGCCTTATCGAGGCTCTCTTCTGTGGGGGGCATCGTGTTCACTCCTCGTCTTTTGTGTTAATCTTTGGGGTGGGAATACCACGCGGCACCACGCTCACTCCGGGCGCTTGCAGACCAAACTGGCTGCTCAGGCTCGGTTTGAAGAGGAGGAGTAAAATCCTCAGCCGTAAAGGTATTCTTTGTGGCATGCGGCTTCGGCGATACTCTCCACAGGAGAC
>JAIMKP010000014.1 GCA_020692355.1 Desulfosporosinus sp.
GGTGCTTTTTTGGTATATTAGAAAACATAAGTTTTGGGGTGCCAGGGGATACCCCAAAACTTTATATGTCTGTAAGGTGTATAAGGGAAGGGGGTTCGGAGGAAAACTAAGCCAGATAGGGAGGGAAAAGGATGCGCAGTTATTTAAAAATGTTCAAAGAGCTTCTCATTCGCCCCGAAGCACGCAGCGTCCGCAAAGCCCCCCCAATGCCAAGCGATCGGGAATGGTCCCAACCCTTGACGGGCAGCCGGATCAAAAGTTTGCTGGATAAGAGCAGTGACATTGTGTTTCGTGAGTTTGTCTTGCGGGGAAAGAAAGAAATCCCTTGTTTGCTAGCCTATGTGGACGGCTTGACGGACAAAAATCTGATCGATCATTATCTTCTCAAGATTCTTATGGTGGATTTGTCAGGGGCGCCGGAACTTGCAGAGGTGACAGAAGAGACGGTTGTGCAGACGGTTTTTCATCGTTTGGCCCCTGCCAGTGAACTGAAAAAGGTGAAACTTTTGGGCGAAGCCCTGGATGGGGTTTTGGGCGGGGATGCCGTTTTGTTTTTTGGAGAGCAGCAGGAAGCGCTCGTAATCGGTGTACGCAACTGGCCGAACCGGGGGGTGCAGGAGCCAGAAACCGAATCAGTGGTGCGAGGACCACGGGAGGGGTTTACTGAGACCCTGCGTACGAATACCACTTTACTCAGGCGAAAAATTAAGCATCCCTCTTTGCGCATCGTCTCCTTAAAATTGGGAGATTTGACCCGGACTGATATCGTGGTCGTCTATGTCGAGGGACTGGCCAGGCCGGACGTTATTTCTGAGGTGCTGAAACGCCTCAGCCGCATTAAAATGGATGGGGTTTTGGAAACAGCGTACTTAGAAGAGATGATTGAGGATGTCCCCTATTCTCCCTTTCCCCAAATTGCCTATACCGAAAGGCCAGATGTTCTGGCTGCCGATCTTTTAGAAGGAAAAGTAGGGATTTTAGTCGATGGAACTCCGATTGCCTTAAGCGTTCCAGTGGTGATGGCGCAGTTTCTCCAGGTAGGTGAAGATTACTATGAGCGGGCCATGATCGTGATCTTAATCCGTTTTATTCGCTACCTTGGCGTGCTGACGGCTTTGCTGGCCCCTAGCCTTTATATTGCGGTGACGACTTTTCACCAGGAGATTCTACCGACCAAAATAGCCTTAAGCGTGGCGGCCGGTCGAGAAGGCGTCCCCTTTCCTGCGCTGTTAGAGGCACTGACGATGACTCTGGCTTTAGAGATCCTGCAAGAAGCGGGACTCCGTTTGCCGAAACCGATTGGGCAGACGATCGGGATTGTTGGAGCTTTGGTCATTGGGGATGCAGCCGTCAAAGCCAGTCTCGTGAGTCCCATCATGGTGATTATTATTGGTTTAACCGCAATCTCCAGTTATACCATACCAGCCTATGATTTAGCGATTGCCGTACGCTTAATCCGGATCCCCATGATGATCCTAGCCGGAAGCATGGGTTTTTTCGGACTGGGCTTAGGCCTTTATGCCTTACTGATCCATCTGCTCAGTCTGCGTTCCTTCGGATATCCTTACTTAAGTCCGCTCGCTCCCCTGAGAATTCGCTCCCTCCTTCAGGATACATTGGTTCGGGCCCCCTGGTGGGCCTTAAAGCATCGGCCCCATCTTATTGATACCGAGAGGCCTAAATCTGGGGGTAAGCGTTGATGCAAAGGATCTCGATTCACCAGTTCATGATCCTGAGTGCGGCTATCCTTTTGGGAACGACGTTTATGCCGGTGGCCCAAGCAACCGCACAGACGGCGGGGCGTGATGCTTGGCTGGCGGTGATGCCGGCTTATAGCTTGGCTATTCCCTGGGGCTATATGATTCTGTACCTCGCGAAAAACCATCCTGGCTTAACGCTGATGCAAATCGCGGAAAAACTCCTGGGCAAATGGCCAGGCAAGGGAATTAACCTGATGTATGCCGGCATCACAGGTTACTTCGCCGCTTTACTATCGAGTCAACTCGTAGACCTATTTCGGCGCTCCATTCTTCCCCTTGTGCCAACGACGGTTTTTGCGGGAGGAATTTTGCTGCTCGTTGTCATCCTGGCATGGTCAGGAGTCGAAGTTTTTGCCCGCTTTGCTGAAATCGTATTTCCGCTGATTGCTTTAGGCCTGATTTTCACAACACTCTTTTCTATTCCCCGTTTTGAATGGGGCGAGTTCTTGCCAATCCTAGAGAATGGATGGATGCCGGTGGTCTGGGGAGCGTTGCCGATTGTTCCCTTTGCCATGGAATACCCTCTTTTTTTGGCGGGAATGCTGGCTTTTTTACCCCAAGGAGAAGGGCCAAGGTTGAAAGCAGGCATATGGCGGGCCGTCCTTCTGGTGGGCCTGTTGGATACCGCGATCACACTCACGCAGACGATGGTTTTTGGTCCGGAAGAGACGAAGCGCTTGAATTACGGTCTTTTGGCTCTGGGCAAAATGATTGAAATATCCAAAACGATTGCGGGAGTCGAGTCCATTTTTATGCTGGTTTGGATGGGAGCGTCCACTTTAAAGATCACAGGCCTGTTTTTGGGGGCCATCTGGGGAATTGAGCAGGTTACAGGCTGGAAAAGAAAGGGCTGGGTCTATATCGGGGTCGGTTTCCTCTTGTTGGGGATTAACCTAAACAAGCCCGGAGGGGCGGCTTTAGTCTTGGAAATTGCCTGGGTTGATCAGTATCTGATCTTGCCGTTGGTCGCGATGGGGGTTCCCTTACTGATGGTTGCCGAATTTTGGCAGAGGAGGCGACAGCGACGATGAGAAAATGGTTTTCCCTATTATTAGCCTTCTTAATGCCTTTTTCCATGAGTGGGTGTTGGGGAAAGACAGAAGTGGAAGAACTGGGGTTTATTATGGCGATGGGTATTGATCAAGGGCAATCACCTGACACCTATAACATAACCTACCAGATGGGGGTTCCGAAAAAGGGGGGTGAGGGAGGTGGGAGATCGATTGATAATCTCACGTTAACGGTAGAAGCGCACAGCATGCGGGAGAGCATGGATAAAGTTTATTCTGTTTCCAGCCGCCGTCCCTTTGTCGGAACGGTGAAGGTGATTGTTGTGGGCGAGAAATTAGCCCGCTCGGGCATCAATCCGGCCTTGGACTTTTTTCAGAGGTATTATGAATTTCGGAGGACTGCGTTCCTCGTAATCAGCAAAGGCCCGGCAGGACAGCTTCTGGGCGTGGAGACCAGACAGGATAAACTAGCGGGTCTCAGCATTCTGGGAATTATTGAACAGTCAAAGGCAACATCGTCTTTCCCGGTCGTTCGCCTTGGCCATTATCTGACCATTCTTGCTGACGAAATTCTGGCTCCGGTCATTCCAATCGCGTATCCGCTGAAGTCCGGTGAAGCAGGGATGATGTACAAGGGGAAGGAAGGGGACGTGGCAGAGGAAATTCGCCTGAGCGGCGCAGGGGTTCTGAAGGGAGACCGCCTGAAGGACATCCTAAGCGAGAAGGAGACGCGGGGCAATATGTTCCTTCAAAATGAAGTTAAGCAACGGTTTATTACGGCAGAGCTGGAGATGGGAGGCAAAAATAGTTTTGCCAGCGCTCGGATTTTGACGACCCGGACAAAATGGAAATTGGAACCAATGGATGGCAAGGTCGGAATTCACTATACCATCACAGGAACGTGGGATGGGGATGAGCTGTCTGGCGCACAACAAAGGCTGAGCCCTTCTGAGTGGCTAAACCAATACGAGTCGAAGGTCAATGAAGCTTTTACGGAAGTCATTCAGGAAGAATGTGTTGCTGCCATACAGAAAAGCAGAGAACTGCAATTAGACTTCATCGGTATAGGAAAACACATCCAGCAACGTGATCCACGTTATTGGAAAATGGTTAAAGATGACTGGGAAAATAGACTCGCGAGTTTTCCGGTTGTCGTTGATGTGAACTTGCGGCCTGAAAATGAAGGGACGACCATTGGCCCGCCGACTAATCCTCCCGGTACAGGGGAAGAATAGAAAGGAAAGATGTGAAATAGTTAGAGAGGGCGATTTTTATGGGGGAACTTCATCCCGTCTGCCAGAGTTGCGGCAAGGTACCGTATCTGGGTTTATATGACGGCTTTCGTATCCACGGACGGTTTTTCTGTACAGAGTGTGAGCAAAGGTTATTAACAGAAGCGATCGGTTCAGCGTTCTATTTGAAGATGGCCCAGCATTTGCGTTTTTTAGGGGATGGCCAAGAGATGGAGGTGCTCAGGCCGGGTGCCTGGCGCAGATGATGCAATATCCTGCCACTTGTGATACAATAAATTGTAAATTCTCGTGGACAAGGGGGTCTGTTGTTGCCAGGTTTGTACGAGGGTTTGCAGCATTACCTAAGTCAGGGGCTGCGTTCGTTTCATACCCCAGGACACAAGGGGAAGCGGGAGTTTTTTCCGGGAATGAGGTTTCCGGAGGGGGATTTGACCGAGCTGCCGGGGTTGGATATGCTTCATTCCCCAACGGGGATTATTGCTTCGAGTCAGGCCCGGGCCGCAGAGATTTATGGTGCACAAGCGAGCTTTTTCTTAGTCAATGGGGGCACGGTAGGCAATCAGGCCATGTTTCTTGCCCTTGGCCAGGCTCAAGGAGAGGTTATCGTGGAAAGGCAGGCTCATCGTTCGGTGATGTCTGCTTTAGTCTTGACAGGACTTACGCCCCGCTACCTTCCAGCAACGATTCACCCGGAGTTTAATTTGCCTTTGGGCCTGGATCTCAAACACACTGCAACGTGCTTGGGTAATGCCCTTGCCTGGCATTTTACTTATCCAAGTTATTATGGTTCTCTGATTGACTTAACGCAGATTTTGGGTATCCGGGAGCGAGATTTTCCGGGTCTTCCGGTTTTTGTCGATCAAGCCCATGGAGCGCATTACCTTCATGATTTGTTTCCTCCGGGAGCCTTGGCCATGGGTGCGGATGCCGTGCTTCAGAGCCCGCACAAAACCTTGAGTGCTTTAACTCAAGCGGGAATGTTGCATGTGCAGGGGCAGCGGCTGGCTCGCCACTCCCTGCAGCAGGCCCTGGAATTGCTACAATCATCCAGTCCCAGCTACTTGCTCATGGCTTCCTTAGAGCAGGCGCTTGAATTTGCCCAGGATCGAAAGCGTTGGGCAGGCCTTGAAGAGGAGGTAGCCCGGCTACATCACGACACCGAGGGGCTGCGCCTTCTCAACCGCGAGGACGAAGGAAGGTATGGCATTTGGCGGGTGGATTGGTCTAAGATTTTGGTCAATACGTCCTCATTAGGCATCAGTGCTCCGGAATGTGTCGAGTGGCTGCGCCGGGATGAGGGGATCGAACCGGAGCTGTGGGATGGAGAAAACATCCTGTTTATGTTGGGCATCGGGAATACGGCAGAGGATGTCAGGTCGCTTAACCAGGCCTTGCAGCGGCTAAGGGACGGGCACAAGGGTAGCGTTCGTAGGAATCGGAAATGGCCACGCTTGGAGCTGCCGCCCCAGCCGCCGTTGCGTCGAACGCCCAGAGAGGCTTTTTTTGGTCGGAAACGAAGATTGACACTAAGGGATAGCCTTGGCCAGGTGGCCGCAGAAAGCATCTCTCCCTATCCTCCAGGGATTCCGATCGTTGTCATGGGGGAAGTGATCACGCCTGAGGTTTTAGAAACCCTGCAAAACCGTGGGGTGCAGTGGCAAGGTTGGGAAGGGTATGCGGATCAATGGATTTGGGTACTCGATGAGGGGTAGGGGAAGATGGCAAATGCATTCATTAAACCTTTAGAGAAAGCCGCACAGGCTGGAAGGCTGCCTCACTTGCTCATTTTTCATGGCGGCAGCGGGGTCGAGAGAACCAAGACCGCGCTGAGGCTGGCTCAAGTGCTGAATTGTACAGCTGGCGCAGGGGACAGGCCTTGCCAGGAGTGTGTGGCCTGCCGCAAGGTTCTTTCCGGAAATCATCCGGATGTGTCTGTGCTTAAGTCAGCCAAGGCTTCGATTGGGATTGAAGCGATTCTTCATTGGCAGGAAAAAATATACCGTAAACACTACGAAGGGATGTATAAGGTTTTTTCCCTTGAAGAAGCGGAGCGGTTGACGCTTCCAGCCGCCAACGCTTTGCTAAAGGTGGCTGAAGAGCCGCCAGAACGCACTGTCATCATCCTGAGCGCGCAAAATATAGAGGGGATCTTGCCGACGCTTCGTAGCCGATCGCAGGCGATCTATTTTCCGCCTCCAAGTTATGAAGTTTGGCTGACCCACTTGGAAACATTGAGTTCGAACGCCTTGCCCGAAGAGGCGTTTCGCTTGAGCGGTGGTTCAGCGGAATTGGCGGAAAAAATTCTCGGGCTAGGGGTGAGCCCAGTCCAAACATGGGTCGAGAACTACTGGGCAGCGCTTGAACAAAGGGATTTTTCCCAGCTATTTCCTCTGTTTCCCGTGGAGAAAGTAGAGGCGTTAGTGTTCTTAGAGGTTTTGGCGGTCAAGCTACGAAACGAAGATCCCAAAACCCATGCCGTGGCTTTGCTTAAGATAGGGAAAGCAATTGAGAACATTGAACATAATGCGACCCCGCGTTTGGCTTTAGAAGTGCTGGCCGTGCAATTATTCCGATAAGGAGGAACGTGTGTGATTGAGGTGGTGGGAGTCCGCTTTAAACAAGCAGGTAAAATTTATTATTTTGCCCCAGGAGATTTGAGCCTGGCCACAGCTGATCGAGTGATTGTGGAAACGGCCCGAGGGGTTGAATTTGGCGAAATTGTGATTCCATCCCGGGAGGTTCGGGATGATGACGTGGTTCTGCCGCTTAAGCAGGTGATTCGCAGGGCCACGCCAGAGGATGAACACGTGCTCGATACCAACAAGGCTAAGGAAAAAGATGCATTTCAAATTTGCCTCAAGAAAATCGCCGATCATCACCTGCCGATGAAACTTGTGGATGTTGAGTACACCTTTGACAGCAATAAAATCATCTTTTCCTTTACAGCTGAAGGAAGGGTTGATTTTCGTGAACTGGTCAAAGATCTGGCCGCTGTGTTTCGTACGCGCATTGAACTGAGGCAGATCGGGGTCAGAGACGAAGCGAAAATGCTTGGCGGAGTTGGTTCCTGTGGGAGAGTGCTGTGCTGTGCCTCCTTTTTGGGGGACTTCGAACCGGTGTCCATTCGCATGGCGAAGGATCAAAAGCTCTCCCTGAATCCAACGAAGATTTCGGGCATTTGCGGGCGTCTGATGTGCTGTCTGAAGTACGAGAACGAATGCTATGGCTGTGAAGATAAGGAAGATGCTAAGAAACCGTTCCCGAATGAGGATATCTATGATATACCTGAAGAAGAGGGCCCGGAGGTTCAGCCGCCGAAGGCTGCTACAGCCAGTCAGCGGGTTGAAAAACGAGAGCCGGCCGCTGTTTCGGTGCTGGCCCCCAAGGGAAAGGCGCCAGCTCACCGCAGAGGGGAAAAACCCAAGGGAAAGAGTGAGCGGGCATGAGTCAATTGACGCAGGCCATTGTCGAGGTTCTGGAGCGGCTTAAGTCACTGACAGAAGAGATGGAACGGCTAAAACGATATGTTACGGCTTTAGAGGAAGAAAATATCCGCTTGAAGCGGGAACTCTGTGCGATACCAGAGCAAGAGACCGAGCGGGTGCAGCAGAATGCTGAGCGGCTACAGGGCGTAGGGCACGAAAATCTGGCCAAGCTCTATCAGGAAGGATTTCATGTCTGCCATCTTCATTTTGGCCAGCCTTTAGAGGCGGGGGATTGTCTGTTTTGCACGGCTTTCTTAAGGAAGGATTGAACTGAGGATGTTGGAGAAGGGAACACTCTATGTTTGCGCGACACCCATCGGCAATTTAGGGGACATCACATTGAGGGTGCTTGATACCCTACGCGAGGCTGACTTGATCGCCGCAGAGGATACCCGCCACTCCCGTAAGCTCTTGGAACATTACCAGATCAAGACTCCGCTCACGAGTTATCATGAACATAACGAAAAGGGGAAAACGCAGGCGTTGCTTAGGAGGCTGAAAGAAGGAGACAGCATTGCCTTGATCTCCGATGCCGGGATGCCGGGGATCTCGGATCCAGGAGCAGAGATTATGAGAGCTTGTTTGGAAGACGAGGTTAAAGTGGATGTGCTGCCCGGCCCTAATGCAGCCTTAACTGCTCTTTTGCTTTCGGGGCTTCCAGCCGAACCCTTCGTCTTTCACGGCTTCTTGCCCGCCGCAGGGGGAGAAAGGCGGCGCAGGTTGGAAAACTTGGCGAAGCTCCCATTTACCCAGGTTTTTTACGAAGCACCCCATCGTTTGACGGAAGTGCTGCAAGATATGAGTGCCATCTTGGGCGCGCGGCAGGCAGCCGTCGTGCGGGAAATAACCAAATTGCACCAGAGTGTGCACAGGGGGCTTTTGCCTGCTCTTGAGGAGGAATTTTCCCTGCAGCCAGCCAAAGGGGAATGCTGTGTGGTGATAGCTCCCTATTCAGAAGAAAAAGAACAGGGAAGTTCAGAGGATTGGGTGAGGGAGGTTCATGTTCGCTTGGCCTTAGGGGTTCCTCCTCAGGAGGCGATGAAGGAAGTGGCCAAGGTGTTCGGGGTTTCGAAACGGGAGGTTTATCAGGCGGTTCTTAAGTACAGGGAGTGATTAGGAGCGTTAGGTAAAAAAAGAAGGCCCTTAAGTAAGGCCTTCGAGATTCTTTGGCTGAGGCGATGAAAATTATGTAACCCTCAGGCGGCTTAGACGGCTTCCGTATCAGCGCTTCCTGCTGTAAGTCCTACGGTCTCGCCCATGGCTGCAGCGCATTCCCGGCAGACATTTTTGCCCCGGAAAATTTGCACATCGCTGGCATTACCACAAAACACACAAGCCGGCTCATACTTTTTAAGGATAATCTTCTCTTGATCGACATAGATTTCCAAAGCGTCCTTTTCCTCGATCCCCAGAGTTCTCCTTAGTTCGATGGGGAGCACGACACGACCCAGTTCGTCTACTTTTCTCACGATCCCAGTTGATTTCATCATCTTACTACACTCCTCCGCAACAAGTTTCGACATAAATTTACACCCTTATGATACCAATGGTTCCATTAAAAGTCAACCTTTTTTGGGGTTAGACAAAAAAATTTTTGTATAAATTTTGGGTATTGGTGGGTATAATTGAGTATTCAGAGAGATTAAAAAGGGGATGCAGCGATGAAATACTACATAACGACACCGATTTTTTATCCAAATTCGAGTCCCCACATCGGAACGGCTTATACGACCATTGCGGCGGACGCCTTGGCACGCTACCATCGGATGAACGGAGATGATGTCTTCTTTTTAACCGGTACAGATGAAAATGCCCAGAAAATCGTGCGCACCGCTGAGAGCCAACATGTGGCTCCGAAAGAATATGTCGATGGGGTTGTGGAAAAATTTAAAGCCCTGTGGAAAGCATTAGATATTTCTTATGATGATTTTATTCGTACGACCGAGGAGCGGCATCACCAGGTGGTGCAAGCCATCTTTACCAGGCTCTATGAACAGGGAGATATTTATAAATCTGAATATGAGGGCTGGTACTGCACACCCTGTGAGACCTTTTGGACCGAGAACAAGCTCGTCAATGGGCGCTGCCCGAATCCTGACTGCGGGCGCGAAGTCGAGTTGTTAAAGGAAGAAAGTTACTTTTTCCGCCTTTCAAAATATCAGGACAAATTACTAGAACATATTCAACGTCACCCCGAATTCATTCAGCCTTCGTCCCGGCGGAATGAAATGATCCGCTTCATTGAAGGAGGGCTCGAGGATCTCTGTGTTTCCAGAACGACATTCCAATGGGGCATTCAAGTCCCGTTTAACCCCAGGCATGTCGTTTATGTTTGGCTGGATGCGTTAATCAATTATATTTCAGCCCTGGGTTATCCAGATGGAGAAAAATACCAGAGGTACTGGCCGGCAAATGTACATTTGATGGGCAAGGATATTGTCCGCTTCCATGCCGTTATTTGGCCCATCGTCCTTTTAGCACTTGATATCCCATTGCCGCAAGTGGTTTATGGGCATGGCTGGTTTTTAGGGAAAGAAGGTGGCAAGATTTCCAAATCCCGAGGAAATGTTCAGGATTCCTTTGAACTCATCCGGCGCTATGGCTCGGATGCGATCCGCTATTTCCTCCTACGGGAGATGCAGGTCGGACAAGATGGAACCTATGCTGAAGATAATCTTGTTGAACGGATTAACAGCGATTTGGCGAACGACTTTGGGAATTTTATTTCCCGGAGTTTGGCCATGATCGTGAAGTACCGTAAAGGGATCCTTCCGGATCCGGGTGTGGACACCCCGTTAGAGGCTGAACTCAAGTCCCTCAGTACGGAGGTTCAATCTAAAGTGGAAGAACGCCTGGCAGCTTGTGATCCGGCAGGGGCCTTGGAGCAGATTTGGCGGTTTGTCGCCCGTTGCAACAAGTATGTGGATGAAACGGCACCTTGGGCTTTGGCGAAAAAGCCTGAGGAAGAAAAACGTTTGGATCATGTGTTAAATACCTTTGCCCAATGTATTCGCATCATGACAATCCTTAGCGCTCCGTTTATGCCTGGTGTACCAGGCAAAACAGCGGCCTTGCTCGGAAAGACGGAAGGGGATTTCTTAAACTGGGACAGCCTCAAGGACTGGAATGGCTTAGAACCGGGGCTGAGGGTTGTCAAAGGCGAACCTCTTTTCCCTCGTGTCGATATGTCGGATTGGATTACACAGGAGGAATTAAAAGAAATGCAAGAAGAAAAAATGACATCTTCCGCTGAACCTGCTGAAGAAGCGGTTCCGGAATTTGAGCCGATCAAAGAAGAAGTGACCATCGATGAGTTTGCTAAGCTCGATCTTCGTGTGGCTAAAGTCCTTAAAGCAGAAAAAGTCGAGAAAACCGATAAATTATTAAAGCTGGAAATCGAAGTAGCGGGGGAGACTCGGACGATTGTCTCTGGGATAGCGTTGCATTATGCTCCAGAGGAACTGGTTGGCAAGCATGTCGTCATTGTGGCGAACTTAAAGCCGGTTAAACTGCGGGGAATCCTATCTCAAGGCATGATTGTGGCAGCATCTCACGGGGAAAACTTGGAGGTTCTCAGTGTGGATGCGAAAATTCCCGGAGGTGCGCGGGTCAAATGATCTGGGATACACATGCACACCTTGACGATGAACGTTACCGCAGGGATTTTGCTGAGGTGTTGGCACGCGCTAAAGGATCAGGGATCAGCCGTATCCTCAATCCCGGCTATGACTTGGAGTCGTCCCGACGGGCGGTCGCCTTGGCGCGGGAGTATCCTTTTATTTGGGCCGCGGTGGGTATCCATCCGCATGATGCTGGGGGGGCAGGCCAAGCAACGTGGGATGAACTAGTCAGCTTGGCTCAAGAGGAGAAAGTGGTCGCCTGGGGCGAAATCGGGCTTGATTATTACCGTGACCTTTCCCCTCGGTTCGTGCAGCAGCAGGCTTTTGTGAATCAGATTGAGCTGGCGAACGCGGCGGGGCTTCCCATTATCATTCACAATCGAGATGCCCATCAGGACATTCTGCGTCTGCTCAAACAACATCGGCCAGAGCACGGCTGTGTATTTCATGTTTACTCCGGATCCTGGGAGATGGCTAAGGAACTTTTGAATTTGGGGTTTTACCTCTCATTTGGAGGTCCTTTAACCTATAAGAATGCGCGTCAGACCCTGGAAGTCGCGCAAGGGGTTCCAATGGATCGCTTTATGGTGGAGACGGATTCGCCCTATTTGACACCCGAACCCTACCGCAGCCAACGCAATGAGCCTGCGCGGGTTGTGGAGGTTGTCAAACGCTTAGCAGAAATCAAAGGGCTCGAAGTTCCTGAAGTTGCCCGTCTGGCGCTGGAGAATGGCGAGGCGCTCTTTGGGAAAGCCTGTGCAGCGGGCTAAAGCGAGTCTCATTATGCAGCTCAACCCTCTGGCGGGGGCAATCCTCAGCCACAGGGTTCTTTTTTTGTTTGAGGTTTCATAGGCTTGAGCAAGGGAGGGAAAGCTATGTATTCGCTGCCAATTACAACGTATACAGATTATTGGCGCACGACCAAGCTGTGGAGTACTTATGTGGGTGGAGCGCTTGCTTTATGGGCGGGTACGAGTTGGGCTGGGCGAAGGTCGGAGCCGTTTATGGCAACCATGGCTATCCCAGCTTCTTTAAGAGCAACAGAAACCATCCGTGTCGGAGAGCATCTGAGCATACCGGACGTTCCTTACCGTCCACAAGAAAAGGATGGCCAGATGCCTGTTGCGCTGCGCCCACAGGTTATGACAGAATATCGCCTGCAGGAAGTGCCGATCCCCGTCGAAGTGAGGGAAAGCAGTCAGGTTCCTCCGGGTATGAAAAAGGTGGTTGAAGAGGGTAGCATTGGCTTGAAGCGCCAGGTTATCAAAGTGGTCACGGTTCAAGGGGACATTCAAGAACAAGTGGTGCATGAGTTTGAGTTGAATGCCCCCAAAAAACGAATCATGATTCAAAATAGCAAACCCGTAGCCGGTGAACCGTTAGACTTGACCAGGCTCAATGTGGCAAGAATATTCACGGTGGAGGCCACCGCCTATACCTATACAGGAAATCGCACGGCGACAGGGGTTCAGCCACGCAAGGGCCTAATTGCAGTGGATCCGAGCGTGATCCCTTTAGGTAGCCGCGTGTATGTGGACGGGTATGGCTATGCCACTGCGGCCGATACGGGAGGAGCCATCTTGGGCAATAAAGTAGATGTCTTTTTTCCTTCATTGCGTGAGTGCCTGGACTGGGGGCGCAGACCAGTCCGCCTCTATCTTTTGGCGAATTCGCGGTGAATCGACAAAGGGTGTTTTTGACAACTGCCCACCTATCTATTAAAATGGGGTTGTAAGTCTAGTTGGTGGTTATATTTGGTAGTGGGGGGATAAAATGATTCACGAAACCTGGATGCGGGCCGTCGCTTTGGTTCGGACTTCGCGGTTAGCCCAAATCCTCGCTTCTACAGTCTTTCTGGCGCTCATTGTGCTCTCGTTAGTCATATGGAAAGCCCAGACTATTCAAGTTCAAATTGATGGTAAAAACGTCCGAGTCATTACCCTGAGTCAAACGATCGGGGAAGCACTTGCCCACACGAGTTTGGGGATTTATCCGGAGGATGATGTTCAACCGGATCGGAATACCCTCATCTCTTCCGGTCTCAAGGTAGAAGTTCAAAGGAGTGTTCCAATCAAACTCAGTGTGGATGGCAGACTCATCCTGGCTCGTTCGGCCCAATCCAGCGTTGGCAAGGCACTTACGGATCTTTCAGAGCGCTATGGGCTCCAATTGAAAGATGTCGATGAGGTGAACTTGCCGCAGGATACGCCCACGAAAGCGGGAATGGCCATCGATGTTCGCCGGGCTGCATTGCTGCATGTTCAGTCCGATGGAAAAGCATGGGATACTTATCTGGCTCCGAGAACGGTGACAGAAGCGTTAGCTAAATTGAATATTTCCCTTGGGGAGAAAGATAAGCTAACCCTGGCGCCGGATCATCGCCTAGCGTGGGGGGATACGCTTCAGGTCGTACGGGTTACGGAAAAGGAGGAAAAGCTTCAGACTGATCTTCCTTATCAAGTGGTGGCGCAAGCCGCTGATTTCCCGGTGGGATTGCCAGATAAGGTTATAAGCCGGGGTTCGAATGGGTTGCAGGAGCAGACCGTGAAGCTGACATTGGAAGATGGGAAAGAAGTCAGCCGCGAGATTCTCTCGCAGAGGATCACGCGTCCACCGGTGAACCAAGTCGTCTCACGGGGGGCACAAACCTCTGTATCGCGCGGCGGGCAAGTTATCCAGTTTCAACGCGCTTATCAGATGCGCGCCAGTGCTTATTCTGAGTCGGGGGCCACGACAGCGACCGGGGCTGCAGTCAGCAGGGGGATTGTCGCGGTCGATCCAAGGGTCATTCCTTTAGGAACAAGACTTTATGTGGATGGGTATGGAGAAGCCGTTGCACTGGATACCGGCGGTGCGATTAAGGGGAATCGAATTGACCTGTATATGGATACCCCCGAAGCTGCGTCGAATTGGGGTGTGCGAACCGTCATTGTATATGTGCGCTAAGGTGCAGATACGCTGAAGTCAGAAGTCAAAGGTAGAAAAAAGCTTGGAGAAAACTCCAAGCTTTTTTCCATGTAAGCAAAGGTAAGCAAAGGGACGGTTCTTGTGCTTCCATATTTCTGGTGCTAGTCCTACTAAATTGTGTTGGGGTCTGACCACGGGTAACGCGGGGGGTGATAGGGACTTTGTCATTCTGAGCATCAGCATCAGCGAAGGATCTTCATAAGGACCTTCACAAGGATCTTTACTTCGTTTCAGAATTACAGGGCTTCCTTGAAACCACGGATAGTTCATGCTTGTTTCTTTGTCTAGTTGCTGATTTTTCCAGGGTCCGGTTAGAATAAAGCGTTTTCACTGGAACATATCTTGAACAGAAAGGATGATCTGCAAAGGAGGAATCTCATGCGCAGGCTTGTCATTATACCCGCAAGGCATACACACCGTTTAGCGGTAGCCCTAGTGCTCTCGGTCATGGCAACCCTCATCTTGTCTATCTTTTGGCAAGGTTCTGCGATCGTAAACAGCCAGCTTAATGTTCTGCATGTCGTGGTTCTCGATCCGGGGCATGGAGGGTATGATCCGGGTGCGATTACAAGACAAGGCGTGTATGAAAAGGAAATCAATCTTCAGATCGCCGCAAGGGTCGAGCGAATGCTGAAGCCGAGCGGGATAAAAGTTTTGTTAACGCGGGATGAAGATGAAGATTATGTTCCTCCGGGAGTTAAGGGAAGAGACTCTAAGAAGCAAACGGATCTGAATTACCGTATTGCCCTGGCGGCGCAGGCCAGTGCAGATGTTTTTGTCAGCCTCCATGTCAACGCCAACGCTGGAACGCCGAAATCCGGGGCTGAGACCTTCTATCATATAAAGTCGGAGAAGGGAAAATACTTAGCAGAAAGGATTCAGGAGGAACTCGTTAAAGTGCCGGGGATGAATCGCCGCGTTGCGAAGCCGGGTGACTTTTATATTATCAACAACACCGCTATGCCGGCCGTTATCGTCGAATTGGGGTATCTGAACAATACAGCGGAACTAATCAAGCTGAAACAAGCTTCGTATCAAGAGCAGTTAGCACATGCTATCGCGAAAGGGATTGGCAACTACTTTGGTCTTCCTTAAAAAATAAGGAGATCAATGGTCAAAGGCTGTATTCATACATAAGGTCAATTAAATAGGGAAATCTAAAGCCAGGAACGCTAATTGCTAGTTTAAGGAGTTGAGGATTAGATGAAGAGGTTTCTGGCTTTTCTTGTTATAGGCAGTATATCCTTAAGTATGGCTTTAACAGGGTGCAACAATGTGCCTCAGCCGACCCCCCAGCCACCTCAGCAAATGACGGACACCGGTAAACCGCCCGAAGCAGAAGCAACCCGTCAGGATGTCCTAGGGTCTGAGAAGCGGGTTGTGATGGGATTTTACACAGATGCAGAAGGCCCGGTGCCAGGCTCGAAAGACTCTATGGTGAAACATATCAATGCCCTGGATGAGGTTTCTTTCTTCTGGTACACGTTTGATGGAAGCGGGAATGTGAAGAAGACCGGGAAAGTAGATATGGATACCAAAAACCTGGCTCAGAAAAATAAGGCGAAAGCCTATGCCTTAGTGCATAATATGGCTGGCGGTGGGTTTGATGCTAACTTGGCGCATCGTGTTATCTCCAATACAACGGTTAGAGCAAACTTCGTGAGCAATCTCGCCAATCTTACGACCCGTGAGGGCTGGGACGGTATCGCTATTGATATTGAAAAGACCCCTCCGGCCGATCGGAACAATTACTCTGCCTTCCTTGATGAGCTGCATAAAGCCTTGAAAGCGAAGGACAAAGTTTTGAATGTATCGATTCCTGCGAAATATATCGATTATCCCTCTGACCTCTGGTCCGGTGCTTATGATTATACAGCCATCGGAAAGGCGGCTGACCAAGTGGTCTTGATGACCTATGATGAGCACGGTTTGGGTACCACGCAAGGGCCGATTGCTTCCCACGACTGGGTTAACAAAGTCATCACTTATGCGGTAGGAAAAATTCCGAAGGAAAAAATCGTGATGGGGCTTCCGGTTTACTCGTTTGACTGGGGTTCCAACAAGCCGACCGTTCCCGCATACCTCTCCTTTGCCCAAAGCATCGACCAAGCCAAAAAACATGGTGTCGATCTGCAGTATAATGACCATGAGCAGGTTCCCCATTATCAGTACACTGCTTCAGGCGTTCGCCACGAGGTCTACCTGGAAAACTCAAAGAGCCTGGGGGTTAAATTAGATTACGCCCGTAAACATAAATTACATGG
Source organism: Desulfosporosinus sp. (assembly GCA_020692355.1). Taxonomy (GTDB): domain Bacteria; phylum Bacillota; class Desulfitobacteriia; order Desulfitobacteriales; family Desulfitobacteriaceae; genus JAJZPA01. The sequence continues at coordinate 16,360 of JAIMKP010000014.1, forward strand.
AGTCGCCATCTGGCGGCTGGGGATGGAAGACCCGATGATGTGGGACAATGTCCTCAAAAGCTATGGAACGAACAAGAATAAGCAATAAGACGGGGAATGTGCGCATAACATTGATAATATGCTAAGAAACAGGGTTAAAAGAAATGAACCGGAACTAACCAGTTCCGGTTCATTTCTTTGTGTCCGAGTGGGCAAGCCGCATCAGCTTTCTAGAGTGACCGTTAGTTGTCAGATTTGAGTGCGGGTCGTATCCTTAAAGAACTATCGAAGCAACAAATGAGATTTGTGTTATAATTAGTAATAAGTATTAAATTAGCGGGGTGATGATCATGTTAAGAATCAGTCAACCGTTTAATTACAATTGCCCGAAGGATTATTACCGTTTTTGGATAAGATCAATGGAGATTCCATCAACCAAAAGGTAAGAGTAGCTTTTGCGATTAATCTATTTGCCCAAAAGACGGTTTCTTTGGAAAAGGCGGCAGAGCTTTCGGGTGAAACATTGTTCGATTTTATGAAGATTCTAAAGGAACAAGGGCTTCCGTGGGGAGAATATACAGAAGAACATTTGCTCCAAGATGAGCGGTTATAAGAGTAGGCGAAATAGGCAGGAATCATGAATAGCTTTAGAAGGTATAAATTATCAGAATAGGTCTCACGGCTTCAGGCACAAGAGCCATGGATGCTAAAACCCTGTCAGAGGAAAAAGGTTTTCCAACTGGCAAGGTTTTTGTGTCTTTGTATCGTAAAATTCACTAACTGTTTGGAAGACCGGCAGTTTCCCCACTGAGAATCGGTCAGACTGTACCCCGTTAAAGTACCGGATGCGCCTCTGGATCCTTCTAGCTTCTCAGAATATTTGGTACAGCCAACTACTATCTGTTATTATAGATTAAGAATGGAGGGTAATGTCTTGATACGGGAGTTAATTGTGGTTGAGGGAAAAAATGACGCCCATGCTGTCCGCCGAGCTTTGGGTTCGGTGGATATTATTTGGACAGAAGGATATGGGCTAAGCGAGGATAAACTGAGACTCATCGCGGAGGCGGCGAAGCGTCAAGGGGTGATCGTGTTCACGGACCCGGACTTTGTGGGCGGTCAGATTCGGGAACGAATTCGCCAAAGCGTGCCGTCGGCTAAGCATGTCTACCTTTCCCAGGAAGCGGCCCGCAAAAAAGGGGATATAGGGGTAGAAAATGCAACGCCTGCGGAAATTCAGAGGGCTTTTGCCCAGATCCGGCAAGAAAGCCTCCCGCCTGTAAGATTTACGGCTGATATCTTGATAGAAACAGGTCTCACAGGATTACCGGATTCCCAAGCCAAACGTCAAGCCATCGGTCGGGCTTTAGGCATAGGAGAGTGCAATGCAAAGCAGTTTTTAAAACGATTAAACCAATTCGGGGTTTCGCCAGGAGAATTCTGGCAGGCCGTGCGGGGGACTGAAGGATGAGGGAAAGTGCTGCGGATTATACATTGAGGCTCCTGAAGAGCGGAGCCAGAGCGCAGAAGGCTTTGGGCCAAAATTTCCTTGTGGATGACCGGGTGATTGCTGAGATCGTGGAAGCCAGTGAACTTAGTTCTGAAACCCCTGTCGTTGAAATAGGCCCCGGGCTGGGGGTGTTGACCCGTGCGCTCGCCCAGAAGGTCGACGAACTGTGGGCGATTGAGTTGGATAGGGCTAAAGTGGAACTGCTCAAAAGAGAACTGCGGGATATGACGGTGGAAATTCTGCACCGTGACGCCTTGAATCTGGATGTGAGGGAACTCTGGGGAGAAAGAAAAGGGTATCTCATCGGGAATCTTCCCTATTACATCACGAGCCCCCTCCTCAATCATTTTCTGGCCCAAGCGTCCTCTTTATCTGGCATGACCGTCATGGTGCAAAAGGAAGTCGCCGAACGTATCCTAGCGAAACCAGGTAGCAAGGCCTACGGTATTCTATCGATTGCGATCCAACTGAGTGCCGAGCCGACGAAGGTATTGGATGTGCAGGCCAGTGCCTTTTGGCCTGCGCCCAAGGTGGACTCTGCGGTGGTCAAACTGAAGGTTCGTCATTATCCGAACTTTAGCGTAAAGCCTGAAGCGTTTTTTCGCATCGTTAAGGGAGCCTTTGCCCAGCGCCGCAAGACTCTGGGGAATACCCTGTCTGCCGCACTCAATCTTCCCAAAGCGGTTGTCTTAGGTGTTTTGGCTGAAACAGGGGTGTCAGGGGAGAGAAGGGCAGAGACGTTAAGCATTGAAGAGTTCCAAACTTTGACAGAAGCCTTTGCTTGTCATGTACAAGGTAGCGGCTAAAGAATATAACAGATATAACGAGTTGCAGGAAGTCTAAAGGGAGGAAGAGGAGAATGGACCTCGCATTTTTCAGCGCTCTTTTAAGTATTATCATCATCAACATCGTCTTAAGCGGAGACAATGCCGTAGTGATTGCCATGGCGACTCTCAGGTTAGAACCGAAGCAGAGGAAAAAGGCGATATTTTGGGGGACCTTTGGAGCCGTGGCTTTGCGCGTGGTTTTAACGGCGATCGCTGCCATGCTTTTAACCGTTCCCTACATTCAAGCCATTGGCGGACTTTTGCTGACTTGGATTGCCGTCAAGCTATTAGCGGAGGATAAAAGCGGGGAAGATAAGGAAGCACCCGGCAGTATGGCGGAAGCGATTAGGACGATCATTATCGCAGATTTTCTCATGAGTTTGGATAATGTCCTGGCGGTGGCTGGAGCTTCGGGCGGCAACCTTCCCCTTTTGATCGTTGGCCTCATGTTAAGTATTCCCTTGGTCGTGTGGGGCAGCACGTTTCTCTCTCAGCTTATGCGCAAATGGCCTTGGCTGGTGGGTTTAGGTGCTGGACTGTTGGGCTTTACGGCAGGGGAAATGCTGCTGAAAGAGCCTTATTTAAAATTTCTAACGGAGAATCCAATCCTTGAATATTTAATTCCGGGTTTGTTCGCCGTGGGGGTTATTGGGATCGGCTACTGGAAAGGCAAGAAGAAGGAGAAGAATGAGGAAGCCGGACGGGATAAGGGGTGAAAAAGCTTAGAAAGCGGAAATTGAAATATTGACAGGTGAAAGCAATAAAAAGTATAATTCGAGAAGAAAGTAAAAATTCGTAATTAAAATATCTTATAGAAAGCTTTTTCATAAATATAGATAGGGGGAGAAGGGAATGGAGAACCGTTTTAAGGACTCGCTTTTGGACAAGAATGCCTTGTCCGTGACCTGGGAGCTTGTACCAGGCCGAGGAGCGAGGGAGAAAGCCCAAGAGGCTGCTTTGGCGTCCGCAGAGCAGGCGGCTAAAGGGGGAAAAGTCCACGCCTTAACGATTACGGACAATCCAGGTGGGAACCCGGCTATTTCAGCAGATTACTTGGGGATGGAGATTATCAAGCTCGGAATTGAACCGCTGGTGCACTTTACGTGCAAAGACAAGAACCGGAACCAAATGGAAAGCCAGCTCTATGCTTTGGATCGGGCCGGAGTGCGCAATCTCTTGGTGATGACCGGAGATTATACGGTATCAGGATTCAAAGGTCGGCCGAAGCCGGTGTTTGACCTTGATCCATCCCATACCTTAGAACTGATCGCCGGTATGAATAAGGGATTAGAAATTCCGGGTCCTAAAGGTTCGACTTACCATCAGCCCAGTGACTTTTTTGCTGGAGCAGCGGTTTCCCCCTTTAAAGCGACGGAAGCCGAACTGATGGTTCAATATTATAAGTTGAAGAAGAAGATCGCCGGCGGGGCTCAGTTCATCGTGACCCAGCTGGGTTATGATGCTCGCAAATTCCATGAAGTGCTCCAGTTTGTCAAGGTGAACAATCTGAACGTGCCAGTGGTTGGGAACATCTATATCCTTCCTTTTGGCGCGGCGAGGATCATGAATCAAAACCTGCTTCCGGGCTGTGTGGTGACGGATAAGCTTTTAAACGAGCTGGAGCAGGAAAAAGGTGCTCCTGATAAGGGCGTGGGGGCTCGGTTACTCCGGGCAGCTAAGATGTATGCCATGATGAAGGGAATGGGTTTTGCCGGGGTACACATCGGCGGGCACAATATCAAGTATGAACAAGTGGAATACATCATTGACAAAGGAGAAGAACTGAGTGCGAACTGGATGGATTTGGTGCGGGAATTCGATTATCCGATGCCGAATGGTTTCTACTACTTTGAGAAAGATGAAAAGACAGGTTTAAACACAGATAAGCCAACCAACCGTCAAGGCCGGTCGCTTGATGCGCCTGTTGGATTTGCGTTCAGCATGATGCGTGTAATGCACAGTATGCTCTTCACCCCGGGCAAGGCCTTTTTCCCGGTGATGCGTAGCATTTATGCAGGCAAAGGAAATCCCCGCAAACACACCCTGGAACACCTTACAAAAGTTATTACAAATGACTGCAAAGACTGTGGGGACTGTGCTCTCTTAGATATGGCCTATCTTTGCCCCATGTCTCAATGTCCGAAAAACCAACGCAACGGAGCCTGTGGCGGCAGCTTCAATGGGTGGTGCGAGGTCTATCCGAATGAGAAGCAGTGTGTCTGGGTGCGCGCCTATGCCCGCCTGAAAAAGTATGGTGAGGAGTCCCAGTTGGATGCTAATCGTCTCCCGCCCGCGAACTGGGATCTCTATCAGACCTCTTCGTGGTACAATTTTTATACAGGCAGAGATCACTCGGCAGCCCTGTTAGGGATTCCGAAAGTCGAGAAGAAAGGGTAGGATGTAAGAGCGGTTGCAAAACCGCTCTTTTTTTAAACGAGTTCACCATAGATAACGTGACGCCAGTATTCTGTGCCTCGTTCCTGGCAGGCTGCTTGCCAAGTGCCTAAACGATCAAAACGGCGGGCGGGATGATAACCGAGCAGGGAGTGCTTGCCCAAGGCACGTTCCAGCGGCAGGCCTTGGGCAGATTGGATGGCCATGACGCAGTCACCCATGATGGTTTCCGACAGCAGGCGGGCATGGCGGCGGTGTTTGCGCGGGGAGCGCAAGGCTTCATGCGGGATGGATGTTGCGACCTTGATGGTTAAGTTGGCCCGTTTTGCCTGGGCAAGGCTGAGGGGTGGGATGGCAAGGGATTCAGGTTCAAGGATGGATAAGGCTCGTACCGAAAGGGCATGGGGCCCATGGGTTGGGGTGGCCAAGCCGAGCGTTTTGAGCAGGTCGAGTTCTCGATTCAAACGGGCGCGAAACTTAAGGACAAGATTGGCGAGTTTCGCGCGATGCGTAATATATGGGTAACAGTTGGTGAGTGCCACGTCCACTCCTGCTTCCAAGGCTGCCACAAGCTGCTCTAAATTGGCATAAATGTTTCCCGACATATCTCCGTCTAGGAAGAGTACGCCCTCTGTTCCCAGCGCCTTAGCATAGATGGCCCCGATAGCCCGGGGGATATCGATTCCGAGCGCTTCTTCGAAATAGAGAATGTGAAGGTGAGGATCAGGGATGGAACGGGTAAGTTCCAAGGTTTGATCAGAACAGCCATTGATCACGACAATGATCCGTTTGAGTGGCAGGCGGAGGGCGGTTGTCAGGGTGGCCAGAATGCTTTTCTCCTCGTTTTGGGCAGGAATGACGATGTCGAACAAGCCGCGATTCCTCCTTTTGCTAAATTGTATTTATTTTACCGGTCGGGAAGTATAGCTATATGGTGGCATAAGTGCAACCTCGGCTTCTGTCGTCGCCAAAGGCTCGCCACAAGCCGGGTTTTCTTTATAATATATGCCTTTTTCCCCAAACCGCCATAAGCTATAGGGAAAGGGGGGAGAGCAGTGTTTGAGCTGGGGGACATAGTGGCCCGACGTTCGCATCGCCAAGACGTTTTTTTTCGAATTGTCCAGACCTACACCGGTATGAACGGCGAACGGCAGGCTCTCTTGAAAGGGCTCAATCTTCGCCTGATTGCGGATGCGCCGTTTAATGATTTAGTGGAGAAAAATCCTGCCGAAGTCGCCTATTACCAAAGAGAAGATTCGAGAGTCCTGTATCAGAAGCTGCACTTGGTGCTGGATCAACGGAAGAGCTTTGCTGAACCGATGGACGAATTTTTTGAGATGCCCGGAAGAGTTCTGCACCTTGACGGGGATCAGGAATACCTTGACCAATGCATTAAAACCTACCGGCAGTTGGGCTTGGAGGCCAAAGGGATCTGCAAGTCTGAAGTGGAGCAGCCCAAGGCCATTCATCAGATTCTTATGGAAAATCTCACCGATATTTTAGTTCTGACAGGACATGACGGGCTCTTGCATACCAATAAACGAGATTTCCGGAGTTTGGACAGCTACCGCAGTTCCCGCTACTTTGTTGAGTCAGTGCTGGAGGCACGGCGTTTCCAGCCCAACAAGGATGCCTTGGTTATCTTTGCGGGAGCCTGCCAGTCGAATTATGAGGCAATCCTAAAAGCAGGGGCCAATTTTGCCTCTTCTCCCAAACGCATGCTGATCCATGCTTTTGATCCGGTGTTTATTGTGGAACGGATCGCGTTTACTCCAATCGATCAAACCATTTCAGTCAAAGAAATCTTAAGGCATACAATTACCGGGACGGACGGGGTCGGAGGGATTGAGACTCGGGGTCAGCTGCGCCGAGGATACCCGCGAAGCCCATACTAATGAGAAGTCGGAGGCAGGAGGTCGGAAGTCGGATAGGAGGCAGGCAGTCGGAGGCGACAAGAGGGGAGAAGTCAGATAAGAGGTGAGGGTGTCAGAAGTCAAATGCCAGACATCAGACGTCAGAAGTCAGATGAGAGGTTGGAAGTCAGAAGTCAGAAGTCAGAAGTCAGAAGTCAGAATCGGGAGACGGGATACAGGAGACGGGAGGCCGGAATTAAGATAAGAGGTTGGAAGTGGGAATACCGCCTTTGGCGGGAGATTTCTAACACCAACCTCTCTTTTTTGTGGGTTACCTTTTAATTCCGACGTCCGACCTCCTACTTCTGACTTCTAATTTCGGTAAATATTGACCGGTGTTCCAGGTGCGACCTTCTCGAAGAGCCTTTCAACATCCCGGTTGTGCATGCGGATACATCCTTTGGACACTGCTTGGCCGATGCTCGCGGGGTTATTCGTGCCGTGGATGCCATAGTGGGCGGAGGATAGCCCCAACCAGCGGGAACCGAAAACCCCGCCGGGATTGGTCCGTTTTTCGGCAATGGTGAATCGTCCTTCTGGGGTGGGAGTGCCTGCTCTCCCAATGGCGATGGGATAGCGCCCGAGGAGGCGCGGGCCCTCATAGAGTTCGAGAAGACGCTGCGATTTTCGGATGACAATATGACGTTCAGGCATGGAAACCCTCCTTTCTGACATTAATAACATATGATTCCATAGTCATTATCGCTTACGGTTCGGTCAAGTATGATTGTCTGTTCGCACAAACGTGATCGCTTTTGCCATTGTGAGTACTCTTCAGACCAAAATTGTCAGCCATGCCGCCACCTCCTTCCTGCGTTATGTGGGGGTAGAATTGATCCCCGTTGTGTGGGGGTACGACCCCAATGTATAGTCAAAGGATTTTAGGTTGAAACTAAATCCTTGAGGGAGGAATGCGCATGAGTGAGCATGTTCAGGGCAAACTTTTGATTATCGGTGGGGCTGAGGATAAGACTGGGGAATGCAAAATTCTGAAGTGTTTCGTTCGTGAAGCCCAGGCACAGACCGTCGTTATTCTAACGGCTGCAACGGAATATCCAGGGCAGGTAGGAGCTGAATATACGGAGTTGTTTCAGCGTTTGGGCGTACGGGACGTGAGGGTTTTGGATGTCGCCAACCGCAGACAGGCTAATTCGGAAAGTGTAGTGTGCCAACTGGAAACGGCCAGCGGAGTCTTCTTTACGGGCGGAGATCAGCTCAGAATCACCGGGCTCATTGGAGGAACTCTTCTTGGGCGCACCCTGCAGCATCTCTATGAGCGTGGGGTGATCATGGCTGGGACCAGTGCCGGGGCCTCTGTCATGTCCGATACAATGATTGTTGGTGGGGAGGCGGGGACGCCGAAGAAGAGCACGCTTGCCATGGCCCCGGGGCTTGGGCTCTTGCGCGCGATCGTCATTGATCAGCATTTTGCTCAGCGGGGGCGGATTGGCAGGCTCCTGGAAGCCATAGCCCATAATCCCTATGTATTGGGCATCGGGCTCGATGAGGATACGGCTATTTTGGTCTCGTCCGATGGCAAGTTCCAAGTGGTAGGAAGCCAAACCGTAACGGTTGTCGATGCCTCCCCTTCAGAAGCCACCAATCTGTCCGAATCCTTACCAGGCCAGCCCTTGGCATTGACCCCGGTTGTCATGCACGTCCTGCCAGAGGGATATGAATTTGATCTCAAACAGAGGATGTGCCTAAAAAATGGACCTGCGGATGGCCCTGGGAATACATCGTCCGAAAAAGGTCAAAACTAAGATAGTGGAAGTCCCATGGCTAAAAAGGAGGACATAAAAGGAATGGAGATCAAACTTGTCCAGGCTGTCGAAGGGGCGAATGTCTATAGTTACCGCCCTGTCATACGTGCTGTTCTGGACATCCAGGAATGGGCAGGAAAGACAAGCGATAGCTTGGGAGACTTTAATGCCCGTTTGGTTCAAAGTTTACCCGGTTTGGCAGAACATTTTTGTTCAAGGGGGAAACCGGGGGGATTTCTAGAACGGCTTAGGGAAGGGACATTGATTGGCCATATCATTGAACATGTTACGATAGAATTTCTAACCATGGTGGGGCAGACGATTCCCTATGGTAAAACCATGGTCATGTCTGGTTCAACTTCCGAATATGAAATCATTTTTAACTATGAGTCCAAAGAAGGGGCGATGGAGGCCTTTTATCAGGCGGTTGGCTTTATTGAGGCATTGCTGAAGGGAGAACCTGCTGCACCCTCAGAGCATTTGAATAAAATAAAAAAGCAAATAGCCCCCCACGAATTAGGTTTATCCACCAAAGCGATGATTCAAGCGTGTGAGCGCCGAGGAATTCCGGTAATGCGTTTGAATGAACATAGTCTGTTGCAGCTGGGGTATGGGCGCAATCAACGCCGGGTCCAGGCCGCCATGACCGATGAAACGAGCTGCATCGGCGTAGATATTGCCTGTGATAAGGGATTGACTAAACGCCTTCTCCATGAAGCAGGAATCCCAGTGCCACGGGGACGGGTGGCGAAGACCGAGGAGGAGGCTTTGAAAGCCTTGCGCTGGTTGGAAAGTCCCGTGGTCGTTAAACCGTATAACGGAAACCAGGGCAAAGGGGTATCCCTGGCTTTGATGAATGAGGCCGAAGTTCGGGCTGCCTTCCGTGTGGCTCAGGTTTATGGGGATGAGGCCATTGTTGAAGAATATATTGAAGGCCAGCATTACCGTTTGTTGGTGATTGGGAACAAACTGATCGCAGCCGCTGAACGGATTCCCGCCCATGTCATCGGGGATGGAGTCTCCAGTATCGAAGCCCTGGTGGAAAAAGCCAACCGCGATCCGCTACGGGGAGAAGACCACGAAAAGGCTTTGACCAAAATAAAGGTCGACCCCGTGGTTCTCTTAACCCTGGCGCAAAAGAACCTGACCGTTTCTTCCGTTCCGGAAAACGGGGAAGTGGTCTATTTGCGCGATAGTGCTAATTTGAGCACGGGCGGGATAGCGGTCGATGTGACCGATTGGGTGCATTCAGACAACGCTAAACTTGCCATTTATGCCGCCAGAGTCGTAGGGTTAGATATTGCAGGGGTCGACTTGGTCATAGAGGATATTACCCAGTCCTACCGGAGCGCCAATGGCCAGATTATTGAAATCAATGCGGCCCCAGGCATTCGTATGCACCACTTTCCTTCATTGGGTAAGGCTAGGGATGTAGGGAAGATTCTCGTTGACCGGGTCATTCCTACAGGGAATGCGCGCATCCCGATCGTCGCCATTACCGGAACAAATGGTAAGACCACGACAACGCGTCTCATCGGGCGGATGCTTTCTGATCAGAATTTGGATGTGGGCATGACTACCACAGATGGTATCTACATTAAGGGAGAACGCTTGGTTGAGGGAGACACCACAGGACCGGAGAGTGCCCGCATCGTACTTAGGCATCCAGATGTACAGGTGGCGGTGCTGGAGACCGCCAGAGGTGGAATCCTGCGAGCGGGGATCGCTTATGATTATGCGGATGTCGCGGTGGTGACGAATGTGTCGGGTGATCATTTGGGGCAATACGGTATCGAGACCCTGGAGGATTTGGCCCATGTTAAAAGCCTAGTTGCTGAGGTTGTGAAGCCCCATAGTTATGTGGTTCTTAATGCAGATGATCCTTATGTTGTAGCCATGGCTAAAAAAACCAAGGGGAGAGTTATTTATTTCAGTATCCATAAAGACAATATTCATGTCCGCAAGCATCTGGGCCTCGGCGGAACGGCTATTTTTGTCCGCCGCGGGATAATTCTTCTCTGTCAGGGGTCGCAAATTTATAGAATGGGTGCAGTTAGGCAGCTGCCGATCACCCTTGAGGGGATGGCGGTGCACAATATCCAAAATGCGTTGGCAGCCTTGGCGGCGGGTTGGGCTTTAGGCTTAAGCGCTGAGACGATGCGTAAATCCCTACAGAACTTTCACTCAGACGAAATAGACAGCCGAGGTCGCTTAAATTTCTACAATCTGTCCGGTGTAAACGTCTGTATCGACTATGGGCATAATGCCGAAGGGATCAAGACGGTTATTAGTACCTTGAAGAAATTTAAGCCTTCCGCTTTAGTAGGTTGTATCACGGTGCCGGGAGATCGCTCAGATGCAACCGTGCGGGAGGTCGCCCAGGTGGCAGCCAGGGGTTTTCAGCGTTTGATTATCCGGGAAGATGAAGATTTGCGCGGGCGACGGCCTGGAGAAATTGCCGGGATGCTCTATGCAGAAGCAGTGGCTTCTGGAATGGCTCCGGAACGGATCGAGAGGGTGCTTCCGGAACGGGAGGCTTTCCAATATGGACTTGATACTTGTGTACCAGGGGAGATGTTTGTTATGTTTTATGAACATCTGGAGCCGATTGAAGAAGAGATCCGAAAGCGCATGGACAAAAACCCCGTCATCAAATCGGCTGAATTGGCTATTGGGGGGGCTGGTAAGTAAGAGCGGGCAAGTCCGCTCTTTTTGCGTGGGTGCTTCTGGAACTTATCCTGAAAAACCGCTATAATAAGAGGAAAAGCCTAAAGAATGTTCGGAAAGGATTCGAGGAATGCAAAGCGATTCGGTGACAATGTTCGCCTATGCCAAAGTGAATTTAGCCTTAGCGATCACGGGCTGGAAAGAGGGGTTTCATCAACTGGAAACCATTATGCAGTCGATCGAGACCCATGATCTGGTCTGGGTGAAACGGCAGAGTGAGGGTATTGTCTGTGAGTGCGGTGATTTAAGCGGCCCGCAAAACTTGGCCTTTAAGGCTGCGGACCTGTTTCTCAGGTATTTGGGTAAGCCTGAAGGGATAGAAATAAGGATCACGAAAAACATCCCACTGCAAGCGGGTTTGGCCGGAGGGAGCAGTGATGCCGCAGCCGTATTGCGGGCTTTGAACAGGCTGTTTCACGAACCGTTCAGCTCGGCGGAGCTGGAAGGGATGGCGCGCTTGTGTGGCTCAGATGTTCCGTTTTGCTTAAGCGGAGGGACAAAATGGGCGATTGGACGAGGGGATCAGATGGAAAGGCTTCCAGAACCACCTGACTTGGATCTCGTGTTGATCAAACCTCAGCGGGGAGTCGACACGGCAGAAGCCTATCGACGCTTTGCCGCAAAACCGGTTTATCGACATTTGGAGCGGGGGCGTTGGGCTAATTTTCTCAAGGGAGGCGACAAGGAAGGGATCGCGCAAATGCTATTCAATGATTTGGAGCCTGTGTCCGTAGTACTTGTCCCTGAGATTGACGAAGCGAAAAGGAAACTGAGAGAAGCAGGCTGCCTCGGTACTCTAATGTCGGGCAGTGGTTCAGCGGTGTTTGGGATCGCGAAGGATGCCGAACAGGCGCAGTTCATTGCGGAGCGGTTGCGGTGGCAAGGTTTTAACACTTGGGCGACGAGGAGCATTTGTTCAGAAGAAGTTGGAAAGGGGTAAGAAGCATGGAGAGACGTTTGGTACCGGTGAAGTTGGACAGTTACAAGCCGCTCAGGGAGATTGTATTTGAGTCTATGCGCGAGGCGATCATTCAGGGAGTTTTGAGGCCAGGAGAACGCCTTATGGAAATTCAGTTGGCCGAAGAGATGGGAGTAAGCCGGACGCCGGTGCGGGAGGCGATTCGCAAACTGGAGCTGGAGGGTTTTGTCGTTATGATTCCCCGCAAAGGGGCGTATGTGGCCGGAGTTTCCCTGAAGGACATGGCTGACGTGTTCGAGATCCGGGCCGCATTGGAAGGGCTTGCCGCAGGCTTGGCTGCCGAACGGATCACGGATGAAGAACTTGAACTAATGGAGCGGGTTCTTCTGTTTGATGAAAGCCTGGAACCTGATCTGGAGCAGATTGTTGCATCGGACACGGACTTCCATGCCCTCGTGTACAAGTCCAGCCGCAATGAACGCTTGGTACAGATCCTAGGAAACCTGCGTGAGCATTTTCAGCGTTTTCGTTCCACCTCCCTGGCCGTGCCTGGACGGGTTAAAGTTGCGATCGAGGAGCACCGTACGATCGTGGAGGCCTTGGGGCGGCATGATGTGGCCGAAGCTCAGGAACTGGCAACTCAACACATCGTGACAGCCGAAAATGTCCTTTTCGAAGCACTGCGGACACAGGGCGGGGTCAACCAGGATTCGGAGTGATGAGAACGAAAAGGTTGTGTGAAGTGTGTTAAGACGATGAAAAGAGCGGAACGCCTTGTGGCTATAACTCAAATTCTCATGGCTAAACCCAATGTCTTAATTCCTCTAACGGTGCTTTCGGAGCGTTTTGCTGCCGCCAAATCGACGATCAGCGAAGATTTGGTGGTGGTAAAAGAAGGGTTTCAGCTTTCTAGACAGGGATATATTGAAACAATGCCAGGGGCGCTTGGAGGGGTTCGCTATATTCCGGATCTTGATGGGGCAGAGGTCGGCCAGTTTCTCAGTGAACTGGCGGCTCGGCTGAGTGTGAAAGAGCGGATTTTAGCCGGAGGATACCTCTACATGACCGATCTTCTCTTTGATCCTGCGGTTCTCCGCCCTCTGGGTCTCATCTTCGCGAAAATTTTTCGGTCCCAGAAACTGGATGCTGTGGTCACGATCGAGACAAAAGGGATCCCATTGGCCTTAGTGACGGCTGAAGCCCTAGGGGTACCGATGATCATTATCCGGCACGGGAATAAAGTGACAGAGGGAACGTCTGTGAACATCAACTTTGTTTCCGGTTCATCCCAGCGGATTCAGACGATGTCGCTTTCCCGCAGAGCGCTCGAACCAGGCCGGCGGGTTCTAATATTAGATGATTTTATGAAAGCGGGTGGGACGGCCATAGGGATGATCCAACTGATGAAGGAATTTGAAGCCCATGTGGTTGGGGTAGGGATGTTAGTTGAATCGGCGTTAGGGCATTTCCCCAAACTGGTTGAGGAATATCAGGCATTACTCAAGTTGACCGAACTGGATGTTTCCGGACGAGTGGTTGTTACTCCCGTGGTAGCATTTGCTCAGTAAACGCGTTTTGCGTAAAGCAAAATAAAGAAAAGAATGAAATTTTTCGGAATATCCAGGAGGATTTTTTTACCAAGCAGAGAATATTCAATGTACGAGCCGGATTTCCGATATGGGAGGGTGGTGATGCACAATGAATATTACAGATGTACGGGTTCGGAAGGTTAATGTTGAAGGCAAGATGAAAGCCGTAGTTTCTGTGACTTTCGACAATGCTTTTGTTGTCCACGATGTCAAGGTTGTCGAAGGTACAAATGGGTTGTTTGTGGCCATGCCGAGCCGGAAGACGCCTGAAGGGGAATTTCGTGATATCGCTCATCCCATTTCTGCAGCGGCGCGTGAAGTGATCCAGTCAGCGGTTTTGAAGGCTTATCAAGAAGCGATGTAAATGACAAGGAGGTCCTTGAGGGGGCCTCTGTTTTTTTTTATTAAGCTAAGTACAAAGGAATTCCCCGATCAAGAAATTTAGGGTATAATATTTTAGTTGAGGTTAAACTATTCCCATCGGGGAGAGGAAAACTGGAGGCGGACATTCATGCCGAAGTGGGCAGCAGTTATCATGGCAGCGGGCAAAGGGACGCGGATGAAGTCGAAGTTGCCTAAAGTCATGCATAGGTTGGCAGGTAAACCTCTCATTGCTCATGTATTCGATACGGTTCAGCAGATTGGCATAGATAAGACGATTTTGATTCTCGGTCATGGAAAAGAGCCGATCGAAAGCTATTTTAGAGGGAAAGTTCAAGTGGTTTTTCAGGACGAACAATTAGGAACAGGACACGCGGTGATGCAGGCTCTGCCAGAACTCGAAGGGGTTGACCATGTTCTGGTTCTGAGCGGGGATCAACCCTTGTTTAGGGTGGAGACGCTGCAGCATCTCTTAGATGTCCACGAAAGGGAAGATGCGGTAGCTACAGTATTAACAGCCTGCTTTCAGGATCCTTTCGGTTATGGTCGGATTGTCCGCAGTGGGGGAGCCTTTCAGATGATCGTGGAAGAAAAGGACGCCCAACCGGAGGAGCGCTTGATTGCTGAAATCAATACGGGAACGTATGGTTTCAAGGTGTCGGCACTGAGGGAGGCCTTAGCGGAGTTGACCCCTCAGAATGCTCAAGGAGAATATTACCTAACAGGGGTTTTTGATGTCTTTCAACGTAGCCACAATAAGGTTGCAACGGCGCTGGTTGAAGACCCCGGTGAAGCGCTGGGGATCAATAGCAGGGTGCAGCTGGCAGAGGCGGAGCGCACCCTGCGGCAGCGCATTCTGGCTTACTGGATGGCTGAAGGGGTTACGATTGTGGATCCTGACACCACCCATATTGATGCGGAAGTGGAGCTTGCTCAGGACGTCATCGTCCTTCCGTTTACCATGCTACAAGGACGGACCACGATTGGGGAGGATGCGATCATTGGCCCCCATGTACTTTTGGATTGTTGCCGCTGTGGCAAGGGCTCGGAGATTACACATACCGTGGCTCGGGAAGTGGTTGTGGGAGACGGATGCAAGGTCGGCCCGTTTGCTTATTTGCGGCCGGGAACCGAACTGGGCTCAGACGTGAAAGTCGGGGATTTTGTCGAGGTTAAAAATAGTAAAGTAGGGCAGGGTTCGAAGATACCTCATCTGAGCTATATTGGGGATGCTGACATTGGACAAGCCGTAAATATTGGGGCAGGGACAATCACGTGCAATTATGATGGAATGAAAAAGTATCTGACCGTAATCGGGGATCACTGCTTCGTCGGCAGCAATTCCAACTTAGTCGCCCCCGTGACGGTAGGGGAAGGGGCTTATATAGGGGCGGGTTCGACCATTACCAAGGATGTCCCAGCCAGGGCGCTGGCGGTTGAACGCAGCCGCCAAGTCATCCGAGAAGATTGGCATCGCGAATAGAGTGATAGGGGGATTAAAAGAGTCATGTCATCCAAGGAATTAAAAATCTTTTGCGGAAATGCGAACCGAGAACTCGCTCGGGAAATCGGAGAGTACTTGGGGGTTTCGTTGGGAGAATCCAAAGTCAAGCGTTTCCAGGACGGAGAGATCTCGATAGCTATTGATGAGAGTGTGCGGGGAGCAGACATTTTTGTCGTTCAGCCTACTTGTGCGCCAACGAATGACAACATTATGGAACTCTTAATCATGATCGATGCCCTGAAGCGGGCCTCTGCCCGGCGGATTACGGCGGTCATGCCCTATTATGGTTATGCACGCCAGGAGCGCAAAGCGCGGGCGAGAGACCCTATTACGGCCAAGTTGATGGCGAATTTGATCACGACGGCTGGAGCGGATCGGGTCGTGACCATGGATCTGCATGCTCCGGCGATTCAGGGCTTTTTTGATATCCCTGTCGATCATTTGCCGGGTGTCCCGATCCTGGCTGAATATTTCAAGGAAAAGGACTTCTTGGATTTAGTGGTGGTCTCCCCGGACTTAGGCGGAGTGACGCGCGCGCGGAGTTTGGCCGAACGGATTGGAGCTTCAATTGCCATTATTGACAAGAGACGCCCTGAACCCAATGTTTCCGAAATCATGCATGTAATTGGGGAGTTCAAAGGGAAAACGGCGATCATGATCGATGATATTATTGATACGGCAGGAACCATCACGCAAGGAGCGCAGGCCTTGATCGAACGGGGAGCGAAGGAAGTGTACGCCTGCTGCACGCACCCGGTGCTCTCTGGCCCGGCTATCGAGCGTTTGGAGAACTCAGTGTTTAAAGAAGTCATCGTGACCAATACGATTCCCCTTGATGCAGAAAGAAGCCTGCCCAAGATGAAGGTGCTTTCGGTGGCACCCTTGCTGGGGGAGGCTATTGTGAGGATTCACGAAGACCTGTCAGTCAGCAAGCTGTTCAGTTAAGTGTGTGCTTAAACACCCCAGGAATATTGATTCGATGTTTCGCTTTAGCAAAACGAGTTCACTATTCCAGGGGTTGTTTGTCTATGGGGTTTTCTACGTCTTCCGATGCTGGCTTCGAGACGGTGTTCTCATGGGTTATGGTACTATCTTCGGCGTCGGTCAGAACCACTGTAGCTTCGGTGGCGGAGTCTTTTTTGCGGAAATATTTGCTGATGTTTTGGGTTTTTTCGCTCGCCAAATGAGATGTGGAATGGATGAGCGATTTCAGGGTATCATTCAGACCTTTGTCGGCGACGGCCAGAAGGCGTTCGCTTCCTTTCTGAGCCACGATGGCATCGGGGCCTATCGTGACGAGCTGCTCAGCTTGGAGATAGGCGCGACCGTTGATGAGGCCACCGAGCTTGCCGCCCGAGATTTCAAGGTGTGTGACTTGGCCGGTATCGGGGTTCACGAAGTATTCTTCAGCGACCCCAAGGATCTTGCCGGATTCCGTGACCACTTTGGTGCCAATGATCCCGAGCTTTTCTTTCAAAAGATCCAGGATCTCCGGGAGACTCGCCGATTTTTCGACATAGCTTTCTTTGTCAATCGTGATCGCATCTTCGCCCACGCTGACGACCTTGGTATAAGGGATGATACGCTGATCTTTGAAGAAACCTTTGGGATCGATAACCAAAGCTGCAACGGCTTTTTCCTGGGCATTTAGGATCAGGCTTTTGACATACCCGATCTGCTGTCCTTCTCTAAGGGAAATGATGGGAAGGGAGAGGAATTTGCGACTGGGTTTCATCTTTTTTACCACCTCATTTCGTGTACCGTCCGTTGGAAAACAATTCTTCTGCTTGATGAATATGCTTGTGGGGGCGAGATTATGAAGGTTGTTGTCGGGCTGGGCAATCCCGGAATCGAATACGCTGAGACGCGTCATAATGTGGGCTTTGTCCTGGTGGATATGCTGGCAGAGGCCTGGGGTTTGAGTTTTAGGTCGAAGTATCAAGGACTTCTAGCCGAGGGTGCATGGCGTGGTGAACGGATTTTCCTGTTCAAACCTCAAACCTATATGAATTTGAGCGGTCGGGCTGTCCGCGAGCTGACCGCCTTTTATAAAATCCCGCCTGAAGAGCTTTTGGTGGTTCATGATGATTTGGATCTCTCTTTGGGAAAGATCCGTTTACGCCCGCAAGGGAGTGCAGGCGGACATAATGGAATTCGTTCCCTGTTGGCTGAATTGGGGACGGAGTTATTCTGGCGTTTAAAGTTGGGAATCGGTCGCCCGCCGCAGGGTTGGGACAGTGCCAAGTTCGTCTTGGGCCGTTTTACGGATGAGGAGATTCCGTTGCTTGAGGATGCTTTGGGTAAATCTGGGAAGCTGGTTCAGTTATGGCTTTCCGGAGAAAGCGAGAAGGGGATGAATCTTTATCATCGCTAGGGTATAAGGGGAATGAGGCAGGGTAACCCTATGAACATGGAGGTGTAAGACATGTTCATGCTAAAAGTCTGCCATGTTTGTGATAGCATCCTCGGTGAGATGGAAGTCGAAGATAGCTTGACCAATGCTTATCCTGATTCTATAATGGATGTCGTTGGGAATGTTGCCTATACCCTTTGTCCTGAGTGTCTGCGCCAGTTGGAATTAGAAACAGAAACAGGGTCGGTGTATAACTAGGCCTGTGTTTTGAAAAAGGTTGTGGGCAGGATTGAGAACTGTAGCACAATCTTGCTGGAGTATGGGGCTACATTTGGTTTGGGATGAGGACGGTAGCGATTTAGAGTGAGGGCCTGGGCCAAGGCGTTCATCTTTTTGTGTTGCGTGAAAGGATGGCTGATTTGAGAACAATTCATGATTACTTAGGAGCGGGGCTGGATATCGGAGAGGCAAAGCAACATTTAAGCCAAAGTACACCGCAGATGGTCTATAATCTGACGGGAAGCCAAAAAGCGGCTTTTATTGCGGAACTCATGGGTAAAACGTGCGCCGTCATCCTCACCTATTCGGAAGAGCAAGCGCGTAAATGGCAAAGCGATCTGCGTACGTGGCTGCCGGATGAGGAGATTCTCCTGTTTCCGCCGACAGATTGGCTCCCTTTTGAGGTGTTGGGGCGAAGCCGGGAGACCACAGCTGAACGTATTCAGGTATTGGATCGTTTGGCTCAAGGGGGTCAGGTGACCGTAATTGCTCCGGTAATAGCCATCGAGCGCCGCCTTTCCGCCCCTACACCGTGGCGTGAGGCAGCCCTTGACCTGAAGGTCGGAGAATATTATGACCTGCAAGGGATCTTGGCCAAACTCGTTGAGATAGGCTATGAGCGTCAGGATGTCGTGGAAGGCAAAGGTCAATTTGCCTTGCGCGGGGGAATTTTAGATATGGCTCCTTTATTTGGAGAGGCCATTCGGGTTGAATTCTTTGATGATGAGGTCGACTCGCTGCGCTTTTTTGATTTGGAGTCCCAAAAATCCACTCAGTCCATCCAGAGTGCCCATATCCCACCGGTTCTGGAATATATTCTGACAACCAAGGACATGGAAGCCTTACGCTGGGAAGTGCGAGCTCAGGCCCGTAAGGCCGCAGGGCGTTTGTTTCGGCTGGGTAAAGAGGATGCCGCCAGACGCATCCAAGAGAAGGCCGTGCACCTCGAGGAGCGGTTAAGCCAAGGGATGGTCGATGAGAGCATCTATCCCCTCCTGGGCCTCACAGGGGACCCTTTAGCAAGCTTTTTTTCCTATCTGCCCGGGGAACGCCTTCTTGTGTTGGATGAACCACTGCGCATCAAGGAGCAACTGGTTTTTCAAGAACGTGAACGGATGGAGGAATTTACGCAACAGCTAGAGCAGGGGGAGGTTTTTGTCCATTCCGAGAAGCAATTCATCAATTATGAAGAAATCCTCGCTTATGGACAGTCTCAGAGGATTGTGGCCTTGTCGACCCTGCCTAGGGAAGCGCCGGGGCTCGTACCTAAAAGAGTATTAAACCTTACGGCGCGGCCGCTGACCGGGTTTATGGGCAAGACTCGCATGTTGGTCGATGAGATCTTGCACTGGCAGGCTCAGGGAAATGTGATTGCCCTGTTCGCCGGGGATCGCGAACATGCGCATCGGCTCCATCAGGGCCTTAAGGATTTGGGTGTGACAGCCTACCTGAGGCACCTTTGGGATGAGCTAGATGGAGGGAACGCCTATATTTTTCCTCACTCGCTCGATCATGGGTTTGAACTGCCTCTGGGGAAACTGGTCATTTTAACGGAATTGGAAATCTACAAACGGGAACGCAAGGGCGGCCCGGTCGCCGTTAAATCCTCCCAGCCGAAGAAGAGCGCTTCTGCGGTTCTCTTGGCTGATTTAAAGCCAGGGGACTATGTGGTGCATGTACAGCACGGTATCGGCCAGTTCGTTGGGATTGAACGCTTGAAGGTCAGCGGAGTGGAAAAAGATTATTTTGCCGTCCGTTATGCGGGCGAAGATAGGCTCTACATCCCGCTGGATCAGCTGCATCTCATGCAAAAATACTTGGGAAGCGATGGGGACAGTGCTCCTAAGCTTTATAAGCTCGGGGGCAACGATTGGCATAAAGTGAAGTCCAAGGCCCGCAGTGCCATTAAAGAACTGGCCTTTGACCTGGTAAAGCTCTATGCTCAAAGGGAAGCCACGAAGGGATTTACCTTTTCGCCGGATAATGTCTGGCAGAGGGAGTTTGAAGAGAAGTTTCCTTATCAGGAAACCCCCGATCAGATCCAGTGCATTGGAGAAGTCAAAGCGGACATGATGAAGCTTCGCCCCATGGATCGCCTGCTCTGTGGGGATGTCGGCTATGGCAAAACGGAGGTGGCGTTGCGGGCTGTGTTTAAGGCTGTAATGGACAGCAAGCAAGTGGCCGTACTGGTGCCGACAACGATTCTGGCCCAGCAGCATTTCAATACGTTTCGCGAGCGGTTCATGGGCTACCCGGTCACGATTGAGATGTTAAGCCGTTTTCGGACGCCGAAGGAACAGAAGGCCATTCTGGCCGGTCTGAAAGAGGGTACGATTGATGTCGTGGTTGGAACGCATCGCTTGGTATCAGACAGTGTCAAATTTAAGGATCTGGGGCTGCTCATCATTGACGAAGAACAGCGCTTTGGGGTTTCACATAAAGAAAAGTTGAAGTCATTAAAAGCAACGGTCGATGTCCTCACCCTCTCGGCTACGCCCATACCCCGCACGCTCCATATGTCCATGATTGGGGTACGGGACATGAGCGTCATCGAGACGCCTCCGGAGGATCGTTACCCGGTTCAGACCTATGTCGCTGAATACCAGCCGGAACTGGTGAGGGATGCCGTGCGCCGGGAGATCCAGCGGGGAGGGCAGGTGTTCTATGTCCATAATCGGGTGGAGAACATGGATCAGGTGGTCGAATTTCTGCAGAAATTGATACCGGAAGCGCGCTTGGGAATTGCCCATGGGCAAATGAGTGAAGTCGAACTGGAGCGGGCGATGCTCGCTTTCCTGGAGCGAGAAACCGATGTTTTGCTGGCCACGACGATTATTGAGAGCGGGTTGGATATGCCCAATGTAAACACCTTAATTATTGACGAGTCGGATCGTCTGGGTTTAGCTCAACTCTATCAGCTGAGGGGGCGGGTTGGTCGTTCGAATCGCAAGGCGTTTGCCTATTTTCTCTACCAGCCGCAGAAGGTTCTCTCAGAGATTGCGGAAAAGCGGTTGGCGGCGATTCGGGAATTTACGGAGTTTGGTTCCGGTTTTAAAATTGCCATGCGTGATTTGGAGATCCGCGGGGCCGGGAATATTATCGGAGCACAGCAGCATGGGCATTTGGCGGCCGTTGGCTTTGACCTGTATGTCCAGATGTTAAGAGAAGCAGTAGCGGAAATTCGCGGAGAGAAAGTGGAAACCCGAGTTGAGCCGAGTATTGAATTGGCGGTGGATGCTTTCTTGCCTGATGATTATGTCGGAGATCGGCAGGCGAAGGCGTCTCTCTATCAGCGCATGGTACAAATACGCGCTGAGGGAGCCCTTCAGGAAATGGTCGATGAACTGATTGACCGCTTCGGGACGCCGCCACGCCAGGTTGAGAATCTCCTCCAGATCGTGAGGCTGAAATGGCTGGCAGCGGATCTCGGCATCGAGCAGATACAGCAGGCTAAACAGCAGATCAGTTTGCGTTTCGCGGCTGACATCGGGCTCAGCGGCGAAAAGTTGATGGAGATTGCCGCACGTTCCCGTTATCCGCTTTCCTTTGGCACGACCGGTGAAGGGGCTCTGGAATGCAAGGTGAGAATTCGAACACTTGACCAAGGGCAACTGCTGCAGGCAGTTCGCGAAACCCTTGTGACGTTTTTCGACATTGCAGAGAAAACATCGGCTTGATATAATGTCCCTATGGACAGGAAAGGTTGTGAAATGATTGAAAAGACCATGGCTAGCACTCATCACCGGAGTTTTAACGGTCGCCCTGGTTTCTGGATGTTCCGTGGCTGGCGGGAAATGGGTTGCTAAAGTCAACGGGGAAAGTATTCCGATGAACGAACTTGATCAGAGGCTTGCGGCTTCGGAGGCCTTGTACCAGGCTCAAGGGGCGGACTTCAAATCGGATCAGGGTAAACAGATGGAAACCCAGCTTAAAAGCAGCATTTTGGATCGGCTGGTTCAGGGACGAATCATTGCCCAGGAAATCCGCAAACAAGGGTTAAGCAGTAGCGACCCTAAAGTTAAGCAGGAAGAAGAAGGCCTGAAGAAGAATTTTGCCGATGAGGCGAAATTCCAAGATGCCTTGAAGCAACAAGGGATGACCGAACCGGAACTCTTAGACTTTCTCACCATTTATCAAAAGGTGACCGCTGATGTCAACGTAACTGATAGTGATGTGAAAACGTATTTCGATCAAAACCAAGGTCAATACGGTCATCCGGAACAAGTTCAGGCTAAGCACATCTTGGTCAAAACCGAAGACGAGGCCAAGGCCATTATTGCCCAATTGAAGACTGGCGCAGATTTCACCCAGCTTGCCAAGGAAAAGTCGATTGAGCCTGGAGCAAAGGAGAGCGGCGGAGAATTGGGAACGTTTGGTCGCGGCCAGATGGATGCCGATTTTGAGAAGGCTGCCTTTACTCAAGCGGTTGGGACCTTCTCTCAAAGTCCTGTGAAGTCACAGTTTGGTTATCATGTGATTTTTGTAGAGGCGCACCAGCCGGAAGTCAAAGCGGATTTTGAGAAGTCCAGGACTCAAGTGGGACAGGATGCGTTGACCGCAGCGAAAGACCAAAAGTTTCAGACCTATGTTAATGACTTGCTCACCAAAGCGAAAGTTGATTATGCCCAAGGATTTAAACCCGCTGGTAAGTAGTGAACTCGTGTTGCTAAAGCAAAACGTTTCGAAAACGTCTCAAAAAAGGATCAAGGAAAGTGAAGGAAGGGTGGTTTTTATAACCAGTCTTCCTTTGTGTTCTTTGGAAAAAAATGAATAATCTGCGCTTGGGAGATATATACTATCAATGAATTGAAAGGCATAAGTGGAAAGACCTTGTTTTCAGGATTTTCTTGAAGAAAGGGTTCAGTTTGGAGACTCAGGCGCTGGCTGGTTGGGCGTTGCGAGTACGACAAAAGGAGGGAAGGGCATCCAATGAAAGCTACAGGTATCGTGAGAAGGATTGACGACCTTGGCCGCGTCGTTATTCCAAAGGAAATTCGTCGGACGCTTCGTATAAGAGAAGGTGATCCGCTTGAGATCTTTGTCGACAGGGACGGGGAAGTCATCCTCAAAAAATATTCTCCGATTGGGGAATTGGGGGAGTTTGCCAAGGAATATGCTGACTCTCTCTATGAAGCCACAGGACACATTGCGTGTATTGCCGACAGGGATATGATCATTGCGGTTGCGGGTGCTTCAAAAAAGGAGTATTTGAATAAACCGATTGGCCCGGCCACCGAACAAGCTATGGAAGATCGCAAGCTGATTCATATTGGTAAAGCAGGTGAGCATGCGCAGTGTAAGACCTGCCCTGAAAATGAAGAGGAGGACAAATGCAAGCTGAGTTGTGAGGTCATTGCCCCGATCATTGCTGAAGGAGATCCGATTGGAGCTGTTCTCTTGATGTCAAAGGATCCAAATATCAAGATGGGAGAACTTGAAGTAAAGCTGGTCGAAACGGCAGCGGGATTCTTGGCTAAGCAGATGGAGCAGTGAACTGGGCGTTTTTGAAAACGGATCCTGTTTGGATAGTGAACCCGTTTTGCGTTGGCAAAACGGGTTCACTTTGCTACAATTAAATCTGATGCTAGGTTGGGAGGTGTACTTATGGGAAAGCGGCTTCATATTATCGGGTTAGGCCCGGCTGGATTGGACAAGCTCAGTGTGGGCAGTTACCGTCGGCTGCTCCAAGCCGACAAGGTTTTTGCCCGCACGCTGAAACATCCGTGTATTGAGGATTTGCGTAAGGAAGGCGTGAACTTCGTTTCCTTTGATCCGGTTTACGAAGAGGAGGATTCCTTTGAAGCGGTGTATGAACGCATCGTGGCGGGGTTGCAGGCGGAACTAGAGGAGGGGCGGGAAGTGGTTTATGTCGTCCCTGGTCATCCTTATGTTGCAGAAAGGACGGTGCGCATGCTTGCCGAGAGGCTGTCGCCAGAGGTTGAGATTATCGCGGAGGCGGCTGTGAGCTTCCTCGATGAAATTTTTACGTCACTCAAGCTTGATCCCACGGAAGGGCTGGTCATCAAGGATTACGACGGCTTGCGGGATGCAGGGTTGACGGGGGAAGACTGGGTCATTATTCCGCAGGTTTATGATGCGCTGGTGGCTTCCAATGTAAAGTTGGATCTGATGCTCACTTATCCTGATGATGCCTTGGCTTTCGTTGTTAAAGGGCTGGGAACGGATCAGGCTCAAACACGAGAGGTTCCACTTTATGAACTGGATCACGAGGAATATGATTATCTGACCAGCGTGGTGCTCCCCCCAGAGGAGAGGGTTGCTTCCTTTCGTAAACTGACTGAGATTATGGAAAAACTACGTTCGCCCGGGGGTTGCCCGTGGGATCGCGAACAAACTCATGTTTCCCTGAAGCCTTACCTTATCGAAGAAAGCTATGAAGTCCTAGAGGCGATTGAGAACCAAGATATGTATAATTTATGTGAAGAATTGGGAGACTTATTATTACAAGTGGTCTTTCATGCCCAGATAGCGCATGAGGCTAATGTCTTCACGGTCAATGATGTTCTGCGCGAAATCACCGAGAAATTGGTTCGCCGTCATCCCCATGTCTTTGCTAACGGGAAGGCCAACACGTCTGGGGAGGTTGTCAGGGCGTGGGAGGAAATCAAGAAAGAAGAGAAAAAGGATCCAGAGAGGGAAAAGGATTATTTTAAAGAGCCGAAGGGGTTGCCTTCTCTCATGTTGGCCCAAGCAACACAGGGCCGAGCGGCCAAATTCGGGTTTGATTGGCCTGATTGGCAAGGGCCTTGGCAAAAGATCCATGAGGAGTTAGGTGAACTCCAAGGCGCGATGGCCGAGGGAGATGGGATTAAAGAAGAATTAGGGGATGTGCTGTTTGCCGTTGTCAATCTGGCCCGGTTTTTAAACCTTGATGCTGAAGAGGCTCTGCGCGCAAGCGTACATAAATTCCAAAGCCGATTCCGTAAAATGTCTGAATTAGCGGCCAGAGAAGGGAGAAAATTGGAGGGAATGACCCTTGGGGAGATGAATTTATATTGGGAATTGGCAAAAACCCATGAAAAAAGTGGTAAAGTTGCTTGGGCTTAGCTAAATTTAGCAGGAGTTTGAGTATTAATCGCGAAATATAAGGCGAATACTTATTGGGAGGGAGCACTTTGAATAAGGCAGAATTGGTTACCGCTGTGGCGGAAAAAGCCGACATGTCCAAGAAAGACGCTGAAAAGGCCGTGAATGCAGTTTTTTCAGCGATAGAGGATGCGCTGGTCAAGAAAGATAAGGTTCAACTCGTGGGCTTCGGCACATTCGAAGTCAAGGACCGCGCTGAGCGGACAGGGTTGAATCCGCAGACCAAAGAGAAGATCACTATCCCGGCTTCAAAAGTGCCTGGATTTAAAGCGGGGAAAGCGCTAAAGGATGCAGTTCAAGCTTAAGTCTGTGGAGGTGTCGTGAAATCAGGTTCTTTTTGAACCTGATTTTTACGTTTATGTTGGAGGGGGATCGATGAGATTAGACAAGTTTTTAAAGGTTTCACGTCTTATCAAGCGGAGAACGGTGGCCAAGGACATTTGTGAAGGCGACAAAATTCAGGTTAATGGGCGGATTGCCAAACCATGCGCCGAAGTCAAACCAGGGGATGTCTTGCTCATTGAGTTGGGGAATCATCGTTTAGAAGTGCGGGTCAAGTCGGTTGCGAATACCGTTCGGGCCGACGAGGCTCATCTGCTCTACGAGGTATTGCGGGAAGAACACAAAACAGGGCTGTAGGGGCCCTGTTTTGTGTTCTTCATGTCTAAACCCACTGGCAAACGAATATGGTTTTAAGAGAAAAGTTTGGGGGGTGGCCAACGTGGAGAAAACGAAAGGACACCGCTTAGTTTTGCAGGATCGAGGAAATATAACCATAACCGGGGTTGTTAAGATTCAGACGGTGGATCCCAAGGAGATCGTCTTGGATACGGAACAGGGGATGCTTAATATTAAAGGGGAGAAGCTGGAGATTAAGCAATTGGATCTCCAGAATGGTTCGTTGGAAATCAATGGGCATGTGGATGCCCTGGTTTATCTCCGCCAATCCCAAGGGGGTTCTCGGGGAAGCCTTCTTGGCAAGATTTTTAAGTAAAAGGAGTGCAGTGCAATTTCTGAGTTCTTGGCGTTGGTTTGGATCCTCGCAGCGGGTGGCTTGATAGGGTTTGTCTTTGATTGGTATCGCACGTTCCGCCGTTGGCGCCGCTGGGGGCCTGTCTTAACATTTGTTGGCGATATT
Organism: Desulfosporosinus sp.; assembly: GCA_020692355.1. Taxonomy (GTDB): domain Bacteria; phylum Bacillota; class Desulfitobacteriia; order Desulfitobacteriales; family Desulfitobacteriaceae; genus JAJZPA01. The sequence goes on from JAIMKP010000014.1 coordinate 42,743, forward strand.
GCCTTCTCGCTCTTAGCATTATCTGTGCTCATTGTTTGTTTGCAGCGGGCGAATTTCCTCGCGTTTCGGGTGTATGCCTTCGTCGGTGTGCTCCTAGGACTTTTAATTTATGGCCGCTTGTTGAGCGGAATGGTCACAGGCAGTGTTTTACGGGTGTATCGTTTGTTGGAATGGTTGATAGAGTGGATGGTTCAGGGCGTGAAAGCGGGACTTTGTCTGCTGACCGCCTTGATGCAGCCTTTTTATGCTGTACTACGTTGGGCGAGCCTCCTTTTTTACCGTATGGGGGAAGCGATCCTTTGGGAACGGGCTCGGACACGCCAGCAAAAAGCCGAGGCCTGGTGGAATAGGCACTTTCCGCCTAGGACGAATGGGTAATTATTTCCAAAAGGGATTGATCCTTGCCTCGGAGGAGGGTATAATAAAAGGGCAGTTTGTAGCTATTTTGTAGCAATTTTGTACATAATTTGTCCACAGATGTGGATGGTTTGTGGATAACTTCCGAGGAACTGTGTATAAGCCATAGTTTAGAGGGCGAGGGTGTGTTACGGTGCATCTGGAAATTAGGGGTTTAGAGAAGCTTAGTTTTCGGGAGCGCCAAGCCGTCATGCTCAAAGAAAGTGGACAAACCCTCGAACAGATTGCGAAACGTTTAGGTGTGAGTTCGAGTTCGGTGGCTACGTTGCTGACTCGGGCTAAAACCAAAGGGTATGAAATTGTGTGCATTATTCCTGGCCAGGAGCTAGGCTTAGGAGGGGACGATTGGAGTGAAGAAGAAACAAAGTAAAAAACACTCATTTCCCCGTCTATGGCGGGCTGTCAGCATCGTCGCCTTCGGTATCTTGGTTAGTACGGGCTGGAACCTTTGGCAGCTTCGTCAACACGTTGAAGCTCAGCTTTTGGCTTTAACCAAGGAAAAGGGAGCACTTGTGGAAAAGCAACAAAAACTTCAAACCGAAATCGAACGTTTGAATGAGCCGACCTATATTGAGCAATTAGCTAGAGAGCAATTGGGCTTAGTGCGGCATGGTGAGATTACGATTGCCCCCAAAAATTAAATCGCTGGCTTGAGGCTCACTTCTTGCTTGACACTGAGCCAGGCATTTCTATATAATACAATTAAGTGTAGCTATCATCATCACAAGGAGGAATTTGCTTCGTATGGCCATTGCGGTTGGCACCATTATTGAGGGAGTGGTCACTGGGATTACAAATTTTGGGGCGTTTATCGAATTGCCTGACAAAATGACCGGTTTAGTGCATATCTCAGAAGTTGCGGATGCTTATGTGAAGGACGTTAGGGATTATTTAAAAGAACAAGATCATGTCAAGGTGAAGGTTATTCATGTGGATGAAAAGGGTAAAATCGGATTGTCCATCAAACAAGCAAGTCCCAGTTCCCGGAGCGGGCGTGAACGCCGCCAGCCAACCGTATCCTTTGAGGATAAACTATCTAAATTCCTAAAAGATAGTGACGAACGTCAATTGGAGTTCCGCCGGGCTACGGAGTCGAAACGCGGGGGTCGAGGTTCGAGCCGTTATTAGAAAGAAGAGCCGCCTAAACGGGCGGCTTTTTGTATTTATCAGTCGAAAGTTGTTTTGGTTTTCTGACAGCACTAGACAAGGTTTGCCGAGAAGCTGGGTTATAATGTTACCATAAAATGGTAAGAGGTGACATTATGGCTGATTGGGCAACACTTAAAATTGAACAGGGTATCCGGAAAGAAAGCGCATCGATGCAAAATGCAGTTCTTCCGCTTCTATTGGGTATTTTTTTGGCCAGGGGTAATGTCATAGGAATTTATCCGCTGGGGGTTGCCTTTGGTGCCGCATTGCTTTTGCGGGGCGGAAAAGGCGCGGTGCTTGGGATTTTGGGTGTGTTGGCGGGTGTTGGCACTCTGCAGGATCTTTCGCTCCTCCTGCGGACGGTGATAAGTTTAGCCGTACTTATTTTGGTTGCCCCCTATTTAAAACGGAAAGATCATGCTCTCGTGTATCTCGGCTTAGTCACCGGATTTGTGGGTATCCTGGTCTCTTCCTTGGCGCTGGGGTTAAAACTCCCGGAACAGCATGCGTTATTTCTGACCGGGGTGGAAGCTCTCCTTTCTGGGGGGATGAGTGGGATATTTTGGTATGCTCTCTCGCATCAAGGGGCCCTGTGGAGAGGGGAGTTCAATCAGGAACAAGGGATGGCGTGGCTGGTCCTGTTGACCGGTGTGATTAGCGGTTTACAAGGGCTGCACGTGGGGGGTATCAACTTACCTGTTGTCCTTCTTAGCTTTTTTGTATTGTTTGCGGCAAAGCGCTTTGGGGCGGGGACAGCATCTGGAGTGGGTGCTATGCTTGGCTTTCTTCCCCAGCTTTCCTTTGATGTCCAAAATTTAACGGCTGCCGGTATTTATGCCCTGGCTGGGTTTTGTACAGGAGCCTTTCAACGCCTGGGCAAACTAGGTATTGGGCTCGCCTTTTCGGCTGTGACCCTTACCCTCACCCTCTTTCTAAGGCAAGAGGTACTTTTCTCTCAACTTATCTCAGCAGCACTCGGGCTTCTGCTATTCTTGCTGTGGCCGACTCCGGCACCCCGTGCGAATTTTCTCAAAGTGAAAGCGGTGCCCGAAGTGGAGACAACGGTCACAAAAGTTAAGGCGTTAGCTGAAATTTTTGATCAAATCGCGCTGGGTTATCAGGCCGCTGAAGTAGAGGCAACGGACAAGATGCGTCCGGAAGTCCCGGAGCTTATGAATGTCTTGGTCGAACGCGTTTGCCAGAACTGCCCGACGATCGGAACTTGTTGGGAAAGAGAGTTTTATAAGACTTATCGTTTTCTCTTAGACTTGTTTTCCACTGTGGAAACTCATGGCGCTATCCAGGCTGGGGATTTACCAGTCGAATGGAAGCGGCACTGTGGCCGACTAAAGGAGATGCTGATTGGGATCCAGTTCTTAGTGGAACAAGAGAAGAATCAAGAGACGTGGCGCAAGAGACTTGCATCTAACCAAGAAGCGATAGCGCGTCAGTTTCAGAGCGTTTCCCATGTTATTGGGAATCTTGCCAAAGAGCTGAATGCACGGCACAATTGGCCTGATGCAGGGTCATCGAGTCTCGCCCGCCGCAGGCGACACTTCCTTGATGTCGGGGTCGCCTCTTTTAGCAAGAGCGGAAGCGGAATTAATGGGGACAATTACGCATCCTTAGCCTTTGCCCCCACACAGCACGCCTTTGTCATCAGTGATGGAATGGGGGCAGGCGAAAACGCCGCCCAAATGAGTGCGGCTGCCCTGACGCTACTGGAACAGCTTCTCAACACGGGATTTGAGCCGCTGGGAGCAGTCCAGGCACTCAATTCGATGCTAGTGCTTCGTTCTCCTGAAGAAAGTTTTGTGACCCTTGATATGGTGATTTTGGATTTAGAGTCGGAACGTGTTAAACTGATAAAAGCAGGTGCGGTCGCCAGTTACATCGTCAGGTCCGATACGGTGGAAACGTTCAGTTCATCCAGCTTACCGGCAGGAATCTTAGATCAAATTGAAGTTCCTGTTTTGGAATCGGCCTTAAAGCCGGGAGAGTCACTGGTAATGGTAAGCGATGGGATTCTGGATGTGGTACGAGATGGAAACTGGCTCTGTGCCTATTTGGAAAAAGCCAAAGGAAGCCACTCTCAGGATTTAGCCGATACGATCACGTCGGAAGCGAGGCGTTTGGCTGGCGGAGAATTGCCGGACGACGGAGTGGTGTTAGTGGTTCGGAAAAACTATTGGAATGAATGAGGGGATTATGTACCGGAGGTTGTGTGACAAAGTTTTGCCAAACTTGATCCCTGCTCAGAGCAGAGTGCTGGTCGCCGTATCCGGCGGGCCTGATTCGGTGGCTTTAGCGCATATTCTATGGCGGTATGCTAAGGAAAGGCGAGATCAGGGAATTGAACTCGCCTTAACCCATGTGAACCACCAAGCAAGGCCGGAAGCTGACGCGGAGGAGCAGCTGGTGCAGGGTCTAGCTGGGGCTTGGGGTCTGCCCTGTTTTGTCCATCGTTTTCAGGCAAAACAGTACGCCAAAGCAGCGCGGCTGTCTTTTCAGGAAGCGGCGCGCCAGTGGCGCTATGCCCGCTGGCAGGAGGATATGGCAAAGGGTAGCTTTACGCTTTTGGCGACCGCCCATCATCTGGGTGATCAAGCGGAAACGATTCTTTATCGGCTTTTACGTGGAAGCGGGACGGCTGGTTTGGCTGGGATCTATCCCGGCAAAGGGAGAGTCATCCGACCCTTGCTTTCGGTCAAAAAGGAAGATCTTCTTCGCTATTGTCAAGCCGAAGGGCTTCCCTATGCCTTGGATCAGAGTAATGCAGAGCCGATTTACGCTCGGAACCGCATTCGTCTGAAACTCCTCCCTGAGCTGGAGGCCAACTATAATCCGAGGATTTTGGAGACACTAGGGCGGACTGGAGTTTTATTGCGTTGGGATGAGGAATATATGGCTGCAGCAGCCGAAGCAGCGTGGGTTCAGTATTCCCTTGCGGCAGAGCCAGGGGCTGCGGCCTTGAGTCTTGATGTGTTTTCTTTGCCTCCCGCGCTCTTATCCCGCCTGATCCGCAAGGCTGCCGCACAGGTTGGGAGCGATCCGCGAGGGTTAGCTTTTAATTTTGTTGAGGCGATCATGGAAAGCGGAGGAAAGCCTGGCTGGATGCAGGATTTGCCGGGAATTTTGGTTAAAATAGATTCTAAAGGGTTATGGTTTGTCCATACAGCGCGATCCGAATCTGGAGAACAGGTAGAAGCACGAGACTGGGAAATTGTGGTTCCTTTCTCGGGTTGGTGCGCACGACTTGAAGCGGGTGTAGAAGTCGGTATGTTTGCTGAGGAAGAGCTGTCTGGCCAGCAAGTGTATTCTACCCACAGCCCTGTGGATATTGAAGCGTTTAGCCTCAGTGCCCTGCGAAAACTGAAGGAGCCATTGGTTTTGCGCACTCGTCGTTCGGGTGACCGGATGTGGATCAAAGGTACGGGGCATAAAGCACTCAAGAAGGTTTTTCAGGAAATGGGGATTGCGTCCGAAGCCCGAAAGGGTTTATGGTTGCTCGCTTCCGAACAGGAGGTTTTTTGGATTCCGGGGGTTCGCCGGGGTAGTCTCTTGCAGCCGATGGGGAATGAGGAAAGGGCCTATTGTGCGGTGCGGCGGCTGGCGCCGGAAACGTCGCAAGCTTCGTTGTATAATGGAATTTAGCGTGGTATAATGTGTAATATTGCTTCAAAATGAGGCGGTTTTCCAGATGGAGAGGAGGACCCAAGACTTGAAATTTTTTAAGAATATCGCGATCTATTTGCTTATCATCTTGTTGGCAATTATGCTCATCAGATGGCAGAGTCCTCCGGTTAATAAAGACTTGACCTTGGATTACAATAGCTTTAAAAAGGCTGTTGTCGAAGACAGGGTTACCGAAGTGACGACCGTTGGTGATAAAAGTGTAAATCACTATTCCGTCACTATGAAGGACGGCAAGACATACGATATTGTCGGCCCTATCGGGGATGATAAGCTGTACTCCGACCTCTATACCCACGGGGTGGTCCTGAATTTCAAGACCCCACCTGAACCGCCTTGGTGGACGAGCCTGATTACGACGTTGCTTCCGATTTTGCTCATTGTCGGATTGTTTTTCTTCATGATGCAGCAGACCCAGGGCGGGGGTAACCGGGTCATGCAGTTTGGCAAGAGCCGGGCCAGGCTAGTTGGAGATGACAAGAAAAAGATTACGTTTGCTGATGTCGCAGGGGTAGATGAAGTTAAGGAAGAGCTTGAGGAAGTCGTAGAGTTCCTGAAATATCCGAAAAAGTTTAATGATCTTGGTGCTAAAATTCCTAAGGGGGTTCTGCTGTTTGGTCCTCCGGGTACCGGCAAGACCTTACTAGCTCGGGCTGTCGCTGGGGAAGCCGGGGTGCCATTCTTCAGCATCAGCGGTTCAGACTTTGTGGAGATGTTTGTCGGGGTAGGGGCTTCTCGCGTGCGCGATTTATTTGAACAGGCGAAGAAGAATTCCCCCTGTATCGTTTTTATTGATGAGATCGATGCAGTTGGCCGCCAGCGGGGTGCCGGTCTAGGCGGGGGCCATGATGAACGCGAGCAGACCTTGAATCAGATGTTGGTTGAGATGGATGGATTTGCCGGGAACGAAGGAATCATTATCATTGCAGCAACGAATCGCCCTGATATTTTGGATCCCGCGCTGCTCCGGCCAGGCCGTTTTGACCGCCAAGTTTCGGTCGATGTGCCGGATGTCAGGGGAAGAGCACAGATTCTAGGGGTTCATATTAAGGGAAAGCCGCTTTCTAATGATGTTGATCTTGATGTGCTAGCACGCCGAACGCCTGGTTTTACGGGCGCGGATTTGGCCAATCTTGTCAATGAAGCAGCACTTCTTTCCGCACGCCGTAGTGAGAAAGAGGTGGGGATGCTGGCCTTAGAAGATTCCATCGAAAGGGTGATTGCGGGACCGGAGAAGAAGAGTCGCGTGATCAGTCCCTACGAGAAGAAACTCGTATCCTATCATGAAGCGGGACACGCATTGGTCGGGGAGCTTTTAACACATACCGATCCGCTGCATAAAGTATCGATCATCCCTCGGGGACGGGCAGGGGGCTATACCCTGTTGCTACCCAAAGAAGATCGCAACTATATGACCAAGTCTCAGTTGCTTGACCAGGTGACGATGTTGCTCGGTGGACGAGTGGCGGAAGCCGTTATTTTAAATGAGATTTCTACTGGGGCCTCGAACGACCTGGAGCGGGCTACGGGTTTGGTGCGCAAAATGATTACGGAGCTTGGGATGTCTGAGGAGCTTGGCCCCTTAACCTTTGGGCACAAAGAAGAGCAGGTATTTCTCGGTCGGGATATCGCCCGTGACCGTAACTACAGTGAGGCGGTTGCTTATGCCATTGACAAAGAGGCCCGCCGCATCATTGATGACTGCTATCAAAAGGCGGAGAACCATATTCGGCAAAACATCGATAAGCTTCATGCCATTGCCGAAGCTCTGATGGAAAAAGAAACCTTGCAAGCGAAGGAATTCGCTGATTTGATGGCAAAGTTCGATAAGCCGAGTGAGGGCGAGCCCGTTGTTGCGGTGGAAGGCCGAATCCCGTCCCAAGAGGAGCAAGGAGCTGCAGAACTCGGCCGGGATTACGAACGAGAGAAAAACAAGATTGAATAGGAGGACGTTGTTGTGGAACGAACATTCATCATGCTGAAGCCGGATGCAGTCCAGCGGGGGTTGATCGGGGCGATTATCGCGCGCTTCGAAGGGAAAGGGTGCAAACTGGTAGGCATGAAACTAATACAAGTGGATCGTACTTTAGCTGAACAGCATTATGCCGAGCACCGAGGCAAATCCTTCTTCGAGCCCACGGTTGCCTACATCATGTCCTCTCCGGTCGTGGCGATGGTTTGGGAAGGCAAAAATGTGGTGGCTATCGCACGTGAATTGATGGGTTCAACGAATCCGGCTGTGGCCAATCCCGGCTCGATTCGTGGTAGCTACGGCATGGACATCAGCCGCAACGTGATTCACGGCTCTGACTCCGTGGCGAGTGCCGAGCGTGAGATAGGCTTGTATTTTAGCCCAGAGCAACTGCTCTCCTACACAAAAGCAGGGGAAGATTGGTTGAGCGAATAACCAGGGGAGATGGGTTGACGTTTGCTGGGGGTAATGCATGTCGTGGTTTAGAGAACGAAAGGTTCTGATTTCCGTTGCTTCGGTTCTGGTGGGGTTTCTTTTTGTTGTGCTTCTAAAAGCTCAGGGTTTAGTCGGCAACCCAACCCATCAAGAAGCTACCCTCCCAAGTTTGATTCAAACCGAGCAAGAAAATCAACAATTGGCTGCCGATAATGATAAGATCCGCCAGGAGTTAGCGAAGTACACCCAGGGGGCGAGTGCATCAGCTCTCGCATTGCAGCAATTGCAGGATAGTCGCATGAACGCCGGGCTGATCCCCGTTACCGGTCCGGGGATTCGCGTTACCCTTGATGATGCTCAGCACAAAGGGAAGAATGATGATCCTCAGAATTATGTGATTCACGAAGCCTACATCCGCCTCCTGATCAACATTCTCTGGAGTGGCGGAGCAGAGGCCATTGCGGTTAACGGACAACGCGTGCTGGGGACGACAGAGTTTTTCTGCAGCGGCCCCTATATTCAGATCAATGGGACACGGCAGGTGCCTTCTTATGTTATCGAGGCGATTGGGGACAACCGCAATCTGCAGTCGGTTTTGCACTTTGCCTATACCTGGGATCAGTTAGGTGAGTTTCAAACGATGTATGGCATCACTAGGCAGCTTGAAGTAGTAAATAGCCTGCATATCCCGGCAGGGACAATGCGCAAAATACAATACGCTCAACCGGTGAAGGAGGGGGCCTAATGACACGTTGGAAAAGAGAATTGGCTCTTCCGGTAACCTTGGTGGCGATTGCCCTCGGATTTTTGATATCGATAGCGGTGCAGACGCAGAAAAACGTGTCTGCTGCTGAGCAAATTAATGCCCAGCGTATGACCGCAGCAAAATCCGTTTTAACGACTGTACAAGCGCAAAATGACCAGCTCAAACAGACGAACAAGGAACTCAGGTCCCGATTGGAGCAGGCTAGGAAACAGGGGGGTACCGATCCTAGCATACTTACTGACTTGGCTCAGGCCGGGATTCTTGATGGGACTCGGAAGGTTGAAGGACCAGGGGTACAGATCTTTATTGATGACCGGAAGCAGGATCATAAAACAGTTTTGCCGCTGACGCCTGATAATCTGCTCGAGATCGTCAACACCTTGCGTTTTGCGGGGTCGGAGGCTATCGGCATCAATCAACAACGCATGGTGGCTTCTACGGCCATTGTCTATAGTGGAAGCTCCACGATTCTTGTCAATCAGGTGCCAATCACACGGGTAGAAGGGATCCCCTATGAGATCGATGTCATCGGGAATCAAGATACTTTAGTCGATTATTTTTCAAACCTGGAGGCGGATGCGCTTAAGAAGGCCGGGATCAATGTAAGCATCGTCCGCAAGGTCGTACAAATTCCCGCTTTTAAGGGGTCAAGAGTATTTCGGCTTGCGAAGCCGGATCCTAATGAATAAAAGAAAGGCTCCCCATCATACTAAAGGGGAGCTGTTTTTTCACATGCTCTGAGATTTTCCCGATCGACTTTAGGGAAACAGGCAGGAAAATAGAATTCAATGGCGAATCAAGCAAATATATATAAATCCAACAATTAAGTTTAATTTTACTCCCCACTAATTATAAGGGGAGCAGGATGGAAACGAAGGGAGAGGACTACCAATGGCTTATGATGCCACCCAAATGAAGGATTGGCAGATTGCTGAAGAAGCAGAAAAGACCATGCCAACTACCGAACAGCTTGTAGACATGCTTGGGCTGGAAAAGGATGAACTGATTCCCTATGGTAAAACTCCGAAAGTCGACTTTCTCAAGGTCATGGAGCGCCTCAAGGACAAACCCGATGGCAAATACATTGAGGTAACGGCGATTACGCCGACCCCTCTTGGTGAAGGAAAGACGACCACCACGCTGGGATTGATCGAAGGTTTGGCGAAGCGGGGCAGGAGTGTCGGTGGTGCGATTCGCCAGCCTTCCGGCGGGCCGACTATGAATATTAAGGGAACGGCAGCGGGTGGTGGAAACGCCCTTCTGATTCCTATGACTGAATTCTCGCTGGGTTTGACCGGGGACATCAATGATATCATGAATGCCCATAACCTGGCTATGGTGGCCTTGAACGCTCGGATGCAACATGAGGCTAATTATACGGATGAAGAGTTGGCAAAACGCAATTTGCGTCGGCTCGATGTCGACCCGAAGAATGTGGAAATGGGTTGGATCATCGATTTTGCAGCTCAAGGCTTGCGCAATATCCTGATTGGATTAGGCGGCAAAAAAGATGGCTTTGTAATGCAGTCGAAATTCGGGATCGCAGTCGGCTCAGAACTCATGGCTATTTTGGCTATCGCCAAGGATCTGCCTGATTTGAGGGAACGGATTGGCAAAGTCATCGTGGCTTATGATAAGACCGGTAAGCCAATTACAACCAAAGACTTAGAAGTAGATGGAGCCATGGCCGCCTGGATGCGAAACACGATTAATCCGACCATCTGCTACACCGCAGAAGGCCAGCCGGTCTTTGTCCATGCCGGGCCGTTTGCAAACATTGCGATTGGACAGTCTTCTATCATAGCTGACAGAGTCGGACTTAAAGTGTTTGACTACCATGTTACTGAGAGCGGCTTTGCGGCTGATATTGGCTTCGAGAAGTTCTGGAATGTTAAAGCTCGGCTTAGCGGTTTGAAGCCGGATGTTTCCGTATTGGTCGCTACCATTCGGGCACTGAAAATGCATGGAGGCGGACCAGCCGTGGTTCCAGGCCGTCCGCTGCCGCAAGAGTACACCCAGGAGAACCTGGAATTGGTGGAAAAGGGTTGTGCCAACCTGCTCCATCATCTCAGCATCATCAAAAAGTCTGGAATCAAGCCCGTTGTTTGTATTAATAGCTTCTATTCGGATACCGAAGCTGAGGTTAAGCTGGTTAAGAAGATCGTGGAAGCGGCAGGGGGGCGTTGTGCCCTATCAGAGCACTGGCTCAAAGGGGGAGACGGTGCCTTAGAGCTTGCCGATGCTGTTATTGAAGCGTGTGAAGAACCGAATGAATTCAAACCGCTTTACCCGCTGGAGATGCCTTTGCGGCAGCGGGTAGAATTAATTGCCCGCGAAGTATATGGAGCAGATGGTGTCGACTGGTCGCCGGAAGCGGAAGCGAAAGCCAAACGTTTCGAAGCGGATCCTGCTTACGCCGATTTCGCGACCATGATGGTGAAAACCCATCTCAGCCTGTCGCATGATCCGGCGCTCAAAGGGGTTCCCAAGGGTTGGAGGCTTCCGATCCGGGATGTCCTGGTCTACGGTGGAGCTAAGTTCCTCTGCCCGATGGCTGGCACGATTACCCTCATGCCGGGAACAAGTTCGGACCCGGCTTATCGGCGGATTGATATTGATGTCGAGACCGGGAAAGTCAAAGGGTTATTCTAAAACGCGGTTGGGATGAACGGTGGGAAGGCCTTTGGCCTTTCCACCGTTTGTGTTCAGGATAGTCTGGGACAGTCTGGGGTCGGGAATGCTCCACAGCACCACGCTCACCCGTGGCGCTTTCAGACCAAACTTACTCCGCTAGGCTCGATCTGGGGTCGGTGGGGTAGATCTTCAGCCGGAAGGTCATCCTTTGATGGTGGCGGCTTCGGCGATACTCTCCACCGGAGACTATCGTGCCAAATTCGCCATTCCACTGCGAGGATAAGAGTTCTAGCGAAGTCATAGATTTCGAGAACTCTTTACCGTGGCTCAGTTGGCGACGCCGCGCATCCGGCGCGGTCGCCCCATAGCTTTGAGGTACGAGCCTAGCGGAGAGTTTGATTGCTGCTCGCTTTAGGGTTCACTTAGGTGCTCGTGTGACATTCCCTACTCTTGGGCAAGACATGGAAGAGGGCAAGAAGGGGGAACGGTTCCTGCTGACGCGCTTGACTTCTGACTTCTGGAGGGGTTTTATGGAGCGATTAAACCGAATGATTCAGGGAGAGGCATTCCGAGAGCATTTGGCGCGTACCCAAGCGGAGGAGAAAGAGCGGATTTACTGCAAGCATGGGATGGATCACTTGCTGGGTGTGGCACGGATTGCTTATGCTTATTTGCTGGAAAGGGAAGAGGTTTCCTCGAAACCGCAGTTTAAGGAATTGGTGTATGCAGCGGCACTTTTGCATGATCTGGGGCGCTGGGTGGAATACAAAACAGGAGAGGATCATGCCCAGGCTAGTGTCAGGCTGGCCAAGCCGTTGCTCATTGAGGCGGGGTTTCAGGTGGATGAAGTGGAGACGATTCTGGACGCTATTATGGAGCATCGGCAAGAAACCGGGCATACGAGCGTGTTGGCTAGGGCTTTAGCCTTAGCAGACGATTGGGCGAGGGATTGCGCGAACTGTTCAGCACAAGGGACATGCCATAAATTTAGTCCAGAGATGCTTAATATAACCTATTAGGGTTCAGGACAGGGGAGGTTACCATGCACGATTATGGTTTACGTTGGATTACGCTGGCTAATATCGATGAGGTCAAGCGGGCTTTGGGTCACATTGGTTCTGATCCCGGTGGGATTGCCTTAATGGCGGGGAAACCATTGGGGAGGGCGATAAAGCTAGAAGAGGTTCCGCTTAGGGTTGCACATATCCTAAAACAAGAGATGCTGGCAGCGGGAGGAGATGCTGCGGTTCATCGCAATGTCATCATCAACGCGATAGAACATACAGATGTTTTACTCATGGGCACACAGCGACAATTGGGACATTTGGCACAGAAACTCCTGGCGCAACCGTTTGGTCTGAAGGATATCGGACATTCCCTGAAAGATCTCTTAGCGAGGCTTGAGCCTCCGCGAAAGCGCATCTTAAATTGTCGAGGCAAGGAATTACCGTTAGGTAAGCGAACTTTGATCATGGGGATATTAAACATCACTCCGGATTCGTTTTCTGACGGCGGCAAGTTTTACTCGGAAAAAGAGGCACTGAATCATGCTTACCGTTTAATTGGGGAAGGCGCGGATATTCTCGATATTGGCGGCGAGTCTACGCGCCCAGGGCATAAAGTGGTGAGCGCGGAAGAGGAATGGGCCAGGCTGGAACCCGTTTTGCGCGTATTGGTGAGGGAGGTTCCGGTTCCCATTTCGGTAGATACCTATAAGGCGGAGGTTGCTGCTCAGGCTTTAGAGGCCGGAGCTCATATCATCAACGATATCTGGGGTCTGCAGAAGGATCCGGATATGGCGCGTGTGGTCGGGGAATACAGGGCACCGGTGGTTGTCATGCATAACCAGGAAGGAACATCCTACCACCATTTGCTGGGGGATATCCTTTCATTTTTGCGCCGGAGCATTCTGTTAGCCGAAGAGCACGGCTTAGCAGGGGATCAAATCATTCTGGATCCCGGAATCGGGTTCGGTAAGACGACAGAGCAAAATCTGGAAGTCATGGCTCGCTTGGCGGAGTTTAAAAGTTTGGGTCATCCGATTCTTCTCGGGACATCACGTAAATCTATGATTGGCAACACGCTGAACCTGCCGGTGGATGAGCGTTTAGAAGGAACCCTCGCGACCAGCGTGATGGGAGTGGAGGCTGCTGTGGATATTATACGGGTTCATGATGTTGAGTCTAATAAGCGGGCGATTATGATGGCTGATGCGATTTATCGCGGCCAAAGGGGGATGAATTATGGTGGAGCATGATATCATCCACCTGCGCGGATTGGAGTTTTACGCCTATCATGGAGTTTTGCCCGAGGAACAACGGCTTGGGCAGAAATTCATAGTGGATGTTGATCTCTATCATGATTTGCAGTCTGCAGGAATCTCGGATGAAGTGGGGGATACCCTCAATTATGCTGAGGTGTATGCTGAGATTAAGGGAGTCGTTGAGAGTGGCCCTTATCGCTTGCTGGAGCATCTTGCCGAACAGATAGCCGAGACACTTTTGCCAACGTTTCCCTGTGACGAAGTTCGGGTGGAGGTTCACAAGCCGCAGGCACCCGTTCCCGGGTTGTTCCGGGACATTTCTGTTGAGATACGGCGGGGCCGGAAAGGATGAATGCCTATTTAAGCCTTGGAAGTAATATGGGGGATCGGGGTTACTACCTACATCAAGCCTTGGATCGCTTGCGAGACGCAGACGTGACCCTACGTGGAGTTTCTAGTGTTTATGTGACTGAGCCTTGGGGGGGAGTGGAGCAGGAGAAGTTCTGGAATATTGCGGCTTGGATTGAAACATCCCTAGAGCCTTTGGAGCTTCTTCATCTTTGCCAAGGCATTGAACAGGAACTCGGGAGAAAGCGGCTCGTACGTTGGGGCCCGCGAACCATTGACATGGATATCCTTCTCTGTGATAATGTAACTATCCAGACTCCAGAGCTTAGCATACCTCACCCTCACTTAGAGGAGAGGGCGTTTGTCTTGACTCCATTGCGTGAAATCGCACCCTCGCTTATTCTGCCTTCAGGCCGCTTAATCCAGGAGGTAGCGGGAGAAGGGAAAGTTTGGCCGTTGTCCTAACAAACAGCATTGTGTTTGCGAGTTGTATTGTTAGGCGGTTGGGGTTACTCGGTTGGGTAAAATTTAATAAGGGAAAACCTTTAGATGCCGCTTGGATCGGAAATGACCGAGACGGTGAAGGATGGATGTTTTTGCACCTTCACGTTGTGAAGGTGTTTTTATTTGTACCGGGGGTGATTACGTGAAATTTGCCATTATCGGGACGGGAGTCGTCGGGACGGCCCTAGCAGTCAGCTTAGAGCGGGCGGGCCATGCTTGCGTGGGAGTCCACACCCGAAGCAGTGTCTCTTATCAGAGTTTTAGCCGCTACCTCGATGTGCCCCATCTCTCTCTGGGAGAGTTGATTCCGCTGGCAGATTTGCTGTTCATCACAACGCAAGATGGGGTGATTCGCTCGGTTGCTGAGCACCTGGCGGCCCAAACACTCCAGCGTGATGGCCAAGTTTGGATCCATTGCTCAGGAGCGCATCCTTCGGGTATCTTGCGCGTGGAAGGGGTTCCGATCAGTTGTCTGTCGATACACCCTTTGCAGTCATTTGCCGATGTGGATAGGGCTGTGGAGCTTCTGGGGAAATCCCACTTCTCGGTGGAGGGAGATAGGCCGGAATTGGGAATGGCTTTGGTCAAGGACTTGGGGGGGATACCGCATTGGATTCCTACCGCCAATAAGGTGTTGTATCATGCTGGGGCTGTGATGGCTTCCAATTATGTGGTGGTGTTGGCTTCTCTAGCTACAAAGTTTTTGGAACTGGCAGGGTTTGAGCGCACTCAGGCGCTGGATGCCTTATTGCCCCTCATGGAAGGAGCGTTAAAGAACCTCAGCCAGTTGGGGCTGCCCCAGGCCTTGACTGGCCCATTGGCACGAGGGGATGTGGACGTTGTCCGCAGCCACCTTGAACAGATGCCTGAGCCTTTGGCCAGCGTGTATTCCGCCTTAGCCCCAGAGGCACTGAACCTTGCCATACAAAAGTGGGCGGAAAATGGTAAGGAATATCCGGCTAGCGTTTATGCGGACATGAGTCTTTTATTCGGTCGAGGGAGTGAGCCTAACACAGAACCAGACGAGGGTAAAGCGATGCCAAAGCCTGAACAGGTCGCGTAAGATGTCGTTTTTAGCAAAAAGGTATCAGGAAAAGACAGTTTAGAGACGAAGAGAGGATATAAAAAATGCAGAGTACAGAGAAGATTGCAGAGGTTCGTCAGATCATTCAAAAGGCTAGAGAGAAGGGCAGAAAGATAGCCCTAGTACCGACCATGGGGTATCTCCATGAAGGACATGTAGCTTTGGTTGCAGAGGCCAAAAAGGCAGAGGCTATGGTTGTGATGAGTATTTTTGTCAATCCATTGCAATTTGGCCCGAATGAGGACTACGAGCGTTATCCACGCGATTTGGAGCGGGATGCTCGTATGGCTGAAGCAGCGGGGGTGGACCTGCTATTTCATCCGAAGGCGAAAGCCATGTACCCGGAGGCGATGTTGGCTACTGTCCAGGTAGGAGTCATGGAAAACGTGCTATGTGGTGGGTCACGACCAGGGCACTTTCGGGGGGTGGCCACGGTTGTCAGTAAACTGTTTCATATCGTACAACCCGATCTTGCTTTTTTCGGGCTCAAGGATTATCAGCAGTATCGGATCTTAAAGAAGATGGTAATGGATCTGAATTTTCCCATCGAGGTGATCGGGGTTCCCACGGTGCGAGAGGTGGACGGTTTAGCGAAGAGTTCTCGCAATGTCTATCTCTCTCCAAAGGAGCGGGCGGAAGCAGTGGTGCTGTATCAGAGCCTTGGCGAAGCGGCAGCCGCGATCCGGGATGGACAAAAGGATCCGAGAAAAATTGAAAAATTAATCAGGAGCCGGGTTGACGAGACGAGCGGGAGGCTGGATTATGTTGAAGTCAGGGCAGCCTCCGATTTGACAAACGTGGAGTGGATCGACCGTAGCGTGGTGATTGCCGTGGCAGTTTATTTTTCTTCGACACGCTTAATTGACAACCTGGTGGTTCAAGCTTAAAATTGACCTAAATCAAAGAGAGTAGATATTTGGCCGATTTTTGATTATTTGGTAAAATATCGTAGATTGAACCGGAGATAAACATGGTTTGGAGGATGGAGAATTGAACGGAGGCATTTTGGAAAGCGAAATCCGAACACTCAAAAAAGAAAGAAACGCGATCATTTTAGCTCATTATTACCAACGTCCGGAAATTCAGGATATCGCGGATTTTGTGGGAGATTCTCTCCAGCTAAGTCAGAAGGCAGCGAGTACGGACGCAGAGGTCATTGTCTTTTGCGGAGTTGATTTTATGGCGGAAAGTGCAGCCATCCTTTCGCCAGATAAAACGGTAATTCTGCCCGAACTGAAAGCAGGCTGTCCTATGGCCCGAATGGTGGATGCAGAGTCTTTGCGGCAATGGAAGGCTGAACAGCCAGGGGCGAAAGTGGTTTGCTATGTCAATTCTTCGGCAGAGGTAAAGGCTGAGAGCGATATTTGCTGTACTTCCTCCAACGCGAAGGAAGTGGTTGAATCCCTGGCAGGTGCAGATATTCTTTTTGTTCCGGATCAGAATTTGGGGCGTTTCGTTTCAGAAAGGCTGGGGCGTTCCTTTGATTTATGGCCTGGCTATTGCAAGACCCATGATCGTCTGCGGGTAGAGGATATCCAGGTTGCCCGGGGATTGCATCCCAAAGCCGAAATTCTTGTGCACCCCGAGTGCAGGGAAGAAGTGTGGCGCTTAGCCGATTATGTGGGCTCAACAGCCGGAATCATTCGTTTTGCTCAATCTTCGACAAATGAGGAATTTATTATCGGCACCGAATCAGGCATTTTGCATGAGCTAAAGAAAACCTGTCCGGGCAAAACATTCTATTTGGCATCAGATAAGCTGGTTTGCCCGAACATGAAGGCGACGACCCTTGAGAAAGTGCGGGATGCGCTACGGGATATGTCGTCTCGGATTTCTGTCCCTGAAGGGATTCGGGTCAGGGCCAAACAGGCCCTTGATCGCATGCTTGTTCTCAAGTGAACTCCCAGGGAGTCTTGCACGGGGATAAAGACGATTGGTTGAGGACATGGGAGAAGGTTAAGATGTCCAAGAAAGGACAGGGATGGTGAACGTGACGGAGATTTCTCAGGCAGACGTGCTGGTTCTTGGGAGTGGAATAGCGGGTTTATATACGGCGATTCAAGCCAGCAGAGAACAAGCCAAGGTTGTCGTGTTAACCAAAAAGACAATTTCTGAAAGCAACACAGGACACGCGCAAGGTGGAATTGCGGTCGCCCTGGACGAAGAGGATTCGCCAGCCCTTCATTATGAAGATACCCTGTATGCGGGTGCGGGACTGTGTAATTCCGAGGCCGTGCGGATCCTTGTGGAAGAAGGGCCAAAACGGGTTGAAGAACTGATGGCGCTGGGGGCTGTATTTGACCATCAAGGAGCGAGCCTTGCTTTTACACGAGAAGGGGCGCACAGCCGACCCCGAGTTCTCCATGCCCAAGGGGATGCAACCGGATGGGAGATTGAGAGGGCCTTAGTCCAAGAGGCAGGAAGAACCCCTCGGCTTGAGGTGAGGGAAGCGCGCTTTTTGCTTGATCTCCTGCGGGATGAGGAAGGGACTGTGCGGGGAGCACTGGTATTTAACCCGCTGGCCATCAAGCTTGAGGTTTATTTAGCCAAAGCCATAGTCATGGCAACCGGAGGATTGGGACAAGTGTTTGGCTATACGACGAACCCGGATGTGGCTACTGGAGACGGGATGGCTGCAGCCTTTCGGGTCGGGGCGGAATTAATGGACATGGAGTTTATGCAATTCCATCCTACAGCCTTGCTCTTGCCTGAAGCCCCCCGGTTTCTCCTATCAGAAGCGGTCAGAGGTGAGGGTGCTCATTTGCTTAATGCCCGCAGGGAGCGCTTTATGAAGGGGATTCCGGGAGAAGAACTGGCACCGCGTGATGTGGTGGCCCGCGCGATTTGGTCTGAGATGGCCTCTGGCCCGGTGTATCTGGATTTTAGACCCATTGGGAGCAACAAAGTCGCAGAACGCTTTCCGAAAATACGCGAAACATGTCTGCATTTTGGCATTGACGTTCTGAAAGATCCTGTTCCGGTCGCACCAGCTGCCCACTATGCGATGGGTGGAATCCGGACAAATTGCGACGGCCAGACCAATCTTCCGCATCTTTATGCCTGCGGGGAATGTGCCTGCAACGGGGTGCATGGCGCGAACCGCCTGGCGAGCAATTCCCTGCTGGATGGCCTCGTGTTCGGGGCTCGGATTGTCGCCCACATGCAGAAAGAAAAGGATGGCGTGCAGGCATCCTTCAAAGACATAGAACCCTATACGACAGATGGTGGGCGGATTCAACGGCCCAAGGGGAAGGTGGAGCGTGCTGCTCTTCAGCATCTCATGTGGAAGAATGTGGGCATATTACGTGAGGACAAAGGTTTGCGGGAAGCGGTTTCCGAGCTTCAGCTTTGGGGAGATACCTATGAGCCCCAGATGCAGGTCTCCGATTTGGAACTGGCCAATATGTTACTCATAGGATCGCTCATTGCGAAATCAGCGTTAAGCCGTAAGGAAAGCAGGGGTAGCCATTTCCGCCTTGATTTCTCTGAGCACAAGGATCCCCGGTGGCAAGTACATTCCGTGATTGACAAGGAGGAAGATCGTGTTCGCTACATTCCAGTTGAATGAGATCATCGACAAGGCACTGGCAGAGGATCTGGGTACCGGGGACTTAAGTTCGGCCATCCTGCCCGAATCTCTGCAAGGGTATGCGCAAATCTATGCCAAGGATTCGGGGGTCGTAGCGGGGCTTCCAATGGCAACCCAGGTCTTTAAGCGGGTTGACCCCAATCTTGTGATTCAACTTTTAGCGGCGGAAGGAGAACGGGTGCGCCCAGGGAATGTCGTGCTCGAAGTGGAGGGCTCCTTGCGGGGTGTGCTCCAGGCTGAACGGACAGCCTTAAATTTTTTGCAGCATTTGTCTGGTATTGCCACCGCAACCCGGAAAGCGGTAGAACAATTAAGTGGATTGAACGTGCAGGTTACTGATACGCGCAAGACCCTGCCAGGACTGCGCATGCTGCAAAAATATGCGGTTCAACTCGGTGGGGGAAAGAACCACCGCTATGGGCTTTATGATGCGGTGATGCTGAAGGACAACCATATCGCTGCCTTGGGTGGGATTCGCCAGGCGGTGGCTGAGGCCCGGGCCAAAGTGGGCCACATGGTTAAGATAGAAGTGGAATGTGAGAATTTGGTACAGGTCGAAGAAGCGTTGGTTAGCGGTGTGGATGTGATCATGCTCGATAATATGTCGTTAGAGGACATGCGGGCTGCTGTACGTCGGGTGAATCACCAGGCCTTGCTTGAAGCCTCCGGAGGGATTCGAGAAGAGAATTTACGCCAGGTGGCAGAGACGGGGGTTGATCTGATCTCCATCGGAGCGTTGACCCATTCCGTCAAGGTCTTAGACTTCAGTTTGGATGTTGGGAAGATGAAGCCTTCGGCCACTGCGCGCTGGGAGAAAGAAGGCCATATGGACGATGGGGCGTAAAGCGATCCTCGACCTCTTGGCAGAAAGGCCGGGAGAGTTCGTCTCGGGTGAAATGATGAGCCAACACCTGAATCTAACCCGGGCAGCCGTATGGAAACAGATTCAGGCACTTAAAGCATTGGGGTTTGAGGTTGATAGTCAAACGAAAAGCGGGTATCGGCTGGTAAAGTTACCTCTCGCTCTGGATGAGTGGATACTCGAGCGCGAGTTGAGGACAAACGCTTTGGGCAGGGAACTGCATCTTTTTGATACGCTTCCTTCCACAAATGATTGGATGAAGGATGCAGCCCGAAATGGCGGTGCGCACGGTTTGGTGGCAATCGCCAAAGAGCAGGGAGAAGGGCGTGGCCGGCAAAAACGATGTTGGGTGTCCCCTCGAGGAGGGCTCTGGTTTTCCGTCTTGTTAAAGCCCCAGCTCAGCTTGGCCGATGCCGCCAAGCTGACGCTCGTCGCCAGCATTTCCGTAGCCGACGGCATCGAAGCGGCCACAGGGATTTCGCTGGGTATCAAGTGGCCTAATGATTTACTCTTTGAAGGGCGCAAAGTGGTGGGGATTCTGGGTGAGGTAGCTGGTGAATGGAATACGGTACAGTCCATTGTTTTAGGGATTGGAATTAACGCCAACCTCAGTCGACAACAGATCGGGGATGATATCTCGGCAGATACCCTGCAGGCTATTTTGGGGCGGCCCATGAATCTAAATACGCTGACCGCTCGTATCTTAGAGCATTTGGAAGTGGATGTTGAGGTTTTGGAGAGACAAGGATTTTCCTCATTGCGCCAACGTTGGTTACACAGAGCGGTTGGTATTGGCACGCAAGCGCAGATTAATCAAGGGAGCGAGGTATTCACAGGTACTTTTCAGGGTATTAGTGAGGACGGAGAACTCATCTTAGCGGTTGAGGGAGGTGAAAAGGTTTTTGCAGCAGGGGAAGTCAGCGTCCGCTCCGAACGCGGAACCTATTTTCAGTAAGCGTTCTAGGAATTTTGAGCCTTAGGAAGGAATTTCCTTGCAAGAATCCTTGGACTATTGTAAACTCATGTCAATGGTGTAAGTTTACAATAGAGAGGGGTTTATTTCATGAAGTTAAGACAAATCGTATTGACTGCGGCCCTGACGGCCCTGACGGCTTTGGCTGGAATGCTCTCGCATGGTGTTTTTCAGGCGCTGGTTCCATTTAGTCTGTTGCCTATCATGGTTTATCTTTC
This sequence comes from Desulfosporosinus sp., assembly GCA_020692355.1. Taxonomy (GTDB): domain Bacteria; phylum Bacillota; class Desulfitobacteriia; order Desulfitobacteriales; family Desulfitobacteriaceae; genus JAJZPA01. Next base: position 63,650 of record JAIMKP010000014.1, read on the forward strand.
CGGAATTATCCTGGGCGGAGCCTATGGGGCGTTAGCGATGTTAACCTATATCCTTTTAGGGTTGTTTGGGCTACCGGTTTTTGCTTCCGCTCCTTTTGCCGGCTTTGGATATATTTTTAAACCAACCTTCGGCTATCTCCTCGGGTACATCGGTGCAGCGTTTGTTGTGGGCAAGCTTTACCGTCCGGGCAGTCTGATTCGTGCGGCATTAGGGGTTTTGGCAGGAATGGTGGTTCTTTATTTTTTCGGGTTGAGCTATTTATACGCAATTTTCCGCTGGGTGCTACACCGACAGTTGGATGTTAAACAAGTTATGGAGATGGGCTTTTTACCCTTCATTTTGGGGGATTTGGTTAAGGGAGGGATAGCAGTCTGGGTTGGCAATCAAGTCGTACTGAGGCGTAAGGAGAGGCATACATGATTTTAGTTTTCGATGTCGGAAATACCAATATTGTGTTAGGTGTTTATGATGGACGGGAACTCACCCATCATTGGCGGGTTTCTACAGATAAGTCCAGAACAGTTGATGAGCATGCAGTGGTCATCAAGAATCTCTTCGATTTTAGCGGTTTGGCATTCGCCGAGATCAGTGATGTGATGATTTCTTCCGTTGTTCCTCCAATCATGCCGACGCTTGAAGCACTCTCTCGGAAGTATTTTGGAGTTGAAGCCCTGGTCGTTGGCCCTGGTGTGAAGACCGGGATGCCTATCGTTTATGATAATCCCAGAGAGGTTGGTGCGGATCGGATTGTCAATGCGGTAGCGGCCTATGCCAAATACGGCGGGCCTCTGGTCATCGTCGATTTTGGCACAGCTACGACGTTTTGCGCGATCTCGGCTAAAGGAGAATACTTAGGGGGGGCGATTTCGCCTGGAATCGGGATTTCGACTGAGGCCTTGTTCCAGCGCGCTTCCAAATTGCCGCGGATAGAGATTGTCAAACCCAAATCCGTCATCGCCAAAAACACCGTCGCAGGGATGCAGTCGGGGATTTACTTTGGCTACATAGGATTGGTCGACGGGATTGTGACGCGAATGAAAGATGAGCTTGGCGAAGGAGTGACGGTGATTGCGACGGGTGGGCTTGCCGATCTTATTTCGGAAGCATCGAGCACCATCGATATCGTAAATCCGTTTTTGACCTTGGAAGGGTTAGTCATAATCTATGAAAGAAATACGAAGGATAAAGGGCAAGCCTAGCATCACGGGCCTAATCTCCTTCAAGTATTGAAGAAGTTTGAGATAGTAGCTAGGAGCGATCATGCAGCTAGGGAAGTTTTCTTTTGACAAACCGGTTTTCCTGGCCCCGATGGCCGGTGTGACCGACAAGGCGTTTCGTGAAGTCGTGCGGGCCGTGGGCGGTCATTATGTCTGGACGGAAATGATTAGTGACAAGGCCTTGGCTTATCACAATCCACGTACCCTGAATATGCTAAATCTGGAGGGAGAAGCCGGACCACGCGTCGTCCAATTGTTTGGCTCCGATCCGGATCATATGGCCCGAGCGGCTAAGATCGCTGAGCATTTGGGCGCAGATATCATTGATCTTAATATGGGCTGCCCAACCCCCAAAATCGTGAAAAATGGGGAAGGCGCAGCTCTTTTGCGTGATCTTCCCCGTGCCCAGGCGATTGCGCAGGAAGTTGTTAAGGCTGTCCACCTTCCGGTTAGCGTAAAGATGCGCCTGGGATGGGATGAAGGAGAGATGGTTGCCCTTGAACTCGGGGAGCGTTTGGAAGGAGTAGGCGTACAGATGCTTACTCTGCATGCGCGTACGCGCGAGCAGTTTTATTCTGGTCTAGCAAACTGGGATTGGACGAAAAGACTGAAAGATAAAGTAAAAATCCCTGTTATCGGCAACGGGGATATCTGTGATCCTGAGGAGGCGAAGCTTCGACAGGAAGCAAGCGGGTGTGATGGGCTGATGATCGGCCGTGGCGCTTTAGGTAATCCTTGGCTTCTGCCGAGGGTTGAGCATTATCTGAGAACGGGTGAGTTTTTGCCAGAGCCGAGTGTTATAGAAAAAATTAGGATCGCTTCCCTTCACTTTAACCTCTTGCTGCGATATAAGGGAGAACGCATTGGGCTCAATGAAATGCGCAAGCATGGGGCCTGGTATGTTAAAGGGTTGAAGCATGCAGCCCAGATGCGAGATGCAATCATGACTGCAAAATCGGCGCCAGACATGCAGGAAATCTTAAAGCGGATTGTGGAGATTTAAAGCATAGTTTTGTGCAGGTTAGGCAGAATAGAAAGCGCACCCCCTTCGCGGGGAAGAAAGGCATCCTTGACAATATTTTGCAGGATCCTTATAATAACGATCAATGCATAGACGGCTCTATCAGCAAAGCGAGCTTTGCGATGTGAATCCAGGCTCTCCTAAAAAAGAGTTGTACTAGGGAGGGCAAACAGAGCATACTGCGTAGGACGAGAAAAGGGAGCGAGATGAAATGCCGGAAAAAGAAGTTATTCTGACGGTGGAAGGACTCAAAAAACTGGAGGATGAGCTTGAACTCTTAAAAACACAAAAACGACGTGAGGTAGCCGAACGGATTAAGCAGGCCATCGAGTTTGGGGATATCAGCGAAAACTCGGAATATGAAGATGCCAAGAATGAGCAGGCATTTATCGAAGGCCGGATCATTACTCTGGAGAAAATGCTGCGTAATGCCAGAGTCATTGACGAACATGATGGTACGGATTCTGTTGGTTTAGGGAATACTGTGTTATTGAAGGATTTGGACCTTGGCGACGAGGAGGAGTATACTATTGTCGGATCGGCCGAAGCGGATCCGGGTACAAATAAAATCTCCAATGAGTCTCCGGTTGGTAAAGCAGTGCTGGGGCAAACTCAAGGAACGGTGGTCGAGGTAACTGTTCCTGCAGGTGCTTTACGCTACCAAATCATGAATATCCGGTAAAAGCTAAAGGCATATTCCGGCGGGTCGAATGGCCCGCCGGAATCATGCTGCCATCTGGTTCCTGGATGTCTTGTATGGAGGTTATTTTTATGGACAGTCAAAGTGAATTATGGCGGGTGCGGTTGGACAAGCTGGATCTGTTTCGCTCCAAAGGGGTTGAGCCCTATGCGGATCACTATGCCCGTACCCATATGGCACAGGATATTATTGAAAACTTTGGGGAGCTTGAAGGGCAAGGGGTAAAGGTTGCCGGACGGATCATGTCCAAGAGAGACCAGGGCAAAGTTATTTTTGTCCACATTCAGGATTTTAGCGGACGAATTCAAATTTATATTCGCCGGGATGATGTGGGGTCTGAGCGTTTTGATCTCATTAGCACGTTGGACGTGGGTGACTTTGTTGGCGTCGACGGGAGTGTATTTCGCACCAAGCGCGGGGAAATTTCTGTGCATGCCAGGCAGGTTGACATTCTCTCAAAAGCGATGCGCCCTCTTCCGGAGAAGTTCCACGGGCTGACTAATGTCGAGATGCGTTATCGCCAACGTTATGTCGACTTAATCGTTAATCCGGATGTCCGGAGTGTCTTTGTTACGAGGAGTAAGATTATTCGAGCGATGCGAGAATTTCTGGAAAACAAGGGATTCCTGGAAGTGGAGACGCCGACGTTGCATACTGTTGCTGGGGGAGCGGCGGCCCGCCCGTTTATTACACATCATAACACCCTGGACATGGACTTATATTTGCGCATTGCCTTAGAACTCTATCTCAAGCGCTTAATTGTCGGTGGTTTTGAGAAAGTGTATGAAATTGGCCGTAATTTTCGCAATGAAGGGATCTCGATTAAACATAATCCTGAATTTACGATGATGGAGCTTTATCAAGCCTACGCGAATTTTAGGGACATCATGGAACTCACGGAGAATATGATCGCTTATATTGTGGAAAAAGTTCACGGAACACTCGATATCTCCTACCAAGGGGAGGTGCTTCATTTCGCTACCCCTTGGTCTCGGCTACAGATGCTGGACGGAATCCTTGAGTATTCTGGGGTTGACTTCCGGAACATCACAGATGATGAAGAAGCCAGGAGCGCTGCCCGCGCCCAAGGAATTCATATTGGGGAAGATGCGACCCGCGGCCAGATTATCAATGAGTTCTTCGAAGAATTTGTAGAACCCAAACTGATTCAGCCCACCTTTGTGATTGGTCATCCTGTCGAGATATCCCCTTTAGCCAAGCGGAATGCCCAAAACCCAGCCTATACAGACCGCTTTGAGGCATTTGCCTACGGACGGGAGTTAGGAAACGCCTTTTCAGAACTGAATGATCCGATTGATCAGAGAAAGCGCTTTGAAGCCCAAATGGCCGAACGGGAAAAAGGGGATGACGAAGCCCACATGATGGATGAGGATTTCCTGCGAGCTTTAGAATACGGCCTTCCCCCAACCGGTGGTCTGGGGATAGGAATCGATCGTCTGGTCATGCTCCTGACAGACTCCGCATCCATTCGGGATGTCATCCTTTTTCCGACCATGCGTCCGCGAGACGACCAAGCTTCGGAGTGAACTCGTTCAGCTA
>JAIMKP010000081.1 GCA_020692355.1 Desulfosporosinus sp.
ATGTGGCGGATTACGGGATCGTAGGCGACCTTTTTGAGGTGGTGCCGCTTCTGACCCAGGAATTCAAGAAATTGGTGCAGGAATAGGGGTAGTGAGTGAACACTAAAAAGTAACCCCTGCTTGTAGAAGCAGGGGTCTTAGAAATTTGATATAGACGTAAACTGACGAAGGAGTTGGAATTATGGGTGTTGTGATTGTCAGTGCGGTTAGAACGCCGGTAGGAGCGTTTAATGGGGCCTTGAGCCAAATTCCGGCGGTAGAACTGGGAGCGCTCGTGATTAAAGAGGCGATGCAACGGGCTGGAATTGCTCCGGAACAAGTGGACGAAGTGATCATGGGCAATGTCCTGCAAGGGGCTTTGGGACAGAATCCGGCCCGGCAGGCGGCGATAAAAGCAGGGGTTCCTCAGGAAGTTCCTGCCTGGACACTCAATAAAGTCTGCGGTTCAGGGTTAAAGGCGGTAGTGGCGGCCGCTCAGGCCATCTTGGCCGGAGATGCGGATATTATTGTGGCAGGGGGGATGGAGAATATGTCTCTCGCCCCCTATGCGCTGCCTAAGGCGCGAAATGGCTACCGTATGGGAAATGATGTCTTGGTCGATACCATGGTCCAGGATGGCTTGACAGATGCCTTTCATCAAATTCATATGGGAATCACTGCCGAAAACATCGCCGAGGAGTTCGGAATTTCACGCCAGATGCAAGATGAGTATGCGGTGCAAAGCCAAAACCGGGCTGAGAAGGCGATCAAAGCAGGGGTTTTCCAAGACGAAATTGTCCCGGTAGTGATTCCCCAGCGTAAAGGGGAACCCCGCATCATCAGCCAGGATGAATTCCCGCGCTTTGGCACGACGAAAGAAGGAATGGCTTCTTTGCGGCCAGCCTTTAAGAAAGAAGGCACCGTAACGGCTGGAAACGCCTCCGGAATCAATGACGGGGCCGCTGCGGTGGTGGTTATGTCCGAGAAAAAGGCACAGGAACTTGGGTTAAAGCCTGTGGCATCCTTGCTCTCCTGGGCATCCGCCGGTGTCGACCCGAAAATCATGGGTACTGGCCCGATCCCGGCTACCCGCAAAGCATTGAGCAAAGCCGGTTTGACGATCGAAGATATCGATGTGGTCGAAGCCAATGAAGCGTTTGCATCTCAAACCTTGGAAGTCAGTAAAGAACTTAATTTAGATCCGGAGAAGACCAATGTTAATGGCGGGGCCATTGCCATAGGGCATCCGGTGGGTGCTTCCGGGACACGGATTCTCGTCACCCTTCTTTATGAGCTGCAGCGGAGTCAAGGACAACGCGGTTTGGCTACCCTTTGTATTGGGGGCGGCCAAGGGATCGCGATGGTCGTGGAACGATGAAACGAATACTGGGGTTGGTTGCATCCCAGCGTAAGCTGGGAAATGGCGAGGTTTTAGTGAAAGCGGTGGCTGCGGCAGCGGCAGCGGCTGTTGAAGGGGAATCTGAGCTACAGCTTTTAAGGCTTACCGACCTTGACCTCCGGCCTTGCCGTGGGTGTTACACCTGTTTAATTCCAGGAAAGCGCTGCCCGATCGAAGATGACCTCTATTTTTTGGCAGAGCAGATTCAAAACGCAGACGCCATCATCTTCTCTGCTCCGTGCTATGTCTTAGGTCCGGCAGCGATCACTAAATTGATTGGGGATCGGATGATCGCTTTGGCACAATACCTGGAGCACTTTTGGGGTAAGCCTTGTGTTATCATCGGCACCTCCGGGATTTCCGGATGGGAAGGATATACCCTTTCTGCCCTCATTAGCAGCGCGCGTATGCTGGGATGGCAGGTTAAAGACGCTCAGATGTTTATCGGAGCCTTGCCTGGGGAAGTGCTGGAACAGCAAAGCATCCTTTCTAGGGCCACGCAAATGGGTCAGGCACTTTTTGGCCCGGCCAGTAGGCCTTCTCAGGGGCAATGTCCCACCTGTTGGTCAGAGATCTGGAAGTTTCCGGAACCCGGGCGAGCTATCTGTCCTCTTTGTGGGCAAGAAGCAGAGCTTGAGCACAGCCCAGAAGGGATCGTATGGAAATTCGGCCCGCCCGGAAAACGCTATGAAAAAGAGGCCTTGCAGGAGCATTTTCACACGTGGCTCAGAGGAAAATTAAATGAGTATTTAGTTCGCCGTAAAGAATTAGCAGAAGTGCGAAACCCATACAAAGGTGGGGAATGGTTGACACCACCGTCTAGTGAATAAGAAGTATGCCCGACCTCAATTCCTGGCCCGTGGCCTCAATGAATTAAACTGTCCAGATAGTTTGATTGTAGTAAGCCAGGCGCAAGGGGTGTTCCACTAATTTGTGGCAGGGTAAAGCCAGGACGGTTCCCTCAGGTGGCGGATCCTGGCCGGTACGGTCCTTTTCTTTCATCGGATTCCTCCCTTCCGGCCAAAACTCCCGTAGTTTTGGCCCTGAATTTTAGATGCTTGTACCATTTTCATTCTACCAAGAGAAGTGGACTTCCAGGTGTTTCTTTTTTCGGTGGCGTTCGAGGATACAGCATATGTGTTCGCCACACTGACAGCATCCGACATGCGGATCGTCAATGCAGAGTGGATACCTCCTATTTAAGCCGCGAAAAGAATATCATTATCATGGCAATCCTTGTCATCGGCAACATTCCCGTGATGTATTTCCTCAACAAGATCTGGTACAATACGCTGATGCATGCGGCCATAGGGCAGATTGTCCTCGCAGTCTGCGCAGCGGCTATCTTTATCTCCATGCAGCCATATGGAGCAGGCAGTCGTTAGGAGTGAATCGAAGATGGAAAGAAAAATCATAAGTGTTTCAGTAAAACGCCAGGTGACGATTCCGCAGAAATATTTTGAAACGCTTGGCTTTAATAACGAGGCTGAGTGCATTCTGCAGGATGGCGGTATCTTTATAAGGCCGGTTCGGGATACAAACAGCGGAGAATTTTCCGAACAGATACTGGCTGATTTAATCTCTCAGGGGTTTTCGGGCCAGGAGCTGCTGGAAGGCTTCAAGGAGCAGAGTAAAAAGGTACGCCCTGCCGTAAAGAAGCTCATTGCGGAAGCGGATGACCTGGCAAAAAGCGGTGAGGGGAAAATAGCGCTTGACGAAATGTTCGGCGCGGAGGATCAGTAGATGTATGAGTTCCGTTTTACGAAAGCAGCCGAGAAATATTTTAAGAAAATCAGAGAAAAAGGGCTGAAAGCAGCATACCGGAGTGCTCTGAATAAGATTAGCGGTGATTCGTATACGGAGAGCTGAAAACCGGGGATCTGGCAGGGGTCTATGGTTATGACAAGCTATTGAATTATGAAAATGGAATACTCTTCGGAACAACGGTTTTTGGCAAAACAGTGGTAGCCATCAAGCTCATTGCTGAAAGAAAAATGAGAACTCTTATTCTCGTTGATAGAGGAGTATATGTTCTCGTGGACGGGGCATGTGGAGACAGTCGTGTTGATAGAACGGAAATAGCTTGGTATCAGAGGCTTCAAGGTTTTGAGGAGAATTTGATAGTGTGTTTTATGTTTCCTTGGACGTATGATTCAAGGGAACTTTTTGTATAGGGGGTTGTACTTTTACGCGGAAATATACTTTTACGCGGAAATAACGGGGTTTTTGTGTATTTGTATATGAGATTGAGGGAAAACGACCCCCCTTGAAGATATGTATGTATGTATATATGTTATCTCACTCATGGTGGCACGATAGCATCAGATTGATGTCTGGTATGTGTTTTGCCGATTTTCCGTTCGAGGGAATACGTCGATAGTGGTTTTTAAGGAATTATCCGTTCACGGAAACATGTCCACAGTATTACCCGTTCTCGGGAACAAGTCAATAACAAAATAATTTACATTCCCAGGTAAAGCAACTATCTATTGATAAAACGCACACTTGTTTTTCCTGCTATCGTTAGTTGTAAGCAATCGTTAAAGTATGTAACCTAAACAGCAGATTCAGTTCGAGGGATTAACTGAGCATTCAATGCTAAACTTGAAGCAATCATATTCCGTATTCGTTTCTCCAGCGCGTTATCTTTTCTCAAGAGATTACCGTGGTATTTATTCCCATCAAGTGGGGAACGCTCATAACAAAAGACATCTTTGTATAAAGGGTTACTTATAATTCTATCCGCGTCAAATCGCTCTATTATTGCCGCGCCATATCTAAACTGAAATGCTTGCTCGTCTTTTTCCTTGCGCTGCTCCATTACTAAGCCCAATGCGGCTTCTTCGTCATACCAGTTAATTGACGACTCAAAGAAGCCATCCGCACGGCTCATATCGTCAAATTGAAATATCTCTGCGGAGGCTCGTCCATCTGCATCAACGAAACCCGGATTTGACACTCCGCGAATGAATTTTTCAGGATAGTCCATTATGTGTTCTCCAATACATATTCTACAATTTTATCTACCGATCTTGAAATGTCATCATCGAGCTTTTGAGTGTCAGCCATAAAAGAGCCTGCTGATCTGTCTTGCGAAACAACAAAATAGCTGCTTTCCTTTTTTTCGGGTTCTAATGTGAAGCCTACCCGAAAATCCTGAAAGCTCCACTCTAACAGGGCTGCTTTATCTCCCTGTTGAATGAGATTTATTCGAGAGAGATAGTTGTTGATTGTTTTCCGCCTACTCGCCTTCTGCAATGACAAATACAGGCTCGACAAAACACGCCTAACCTGCTCTACGACAACTGTATCTTCTAGTTCCGCTATGCTTGCAGTGAGGTTTGAAAACACATTGAGATTCGAAGGTAGCACAGTACCGTAAGGGTCTGTACTCGCAAACGAGCTCGTTGTATTAGCGATAGCCGGTCTCACTTCTTTTCCAATGGCTGCATTTATGGATGTGCTCGTTTTGGTTTGAGGACTTTTCATATTGCCTCCGGTTCCATAGCGTTATGCAATTTGTCAGTGATAATCGACCGAATCAGCTTTGCAGAGTTATCATGTAAATAGTTCAATGCTGCATCGAGTTCGTTTATCTTCTTATGCATCGCATACATATCGCTATCCACGATAAAAGATTCCTCTCCTCCGGGAATTGGAAATCCCAAGCTGGCATCAAACGGAATCCCTTTAACAGTACTAATTTGGGCGATTGCACCATTCCCGATATCAAGTTCAACCACGGTGTTTTGGCTCCGAACATTGCCTTTTATATCAGGGTTTGACATAAACCCTAACGCGAAAGATTGAATCAACTCAGACCAGTCGACGCCAACAAGATTAAGGCTAGACCGTTTGAATGCATCAACATATCTGAGCCCTATTCTTTCAAAAAAGGCGGGTTTATAAATATCAATGAGTGCCTCGAGCGGGGCCTCCAAATTGCCTACAAAGTTCTCCCAACGGTCATATCTGGAAGTAGATAATGCAATAAACGTCGATGTCAAGTTTATGTTCCACGTTCCGTCTATCGATGAGAACCTGTAGTTATTGATTGCTTCAGATTGCAAGATTCGGGGAGTAGGCGGAATTTCCGGTGCGCCAATATCAACAGACAACTGTTGCTGTTGTTCTACGGCAACCTGATATAGAGGGTATTTCTCCCTGATTCTTTCCTGAAAATCCGCTGGCTGTTTTTCATTTATCTTTAAAATGCGCGGAAAGCGTAGCTGACAGACCACTTGAATAAGTGGGTTCTTTTTGTATATGACCCTTTCAAAACTGGCGAACGACATAGTCATAACCTCCTCATGATATCATTATAGCAGACCGCAAGTATTATATGTCTACGAGCCGAAAACTCCTACTCATCAAACCCAAACGACCGAACCCGCAGCGTCCGGCAGTTCTCAGAAACCGTCCGTACAGTCTGCGGTGACATGCCGTTTGGCGATGTGACGTTCAATTCAAGTGACACTTCCACCTGCACCCCATCCACCGAAGTCAGGTGGTTAATGACCTCCTCGACCAGTCGCTGAACATCACGCCCGATTCGAGTCGTGTCAAGCTGAGCCGACATAAAGAAGTGTGTGTTCTTTGGGGCTTCTGGGGCGGGTGGTTCAAGGACGGAAGATGCTCCTGTACCACCGTTTTTAGGTTGTGAGTAAGTTGTAGATGAACCACCTTCGCCACCTGCACTTGCGGGAGTCGTGCTGCCTCCTGCCTGTGCCGCTTCCGCCTGGCGCTTTGCCGCCTCTTCGGCAAGCTGTTTTTGCGCCACACTGACCTTGACCAGATAACCGGAACGCTCTACGATTCCGACATATTGGTTGAATTTCAGGTCAATATAACGAGTGCCATCGAAACCAGATGCAACGGCAAAATACTCTGTAGAGTTCAAGCCATTACGAATCGCTTCCTCCAGTACCTGTTCACTTGCAAGACGCGGAAGGTAGCAATAGGTGCAGAGGTATTCCCAAAGTTTCTTTATGTCAATATTGTCGGCTTCGCGCCACAGTACATTATCCAGTTCCATAAGGAGTAGAGCTGGAGCCCACTGTGTGATAATCGCCTCATTCTGTAGCATCTTCTTGGCAGCTTTCGAGATGATGCTATCATTTCCACCGCTTATGCGAATGGTATCCCACACGATGGTCTTCATATCTACATTTTTATCGATGTACGGAACAAGCAGCCAGCAGTAGGCCTCCTTGATCCTCGCATCTACTGTTTCGTTGCTTCGGCGTAAGTTATTGTCGGTTTCTCGGTTCTGTGCCGCATCAAGGTTCAAATCCTCACTGTCGTCTTTAATAGATTTCCATGCAAGATATAAGCGAACCGCTTGTTTCAGAGACGACATCAGGTCTTGATCAGGTGCGATAAACGCGATCATATTCCGATAGATACGTGGTGTGTTCCCACGATTGTTTAAAATATCTGAGACAGCTGTCATTGCGCTGTTGCTCTGGTTCGACGCCTTATATTCATCAACGGGGCGCAGAATGACAAGTCGGGCAGCTTGGTCGTCTGGCACGTCAAGAGAAGATGCGGGGCAAATATGAATGCCTGCAAAAGGCTGTTCTTTGCGAAGTCCACGCAACCGAGTCTCTATTTCATATTCCACATCCGAGGCCGATACCTGGGTAGCGCGATCTTCCACCGTCTTGCGTAGCGTGGGACGTGTGTCATACCAAAAGCGGTCGCCGGAAGGATTCGTGTATAGGTATGCAAGTGAAGATGTCAGCGTATTCAGCGCATCATTAAAGTTTGCGATGTTCTCGCCGGGCTGAACCACACCGAGGCGAATACGTGATGCCTCAACGCCGCGGACATTTTGGCTGCGAACAGTGGGCGCGCTGCCGAGCATAACGGTTCTTGCTACGCGTCGAGCCGCCAGTTTCCCGCCGTAGCGCGGATTGGACTGGTCCTTTTGATACGGGATGGAGTTTTTGCCGTCCACCTCCCGATCAACAAGTGCATTCCAGCCTTCTGAAAGATGTCGAGTCAACTCGTCGCGCACGTTTGGCACGTCGAGTGGAACAGAACCAGGCATAATCATGAAACTCGCGTCGTTACCCATCCACAGTTCGTGAATGACCGCCGCCATCAGGCGAAGAACTCCGCGCGTCCGTTGGAAGCGCTCCAATGTCGCCCAATCCTCATATAGCCTGTCGAACACTTCTGGGTGGATTGGGTAACAGGAGATCATCCTCTCCCTGTATTCCACTTCGCGGGCTTCGAGTGGGAAGTCGCTCTGGTTTTCGTTATACATCTGACTGAATTTGGCGCACACTGCGTCACGCCCGTCAGGATTCTTGCAGTCAAGGAATAGGCGACGGCGTACGACTTCAAAGCCCTCGTTTGCTGCGACGGGTTTCCAAATAGACTCCATACGTCCGAAGGTATGCTCGATCGTTTCAAGTGCAATTTTCCCAGCCTCACCACCTATTTCGATATCTGATTCGGGTATAGATGCAACTACCAGGCTGTTCCTGCTTGCCCTTGCCGCTTCGGTAACTTCCTGAATGAACGAGATGAAGTTATCGAACGTGCCCGCAGGCAGACCATTCGCGCCATATATCTTTTTTGCATAGGCAACCAACTCGTCCATCAGAATAAGACAAGGTGTGGCAGCGTCAAATAGATTTTTCAATGCCTCAGAGCCGGGTGACACGCCCTTCTTATCCGCCTCTTTCACGAAGTCATATAAACCTGTATTGCCTGCCGATTCTGCAAGTTGCGCCGCCATCTCGCCCCAAAGTGTGTTGATAGTAATACCAGGCATATTGTTAGGGCGCTTGCTCTTGGTAGGATCAAGAGCAGTTCCAACCAGAACTGCCACGTTCGCCTTCGGTAGTGCTGTAACATCCGCACGTCTTAGTACAGGCTTCATATTTGGAATTTTATCGATGGAAACCCTGCCGCGCATCATATGGTAAAGTGCAAGCATGCTGTGAGTTTTACCGCCACCGAATGCCGTCTTTAACTGGATAACCGGCTCGCCGTCTTTGCCACAGACACGGCGGAGTGACTGCTCCAATAAACCGGTCATACCCTCGGTTACATAAGTACGGGCAAAGAACTCCACTGGATCGCGGTACTCATATGCACCTTCGCCACGAGCGACCTGTGCAAGATCGGCGGCAAACTCAGCATTTTTATACCGTCCCTGCGCCACGTCGGGATGTGGTTCGATAATGTCGCGCCAACTGGGAAGCCCGCTGATAGGCGTTGTATTCAGAATGCCAATATTCTTCTGTTTCGCTCCTGCTGAGGGAGCAGAGGATGCTTCGGTCACGGTAGTGGAACCGCTCGCTGAGCCGTAGCGGGACGAGCGCAGAAGCTCGCGAATTTCCTCCGCACTTTCGGGGTCAATCTGCTCAACAAGTCGCGACATTGTATCGAGGGCACGCCAAGTATCATCTGCTGTAAAATCCTCGCCGCCGAGGTGCGCCAGCTTGTTGCGGACGCCTACCAGTTCTTTCGCCCATGTCCGGTGGTCGATTGATAGCTTCTTTCGAAACACCCTCTGCCAGTGCAAATCGAACAGCAGGAGGCAGCGGGCAATGTCTAGGGAATCAACCTGCTTCGCCCAATCACCGGAATATGACAGATCGCGCTTCTGTTCATCATAGAGAACATTCATTACACCATCCGTCCACCAATTATCCCCGAACTCGTTTCCTAGTTCGCGGGCGATATATGGAGCGAACGCCCCAAGCAGAATCCGAAAACCCTGCGATACCTGCGTGTGATTGTTATCCATAACTGTATCCTCCTGTTATTTATTGATTTCCACATCAAAAAGGCTCATCTGTTCTGCGTTCTTAAGCTGCGCTTGGAACTCTGCTGCCTTGGACTGTATGTCCGGCCAGGCAATGACGAGCGAGTTGTAGGCATATGCTTCACCTGCCCAGCCCTTACGCTCTGCTATCGTAAATAATCGATATGCTAAAGCCTTGGCATGTTCCGGTTCGGAAGTGAAGATGTTTGCTACTATCTTCGCCGCTCCAGCCACGCCATCTTTCTCCAACGCACGAGTGAGCTGCTGGGTTAGTAGCCAGATGATTCGTTCCTTCGTTTCAATAGTCTCAGGGGTTTCTTCCCGCGTCAGCAGTCGCACTACACCTTTTTGCGCATAAAGGACGCCTCGAGCTGCGAGCTTCTCTACCGAGGTATTCTTTGCACGAGCTAGCACGTCTGCCTCACCGAACTTTACATCGTTGAAGGCGAATTGCGTGTATAGGTCAACGCAGAAACGGCTGTCGCGGTCAAGTTCGCCGTCCTGTTCGGTAAAATAATGGTCGAGTTCCTGATTGATTATTTGCAGTGCCGAGCGGACGCTCATCGACGTTCCATCCGCTTCTAGCACTTTCGAGAAGCGCGAGTACACGCCCATGCCGGGGCCGATGGCTGACTGCGCCAAGTCCACCGGAGCGATGCTACTTGCCTGCAGCTTGCCGAGGGCAGGCTTGAGTTCCCGTTTCAACGCGTTGATAAAATCGCGGCGAGTGCAAACCTGCGCGTTCACCGCCCGCTTTCGGCAGACAAGGACGATTGAGGATGCGAGGGCGTTGGTACCAGTGCTTATCATACGATATCCTTGTTCAGTTCTTAACGGCCATGTACCAGTTATTGAAAATCCAGCTTGAATGATAGCTGATAGCATAGTTTCCCAACCAGTTGAAGACAAGTTGGAATCGCTATCATCTTCGCTCTGCTTATATGCATAATATACTGTAACAGGAACTGTTTCATTGGCATATTTATTCATTCTAATAAATGTTTCCAACATTCCATCTTCGAAAAAATGTTGTGCTTTCTTGACATCCCCGTCAAAACGATATGCTGTAGCAACTAGTTCTTCTACTTTAGGAACTAAAAGAGTACGGAACAAATCCGGAAAAACGGATTTAAGCGATTTCCGCATCCATATATAGAAGAAATCTGCTAAATCAGCATATACTATGTTGTCATAGTAGGGTGGGTCTGTGGAAATAACAAAATCACCAGTTTCATCAATCGATTGCGCATCTGCTTGAATAGCGATTCCTTTATTATGTGCCGGTAGAGTTTCAATGCACTGTGCAATATAATGAACAACAGGTACGAATCCTCCAACAGAATTAGCAAGAATATTTGCTTCAGGATAGTCCCATGTCATTGCGATAGCCTGTTTCCCAAATAGATTCATCACTTTTTCGTTAGTTGGCACCCACCGAGTCATTGCATTTGAAAAATCAGCACATCTATCTACAGCGAATCAGTAGCGTTGCATTGAGCTAGCTTTACCTCTTGTC
>JAIMKP010000015.1 GCA_020692355.1 Desulfosporosinus sp.
ATTTATCGCATTTGACTTTTCAATATGAGTTTTAGTGCAACGCTACTGACAGCGAATGCTAAATATGTGCAAATTGCTTGAGCGTAAGCTAATGCCCCTTTACCACCATCGCTTAAGGAGAGCTGATCGTCTTCGATGTCTGAAGTTTTGGCGTCATCAATAATTTTCTTTAACGTGTCGCTAAGTAAATCTGAAAATGTTGACAAAGCAACGAGTTGTCTATTTGTAAACAACTCTGAAAAATTCTCCAATCCATAAATAGCTGTATTAAAATTACGCGGGTTGTATGGCAGTTGCGCGTCTGGGTACTCTGACGGTTTTTGCACTTCAGCAGCAAATACATGTTCATCATTCGCCTCAATATAGATACGTCCCTTTCTCCCTTCTGCAACTATAGCAATGAGCTGTTTTTTCATCCTTTTGGCTTTCCCTTCATCCCTGATATATGGAAAACCAACAGGAGTGCCGCACTTAATGCAACTTGCGCCTTTGCGGTTAACAGTACCATCGTCTTTATTTTTTCCATCTTTTATTGTAAAACGAACTTTCTTATCCTCAAAAACAGGTGATAAATAAACAGTCTTACCTTTTTTCTTTGCTATTTCAAATGAATGAATTAGTGGCATCTCACAACCGCAGGCAGGATTGGGGCATTTCACCGTGCGCGCCCAAATCCACGCGATGACGGTATGTGTTTGCCCGTGCTCATCCTTGACCTTCGGATACAAGTGACCTATGCGTTTGAATGCCTCGTTCTTCATCCACTCACCGTAATAACGCACATCCTCGGCAAGTCCCGTTACACCAGCCCACATCCCACCAATAAGGTTTGAATTAGGATTGACAGGCGGCTGACCAGCAAATTTCGGTGGTATCTCAATCATCGCTTTATTGATCATGACTGCGACAGGATTTAGGTCGCTGGCGTGGGCTTCCAGGCCGAGTCGCTGTGCTTCCAACGGAATTGCGCCACCTCCCGCAAACGGGTCTAGCAGGGCAGGTGGATTGCCGCATGTGGACTTCATGATTTCAGCTTTCGCCTCGGCGAGTATTTCTGGATCGTTGGAGTTTTTCCACTTCACTAGTTTTTCGAGTATGGCAAATAAACGCTGACGTTCCTGGTTCTGCGCTTCCTCGGTTGGGAACTGATCGGGGTGGCTCGACGGGTCGTCCACGAGCGACGACCAGATTACAGCGCGCGCAGCCGCTAGAGGCCGCCTCGCCCACCATAAATGAATTCCTCGTGGGTGTGGTCCTATGCCCGGCATTTTCTCGTATGCACTCGCTTCATTTATTGCCTCCAATGGAAGCGCCACTTCGATGAGTTTCTTCTTATATTCCATATCTTTAACCTCGCTGTAATATAATTTCTGAGCCACCAACCAGTTCCACAATGTCATAGTTCACACTTGTCGCGGCAAAATCCGGGCGTTCACGGAATGGTTTTTTCAGGTAGACTGTTTTTGTTGCTGAACCATCCACTTCCACGACCGCCAATATATATTCATCTGGCTTATTGAATGCCGTGAGTATCTCATTTTTACTGACGGTCACGGTGTTCGCGCCTTTCGCTCGGCCCTTGACCTCGATAAAGCGAAGCGTAGCACCATCCATGCAGCGCATAGTTTGTGGTACCTGCGATTCCACATCGTAACCAACTTTCGCCGCACTCACGTCGCGGGGAAAGAAACCGAGGGACGCTTCGATGTCCATGACTGCTCGAATGGCAGCGAGCTCCACTTCACGCCTCGCCACAGCATCGGTAGCGAAGATGTCAGGGCTGCAAGTTAGCTGGTTTAGAAGCCCGCGCGGTATTACAATCGCCCCGCCGACAATCACGGGCGGCATTGCAGAAATGAGTTTCTCCGTATCCAGTTCGGATAGTCGCTTCTGCATACGGGCTTCCAGCTCTTCAGCACGGCGAGCCGCTATCTGAGAGTTCTGCTTGGCATTCGTTTTGCCTGCTGCTTCCTTCATTTTCAGGTCAGCGCTGCGGAAGTCCCAGTATTGTATCTCAGCGGTCAGTCGCTCTTTCACTGCCTTGGCAGTCTTGTCGATGAGCTTTGTCTTGCGATCCCGCACTTCTGCGACATGAGCTGGAATGACTTCTGAAATAGCATAGCCGACCGCGACGTCTTCTACGTTCGCCCGAAGCCACTGCTGACTATCTAGGAAGTCGCGAACTGCCGCTTGCTCTTCCGAACTAGCAGCTCGGTAGTCGAGGTACGGCGCGTATCCGGCGTTGGTTGCCGAACCATCTTCTTTTATCTCAACAAAGTGAATGTGCTTTGAAATGACGCGCTTACTCCCACTCGGTAGAATCACGCCGTCCTGCACGGAATCCTCTACGTAGAACAGCAGCCGCGCATCCATGCCAAAATCTGTATCATCGATGAACACAGCGCCGCGTTTCAGAACGTCAATGTTTCGCTCACGGATTAAGTCGATGGTTGCCTCCAAGAGCGGATGCCCCGGCGCAATCAACGCAGCTTGCGGTAGCCCTTGCATGTTGCAGTAGGACTTGTCGAAGCAAATGCGCTCATAGCGCCCAAGCACCGGTTCACCGAATCCGATTTGCATATCGCGGTTGCGGACGGCAAACGGCACGGTGGTTATCTCACAGCGCCCCTTTTCACGTGGTCGAATTTTACCGCCAACGCTCTGGAACGCTTCTACAAAGAACGACTCAATAAAATGTGGCTGCAGCTTGTGGGCTTCCATCCTCTCCATGTCTTCACGGATTGCCATCACCCGATGCACATCCATTGTGTCTTCAGTCAGTGCGTGTTCATCAAGAAGCCGCTCCAACGTTTCGCGGTCAAGGGAGTGGTCCACCACTTCATAGAGCCGCCGCCTTACGTCCTCCTGATTGTTGTAACGTACGGCCTCAATGAGGAGTTCCCGTAAAGACTTATTATTGAAGGTCAGTTTTCCAAGAACGTCAAACACCTTGCCTTTGAGAGCTTCGCGTTCCTGTTCCAGTTTTTCAAAGAGTCGCTGGAATACCATACCCTCACGGGTTTCTTGAGAAACAAGATTCCACAGGTGGCATACTTCGGTCTGCCCAATGCGGTGGATACGTCCGAAACGTTGTTCAAGGCGATTGGGATTCCAAGGCAGGTCGTAGTTGACCATCAGATGGGCGCGCTGCAAGTTGATACCTTCACCCGCTGCGTCGGTAGCGATGAGGATACGTACTTCCTTGTCTTGCTTGAACAGTTCCTCTACCTTGCGTCGCTCGTCGCGAAGCATACCACCATGTATGTTGACAACAGCTTCCTCTCTTCCAAGCAGAGAGCGGATTTTATCAGTCAGGTAACGAAGTGTATCGCGATGCTCAGTGAAGATAATCAGTTTTTCTCGCATACCATCTGCGCTGAACATGTTCCCGTTATCCTGCAGTAATTGGGAGAGTTCGTCCCACTTACGGTCTTCGCCGCTCTGGCGTACATCATTTGCCATGCGCTCCAGCTTTTTCAGCGTGGCAATTTCCGCTTCCAGTTCCGCTATAGTCTGGGCGGCGGTGGCTTGGTCGACGACCTTTTCCTCTGTATCTTCCAGTTCAGCTGACGGCAAATCGTCGTCGTCGTAATCATCGTAATTGGGGACAGCGTATTCAGCCGCGCGCTTGCCGAGCCGTTCCTCTGCGAGGCGGTTCTCCAAACGCTCGCGGCGGCGCTTTAAGGATTGGTATATGGCTTCCGGCGAAGAGGCCAGCCGGCGCTGCAATATCGTCAACGCAAACCCGACTGTGGTTTTGCGTTCGTTGTTCAGTTGATCGGCGCGATTAAATTCCTCCTGCACATAATCTGTCACAGCAGAGTACAATGCCGCCTCTTTCGGTGACAGGTCATAATTTACCGTGTAAGCCATGCGTTCGGGGAACAGAGGAGTACCGTCGAACTTCAGCAAGTCCTCTTTCACGAGCCGCCGCATAACATCTGAAACATCCACAGCCTGATTACCGCTTCGAGCCACACCCTCGAAGCGGTCTTGGTCAATGAGCGACATGAAGAGCTGGAAATCCTCTTCTTTGCCGTTGTGTGGTGTTGCGGTCAATAGCAGGAAATGCCTTGTTATCGAGGATAACAACCGCCCCAGCTGAAACCGCTTTGTATATTTTACTTCACCGCCCCAAACAGTCGCAGACATCTTGTGCGCCTCATCGCAGACAATCAAATCCCAATCCGTAACACGAAGTTTTTCCTGAATTTGATCGTTGCGGGCCAGCTTGTCCAGACGAACGATACACAGGTTCATCTCTGTGAATATATTTCCTGTAATCGCCGACTCGATACGGTCATTGGTTAGGATTTCAAAACGCAGGTTAAATTTGCGGTAGAGCTCGTCCTGCCACTGCTCTGCTAAATTGCCAGGCGACACAATCATACAGCGCTTCAGGTCGCCTCGAACGAGCAGCTCTTTGAGAAAGAGCCCTGTCATAATTGTCTTACCTGCACCAGGATCGTCCGCAAGAATGTAACGGAGCGGCAATCGTGAGAGCATCTCTTGATAGACAGCTGAAATCTGGTGCGGCAACGGCTCAATTGCGGACGTATGCACTGCAAGATACGGGTCAAAGATGTGAGCGAGGTTGATGCGGTAGGCTTCTGATGTGAGCCTGAGTAGATTCGCATCTGCGTCAAAACTCCATGGCAGGCTGCCAGCAGCTACGTTTAATCGTTCTTCATCTTCCCTATATAGTATTTGTTCCGCCACATTTCCGCCGGCATTCCGAAAAGTTACTGTCATTGCATTGGTGCCGTGCCATTTAACCGCAACTACACTTACGGGCGATCCTCCCGCTATGCCGGTTACGCTTGTGCCAATAGTAATATCTTCAAGTCGAGCCATAGGCTCAATCCTCCTTTTTCTCCGGCTCAATTTCCATAATATCGGCGATATCGCAATCAAGAGCCTTGCATATTTTGAGTAGGACATCTGTTGTAATATTTCCACCTTTGCCCAACTTGGCGATAGAAGCTGTGCTAATACCAGTAGCCCGTTTTAGGTCCGCCTTATTCATTTTTTTGTCAAGCATTAAGTGCCACAACTTGTTATAACTAATTCTCACTGAAAATCCTCCTTGAGCCCCGCTCCAGGGCAGACTCAAATTCATTTTATGCAGCAATATTACCTCGACATAAAGATGGCCTACTCGTATTGATATACGCCTTCCAGAAAACCATACCTGCCGTGTTTCTTATCCTGAGTAAACTCAATCACTTTGAAGTGAGGAGTATTGCCCAAAATATCGCCAAGTATCGGCAATCTGTCTTTGTGTTCGATGATTATGATCTGCTCCGCCGAAGTCTGATTTGAGGTCGAATCAGCGGTGTAGATTGAAACCAGATAGTTCAGCAGTCCCGATATTAGTGTTTCTTGTTTTGTCTTATACTCTGACTCTGATAGTTGTGTCAGCGGAGAATCGACTATCAGAAGTCCCGGTGAGTATTCACCTTGTCCTTCCAAGAACTCAATAAAGGCGAGTGCAAGGACAGTATTCAGGAAACCGCAATAACCGCCTCCGTTAGAGATGGCTTTCGACCGACCGCCGACTTCCAAGTCAAACGTTTCCATATTAAGGCGCGCCGAACTTGCGCCATCGTAGTGGCAAGCTTCCAGAACGACTATTAGTTTTTCCTGGAATGTCTGTACCGTTTCAGCATCGAAAAACTTGTTGATATCATGCTTTACCTCGGTCGGTTCTTCTTCAGTTTCTTTTTCAAATAGCTCCAAATTGAAAGTACGTTCCTCCGCTCGGATGACGTCCAGTTCTTTGTTGATTTCTGTGATGTAGCGGTATAAGCTTAATTTCTCTTTAAACGTGGTCAGTCGTGGGGTCAACTCTGATGAAACCGTCGAGTCTACAGCACGTTTCCTCTCTTCGAGTTTCTTTAGCGTCGATTCGATTGTCGCTTTCTCATTTGCGATATCCCGCTCCGCTTTTTCCAGTTCGGTCAAGTGAACACGGATGTGTTGGAGTTCAGCATAGGCGGCGTCTATATATGAATCATTGCCCTTTGCGTTAATTCTACCATCACAAAACGGGCATCGTTCACGTTTTGGCAATTGAGTGTGCGCTATGTTTCCGTCAATCACAAACGTCAGACGTCCAATGTCTGACTGGTACTGACTGCGGAGAACCGTAAACGTGTCGGCTATTGTCTCGCATTCCGCGAGTCTGCCATTGTTGGCGTAGATTTCGTGCATCAAACGTCTGCTCTGTTCGATGTTACTGTTAATTTGTTTCTGCAAATCGTCTATCTCACTGTTTATCCCATCAACTTCCGCACGGAGGTCGTCTATTTGGTAACCCGATAGGTTAGTTTTTGCTATAAAATTACTACGGGCATCAAGCAACTCACTCTCTCGATTGGCGTATCTGCCGACAGTATCCTTGATGTACTCAATCACTGCAGTACGTTTCGCCGTGCGGATTTTTTTGTCTTCATTAGCTTCATATTCTGCGGCATCTTTGCCGGTCATCAGGAACAGCGCCGATGCTTTGGAGGGCGTTGAGGTCATATTGGGGTTTAATTCAGGATTGTACAACACAGACTGGGTCCGAGACACAAAGTCCTGTTTTATAAAGAACATATGTAGAAATGATCGCCAGGTTAGTTGCTGCGTTTTTCCTGCCTGAGATTGTAATATCTTGTGAGGTTCGTTAATGCCAATCATCTGAAGCCAGACGCTGCTGATGTTGCGTTTGGCCGTATGACCGAGGCTATAGTTCCCATGTTCGAAATTCGGGTCTGTACCAGATAAATTTATCTTGTTTTCGCCAAATTTACGTTCAAAGATAACAGTTCCATTCGGCGTGCGCGTGTACAGCTTGAAAGTGTCATAACCTAGGCTTGGATCAAAGCGGAATGACTTGTTTTTGCTAGGTTCAAGTCCAAACAGGTAATCGATACATTCGACAATATAACTCTTGCCGGTATTCGACGGACCCACGATGAAATTCAGACCGTCGCTAAAGTCGACCATGGACGTCTTTTTTCCTGAACCACTCACCACCAGCTTTTCAATAAAGAATTTTGCCATTTCCTCTATTCCTCCCGCATTGATGCGATTGTCCGCCGATTAATCATTTCGCCTAGTATGCGTTCGGACTTACCTACTACTGCTATTACCTGTATTGCTGTCTCGTAGTAGGCATCAGCATACTCAGTACTAAGTGCGGAAACAAACTCAAGACCTTCATCGCTTAGCTTATACTTGAAGCCACCTGCCGTCTGCGACACTTCAACCAGCCTATCCAACACAAGCTGCTTTACGGCAGATCTTACCATTGCACGACGGGAGGCGAATTCACCGAACCTATATTTGTTATCACCGTGTAGGTTCGATTTGGTTACCCCGAAATCGTGGGAGTAGGCCGTTATAAAATCGATTTCTGCTATCACGATTTCTGAAAGTTCCTCGCCGTGCACTGCCTCAAGCAATAACAATATCCGAAGAGATGTCTCAAATTGAGAACCTAATATGGTGTTCATCGATTCACCCACCTAAGTTTTTTGTCGTTCACTAAGAAATGGCATATACCCATCTTTATCCTGTTGCTTATCCAATTAGGCGACTGGCTCAGTATGTAGCGTCTAACTTGGATGAGAGCCGCTTGTTCCATCACGCAGAGCATCTTCTCATACCCATTCGGAAATGTTCTACGAGCAGTGTTCTTAACGCCCGTAAAGGTCTCATCCTTCAGAACATCAAACTGGTTGGCATATCTGCCTGAATATAGTTCGCTTACTCCGCGCCGTATAGACTCTGCCGCAAAGTAGTCTATGCGGCGTTCTTTCATGTCCTCATCGTATTCGCTGAATTGCGGCAAGTAAGATTCACAGAAATCGGTGATACCCTCCTTGTCACCATAAGCGGCGTACAACTCGCCAATATATAGCTGCTCTTCACCTAGCGGTTCTTCCGGAGGTTCGATTTGCAAAGGTGCAGGAAGAGCGGCAATCAGTGCTTCAGCTTTTATTAATGCTTTGAATGGGTCCGCGATATTATCCGTTTCTGACGTGACTATAGTGAGCGCTCGAGCCTCGTCTTTTTTATTCGTTCCGTTACAGACGGCAAGCAGCCAAACCTCCGCTAAGTAACTGGCATCGCTTTTCCGTTGCTGGTACGCCTGCTTTAATGCGTCTCTCCTTCTTTTCTTAACATCTACCGCATCTCGCACGAGAGCATCCACATCCTCAAGGACGCTCGGGAGGACGGCCGTCGGAATGTTGGGTACGAGGTTCGCATCGAAGAAACTTGTAACCTCAGCCTTCATACCTTTGCGCTGTGCTATTTCCTTAATCTTCTGATTTATTTCCCACTCCCCGTTTTTCAGTTGCGATGTCATCGGAGCATCAATGTCAGGAATACCGTTTTCTCCGCTTTCGACGGCAATATAGACGATTGAATCGAGGAGCAGTTTGTACAGCGGATAAACCTGCGATAAATTTACGTCTTTGTTATTTCGTTTGGCTTCGGCATCGGATTGAAACGATTTCTTTTCCGCGTCGAAGTTTTTTATTCGGGCCTTTTTGTTCATCCGCGCACGAATTACTTCCGCGAAAGTTCGAATACACAAGGATTCGTCGCTCATCACGGTGCCTCCGTTCTAAAATTTTATATAAATTTTGTTCAAATTCCACGAAAATCCAATTTTTGAGAACCCAATGTATTATCAAGTCAACAGGTGTGTGAGATGTAAAAATTTCCACTTACTTTAATATTGTATTGTACCTTACCGAGATAGTCAATTAATGATTTGCATACGCAAACGTATATGGAAGGGAGGAGCCTAGTTATGAACAAAGCCGAAAGCTTGACCATAGCAGGTCTTTGATATTAGCCCAGCCAACAAGGCCGTCAAAATTCATAAAAAAGAATGCGTAACCGGAATTGCTATAAATGCGGAGGATAAACTGATCATCCCGATGACATAGCTGTAGCCCAAGTAACAATTCAATAGTAGAAAGCAGTAATTGGAACAGCCAAACGGCTCCCGTTTAAAAAAAACGGCGAGTTTTTTGGCTGATTATCATGCCCTTTTCTCGCTGAGAAAGGGGCTTATTTATGCCAATCAATGACAATCAGCAGACAACCAAACAACGCTACATCCCAATCGACGGACAGAAAATCCCAGTCACCGAAAATGTTTATCGCGCTGACAAGCGCCCTGATTGGGCAGAACGCAAGCGCAAAGAACGCGAAAAACGCTGCGCTATCAGCAATGGAAGGGGCGGCACGAAACGCTGCACTGATGACTGCAGCAAGTGCGACAAACAGCGGACTGGCAGTATCCTTTCATTGGACAAGTTTACTGAAGAAGGATTTGAAGTTGCCGACACCGTGGATATTGCTGAGCTTGTGGCGGACAGGCTGCTTTTCGAAGAACTGTACGCCGCATTGGAGGAACTAGACCCTGACAACCGCAGGATCTTGGAACTCTTCAGCATCGGTAAGTCTGAGCGGGAAATTGCCGTAGACATTGGCCTTTCACAGAAAACGATCAACAAGAGGAAAACCAAGCTGTTTGACCAGTTGCGAGAACACCTGAAAGATTTTCAGTAATCGGGTACTCAAAACACCCTCTGCTGTCCTGTGGATGGTGAGGGAAGAAAAATAGCCCTCGGAACGGAGGTTCAAAAATGCAGACACAGGCCAAACCAACCGACACCGAATACCGCGACCGTGAGATGGACGAGGAACTGGCAGATGTCCTTACGGCAATCAGCGTGGTGTCAAAACGCCTCGCCCGGAAGCTGAACACGCTTTCACGGCAGGACAAGCAAGAAACGGAAGGGGAGAAAACAGATGAGCAAGGTGAGTGATTTGTCCCTTGCGGTAACGGAACTGAAGCGCTGTGGCGAAGCGCTGATCGGCATATCGGAGTCGCTGGCTGACCTGTTCAGCGGTAATGAGGACGCCCAGACTGCGGATCAGCCGAAAGCGGAAGCCCCTGCACC
This sequence comes from Desulfosporosinus sp., assembly GCA_020692355.1. GTDB lineage: Bacteria > Bacillota > Desulfitobacteriia > Desulfitobacteriales > Desulfitobacteriaceae > JAJZPA01. The sequence goes on from JAIMKP010000015.1 coordinate 9,972, forward strand.
GGAGGAAAAACCTCTCACCCTTGAGGCGGTCAGGGCTGTTCTGGCGGAGAAATCACGCGCCGGTCATACCGCCGAGGTGCGGGCGCTACTTGAAAAGCACGGCGCCGGGAAATTGTCCGAAATTGATCCAGCGGAATATCCCGAATTGCTTGCAGAAGCCGAGGTATTGGGAAATGGGTAAACACGCGCTTCTTTCGGCTTCCTCTTCTCACAGATGGCTGAACTGCCCGCCTTCCGCAAGGCTCTGCGAGCGTTATGAGGACAAGGGCAGCGACTATGCCGCTGAAGGAACGTCCGCCCATACACTCTGCGAGTACAAGTTAAAGGCCGCGCTCGGCATCCGCGCCAAAGACCCCACCGCCGACCTTACCTACTACAACGAGGGGATGGAGGAATGCGCCAACGGTTACGCGGCCTACATCCTCGAACTGGTGGAAACGGCCAAGCAAAGCTGCCCCGACCCGGTTGTCCTTATTGAACAACGTCTCGACTTCTCCAGGTATGTCAAGGACGGCTTCGGCACAGACGACTGTCTGGTTATTGCAGACGGTACGCTCCACATCGTGGACTACAAACACGGTCAGGGCGTCTTGGTCGAAGCCCAGGACAATCCGCAAATGAAGCTGTATGCGCTAGGTGCCTTGGAAATCTTCGACGGCATCTACGACATCAATACAGTCTCCATGACCATATACCAGCCCCGGCGCGATAACGTATCCACTCACACGGTGTTCAAAGAGTCGCTGTACCAATGGGCGGAGGAAGTCCTGAAACCCGCCGCCGAACTTGCCTACGCTGGGAAGGGTGAGTTTTCTGCGGGAGAGCATTGCCAGTTCTGCAAGGTCAAGCACGCGTGTCGTGCAAGAGCCGAACGCAACCTGGAACTTGCCCGTTACGACTTCGAGATTCCCCCGCTGCTGGAGGATGACGAGGTTGAGGATATCCTCGGGAAAATCGATGACTTGGTCTCGTGGGCTAGCGACATCAAGGACTACGCCCTGCAGGCAGCTATCCGCGGGAAGCGGTGGAAGAATTATAAGTTGGTCGAAGGCCGTTCCAGCCGCAAGTACACAGATGAAACGGCTGTCGCCGAAGCTGTCAGCGCGGCGGGTTATGACCCGTATGAACGCAAGGTTCTGGGGGTGACCGCCATGACCTCGCTGCTCGGCAAAAAACGCTTTGAGGAAATCCTCGGCGACTATGTTGAAAAACCACCGGGCAAACCAACGCTTGTGCCGGAGAGTGACAAACGTCCGGCAATCCATACGGCAAAACAAGACTTCAGTGAATTTTAAGGAGGAAAATCGCATGTCGAATAACGCAAACAAAGTCAACAGCAACCCGATGAAAGTCATCACCGGTCCCGACACCCGCTGGTCTTATGCCAACGTCTGGGAACCAAAGGCAATTAATGGCGGCACACCTAAGTACAGCGTCAGCCTCATCATCCCCAAGTCCGACACCCGCACCGTGGCCAAAATCAAGGCTGCCATAGAAGCCGCCTACCGCGAGGGCGAAGCCAAGCTGAAAGGCAACGGGAAAACCGTACCGCCTCTTTCCGCTATCAAGACACCCTTGCGTGACGGAGACACCGAACGGCCGGACGATCCCGCCTATGCCAATGCCTACTTCATCAATGCCAACTCCGCAACCGCACCCGGCATCGTGGATGCCGATCGCCAGCCCATCCTCAATCGCTCCGAGGTTTACAGCGGGGTCTACGGCAGGGCGAGTATCAACCTCTATGCCTTTAACAGTAACGGAAACCGGGGCATTGCCTGCGGGCTGAACAACCTACAGAAAATCCGCGACGGCGAACCGCTCGGCGGCAAGTCCAGAGCTGAGGACGATTTTGCAACCGACCTTGATGAGGATTTCCTGTCGTGAGGGCAAGACAAAACATCGCAGAGGGGGCAATTACTGCTCCCCCTGCGTCAATAAAGCAATTGTCCGTGGATTTAGAAACATTCTCATCCGTGGATTTGACAAAATCAGGTATCTACCGCTACTGCGAGGCGCCGGATTTTGAAATCCTCCTGTTTGGATACAGCGTGGACGGTGCTGCTGTTCAAGTTGTGGACTTTACGGCGGGAGAACAGCTCCCGCCCGAGGTCCTTGCCGCCCTGACAGACGATACGGTTGTTAAATGGGCCTTTAACGCCGGTTTTGAACGAATCTGTTTATCCAAGTGGTTAGGGCTACCCATAGGCCAGTATCTTAGCCCTCAGTCGTGGCGCTGTTCTATGGTCTGGTCGGCGTATATGGGGCTGCCCCTCTCCCTTGAAGGGGTTGGGGCCGTCCTCGGCCTGGAAAAGCAGAAGCTGACTGAGGGGAAAGACCTCATCCGTTACTTCTGCAGGCCGTGCAATCCCACCGCCGCCAACGGCGGGCGGACACGTAACCTGCCGGTTCATGCCCCGGATAAGTGGGATGCGTTCAAGGCTTACAACCGCCGCGATGTGGAAACCGAGATGGCCATTCAGGAAAAGCTGGCGAAGTTTCCTGTGCCGGAGAGCGTTTGGACGGAATACCACCTCGATCAAGAGATCAACGACTTGGGCGTAGCCTTGGATAGGGAACTCGTGCACCACGCCATTGAAGCGGATCAACGCTCACGCTCCGAACTGACACGCCTGATGCGCGAACTTACGGAATTAGAGAATCCCAACTCAGTGGCGCAGATGAAACATTGGCTTTCCGACAACGGCTTGGAAACCGACACCCTCGGCAAGAAAGCGGTAGCGGAACTTCTGAAAATCGCGCCGAAACCACTCGACGAAGTGTTGTCGCTCCGCCAACAGCTGGCCAAATCCTCAGTCAAGAAGTATCAGGCGATGGAGAACGTGGTATGCGCAGATGGACGTGCCCGCGGGATGTTCTTTTTCTATGGTGCCAATAGAACCGGTAGATGGGCAGGTAGGCTTCTGCAGCCACAAAACTTACCACGCAACTTCATGCCTGATTTGGAGCAGGCCCGAAGCCTTGTGAAAAACGGTGACATTGCGGCATTGGAACTGCTCTACGACTCCGTGCCGGAGGTGTTGTCGGAACTGATCCGCACGGCTTTCGTATCGAAACCTGGATGCAAGTTCATCGTGGCGGACTTTTCGGCGATCGAAGCGCGGGTCATTGCCTGGCTTGCAGGGGAAAAGTGGCGGCAAGAGGTCTTTGCATCCGGTGGCGATATCTACTGTGCCTCTGCTTCCCAGATGTTCCGGGTACCCGTGGAGAAGAACGGCGTCAACTCTCATTTGCGGCAGAAAGGCAAAATCGCGGAACTGGCTCTCGGCTACGGTGGTTCGGTCGGCGCGCTGAAAGCCATGGGCGCATTAGAGCTGGGACTTACGGAGGACGAGCTGCAGCCGCTGGTTTCGGCCTGGCGTTCCTCCAACCCCAACATCGTGCGGCTCTGGTGGGACGTCCACCGCGCCGCGATGATGGCGGTCAGACAGCGCACCGCCACGGAAACACACGGTATCCGCTTTACTTATCAGAGCGGGATGCTCTTTATTACGCTCCCCTCCGGCAGGCGTCTTGCCTATGTGAAGCCGCGCATCGGAGAGAACCAATTCGGCTCGGAGTGTGTGACCTACGAGGGTGTCGGCGGGACGAAAAAATGGGAACGAATCGAAAGCTACGGTCCCAAGTTTGTGGAGAATATCGTCCAGGCAACGAGCCGCGACATCCTCTGCACTGCCATGCAAAGGCTAACTGCCACCGGATACCAAATCGTTATGCACATACACGACGAAGTGGTGATTGAAGCACCGTCGAACACATCCATTGAAGACGTCCTCGCGATCATGGGTCAAACTCCACCCTGGGCCAAGGGCCTATTGCTGCGGGCCGACGGTTATGAAACAGATTTTTATCAAAAGAACTGACAGGCGGTACTCAAAACCGTGCTGCCTGTCCTGTGGAAGATAGGAGGCAACAACGCTTTCAAGATGGGAGGGTTAAAAGTGTTCTATGTCAAGGAAAAACTCAATGACACGGTGGAGATCACCGTGGAACTCTACGACGACAATGTGTTCTGTACCTGTCCCGGATGCGGGTGTGAGGTCAGCATTGACCTGGCGGAACTATTCAAAGATGGCGAGGGTGACCTCTACGGCACGGCAGTTTACTGCTCGGAATGCAGCAAGACAAGATGGGAGGGAAACCGATGAGGGAATTGATTCCTAAAGACAGATACGGCGTTTTCGTCGATACCAATGACACAGCGCGGGTAGACAGCCTGTATGTAGCACAGTTTTTTGAAAAGGAACACAAGAATGTCCTTCGTGACATTGCCAGAATTATTGACCCAACTTCTGGATTGAGTGAAGAATTTGCTCGACTCAATTTTGAGCCGTCCTCCTACACTAATTCACAAAACAAAAAGCAACCGTGCTACATGATGACCCGCGATGGATTCACCATGCTGGTCATGGGATACACGGGACAAAAAGCAATGAAGTTCAAGGAACTGTATATCAGGCGCTTCAACGAGATGGAACAGTTTATTAAAACACTTGTCACCGCCCGTAAGGAATTCCCGCTACTGACCGAAAACATCAAGCTGCTGCATGAAAATCCCAAACCATACCACTTCAGCAACGAGTGCGACATGATCAACCGCATTGTTACCGGGATGTCGGCAAAGCAGTTCAGGCAGGCACACGGCCTTGAAAAAGGTACCAGTATCCGTCCTTATCTGACGGACGAGCAGGTCAAGATGATGGAAACGCTGCAAAAGGTAGATATCGGCTTGCTGGTGGCCGTTCCGGATTACGAACAACGTAAGCGTTATCTGGAATGGTATAAGACGAAGCTGCTTGAAAAAACAGCGTGAAAGCGAGGTCGGACCTATGAGCATCAACAAGTTTAATGCAGAGGGCTACTACGACCCTACCGCCTATGAAGCCTTAACCGCTGTGGAAAAAGAGGAAAGAGCCGCCAAAACCCAACTTCCTCTCGTCTACATCGCCTCGCCCTTTGCCGGCGATATAGAACGCAATACGGAACGGGCGCGCGGTTACTGTCGGTTTGCAGTCAGCCAAAAAGTTATACCCCTTGCACCGCACCTGCTCTATCCACAGTTTATGGATGAGGAAGACAAACAACAGCGCGAGCAGAGTATCCGCTTTGCCTTGATTTTGCTCGATAAATGCGACGAGTTATGGGTCTTCGGCAATACGATCAGCGAAGGCATGTCGCGGGAAATCGCCAAAGCAAAGAAAAAAGGAAAACCAATCCGGTATTTTAGCAGCGCTTGCAAGGAGGTCTCCGAATGAAGATTTCTTACGGCAACAGCCGCATGGATAGGAAATGGAAGAACAGCGACATCTCCTGGGAGGATTTCTGCTCCCGCGTCAGCACGACCATCCGCACCACGGAAACTGTAGAAGAGTATCGCAAGCTAAAAAAGGGGCAGCAGGACGCCATTAAGGATGTGGGCGGTTATGTGGCCGGGCATCTGCGCGAAGGCAGACGCAAGAAAGGCTTTGTTCTCTGCCGTTCCATGATTGTGCTGGATATGGACTATGCTACGCCGGGTATTTGGGACGAGCTTATCATGCTCCATGATTTCCGGTGCTGCGCTTACTCCACGCACAAGCACACGCCAGAACATCCCCGCATCCGTCTTGCCATCCCGCTTACCCGCGAGGTCAGCGAAGCGGAATATCCGGCGGTCGCCCGGATGGTAGCAAAGGACATCGGCATCGATCTGTTCGACGATACCACTTATGAGCCACACCGCCTGATGTACTGGCCTTCCACTTCCAGTAACGGCGAGTTTTTCTTCGAGAAACACGATGGCTACCCGCTCGATCCGGATGTGTATCTTTCCCGCTATGACGACTGGAAAGACGAATCCACCTGGCCGCGCTCCAGCCGCCAGTCTGAGGTAGTCCGTAGTGCCGCGACCGAAGCCGCCGACCCGCTCACCAAGCCTGGCGTCATCGGCGCCTTCAACCGCGCTTATACGGTTGAGGAGGCAATCGAAACCTTCCTCTCCGACATCTATGAGCCTTCCGCGATGAACGGCAGATACGACTACATCCCCGCCGACAGCAGCGCGGGCGTGGTCATCTACGACAGCAAGTTCGCCTACAGCCATCACGCCACAGACCCGGTCTGCGGGAAGCTGCTCAGCGCCTTTGACCTCGTCAGGCTCCATAAGTTCCGGAGTCTTGACGACAAATTCCCTGAGGATACACCTGTCAATAAACTGCCCTCGTATAAGGCGATGACGGAACTTGCTGTAAGCGACGAGCGCGTCAGGCTCCTACTTGCCGAGGAACGCCGGGCGCAGGCGAGCGCTGAATTTACCGATGTGGATACAGACTGGCAGAAACAGCTTGAACTTGATAAAACAGGTGCAATCAAGGATTGCTTTGGCAACTATCTTCTGATACTGAATCATGACATAAACCTTAAAAACATCGTATTCAACCTGATGAGAAACGGTGTGGATGTTCGCGGGGAAGTTCCCTGGGAGCGACTAAAACCCGGCTGGAGCGAGGCAGATTGCGCAAAACTCTATGAATATCTGCAGAACAATTACGGCATCTACTCCCCTACAAAAACAAACAACGCTGTCATGGCAGCCGCTGCCGCCCGGCAGTATCACCCGATACGGGAATACCTGAACACACTTCCGGTATGGGACGGTGTAGGAAGGGTTGAAACCCTGCTTATCGATTATTTCGGGGCTGAGGACACACCGTACACCAGAGCCGTCACCCGGAAAACTTTTGCCGCTGCCGTTGCCCGTATCTACCATCCTGGCGTCAAGTTCGACTACATGCTGGTTATCAATGGCCCAACCGGACTGGGCAAATCAACCTTCTTCGACAAGTTGGCCGGTGAATGGTTCTCCGACAGCCTGACTTTTGCCGATATGGGCAAGGGCAAGGATGCACCGGAAAAGATACAAGGATTCTGGATCATTGAGATTCCTGAACTTGCCGGTATCAGGAAAACCGATGTAAACAACGTCAAGGCGTTTTTGTCCCGTCGGGATGACAACTACCGAGCCAGTTATGGTCATGCAACGGAAAGCCATCCGCGCCAGTGCATTATCGTAGGCAGCACGAACAGTGAAAGTGCGGGATTCCTCCGGGACGTGACAGGCAACCGTCGTTTCTGGCCTGTCAGGGTCAGCGGCAAAAACGCCCGTCGCGGCTGGGATGTTACCGATTCCGATGTACTGCAGATCTGGGCTGAAGCGAAGCTTATCTGGGAAAACGGTGAGAAGTTGTATCTTGAGGGAGATGTCGCCGAAACCGCTGCCAGCGAACAGGCAGAAGCGATGGAATCCGACGAACGCGAGGGCTTGGTTCGCGAGTATCTTGACATGCTCCTGCCGGAGAACTGGGATGAACTTGATGTCTATCAAAGGCGCGAATATTTTCGCTACCAGGATGATCCGACAAGGCCGCGGGGTGTAAAAAGGCGAGAAGTTGTCAGTAACATTGAAATCTGGTGCGAGTGTCTGAGTAAGAACCGTGAGGACATCAAGTCCCGCGACAGTTATGAGATCACCGCCATTATGCAGAAGATGACCGACTGGCGGCGCGGCGACCGAAAAGTCCGTGTTAAAGGTTACGGCCCGCAAAACGTATGGATCAGGAAGACTGACTGATGCCGGTTTCATTCCAAGCGTTCCATGTGTTCCAAGGTTGGAACCAAGCGTTAGCCCTTGAAAAATCAGTATAAATCCAGATATGTTCCAAGTGTTCCAAGATTCATTATAGAGTTATTGGATTATAGGATTACATGTAGTAATACCATACACGATACACACGCGTAAGGGTATATAGGAAATTTGAGTACACTTGGAACACAATTTACCATAAAGCCCTGAAAATAAAGCTTTATGACCGTTCCAAAGGTTGTTTCAGGTCATGATCTGTTCCAGGTGACTGCGAGAACAAAGAATGTCAGGAGGAATTTCAATGAAAATATCAAAAGCAACGACCTTATTTCATAGGCATGGGATGCCGGTCATCTTACAGGAATTAGAAGATGATCATTACGCCAAGTACTGCATTCAGTTTCGTGGCGGAGGCCAATATTTTAGGACAATTGAGGATGCCGTGCAATATATCAACTCACGGTGGCAGAAAAGAAAGGGCTTTATTCCAAAGTGTGATGATCCAACTCAAAAATGGTCATCCGATGAGTTGCTGCAATTATTACGGAGTGAAACATGCGAGAAAAACAGATAGAACAAAAATTTGTCAATGCAGTAAAGTCAGCAGGCGGTCTGGCACTCAAGTTCATATCACCAGGATGCGATGGAATGCCCGACCGCCTTGTGCTTTTGCCATACGGCAAACTGGCATTCGTGGAGGTAAAAGCACAGGGGCAAAAACCCCGCCCCCTGCAGGAAAAGCGAAAAAGACAACTGGAAGTGTTAGGCTTTTCGGTATTCTGCATTGACGGCGAGGAACAGATTGGAGGGATACTCGATGAAATACAGTCCTCATGACTACCAGACCTATGCGACGAATTTCATACTGGAGCATCCCGTCTCCGCCGTCTTTCTCGATATGGGACTCGGCAAGAGCGTCATTACCCTTACCGCTATCTTCGACCTCTGCCTTGACAGCTTCCTGATCCGCAAGGTGCTGGTTATCGCCCCGCTTCGGGTAGCCAGAGATACATGGCCAGCGGAAATCGAAAAATGGGATCACCTGAAAGGGCTAACCTACTCGGTGGCAACCGGCACGGAGCAGGAACGTAGAAATGCGTTAGTGCGGACCGCCGACGTATATCTCATCAACCGGGAAAACGTGGACTGGCTTGTAAACAAAAGCAATCTGCCGTTTGATTATGACATGGTGGCGGTCGACGAGCTTTCTTCCTTCAAGGCATATGGCTCCAAGCGGTTTAGAGCGCTGCGCCGTGTACGTCCAAAGGTAAAACGCATCGTAGGGCTAACTGGCACGCCGTCCGGTAACGGACTGATGGATTTGTGGGCGGAAATCGGCATCCTCGATATGGGACAGAGACTGGGGCGTTTTATCACCCACTACCGCAACCGCTTTTTTACCCCGGATAAGCGCAGTCAGCAGATGGTGTTCAGCTACAAGCTGCTGCCCGGTGCAGAGGATGAGATTTACCGCCTTATCTCCGACATCACCATCAGCATGAGGAGCGTTGACTATCTCAAAATGCCACAGTGTGTGATAAACGAAATACCTGTCCGTCTGTCGGACAGGGAGAGGAAAGCCTACGATACCATGAAGCGGGATCTGGTACTTTCGCTGGAGGGTCGGGAAATAGACGCCGGAAGCGCCGGCAGCCTCGCGAACAAGCTGCTTCAGATGGCAAACGGCGCGGTTTATGCTGACGACGGTTCGGTAGTCAACCTTCATAACCGCAAGCTGGACGCTTTGGAGGACTTGATCGAAGCCGCAAACGGCAAACCCGTCCTTGTGGCCTACTGGTTCCGGCACGATTTAGAGCGGATCACCGGGCGGCTTCACAAACTGCAAATTCCTTTTTCCCGCCTTGATACTGCAGATAGCATCAAGCGGTGGAACAACGGCGAACTGCCCGTCGCCCTCATCCACCCCGCTTCCGCCGGACACGGCCTGAATCTGCAAAGTGGCGGGTCCACCCTCATCTGGTTCGGCCTTACCTGGAGTCTTGAACTCTTCCAGCAGACCGTAGCCAGGCTGTGGCGGCAAGGGCAGACAGAGGAAACCGTGGTCGTGCAGCACATCATCGCCAAAGACACCATTGACGAGCGCATACTGAAAGCCCTGAAAGAAAAAGACAGCACCCAGTCCGCTTTAATCGATGCGGTCAAAGCGAGTTTGTAAATCAATGACAACCTATGGAGTCAAAAGCTGCCAAACCGAGTGAAACCAAATTCTGAATCGGAGGTAGCCTATGAACAAGCAGACCCTTTCAGTGAAGGATTATCTGTCCCAAGCCTATCGGATCGACCGGCGCATCCATAGTAAGATTGAGCAGGTCTCCTCGCTGCATGAACTTGCTACCAGAGCAACATCCACCCTCAGCGACGTCCCGCCGAGCGGCACCAGGAACACCCACCGTATGGAGGACATCATCTGCAAAATCATGGATCTGGAGGCGGAAATCCATACCGATATCGACAGCCTTGTTGACCTAAAGCGTGAAATCGTCGCGATCATCAAATCCGTTTCCAACCCGGAATACCAGACCATTCTGGAACTTCGCTACCTGTGCTTCAAGCCCTGGGAGCAGATTGCGGTGGATATGTGCTACAGCATCCACCATCTTTATAAAATGCACAATGCCGCGCTGGAGGTTTGCGCCGGGCTTATGAAGCGTGATACCTAAAAGCATAGAATGATACCTGCGTCTTATGGTAATCTTATAATTGCCAAAGAAAATACACGAGTGCCTTCACGGGAGAAATCCAGCGAGGGTTTTTGTTTTGCGAAGACATGAATCAATGCCTGAAACCTGTACATCTCAAGGAGAAAGCACTTATGCCTAAAAGGCCCAATACCCCATGCAAGCATCCTGGCTGTGCAAAGTTAGTTCCCTATGGTTCCCAGTACTGTGAAGAGCACGCACCGATGCACCGTCACGATGTGAAAGGCACAAAGGAAAAAGGATACGATAGCCGCTGGCGCAAAGCAAGAGTTAGGTTCTTAAAGGTACATCCATTATGTGTGAAGTGTCTTGAGAAGGGACGGCTCGAGAAAGCCACGGTTGTAGACCACATTATTCCGCACAGAGGCTCCAAGGTTCTGTTTTGGGATGAAAATAACTGGCAGGCTCTCTGCAAGAGATGTCACGATCGGAAAACCAGGCTGGAGGATCAGCGCTTAGAATATAAATACTAGTTTCAAAAGCCTTTTACCAAAGTGATTGCCGGATTCTATCATCCATCAGAATTGCGTACAGATAGGAAGGGGCCTGCAAATGTTGAACAGCAGTCGTGTTTTTTAGAGGAACAAATTCTAATGCGCTCTCGATGGTCTTTTTTGTGAAAGATCTATTTGTACAGTTAAGGTGAGCTGTATTACCGGTCACTGAATAGGTGAATGGCTTCCCTTTTATTTGTCTGAATTCTTTTCCGGCGTTTTCGGTTATCCGTTTCCAAACAATATCGATGTTCTTGCTTTGCATAAAGTTTACCCTCCTTTTTTCTTGATGGTATCATACAAAAAATAGCCGTCAAGATAAGTAAATGGTGGGTTGGTGTATTGTGACTAAGGATTGTGATAAGAAGATAGCCTTTATTTTCAAGGGTTTCAGGCTTTAAGACTAAGAAAAATATTTTTTATCCCCTAGGGGGGATAAAATCCTCACAACCCCTTGACAAAAGACCGCCGCCCCCCTTCGCGCGAAATTTCGCAGAATTAAATAAGGGGGGATACCCGAATCGGTACCCATAGGGCATCGAATCCGGTACCTGTTAAGGTTTGAGCTTATTTTTATATGCGATAAAGTTGCATTACAGAAATTGAAGAAACCCCCTGGCAAGACCAGAGGTTCTGAGAGGTTAAAGGTTTATCTCTTGAACAATAAAGGCAACGCAAAAACGCCTGCAAACAGTATTAAAATCCGCTGTTTTAGGCGTTTTTCTATTACCTTGATCAACACCGATTACGCAGAAAGGTGTGGAGCAGATGACTGACCTAGAAAAGGAGCAGATCTACGATCTAAGACTTAAAGGGGTTGGATACAAGGCGATTGCCGCAATACTTGGTCTGTCACGAGACAGTGTAAGAGGGTATTGCAAACGGAACGCTCTCGACGGTGATGCGAAGATTGTTTCTCTCAATGTCGAGGAAAAGAAAACGCAAAATCTTCTCTGCGCCTGCTGCAGCAAGCCGATCAAGCAAAGAGAACGTGGCCGAACGCGGCGTTTTTGCTCGGATGCTTGCCGCAGAAAATGGTGGAATGACCATCCGGACCAGCGAACGAAGAACGAAAATGCCATTTACAAATATACCTGTCCCGCCTGCAATAAAGAATTTAGCTGCTATGGAAATAAGCGCAGGAAGTATTGCAGCCATGGCTGCTACATCAAATCAAGATTTTGGAATGGTGATGAAGATGGAATTTAGGAAATTACCGATCGAGAGTCTGATTCCGGCGAAATATAATCCGAGAAAGAAGCTGAAGCCGGGCGATCCAGAATTCGAGAAGATAAAGAACAGCATTAATGAGTTTGGCTATGTGGATCCGGTCATCGTCAATAAAGATTTAACAGTGATTGGCGGCCACCAAAGAATCTCGGTGTTAAAAACTTTAGGCTATACGGACATTGACTGTGTGGTTATCGACCTTGATAAAACCAAGGAAAAGGCTCTCAATGTGGCCCTCAATAAAATTGGAGGATTATGGGACGAGAACCTCTTGGCTGACTTATTAAAAGACCTGGAAGCCTCTGATTTTGATCTTAAGTTTACCGGTTTTGACCCGCCAGAAATTGACCAGTTGTTTAGCAAAGTCCACGATAAAGATGTACAAGAGGACGATGAGTTTGATCTCTCAAAGGCCTTGGAAGAGGCATCCTTTGTCAAGCGGGGAGATATTTGGACAGTTGGCAGGCACAGACTGATGTGTGGAGATGCCACAAACCCAGAAGATGTTGCCAAACTTACAGCAGGCAGGAAGGTTAACCTTGTGGTAACAGACTTACCTTATGGGGTTTCCTATACTGGCGGCACAGGGTTGACGATAAAAAATGACAATCTTAAAGGAGAAGAGTTCTATAACTTCATTTTGGCCGCCTTCAAAAACATGGCGGCAGACAATATGGCTACCGATGCTTCGATTTACGTCTTTCATGCGGATACGGAAGGCCTTAACTTTAGGAAGGCTTTTGTTGAGGCGGGTTTCCATTTAAGTGGGGTATGCATCTGGAAGAAAAATTCTCTGGTCCTGGGAAGAAGTCCATATAACTGGATCCACGAACCGATTTTATTCGGATGGCTAAAAGGTGGTAAGCATAAATGGTACACTGGGCGCGCAGAAACGACAGTATGGAATTACGATAAGCCGAAGAAAAACGAAAGCCATCCAACGGAAAAACCGATTGGCCTATTGGCCTATCCCATCAAAAATTCTTCCCAGGTTAATGGTATCGTTATGGATACCTTCCTCGGGTCGGGGTCCACGATGATTGCCTGTGAGCAGACCGACAGAATTTGTTTCGGCATGGATCTCGATGAAAAATATGCCAGCGTTGCTTTGCGTCGGTATGTGGAGTTTATAGGGTCCGATGAAGGTGTATTCGTTGAAAGAGACGGAGAAAAAATTCCTTATGCCGAGTTAGTTAAAGAAGTAACCGCAAGAGGCTAGAGATGAAAAATACCTATCGCTTACTTGGAGATGGGAAGACGATGGTCGGAAGCCTAGCTGGTGGACTTAAATTTTATTTTTAATCCTTGCTATTTCCTGTGTTCAGAGTGATAGATAGACTACTAAAACACAGGAGGGATAGATCATGGACAAAAAGGAAATGTTAAAGCGGCTCGAGGAACACTTCGGAGAGAGACCTAAGTACATGGGCGCACCCAGTTTTGCGTATCAATTGAAAACGGAGAATGATGTGTACATCATAGACCGGGAGGGGAAAATCAAGAATTCTGAAGGCCAAGAGGTCGAATCCGAAGATCTTCTAACAGGCGAAAGCGAAGCGGCTGCATCAGCCAATGCACAGGAAGTCATGGAAGAAACTCAGCCCCAAGCCAGTATTCCTGAAGCAGAGCCAACAATAGACCGCATGGAAGTTGTTCTTCCGATGGGGGATCACACGGTCTATACCCTTCGCAATTTGATTAACATGATTGCGAGCAAGCAGGACCTGATTCAGCAAGCTTTTAACCTGAAAAAGGTGATTGTCCATGAGGAGTTTACAAAGGCCATCAATGAAAATGCTATAGCTATGTTTCAGGATTTTGAGAGCATCGCGCATGAAGTTGGGGCTGATAAATGTCCGGGGATAACCTTTGATTTTGACCGCAAGACGATTACCTTTAAATTCTACGAAGGGGACTTGGACCCCGATAAACTCAAAGCGTATACGGATTTCGTCACGCTTATTAACGCAAACGCCCAGAACCTGAAACACGCATCGTGGAAGCCTACGGCTACCGATAACCCGAAATACTCCTTTAGAACCTGGCTTTTAAGGCTCGGCATGATCGGCCCGGAGTATAAAACCACGCGCAAGGTTTTACTGGCCAACCTTGAAGGCAACGGGGCCTTTCGGAAGGCGGGTGTCAAAGGTGAATAAAGAAATCTACCAAACCATGATTACCGGCCTTCTCATGACCATCCTGGAAAAAGAAGTCGTCTTGGGGGAAGTGGAGGCCAAAGACGATGTTCTCAAGATTGTGGATATGATCGAGGATTTGGATCTGTTTTGGGACAGCGATTCTCAGTATGATCCCGATGCGGAGGAGCTTGACGCTTACCTCGAGAAAATCAGAGTGAAGTACAGGCAAGGCGGAGGCAATGAAGCGGGTATTTCAAAACCGTCCTGTAAACTCAGCGGTGAAGACGGAAATATTTTCAGTCTCATCGCTCGAGCAAGTAAAGCTCTTAAGGAAGCCGGTCAAGCTGGGGAAGCCGACGAAATGACGGCTCGGGTTTTCCAAACGGAAAGTTACAATAACGCCTTACAAGTCATCATGGAATATGTGGAAGTTGAATAAAGAAGGAGTGCTCGAGATTGGACCGGTTTTTCACCCAAAAGTTCTGTGACCGCTGCGGCGGGAGTTTAGAACAAGGCAGGATCATGTCCATGTTCAATACGGATTGCATCTGCCTTGCTTGCAAGGAAAAAGAAATGGCCCGCAGCGACTACGCCAAAGCGGTAAAAGCGGAACGGGAAGAGCTTAAAAAGGGTAACTATAACTACAAGGGGATCAAAGGCTAAAACGAATCCAAGAACAAGAGTCTATCCGGTGATAGGCTCTTTTCTTATGCGCATCAGAGAGGAGGTGATACCTGTGGCACCCAGAGGAAGGAAACCTGTGCCGACGGCCATCAAAGTACTTGAGGGCAATCCCGGTAAACGAGAACTGAATCAACATGAGCCCAAGCCTAAATCCAAAGCCCCGCGATGCCCCGCTTGGCTTGACTCCGAGGCTAAGAAGGAGTGGCGGAGAACCGCCAAACAACTTGAGGAACTGGGCATTCTCACCGAAGTGGATATGGCAGCTTTTGCGGGATACTGCCAAGCCTATGCCCGGTGGAAGGAAGCCGAGGAGTTTATTTCCAAGCATGGCACGATTGTTAAAACTCCATCGGGTTACTGGCAGCAGGTGCCTCAGGTATCCATCGCCCAAACTTATCTTAAGATCATGAATAAGTTTTGTGAGCAATTTGGGTTGACGCCATCAGCTAGAAGCCGGATCGTTGCGGATTCAGGGCAAAACGATGTAACGGATCCGATGGAGCTTATCCTGCTGAACGGGGGCAAGAAAAGTGTATGATGAGGCAAAAGCCCAGAGAGCGGTTGATTTTATCAACTGCTTGAAACATACCAAGGGGCAGTGGCGGGGAATCCCTTTCGATTTATTCCCCTGGCAGGATAAAATCATTCGCGATATCTTTGGAACGGTCAAGGAAAATGGCTACCGTCAGTACAACACGGCTTATATCGAAATACCTAAAAAAAATGGAAAGAGTGAGCTCGCAGCCGCAGTGGCACTTTATATGACCTGCGGGGATGGCGAATGGGGAGCAGAAGTTTACGGCTGTGCTTCGGATCGGCAGCAGGCATCCATCGTATTCGATGTAGCAGTGGATATGGTTGATCAGTCCCCGGCTCTTAAGAAAAGAATCAAGCCAATCTTATCGGTCAAGCGGCTTGTCTATAAGCCGACGAACAGTTTCTACCAGGTGCTTTCTGCTGAAGCCTATACCAAACATGGACTAAACATTCACGCGGTTGTCTTTGACGAACTACATGCGCAGCCAAACCGGGATTTATTTGACGTCATGACCAAGGGCTCAGGTGATGCTAGGCTCCAGCCTTTATTTTTCCTCATTACCACAGCCGGTACTGATCGAAACTCCATCTGCTATGAGCAGCACCAAAAGGCCCTCGATATTCTTGAAGGCAGGAAAATCGATCCTACCTTTTATCCCGTGATTTATGGAATTGAGGATAATGGTGACTGGGGAGACGAACGGAATTGGTATAAGGCCAATCCATCCTTGGGGTATACCATTGATATCGAAAAAGTAAGAAACGCCTATTTGAGCGCAAAGGAAAATCCGGCAGAAGAGAATATCTTCCGCCAGTTACGCCTAAATCAATGGGTCAAACAGTCCACTCGCTGGATGCCGATGGAAAAGTGGGATGAGTGCGCCTTTAAGATAGATATTGACTCCCTAAGAGGTAGGGAGTGCTTCGCCGGGCTTGACCTTTCCAGTACCACGGATATCACGGCCTTGGTTTTGGTATTCCCGCCAAGAACAGAGGCTGAGAAGTATATTGTTCTTCCATATTTCTGGATTCCCGAAGATAATTTAAACCTTCGTGTCAGAAGGGATCACGTCCCTTATGATATCTGGGAAAAGCAAGGCTTCCTTAAAACCACGGAAGGCAATGTGGTCCATTACGGATTTATCGAAACCTTTATCGAGGACCTGGGAACGCAGTACAACATGAAGGAAATCGCCTTCGACCGTTGGGGCGCAGTTCAGATGGTGCAGAACCTTGAGGGAATGGGATTTACGGTTGTCCCCTTTGGCCAGGGCTACAAGGATATGTCCCCGTCATCCAAGGAATTAATGAAACTTACTCTGGAGAAGAAACTAGCCCATGGCGGTAATCCGGTTTTACGCTGGATGATGGATAATATCTATGTGAAAACGGATCCCGCCGGAAACATAAAACCGGACAAAGAAAAAAGCACCGAGCGTATTGACGGTGCTGTCGCTTTAATTATGGCATTAGATAGAGCGCTCCGGCATTTGGATAACGGGAGCATTTATGAAAAACGCGGGCTGTTAATTCTTTAAAGAAAGAGTATGATAGAGACGAAGAATTAATGAACAGTCGTAGGATAATGTGCGGTAAATTCAAGTTGCAGTGTATTGAGTGAGAGACAACAAGTAGGGCTTTTCTAACAAGCTAGTACATGGTATAATTTAACAAATAGAATGAATTAAGGGTGATCTAAAAATGATTACTGAGTATATCGTTCAAGCCATGACGGAGAGAATTGTACATTCTTTCTCCCCAGAAAAAATTATTGTCTTTGGTTCTTGGGCACGTAATGAAGCCACTGAAGATAGCGATATTGATTTTTTGGTCATTACCCCTTATAACGGCTCAAAAAGAGATATCCAAGTAGCAATTCGAAGAGAACTAAAGGGATTTGGTGTTCCTAAAGACGTTATTGTCGCTACAAGAGAAGAGATCGAGCAAAAACGAGATTTACCCGGATATCTTTACGGAACCGCAATACGAGAGGGGAAAGTCGTCTATGAGCGAATTGAGTAATAGACAACTGGCATTACGCTGGTTGGAGTATGCGAGAAACGATTTACATGCAGCGTCAGTAATTCTTTCACGTGATGACGTGGCTCCTCGAACCGCTTGTTTTCTGGCCCAACAAAGTGCTGAAAAAGCCTTGAAAGCTATTCTAGTATTAAAAGGATTGAATGTAATAAAAACTCATGACCTTGATGCAATAACCGAAAAATTGCCGGAAAATGAGAGTGCAGCGTTTGAAAGTCTTGATTTAACGTGGTTAACTGAATGGAGTGTGGAATCTCGTTATCCTGGAGATTGGCCGGAAGCTTCAAGCGAGGATGCCAAAAAAGCAGTAACAATAGCGACACAAGTCCTCGATGCGAGTACAAGTTTTTTTTGGCAAATGATAGAGACGACGAATTAAATAATGAACAGTCGTAGGAAATTGCGTAGCAGATTAATCTAAACATTAGTCATATAAAGTATAAGATGAAATGGAGTGGGTTGATTATCAAAAGTAGGCTTATAGTAATAAATATCGTGTTTGCTCTCCTAATATCAACCTCGGCTATAATGTTTGACAAGTCCAATTTATTTTGGGCATTTTACACTGGTGGATGGGCAGAGGTTCCCAATAAGATCCTTGAGGGTTTACTGGTAACAGTTGTCTTTCTAATAGCTTGGCTCGTATTTGGAACTATTATGGGTTATACAAAGAAAAAGGGTTTTATGAAATTTGTTTCATTATACTGGGGAATTGGTGGTTCGATATGTTTAACCGCTGTGCTTATGGCACCCATTGGAAAATTTGCAATCATAGCGATTCCAGCATTTATACTTTTTTTAGCTCCGACTTATGGGCTCACTTATTTTTACGCGGCTAGCAGTAACTCTAATAATCTATTAGTTATAATATGTATAATTTCATCATGGTCCGCAGGTGCTATTGGGTACTTGCTTGGTTATCAACTAAAGAAATTAAGGGTTAGCATGTTGTCGGATAAATATATATGACGCATTGTTCTTATACTGCGTTACTTTAGTGGTATTTTGAGAAGGCTTTTGAAGGCCAATTTTAGCCTGTGCCAAACGGTATGGGCTGTTTTTATGCCCTTTTGAGAAAGTTGAAGCTGAGGAGGTGATAATAATTGAATTTTCTCCAACGCCTAAAGTTCTTCTTCGGTCAAGGCTTCGATGACTACATCCAGCGCTTCCTTGCCGGGGAAGACGTTCCCGACGTCAATCATCCAGGCCAAGTCGACTCGCAAACAGCCATGAAATACACGGCTGTTTTTGCTTGTGTCAGGGTTCTTTCCGAAACGCTCGCCGGAACTCCGGTTATGCTTTATCGGAAGAAGGAAAATGGTGACCGGGAGACGAGAAATGATTTAGCCGTCTATGACATTCTGCATAATCAGCCCAACGAAGAAATGTCCCCATTTAACTTCAAAGAAAGCTGCATGGTGGCTCTTAATCTCGGTGGAAATTCAGTCAGCCAAAAGTTAGTCAACAAATACGGCGATCTCGTGGGTCTCTACCCTTATGAGTGGCCCAAGGTGACCATCACTCGGGATCCCACCACGAGCCAATTGGTTTATAAAATCAGGGACGGAACCAAACAACTGGATCTCCCGAGAGATCAGGTCTTTCATATTTCCGGACTCAGTATGGACGGAGTCGTCGGATTATCTCCCATCGAATATGTTTCTTCTGCCATTAAGCTGGGTTTATCCTATGAGCGATTCGGTACAAATTTTTATAAAAACGGAGCGAACGCTTCAGGAGTGATTGAATATCCAGGAGCTCTAGCCGATCAAGCCTATGAGCGTTTGAAGAAGGACTTCGCCAAGAGTTATCAGGGACTGGCCAATACCGGGAAACCCATCATCCTGGAAGGCGGAGCGAAGTTTACTCAACTTATGATTAAGCCCGCGGACGCGCAGCTCATCGAGAGTAAAAAGTTTCAGCTGGAAGATATTGCCCGGATTTACCGGGTACCGCTTCACCTCATTCAAAACCTTGACCGGGCCACGAACAACAACATTGAACATCAAAGCCTGGAATTCGTGATGTATACGATGCTCCCCTGGTTTAAACGCTGGGAGGAAAATATTAATATGCAACTCTTGACCCCGCTGGAACGAAAAGCGGGGTTTTATATCGAGTTCAAAGTAGACAACCTTTTGCGCGGCGATGCCTTGAGCCGGGCCACAGCCTATGCCACCGGCAGACAGTGGGGCTGGCTCAGTGTCAACGATATCCGCAAACTCGAAAACATGCCGCCCATTCCGAATGGCGACATTTTCCTGACTCCGGCAAATATGCTGGAAGCCGGAACCCAGAAAGCTCAGGATGATGCAAAGGCTATGGCCGAGGAAATCTACAAGATGATCAGTGAAAGGGGTGAATAGAGTGCCACCTAAAAATAAAAAGTTTTGGCAGTTCCGGTCCAAGCAGGACACCGGAACCGAGGAAGGAGAGCTTCTGCTTTACGGGGATATTTCCAGTTCGACTTGGTGGGGAGATGAAGTAACCCCTAAAGCTTTTAAACAAGACCTCGATGATCTTGGAGATATCAGCACCTTAAACATTTACATCAATAGCGGCGGCGGGGATGTGTTTGCCGGACAAGCCATTTACTCCATGCTTAAACGCCATAAAGCTACGAAGAAAGTATACGTCGATGGGCTCGCCGCCAGCATCGCTTCGGTTATTGCGATGGCTGGCGACATTGTTTATATGCCGAAAAACGCCATGATGATGATTCACAAAGCCTGGACCTTTGGATTGGGGAATGCCAATGACTTTCGGAAACTGGCCGATGATATGGACAAAATTGACGAGAGCATCTTAGTAACCTATGAAGCAAAAACGGGGCTTGAGAAAGAGAAGATTATGGAAATGGTCAATGCCGAAACCTGGATGACCGCCGAAGAGGCTCTCGCTTATGGTTTCGCCGATGAAATTGAAGAATCAAAGCAACTGGCAGCTGCGCTGCGTCAAGGACAACTCATCATGAACGGACTGACCTTTGATCTCAGCCGGTATCGGAACCCACCCAACCTGGCAGGACAAGTGGCGAATGCCCCAGCGGTGGGTGTGCAAAACGAAGGGAGGATCCTATCTTCGGTCAACGAACAGCGGATCCGCCAGGCCAGTGATTTACTCCACGAGGTACTCGACCAGCTGGGTGATACCGGCGAAGGTCAAGATTCCACCCGCTTCCCGCCATCCCTGCAAGCTGCGGCTATGATTGACCCTCCAACGACTCAGGAGACTCGGCAAGTGCCGGTTGACTTATATCGAGCTCAAATTCAAATCAATAGGAGGCGACTCGCCCATGTTTAAAGCCCTACTGAAAAAGAAAATCGATGCCCAACAAGCCCTGATTCAGACCGCCCTGGATGCCCAAAGAGGCTTGACCGCCGAAGAGCAGGCCCAGTTTGATGCCCTGCAAACAGAAATTGACGATCTGGAAAAGACCCTCGCTGCCCAAAAGGCCGTTGAGGATCGTCAAGTTGTGATGAATACCCCGGTCAATCCTCCGGTCTATGCCCAACCCAAGTCAAAGGACGAAAGAAAGTTTGCGACTTTCGGGGAACAATTACGAGCCGTTGTGGAAGCGGCTAAGCCGGGCGGTTCGATTGATCCCAGACTTTCCATCAAAGCGGCTTCGGGACTTAATGAATCCGTAGGCAGTGACGGCGGTTTCTTGGTTGAGGAGGAGTTTACCAAGGAGTTACTCAAACGGACCTATGATACCGGCATTTTAGCCAGCAAGTGCAACAAAATTCCTTTAAGTACGGCCGCCAACTCCATGAAAATTAACGGCGTCGATGAAACGAGCCGCAAGAACGGGTCCCGCTGGGGTGGGATCCAGGCGTATTGGGAAGGAGAAGCGGATGCCTTAACCGGAACGAAGCCTAAGTTCCGGCAAATGGAGCTCAATTTACGCAAACTCACGGGGCTGTGCTATGCCACCGATGAACTCCTCTCCGATGCTTCGGCTCTGGAAGCGGTGATTATGCAAGGCTTCTCTGAAGAATTCGGATTTAAAGTAGATGATGCCATCATCAACGGATCCGGAGCAGGAATGCCGCTTGGCATCTTAAACAGCAAAGCCTTGGTCACTGTACCCAAAGAAGCTGGACAAGCCTCTGGAACCATCAATGTGCAAAACGTAGTTAACATGTGGTCCCGTTGCTGGGGGAGGTCGCGCCAAAATGCAGCCTGGTATATCAACCAGGATATCGAACCGCAACTCTTCACCATGTCCTTAGCTGTTGGTACCGGTGGCGTGCCGGTTTACATGCCAGCAAGCGGTGTTTCGGGATCTCCGTACAGCACTCTGTTTGGACGCCCGGTGATTCCATTAGAGCAATGTGAAACGCTCGGAACCTTAGGGGATATAATACTTGCCGATTTCTCTCAGTATTTGCTCATTGACAAGGGAGGAATCAACGCAGCGTCCTCCATCCATGTGCGTTTCCTCTACGATGAAAACGTCTTCCGGTTTATTTACCGCGTCGATGGTCAACCGGTTTGGAATGCCCCGCTCCAACCGTTCAAAGGTTCAAATACCTTAAGCCCGTTTGTAGCCTTGGCCAACCGGTCTTAATTTTATGAAACGGAGGTAAAAACAGATGATTCCTGAAACCACCAAAATCGTCGAAGCCATTACTCCTCAAGCCGGGGGTGCCATCACCGGTCATTACGTATCTTTAAGGGATGCTGAAGTCTGCTATGTGGTTGTTCATATGGATCAAGCGAATGCTGCACCGGTAGATATCACGCTTGAACAGGCCCAAGATGTAGCGGGAACGGGCAGCAAGCCCTTGACGGTTGCCGTGCCCATCTGGGCCAACCCAAACTGCGCGGTCTCCGATGCGCTCGTGCGGCAGGCAGATGCCGTATCCTTTACGACCTCGGTCGACATAGCGCACAAACTTGTGATCTTCCAAATCGACCCGGCACACTTGGATGTCAACAATGGCTTTGATTGTATCACCGTCAAAACGGCCGCCTCCGACCCAACCAACATCACGGCGGCCCACTACGTCCTGGCCGATCTGCGTTATGGCGGGGCAACGCCGCCGAGCGACACGGTGGATTAAGCCAAGCGTCCTGAGTATTCGAGGGCGCTTTGACGCCCTCCCAGCGATTGAAGGGAGCCAACCTCCACTATGAAGAACTTGGTTTGTGTCACTCCTCCGGCCCTTGAACCTTTGACACTCGAGGAAGTAAAGAGTTACCTTCGATTCGATGAAGGATTAACGGCGGATGACGAGTATATCTCAGCCCTCATCACAGTTGCCCGGGAATACTGCGAGGGTTTCCAGAACCGGGCCTATATTACGCAGACCTGGCAGGTGAGTTTTCCTTACTGGCCGGACTACACCATCGATCTTCCGCTGGGAAACTTGCAACGTATCGATTCGATCACCTATAAAGATTCACTCGGGGTGGTGACCACGCTCACGGAGAATATTCATTACGTGGTCAGTACCCGGGGAGTGCTCGGCAAAGTCGCTCCTGTTTTTGGGATGCCTTGGCCGCCGTTTGTCCCCTGGCCGCTTGATGCGGTGGTGATTGAATTTACCTGTGGTTACGGCGATACTGCCGTAAGTGTACCGGAAAAAGTCAAGCAGGCGATGAAATTACTGATTGCTCATTGGTATGAACGGCGGACACCCTTGCCGGAAACCGGCCAAGCACCGGGTGAAATCGAGTTTGCGGTATCAGCGCTTCTCTGGCAGGAGCGTATGGTACCGACCTAAGGGAGGATAGCATGGATCCAGGAAAGTTGAGGCATCGTGTGATTCTCCAGCAAAACAACCCTAGTCAAGATTCGGAAGGGGTCATGACAGAGAATTGGGTTAACCTAGCGACCGTCTGGGCATCGATAGAACCCCTGCAAGGACGCGAACTCCTGGCCGCCCAGGCGATTGCCGCAGAGGCGAGCACACGCATCCGCATACGGTATCGGGAAGGAATAACAGCAGCTATGCGAGCGCTCTACGGAACTCGGGTCTTAGATATTCAAACTGTCCTTGACCCCGAAGAGAAACATCAAGAACTTAATCTTTTGTGCCGGGAGGTGAGGTCCGGTGGCCGCGGAGCTTAAGCTTGAAGGACTTGAAGAAATACTGACCCGAGTGCAAAAGCTCGGGGATCAGGCGAGTCGAATTGAAAATAAAGCGCTCAAGGCGGGTGGGGCTGTCGTACAAAAACGTGCTTCAGAGTTGGCTCCAAGAAGCCGCAAAGCGAAACGGCACATGGCCGACAACATCAAAATCAGCGGGGTCAAAAGCAAAGAAGGAATAAAGTATGTGGAAGTTGGGCCAACTCGCGGCGATCACAGCGAGTTTTTTTATGCGAAGTTTCTGGAGTTTGGGACGAGCAAAATGACGGCCCGGCCCTTCATGGGACCGGCAGCCAAGGAGAGTGAAGGAGAAGTCATTGAGACGATGAAAGCACAGCTGAGAGCGGGGTTGGGACTGTGATCAGTATCAAATCGCAAGTGCTTAATGCCCTTAAAGCAAATTCACAACTTGCCGCTCTTCTTAGCGGCCCTCATATTTACTTCCAAGTTGCTCCGGATGCTAAGCAATTCCCGAGGATTACCTTCTTTGAAATGACCAACATCGGTTCCGTCTTTGCTGATGATACGGAAATTGCAAGCGACATTAGTCTGCAAATTGATGTTTGGAGTAAGGGAAATACAACGGACATCGCCCTTGAGGTCGATAGAACGATGAAAAGTTTGGCCTTCGCCCGAGATACAGCAGCGGACCTTTATGAAGATGATACGGGTATCTACCACAAGGCCATGCGCTTTTCGACGATTGTAGAAGTGGAGGGATGATTATGGGTAAAGGCATCCAGGTAGGTCTTAATGAACTGCATTATGCGTTACTAACCAAAGATGATGACACAGGGATTAGTTATTCAGCTCCCGTGAAGGTCTCTGGTGCCATTAATGCCAAGATTACTCCGAAATCGAACAGTGAAACTCTTTTTGCCGATGATGGCCCGGCAGAAATCGCTACGGCCCTGGGTGAAATCGATGTGGAATTAGAGACAAAGGACTTAGACCTAAACACTCAAGCAGCACTACTTGGGCATACGGTCAACGCTGGGGTCATCATGAAAAAAGCCAGCGATAATGCCCCCTATGTTGCCCTTGGTTTTAAGAGCAAGAAATCCAACGGAAAATACCGTTACGTCTGGCTTTTTAAGGGCAAGTTTATGCCGCCGGATCAGGAATACGCGACCCAGGAGGATAAACCCAAGTTTCAGACGCCTAAGATTAAAGGCTCTTTTATTCGTCGGGATAACGATCTAGCGTGGCAGGTCGTCGGCGATGAAGATGAAGTGGGCTTTATGGCGGGGGCAACGTGGTTTAATGCGGTCTTTAACGGAGTAGTGGATACGACGGCCCCGACCGTGACAGTTTCCCCGCTGGATGGTGATATTGCCGTTGCCGTCAATGCGAACGTCGTCTGGACGTTTAGCGAGGCGATCCAAGCCAGCTTCGTCAGTGTGGGTAACTTTTGGGTCATGCAAGCGGACGGTACGATGGTGGAAGGCAGCTTAACGCTGAATACTGACCAAACCGTGGTGACTTTTGACCCGACCTTCAATCTCACAGCGGCAACGGCCTATGTGGCGGTATGCACCCAGAACGTCAAGGATATGGCGGGCAATGCCTTAGCAACCACGAGCATCACAAACTTTACCACCGCTTAATTCCGGAGGGAGGGCTCATGGCCCTCCTATTTTCTAATGGGGAGGAATCAGGATGCCCGTCAGTAATGTCATGCCTAAAAAGGTCCCGATTACCTTAGATAAAAAACGCTATCTTGTCTATGACCTGAATGCGTTGGCTGCTTTGGAAGAAACGTATGGGGCTGTGGAGCAAGCCTTTGCAGAAGTTGAGAAAGGATCTGCGAAAGCCATTCGCGCTCTCTTATGGGCAGGTCTTATTTCTGAGGATCCAGAGCTTACCCCAACCCAAGCAGGAATGCTGGTTGGACTCAGCGGACTCACGCTCGTTTCCCAAAAGATTCTCGAAGCGGTCGAGGCAGCGTTACCCGACCCAAACCTGACAGCGCTCAGTCAACTGTCCGATCAACCGGTTTAGACTGGGCCTGGCTGTATTATTTAGGTCGCGTTGTGTTAGGTCTCGATGAAGCAACCTTTTGGAACGCTACGTTACGCAAACTGACGGCCCTGTGGCGTCAGCATGACCGTTTTCACGCAGCCGTACCCGATGAGGAAGCGTCACCGGGTTTTATTGATCAAGTGCTCTGAGGAGGTGAGGCTTAGGTGGCCGGGGAACAAGAGATTGGCAAACTGCTCGTCCGGGTTGGACTGGATAGTACCGGATTTTTAAATAATGTCAGCAATATCAATCGGCAAATGCGCGTGGTGCAGGCGGAGTTCGAAAAGGCCAAAGCCTCCTTAGGGCAATACGGTTCAGTTGAGGAGCAAGAGCGGCTGAAGGCCGAGTCGCTTTCAAAGCAAATTGAACTCCAAAAACAAAAGGTCGCTGCACTTAAAGGCGCGTATGATCACTTGGTAGCGGCGAAGGGCAAGGACAGTAAGGCAACTCAAGATGTCCAAGTCCGACTCTTAAAGGCGCAGACAGAGCTTGCCAATATGACGAATGAGCTAAAGCGTAACGAAGCTGAAGTCGAAAAGGATACATCCCTATGGGCTAAGCTTTCCAAGAGTGTGCAACAGGCAGGAGAGCAAACCAAATCGGTAGGGGAGAAACTTTCATCGTCAGGAATTGGCAAGACCGTAGCCGGATTTGCTGGCGGGATTGCCGTATTCGAAGGGGCAAAGAACGCGCTGAAGGGGATTAGTGAGGCCGGGATTGGGACGAATGCAGCGCTTGAGCAAAACCGGATTGCCTTTCAGGTGCTCACCGGTTCAGCCGAGCAAGCGAAACAAACGGTCCAGGATTTGTATGAATACTCAGCCACTACTCCCTTTGAATTTCCGGATGTATCGGAAGCTGGGCGATCCTTACAAGTCGTCGGGCTCAACGTCAAAGACACGATTAAGTGGGTAGGGGATTTAGCGGCGGCCAATCCCCAGGCCACGATTGGCGAAGTCGCCAGTGCCATTGCTCGTTTAAAGTCGGGCGACTTCGGAGAGGCCTTTGAGCGTTTGCGAGACTTCGGGATTTCCCGGGAGATGCTGACCGGTGCCGGTTTGGAGTTTGATAAAGGCGGCTCCTACAAAGGCAGCGTTGAACAAGCCTTAACAGCGGTACAGAAAATCGTCCAGGAAAAATACGGCGGGATGGCAGACGCTCAATCGAAAACCTTTGCCGGCATGATGAGCACCTTGAAAGACAACGTGAATATGACGATCGGCAAAGTCATGGAGCCGGTGTTTAATAAGCTGAAGGAATTGATGCCGGCGATCTTGGAAAAGGTGGGTCAATTTAGTGACACTGTGGCCAAGAGTGGACTTGGTGCCGCCCTAAACACTATCCTCCCACCCGGAGTTGTTGGGACCTTTAAGGTATTGGGAGAGATCATCGCCGATTTTGCCAAAGTCGTCTTGCCGGTGCTTAAGGAGTTTTTTCTGTTCGTCTCAGCGAACGGCGAAGTGGTAAAAGCAGCTCTTATTGGCATCGCTGCTGGGTTTGCCGCCTTTAAAACCATTACCACGGTTGTTAATACGATCAATACAGTGAAAACGGCCTTTACATCACTCAATACGGTCATGAGCGCCATCGGCTTAGCCGGCAATCCAATCGGCCTGATGGTTATAGCCGTGGGAGCTTTGGCAGTTGCCGGTTATGAGCTCTATAAGCATTGGGACCCGGTGAAAGCCTGGTTTTCTGGTTTATGGGAAGGAATAAAAAGCATCTTCTCGGGAGCAATCAAGGCGATCTCAGGGTTCTTAAAGAATTGGGGGTCGCTTCTTCTCGCGGTGGCTACCGGTCCTATGGGGCTTATAGTTTATTCTGTTGCTAAGCACTGGGATCAAATCAAATCGGCGGTGTTGAGTGCAGCTGGTTCCGTAGTGACCGGTGTGAAAAATGCCTGGAACGGTTTGACGGCAACTGCCGGTAATCTCTGGGCTGGCCTAAAGACGACAACGGCGGGTGCTTGGGAGGGCATCAAAAACGAAGTGGTCGGGGCCGCTCAGTGGATGTATAACCACAACTACTACTTCAAGAATCTTGCGGACTCAGTATCCGGCGCTTGGTTCCAGCTTCAGCAAAAGACCTCAGAGATTTGGAATGTAGTCACTCAGTTCCTAAGTACGACTTGGGTTTCCATCCAAACTGCCGCCAGCCAAGCATGGACTGCTTTAACCAATACACTCACATCCGTATGGAAGGGTATCTCAGATAATGCCATACAGATCTGGCAAACGCTTTCCGGCAGTCTGCAAAGCCTCTGGCAAAATCTCGTTTCAGGGCTGGAATCCTTATTTACCCCTATCGGAGATTTTCTTGCGGGAATCTGGAACAGTATCTCAGATGTGGCGAGCTCCGTTTGGAACAACATTGCCAGTACGATCGGAAGCCTAGCCCAAAATGCTTTTAACTCGGTCACTTATATTTTCGGGGGCTTAAGAGCGTGGTTTTCTAACTTAGCCGACGAAGCTTGGGATTGGGGGGCAAACATTATTCGCAGCCTTATTGCCGGGATTAAGGCCTTAGCGGGTCAAGTTGCAAATGCCGCCGAGGGAATCGCCAGCAAAATTGCGGCCTACTTAGGATTTCATTCGCCGACCGAAGAAGGACCGGGATCTGATGCAGATCAGTGGATGCCCAACCTCATGAAGATGTTGACGGCAGGGATTCAAGCCGGTGCTCCTAAACTGCAGGCGCAGCTTAATAGTGTGCTGTCACCTCAGATACGAGGAAGAGTAAGTTTGGATAGCCTTTCCGCTCGAACTATAACTGCAGGTAGAAGTCCAGTCAACTCGGTCAGCCATTCCTATTCCTACGGCTCCCTTTTGCATGCCGAAAAAATTGTGATCGCGAATGACATGGATATCCGGGATTTGGCGTATAAGCTGGAGTTTTACCGGGGGCAGGCGGCTGCGGCGAGGGGAGGGGCGTGAGTGTTCAGTTTCAACTTTCTGGGTAAGGACAGCCATGCCGATTTTGGCATTGTCATCGAAAAAAGGCCGATTATCCCTAAGCCACAGAGGAATATTCAATATGTTGAAGTGCCGGGGAGAAGCGGCAGCCTGAAAATCGATGATGCCACTTATAAGGATATTGTCATCCCGGTTCAATGCGGTTTTAAGGATGATAATCTTCCCGCTAAGGCCGACCGGGTCAAGGCTTGGCTGGACAGTGGGGAAGGGCCTCTAATCTTTAGCAACCAACCGGATAAATATTATCTCGCCCATGTTTCCGATCCGGTCGATATGAGCCAAGAGCTCAAAGTGTTTGGCAAGTTCCTCGTCAATTTCAGATGCAAGCCCTTTAAGTATGACGTGACGAACGAGGCCATTACGTTAACGTCGCCTGGGATAATTACGAATCCTGGGACGGTGGCCAGCGAGCCGATTCTCGTTGTTACAGGTAACGGGAATATAACCTTAACGATCAATGGGGCAGACATTCAGCTGACCGGGGTCAGCGGTTCCATCACCCTAGACAGTGTGTTGAAGGATGCTTACAAGGATACCCTTCTCCAAAACAATCTCATGAACGGGGACTTTCCGGTCTTAATACCGGGAGATAACCCGATCAGTTGGACGGGAGCCGTTACATCCTTACAAATCACCACGAACTGGCGGTGGTTATAGTGATTAACCTTTACAATTCTACTGAAACGGATTTCTCGCATAACGGTCTTGTGGTCTTAAGTGACTGCAAGGCCGCTTTTGTTGAGGAAGAACTGAACGGTAAGTATGAGCTTGAACTGGAATACCCCATCGATGGACGCGGAAAATGGGCCTATTTAGTAGAAGGGAATATCTTAAAAAACGATGGACAGTTGTTCCGGATTTATCACAAGGAAAAGACACTAACCGGGATTAAGGTGAGCGCCCGGCATATTTTCTATGATCTCCTGGACAATTTTATTGAGCGTTGCAATATTGGCAATTTGAATGCAGCCGGTGCCCTGAATGCCATACTCTCAAGCACTCAGTATGCCCATGGCTACACTTCGCTGTCCGATATCGATATCTCGAATACCTACAGCATCGATAAGCAAAACCCCGTCGAGGTCATCCTGGGAGATAACGGAGTCGTTGCCAGGTACGGTGGCGAATTGGTACGGGATAACTTCACTCTGCGGCTTTTACAGTCTCGCGGGATGGACCGGGGAGTACTCATATCCTACGGCAAGAACGTGGTAGGCATTGAGGAAACCCTGGACATGGGGAGTGTCGTGACAAGGCTATTGCCCGTTGGTAAAGATGGCCTAATGCTTCCGGAAAAGTATCTGGATAGTACACTTCTTGGGAATTATCCGCATCCGATCGTGAGATCTGTGGAATTTCCGGATTGTACCAGTGAGGATGTTCTTAGGTCTACAGGACAGAGCTATCTCAGCCAGAATGCCTTGCCGCTTGTCAATTATTCGGTCGACTTTATAGAGCTTTCCAAGACGGAAGAATATAAACATTACGCTATTCTGGAGACCGTTTACATGGGCGATACCGTGACAGTACGGCATTCCAAACTCAATATTGACCTCAAGTGTAAGGCTATCCGTATCAAGAAGAACCTGCTGACGAACCGGATTGAAGAGGTGGAGCTGGGTAGTTTTAAACCGAATCTGGCATCAAGTCTAAATACCTCAATCGCTGCGTTAAGCAGTCAGCAGGCTCAGGATAAATCTGACTTACAAGCTGCGATAGATAATGCCACGTTGCAAATTAATTCTGCGCTTGGCGGATACGTGGTGAAACGCAATGGCGAGTTACTCATCATGGATACTGAGGATATTAATACCGCCACCAAAGTCTGGCGGTGGAATGAAGGAGGGCTTGGGTATTCGGGTACTGGGTACAACGGCCCCTTTCGGACGGCGATTACGGCGGATGGGCATATCGTTGCAGACTTCGTGAATACCGGGTTACTCACAGCCGGAATTGTTAAAACGGGGACGCTCACCAGCAAAACAGGCAAATTGAGTATTGGACTTGATGATGAAGTTCTGAATATCGGCGGGAAAATCATCTATGACGGGTCAACGGGTCAGGTTACTTTTGCGCCAACCGTTGTTTTATCCTGGGCCAATTTGCCAACGGATGTAGCCAATGTGAATGAGTTACCCAATCCAGTCACCGATGAACATATCACGACGATTGCTAGAACGGAGATTTCAACATCAACGATTCGCGTGGATCAGCTCACCTCAAACGAGGTACAAAATCCGATTATACGGTTGTTTAACAGTGGCTCAATCGGGGCTGACGGAATTCCGAGTGATGGTAACCCTGCCATCGACGCAACGTTTAATAACCTTCAAGGGATTGGCCATGCCGTTCGCTTCAAATGGAATGATAGTAACTACCTATATATTTCTACAAATGAGGTAACGTTCTACTTTAAGGATAACGAAGGACCAGATGGAGCTCACCCGTATGTTTTGCCTGATGGATTTTATGTCGGTAGTCAGAAGGTAGGTTGTCCTCCCAAAAATACCGTTGTAACCTTTAGGGCTGACGGGACTGGGTTTGATACGAATTTGGATGGATTACCCGATAGTTGGACTTGGGTTAAAGACGGTTCGGGAAGAATCACAACCTTATCAAGTGTATCGGGCAGAATTATTACCGTTAACTATTAGGGAAGGGGTGCCTAGTTGAATCAGAACGATTGGAATCAGGGTT
This sequence comes from Desulfosporosinus sp., assembly GCA_020692355.1. Classification (GTDB taxonomy): domain Bacteria; phylum Bacillota; class Desulfitobacteriia; order Desulfitobacteriales; family Desulfitobacteriaceae; genus JAJZPA01. Next base: position 41,245 of record JAIMKP010000015.1, read on the forward strand.
TTATTATGGGGGTCATTGCGGGTAATGGAGCGAGTTCTCCGAGAGGAGCGAGATCTTTGTTGGACGGGCTAATGAGCGTTTCGTTAACCAGAATTTATCCTTTATTTAAAATGAACTTTACTCCGCTTCCTTACTATCCCTTGATGACTAAGCTGCTAAATCCATTAAAGGCAAACCTGACTATCTTTAAGAACGCTCCATCCCTTAATAATAGTTTGCCGAATATGCTTACCCCATCTTATGTTGACTTCGTGTCTGTACTTCCGGATAAGGATAAACCTATTAGGTATTGGTCCGAACTCCTGCCGCTTGTCGTTACATTTACAAAGGTATCCTAGAAGAGGTGAATCAAATGGCGTTAGAAAGTATAAGCATGACGACATTACAATCAACAGCTAACTGGTCTGCAGCCAACGATTTGGTTGGAAAGATAGCTGCAGCAATGCAAAATGTCCCTGAAGCGACTCTTATCAGTGACAATAATCCAAGTTCAACTACGGCAAGAGTTATCATTTATAAAATTGGGACTGCAAACCATTACATCAAGATATATTCAAAATATCAAAATCCAACTATCGGCTGCCATGTCTTGAAATTAGATGGGATCAACCCTTGCTATTCCGATGGATCATATTTTTATCAGTATCAAAACCCCTTGAATCAAGTAACGTATATTTTGCATAGTCAAAACATGTTCCTGCTGTATATGAATGGCACGATGAAAATGAGTTCGAACAATGGGTACATGGCGGTTCCTATGTATTTAAAGTTATCTGACGGTACTTGGGTTGCTCATACTGAATGCCCCTCATACTCAGATAACTATGTATACTTCAATGTTAATGATACCAGTGGTGGAGATCTCGGCGTCAGTAGGGTAGGAACTTATTTGGGTTACTATGATTATCAAGGGAACTATTTCCCGATCAAAGGTAAATACAAAATAGGTTCACAGATCCAAGCGTTTGAACCCTTAGCTTGGTTCCAGGTTGGAGGAGCGGGTTTGTTTGATGAAACACTTTATCAGGATGCAAGCGGCAACTATTGGTTTTATTACTACAACAGGGTTGTAACAGACAAAATCGTCTAGGATTAAGGAGGGAAATCAATGCTAAGTAATCTAACAAGCTATCTTGCATCAAATATTCCTGAGCTGCCTGAAGACACTGAATACAAGATTGTAGAGGGGGATGGTAACTTCCAGATAATCTTGAGTGGGCCTAGCATTGATGAACTGATGCGAATTATTTTAGATCAGGTCGATAGAGACGCCGAACATGTTGTGGTTATGGATAAGATCAGAGTTATATCGACGGTCATATCCCAAGATGACACCAGTGTAATTGTTGAACTTAAAGAGCTCTAGAAGGGATATATTTTTATTTTAAGGGAAGAGGTGGGGCAGTTGACCGAACTAGAAATGGCCGATTTAAAGACCCGGATTGCCGTTCTGGAGACCAAGGGTGATGCAGCGGAAGCGAGGCTGAACTCACTGGAAATTGACGTCGGAAAAAAGTTCGACCGCCTTGAAGCAAAGCTCGATGAAGTTTTGCAGGCAGCCCGGGGGCGGCCTACTTGGACAGTCGCCTTAACCATATCCGGGCTCATGACGGTGGTTACAGGGCTTGCTGTTTATGTGGTTACGCATTATTAAGGAGGAAGCGATGGAACTTAGACCTTGCGTGATTCAATATATCGACCTTCACCATACAGCCGGACATGAGGCAAATACGGCTCAAGTCCGGCAGGAACATCTTAATCAAGGTTGGGGCGACATCGGCTATAACGCGGTGATTGAAATGGATGGTACCGTTGGCATGGGGCGGGATATTAAATATTCAGGAGCCCATGATCCCGGAATGTCCCCGGATGGTGTTCATACCATGAATCAGGCAGCCTATGCCATTTCCCATATCGGCAATTTCATGCAGGACATTATGAGTGATGCTCAGTTTTGGCCATCTGTCCGGCTTTGCGCCCAAAAGTGTAAGGAGTTTGGCATAGTCCCCTCAAAAACAACGATCAGGCGGCATAAGGATCAATATCCGACCGATTGCCCGGGAAACAACTTTCCCTATGAACGTTATGTTAATGAGGTTATTCATTTAATGAAGGGAGATGTAATGGTGGACGAAGGAATCTTAATTTATGGCCCAGATGATTTTGTGCCAGCACGACGCTTGGCGGCAACCTTAAATAATGAGGTTGCTATTTTTATGCGCAATGAGCAGGGTATGCCTCCGGCGGCCATCAAGACAGCTAAGCACTTGTTTGTCATCGGCGGGGGTGAGGTGAATCACCCGAACCAAACCATATTAGCTGGAGCGAATTGGTTTGCGACCGTGGCGGCGGTAGGCAAGAAACTTGGGTATTAAAGTAACGACGATATGATGGGAGGAATGAGTTATGGCTCAAAATCGTTTCAAAAGTCCGGTTGCCTGGGCATCGTTAGCCGCATTAGTCCTTTTCATTCTAAAGACCTATGGGTTACTTGCGCCGATTGGCCTGACCGAGGACAGCTTTAAAGAACTTACCACCCTTATCTTTGGTGCAGCCACAGCTTTTGGCATTCTAAACAACCCTACCAGCAAAGATACTTTCTAAACGCGGTTAGGCGGAGTCGCATGGCTTAAGCAACTTGACTTCTATCAAGTTGAGAGTGATGAATAGAATGCTAATTTGATAGAAAGGAGTAAAGCCATGCGAGTGAGGATCATTGAGCCGACGGCCAAAAAGCAAATCCAAAAGAAAAGGGTCTGCGCTTATGCTAGGGTATCCACCGACCAGGACAAACAGGGCGAATCTTTGGAAAACCAGATGACCTATTACGAGAACCTCATCTCCTCAAATCCTGAGTACGAATATGTAGGGGTTTTTGCGGATCGGGGAATCACCGGAACGAAGGATAACCGCCCTGAGTTTCAGAGAATGCTTAACCTTTGCCGAGAAGGGAAAATAGACCTCATCATTACGAAATCGATCTCACGGTTTGCAAGAAATACCGTGGTTGTGCTACAGACGGTCCGAGAACTTAAGGATATCGGGGTTGAGGTGAGATTTGAAAAAGAGAATATCCAAACTCTCTCGGGGGACGGTGAGTTAATGCTTACCGTCCTTTCTTCTTTTGCCCAAGAGGAGAGCAAAAGTGTGAGCGACAATATGAAGTGGCGGTACCGGAAGAAGTTTGAAAACGGAGAACTCGTTTTAAACACCCAGCGCTTTCTTGGCTATGACAAGGATGCCGATGAAAACTTGGTGATCAATCCTAAGGAAGCCGAGATCGTCAAACGGATTTATACGGAGTATTTAGCAGGAGACGGGTCCTTTAAAATTGCGAAACGGTTAGAGTCAGAAGGAGTCCCCACGGTTACTGGGTCCCGATGGAATGAATCGAGCATCCTCGATATTCTTAAGAACGAAAAGTACAAAGGGGATGTTAAACTCCAAAAGACCTACAGAGACAACCACATCAACAAGCGAAAGAAAAGAAACCACGGCGAAGTGGATAGCTTCTATATTGAAAATAACCACTCGCCCATTGTGACCAAGGAAGTATGGGAGCAAGTCCAGCTGGAGATGAAAAAACGGGCTGAGGCAAAAGGAAACTTTCAGGGCTCTACGAAAGGCCAGAACCGCTACCCGTTAACCGGGAAATTATTCTGCGCGAAATGCGGATCCCCCTTAAGGCGGAGAACCTGGAACAGTAAACACGCCTGCCGCAAGATTGTCTGGCAATGCAGCAACTACATTGAAAACGGCAAAGAGGCTTGCCCGGGTACGACCATTGAAGATAGCGTAATTGCAAGCGTTAACATACAGGGACCAACCGTTGTGGAGGAGGTTATGAAGAATGGCAAGAAACATTACCGTTATTCCAGCCAAGGGCAACCGGACAAGCCTCGCCGAGCACAGAAAGCCCCAGAAAAAGCGGATGGCCGCGTATTGCCGCGTGTCAACCGACCAATTAGAACAGTTATCAAGCTATGATGCTCAGGTCAGTTACTACACCAACTTTATAACCAATCACCCGGATTATGAGATGGCGGGGATCTACGCGGATGAGGGCATTTCCGGCACTAACACCAAAAAGCGGGAGCAGTTTAACAAGATGATTGAGGATTGCAAAGCGGGAAAAATTGATATGGTCATTACCAAATCCATTTCAAGGTTTGCAAGGAATACCCTGGACTGTTTGAACTTTGTAAGACTCCTCAAGGATTTAGGAATTGGAGTGATATTCGAAAAGGAAAACATTAATTCCTTAGACAGTAAAGGAGAAGTCCTGCTTACGATTCTCAGCTCACTCGCCCAGGACGAGAGCCGGTCGATCTCGGAAAACTCAACCTGGGGTATCCGGAGACGATTTGAACAAGGAAAGGTTCAGGTCAACCAAACGAAGTTTCTGGGTTACGACAAAGATGAGAACGGAGACTTGGTGATTAATGAGAAGCAAGCTAAGATTGTACGAAGGATTTTTTCTGATTATCTGGATGGGAAAGGGCCCAATAGGATAGCCAAGGACCTGGAAAAAGAAAAGGTTCCGAAATGGGACGGTACCTACAAATGGTACGAAAGCAGCATTCGGAAAATGCTCAGCAATGAAAAATACAAGGGTGACGCTCTTCTTCAAAAGACTTACACCGTCGATTTTCTTTCGAAGAAGCGGGCCGAAAATGATGGAGATGTTCCTCAATACTATGTTGAGAATAGCCACCCCGCCATTATTGATAAGGACACTTGGGAAGCGGTCCAGCTTGAAATGGAGAGACGGCGAGCTTATGCTGAGAAGCACGGGATCCACAAGGTTGATTACGCAACCCATGATAATCCCTTCGCCGGACGGATCATTTGCGGTAACTGCGGTGGGGCATACGGAAGGAAGGTTTGGAATTCGACCGATGAAAGGCTCCGGAGGATTATCTGGCGGTGTAACAATAAATATTTAGCCAAAGGAGAAAAGGGGTGCGGGAGCGGGCATATTGATGATGGGGTTTTGTATCAGGCGTTTATAAGTGTGTTCAACGCGGTGGTTGAAAACAAGGATTACTTCATGGAAAAGTGGGCAGAACAGATTAACGGACAAGACATCCTTAAACGAGTCATGGCGAAGCGATTTATAGCTATATTCAAAATGTCAAAGCCGATTGACCGCTTTGACGTAGACCTGTACTTTAAATTGACAGAAAAGATAACGGTTTTTGATGGTAAGCTAGTTGTCAGTCTGCTTGACGGGTCTGAAGTGGAATGCGAGATTGAATAGGGGTATAATCCGGCTAAGGTTACTTTTTGTAACTTTGGCCGGTTTTTTTATTTTCATGACCAAATCGATATTGTTATCAGATTTTTGTCCCAATAATGTGGTAATATGGGATTAATAAAATGAGATATGTGGTAGACAAATGGATTATAGGAACACGGAACCCTAAATCTAGGAATATAGGCCTAATATTAATCTGGGTTTTATTTTGGTTAGATAGGAGGGGAAAAAGATAGCCTACTTGATTCCGATACAATACCACAAATGCATGTATCCTCAAGATATTAAACCAAAGATACAAGAAGTAACTGGGCATTTCGACATCTCCATGGTATCAGTAACCAGAGACTATTCGTTACATACAGAGTATTGCTTCACCAGAAGAAAATTTGATTCAGTAGTTGTTAGAAGATACAGTTCTATCTGTGAAGCCAATAAGAGAGGAATACCAATGTTATGGTATTCGAAAGAGTGGGCGTTGGACTTTGCAGATTTTATAAGGGACCTAGCCCAAGACGCTCCGGGGCCAAGAGTAATCGAAATTCACCCGCCTTTTTCGGATTACAGTGATATTGGGAGCTTCCTCGATATCTACTCTACATTTGAAAATAGAATAACGGAATACTTCCCTGATGTAACAATCCTGATTGAAAATAGAAGCGGTACTAGATACTCGGGTGGGGATTTTGTTGTTTCAAGAATCAATCAGCTTATAGAACTTTCCAACGAAATTGAGCAGCGTGGCTTTGCCTTGAGGGTTACCCTAGACATCCCCCAGCTTTTTACTGCTCACCAAATTACCAAGTCAAGGATGAAGTCAATGGAAAATCTATTTACAGATATTAAAGACATTAGGCATAACATCTTAGGTATTCATTTGTGGGGAAAGCGGGACAGCGGGAATGGCCGGAGAGTCGCACACGTTGGTGATTTAAATGATTATTTTATGGAAGACATGAGTTACAAGAGTCGCTTCTTAACCAGCATGTTAGATGTATTTGATGATGATGTTTGCCGTTACTTTGTTCCGGAGGTCAATAGTGGTAGGGAAGACCTTGTTTCCATAGTTAATGATTTAAAGGAAGTTGGGTTTAAGTTTGTTTAGTGAGTGTACTGCAAAGGAATGATGTTATGGCAAGAGTAGCATTACTTTCATGTACGAGCCGCAAAAAACCATATCGATGCGAAGCGCGGGAATTGTATTCAGAGAGCCCACGTTTTCGCCGCGCTTATATGTATGCAAAGCTTGTTGCTGATAAAGTTTACATTTTATCAGCGAAATACGGTTTGGTTGCAGAGGACACAAGGATTGAACCATACAACGAAACTATTAAAGAAAAAGGTGTTCAGGAACGGCGAAAATGGGTAGAATCAGTAATTGATGGTTTAAAGAAAGTTGCAGATCTCGAACAGGACGAGTACATCATAATAGCAGGAGAGGCCTATAATGAATATCTTCTTCCACATCTAAAATCTTATTGGCTACCCCTCAAAGGAAGGGCTTTAGGCGAATGGATTCCGGAATTAGATAGGTTGATTCAGTCCGAAAATATGCCAGTTTCTGCAGATGCCCTACATAAACTGTTTAATGGGCTTCCGCGGCTAGATTGGACTATGATCAATAATATTCCATACCAAAACGGTATTTACATTATGTTTGAAAAAGGGCAAAGCTATCATGGTATAGATAGAATTGTACGGGTGGGTACACATAGGGGTCAGGACAGGCTTAAGGCAAGATTGAAGGATCACTTTGTCAAGGAAAACGCTAATGGCAGTATTTTTAGAAAGAACATCGGAAGAGCATTTTTGAAAATGGCTGGAGATTCCTATCTGAAAATATGGGAACTCAAAATATGGGAACTCGATACATCGAAAGCCGATATTGTTAGGGATAACGCCAATTTAATAGATGAACAAAAGGAAGCTAGTCTTGAAACAAGAATCAGCGATTACCTGAGGGCAAATATAACCTTTGTATGTTTTCCAGTGAAAACAGAAGCAGAAAGGCTTCGATTGGAAGAAGGTATTATTTCGACGTTAAACAAGCAACCAGATTTTGGGTCTAGTAATGACTGGTTGGGCTTACAGAGTCCAATATCAGAAATAAGAGATAGCGCTCTTTGGAATCGGCAGGGCCTAGACGGTCAGACTTTAAGTGAGGATGACTTTGAACGTATTAAGTGGCTTTCAAGGTTCGGTGATCATGGTAACGGAGCTTTACCTGCTATAAAACGAAAGGCTGAACGACCAACAAGTCAGGCTATTGTAGATGGAAAATCCTCAATGACAGGTAAAAAAACGGCTGGTGATGTCCGTCAATATATAGAGCACTTATTCAATGAAGCAAAGCTGCGCGGCGAAAAGTATTTAGACTTGGTTTCAGGGCAAATACATAAAGAGCTTGGTATGCAAAACAGAATGCCGCAGGTTTGCAGGATCATGTATGAAAAGATGGGTGCAAATGATCAAATTTTGCACACCACACCTAGCGGCAATAGTTCTACTATAAAAATAAGATTCTATATCACATAAAACTTGGTTTTTAAAACGTAATCCCTCCTTGACAAGTGTTGCTCTTTGAGCGATGAATCCTTGTCAAGGAGGGATTCAGAAATGACAGATGAACAAAGGCAAAAGATTAAAATGCTACGATACCAAGGTTTTGGCTACAAAAAATAGCAAATGAAGTAGGGGTATCAAGAGACTCGGTTAGGTGCTATTGCCGGAGGAATGGTTTAGGCGGATGTGGGGCGGAGTTAATTTCGGAATATCAAACCGTTATGAAAGAAGAATTTAAGTATATCCTATGTCTTAATTGTGGTTCGGAAATTAAACAAAAGAAGCTTGGACGGAAGAAAAAATACTGCTCGATGAGCTGCAAAAGTGAGTGGGAGAAGGTTCATAAAAAATCATACACTGTTACATGTGAGTATTGCGGAAAAGAGTTTAAATCCTTAGGAGTTAAAGGACGAAAGTTTTGCAGCCAGGAGTGTTATCAGCGGGATCGATTTTGGCGGGAGGAAGATGCTGCGGAAGTTGCGAAGAAGATTCTAGAGTTTAAAAAAGTAAACCACTTGCCGAAATGGCTTAAGGATTTACTCCTGTCAAACACATGAGAATTATTATCACGTAGGGGGTATATGTTCTTTAGTTTCGCGCAGAGCTCAGTTGCAGTGGGTATGCGCGAATTGAATTATGGGGATACAGTGTTTTATACCATCCTGCTAAAGCCCAGCAAAATCGGCATTTCCCAAAACCAAGAAATGTAAATCATTTTGCGTATTGGGTAGAACTCACGCCCCCCGAACCCCCTAAAAAGACCCCCTGGGTATTAGCGTTAAGAGTTTGAGAATCAGTATCAATAGCTAGTCCAAACACACGTTGAGACAGTAGTAAGTCTAGAAAAATAGACATCTTGAAAGCTGCTTGTAGAAAGGGTTTCAGGGTTTATGGGTAAAATGTATAACGATTAAATAGGCCCAGCTAGGCACTTGGGAACATGTTATTAGGGGTCGGTTTTGACGATTTTAGGGTAGGGTGCGCACACGGGAACATATTAAATATGTAAATGGTTCCAATGTAGATGGTAGGTTTTGCCGTCCGGGCAAAAGGGGGCCACTGAAAAAGTTTATGATCTGTCAGATCGTTTTGAACGGTCTGATTTTTTTCTTGGATTATATCTGCTATCATAGCAGGAAATGCAGGAAAGATGTGGAATCCTTAGAGGGAAATTATGCGGGGGCAAAAAAAAACACCTCTCACAGTAGAGTGATGTGGAACTACATGTGCGAATTCTTCAAAGGGGTTATTGAAGAGTAAAATTTGTGACATTGGCTTGGTAATACCGATATTTTAGGGGGGATTTGCAGTGTAATAAAAAGGGAAGGGGAATTAGATTGTGAAGATTAGTCCGAGTATGACTGAGATTGAACAGGCCGCAGATCTATTGGTAAACCGGTATAACATTTCGACTCAATTGCTAGGGCAATTGTTTGGCGTAGAATCAAGAGATCAGGCCAATGAAGTTTTAAGGGATTTGGGACATACAATGTTGGGTAGAGTTGAACTTACGAAACTACTAATCTTTCGTAAAGGGTCAACCCTTTTTGGCGGCAGTCATGAAGAAGTAAAGAAGTTAAGGAGGCATCTCTTGTCTCAGTTAGACCAAGATGAACTTCGGCAAATATTTGAAAAGCATATCGGTACGGATAATTCCATAAAATCTACATCCTATATGGTTACACCGCTCGTTAACAAGAAGTGGCATGCTAGTGGTAGGTGGCCAATGGACTTCGTAGAATCCCTGGATTTCCCGGCTATTTTTGCTGGTGTCAAACAAACCCAAACATCTCCTACAATTACTAATGTTGAGCCATTTTCACCCATTCCTAGATTGGTAGAATTTCAGGAAAGTTTGAAAGAAAAGATGCTAGAAGTTCTCAATCGTGATGGTGATAGGACTCGTTGCATAGTTACCTTACCTACTGGAGGTGGAAAAACCAGAGTAGCAGTAGAGGCATTTATAGATTGGATGCAACCCCACTTTTCCGAGGGAAAATATTTGGTTTGGATAGCACAGAGCGAAGAGCTGTGTGAACAGGTAATAAGCTGTGTTCAACAGATGTGGGGAAGTCGCGAATTCGTAAGTTCTTTAAGAATCTACAGATACTTTGGTGGACGTGATATTCCCGAAGGGGAACTATGCGGAGGAGTAGTTGTTTCTAGTATTCAGCAATTGCACAGTAGAATTAAAGCAAATGATGAAGATTTGAACACATTCTTATCAAATACCGGGGCAATGATAATTGACGAGGCACACCGTGCGGTCTCATTGATGTATGATGGGTTATTGGAAAAGGCTGTCGAATTGAACGGAAATGAGCTGTTTCCCATTTGTGGATTGTCTGCTACCCCAGGGAGAACTGGATTGAAGAAACAAGGTGAAATTGCAAAGCTGGTTGAGAGATTCCAGATGTACCTTATTGAGCCGGATCTGGGTGATGAATATAATAACGACCCATTAAGATATTTCAGAGAAAGTGGATATTTAGCATACGTAAAACATGTTATATACCCCTCTGGGAAGGAGTATACACTTACTGAACAAGAGATCAGTCAGATTGCTGTAGATTTCGATGAGTATCTCGGCCCAACATTTTTGAAAAGATTATCCAAGGATCCTGAACGCAACCTACAGATTATAAAAAAACTATTAGATATACCTAAAGGTAAACCGGTATTGGTTTATGCATGTACAGTTGAACATGCCCACTTCCTATCGGTTATTTTAACAGCAGAGGGTCGACCAGCGGGCGTGATCTCCTCTGAGACGCCTCTTACGATTCGACGGGGATTAATTCAGGATTTCAAAGACGGAAAACTTGATTTTCTTTGTAACTATGGGGTGTTAACCACTGGATTTGATGCCCCTAAAACTGAGTATGTTGTTATTTGTAGGCCGATGACTAGTGTCATTCTTTATGAACAAATTATTGGTCGTGGCGTGCGTGGACCCAAATTTGGTGGAACCGATGAGTGTACCATAATTGACTTTGCTGATAATATACATCGACTTGGACCTTCTTTGGCGTATTCACGGTTTTCTGACTACTGGAGTAGTGAGGAGTTTTAGTAAAGTTTTTACGACTTGATTGCAATAGCGTATTTCTAAAACTTTGCTAATATGCATGTGGTTGGGACGCGTCGGCAATATGTAATATTGTAAGTGAGAAATTGTATGTTGAGGGCGGTTTAATGTTTAACAGAATAATAGCTGTGGAGTGTTGAATGGAGTAGAATTCCAATAGGAGCAAAGTGATTGCTGTCTATGGCGTAGCCACCCGCCTGGGTTGCTTTCTTGCGTAACTGGGGCGTATGGGTATATGCTGGGTTAGGGGTATCTCTACCATGGGAACATAGCGTATACAATCCATGGCGAACCCCGCCGGGGTGGCTGTCTGTTAAACATTTGCGTTGGGAATTTTGCTGGGTTGGCGGATACCCCTCTCACGCTAATTTGGATGGCCAGGTGAATATCAGTTACTTGCGATTTTAGGTGTTTCATAGTGCTACAAGGTACTTTTTTGCCATGACAAAAAATATGAGCGGTTTGTTAGCCTGTGCCGCCCAAGTAATAATATTCCTTATGGAGATCTATTTATTTAAGAGATCTTGAAATATTGACCATAAACTGCTTAGTGTTTTTGATCCAATCGTGAGACTCTCACTTCTACAAGTGGGAGTGGTACCTCGTACTTTGCTTCGGTGGGGGTAGACTCCCCCACCGAAGTCCCGATGTTCAACTTTAGTTGAACGAGTTCACGCTTTGTCTAAGAAGAAGTTGTTGAGCAACAAATATTGGATTATCTTTTTAAAAGAAGAAAAGAGGTTGATATTAGTGGCCGATCTTAAATATGAAATTGTTGAAAGAATTGCCATCCTTTCGGAAAAAGGGGGTTGGACAAAGGAACTGAACAAAGTTAGTTGGAACGATAGACCGGCCAAATTTGACCTTCGTGATTGGAATCACGATAAAGGGAATATGGGAAAGGGGTCAACATTGACTGACGAAGAGTTGCGGAATCTTAGAGAAGTATTAAATGCAATTGATTTATAAGGCAAGGGGAAGTGGATAATGGCCCAAGTCATCAGTATTTTCAATTTTCTAAAGGAATATAACGAATTATCCAATCCGGTTATTACCGAATTAGCCAATCAGAAATGGAGCTTGAATATCTCTGATTTGCCTAGAATTAAGGAAATTAAGTCAATGTTTTCAGGTGAAGACGTAGATAATTTAGCTATTTTAGAAGTTACAAAACCAATTCTTGAGCCATGTCCCCCTCCAGAGGATTTTCTTCTCGAATGGTTGGAAAAAGACTGGAGAAAATTATCGGTTGAACAAGTTTCCAGAAAGGAAATGATAATACGAGAAATTCTGGATGAAGAGGGTAATAAATCTTATGACGAAGAACATTTTAATGCCAGCGATGAGCGTGTAGAGGCCTATGAAAAGTGGATTCTTCAGCGGGAACAATGGAGAGAGACCGAGGTACCAAAGGAACAGGGACTAGCCCTTTATAATAATTTATTTAAATTGTATTCCGACATGAGAAAAGAAGCAGAAAGTGTTGAGCTTATTTTAGGGGATGGCTTCCTTTTTTGGCGAAAGGAAGCAATATATATCAATCATCCTATCTTATTGCAGAAGGTTTACTTAGAATTTGATCCTCTTACCCCAGCCTTTACCATTAAGTGTGAGGAAATCAAGACGGGTGTCTATACATCTGTACTGAGAATAATACCCTCAATCAACCAAAAGATGCTCTCGGATCTTATACAAGATGTTGAGATGAATAATTACAGTATCGCCGACTTTAATAATACCTTTTCCCTTTATAAACGAATGGTTCACGTCATTGATACGAATGGAAGTTTTACGGAAAAAATCGAATCCGTTTCTTCAGAGGCGCGGATGTTCTCTAGCCCAGTTATCTTTCTGAGAAAGAGAACGTTGGGCTATTCAACGTTTATCGAGAGTATTATAAATGAAATCAGCGAGAAGGGTGAGGGTATTCTGTCGGAATTTTTTGAGATCATGGCTGGTAACCATAAAAAATCTCAGCATACTAATGTGATTGAGGACAACTGGAATCACAGTGGTATCGACCAGGATATATTGTTAACATTACCCGCGAATAATGAGCAATTAAAAATTATTAAATATTTAGATCAATATGGAGCAGTACTTGTTCAAGGACCCCCTGGAACGGGTAAAACCCATACGATAGCCAACCTTATTGGCCATCTATTGAGCCAGGGCAACAGTGTGTTAGTCACCAGTCATACAGAAAAGGCACTAACCGTCCTAAAGGATAAGGTGTACAAAGACCCGTACAACAAAGACCTAAACTTACAAAGTCTGTGTATCAGCTTATTGAGTTCCAAATCTCAGAAGAAAGAAATGGACGAAGCCATTAATGAGATTGCTGAAAAAGGAACATCAATAAACTTGCATGATGCCAAAAGCAGAATAGCACGCTTAGAAACGCAAAGAGAAAATCTGATTCAGGCCGCGAAAGAAAAGAGCAACGAGCTCCTTAAGATTAGATCCTTAGAATACAAAGATATTGTCTATGATAACCAGACCCTCAAACCGATAGAGGCAGCCCAATTTATTAAGAGCGGGGTGGGGAGCTTTGATTATATTAAAAGCATAACGAGCGACGACACGATTGGGTTGCCACTGAACTTGGCTGATTTGGAACTTTTATATCAAACCAATGAGACGATTACTGCCGCTGATGAAGCGGTATTAGATCATAAAGTACCAGACTTAATGAACATTTGGAAACCACAAGATTTTGATGATAAGAAGAGCCAGTTACAGCGGTTAGAAAAAGACTTGCAGCAATATACACACTCCAGTGTGTTTCAAGAAAATGTCACCGAATTGGCAATCAATGACTTAATGACACAGTGTTTGCAAATAAGTTCGGAAATACGAGGCTTTGAATCTTTGCAACATACGATAATTAATAAATCCATTGCCGATTCGATATACCCCAAGTTATGGCAGGATGTAATTCGGGAATTTGACCAATTGATGGAATCTTATGAGAAAGTTTGTCAGATTAGATTAGAAGAAGAATTCGATATATCAAAAGCATTAATGGATGAGGATACCTTATCGACCTTACAGGAAATTATTGATTCCGGAAAAGAAGTACCTGTTAAATTCCTGACTACAGTTTCGAAGCCCAGATGGAAAAAAGCCAAAGACAGTATCAAAAATAATGGAAGGGTTATTGAAAGTAGAAAGGACTTTATCCTGGCGTATGACCTTATTTCGTATGAACTGAGTAAGAACAAGGTGCTAAAAAAGGTAAATAAACTGATACCTGAAGAAATTACCCGTTCTTTCGTCACAGAAGATAATTTTGAAGTCATCTTGAAAAACTTAAGTAAGGAGATTATTTCAGCACTTTCATGGTATGACGATCAATGGATGCCAGTATTCAGACAATATAATATTCAACTCCACAATACAATTCTGTTTGAAAAACATATAGACCTAAATGCACCCTTGTCTTCCATTTTGCAATTCGTTAATAGCGTCATGGTGCCTAATCTTATGCGAGAAATTACCAAATTTAACTATTGTAAACGTAACGCTGAATGGCACTCATTTTTTAAATATCTCTCCGTGTATCAAGGCTCGAGCACTTTAGTTGATGAGCTTATTTTTGCTGTTGAAAGAAAAGACAGCAGTTTATATAAGTCGTCCTACACGACTTTATGTACTATCCTTTCTAAAAGAGAGACTTATGCCAAGAGAAAAACTTTATTAACAAAACAGAAAAATGTAGCACCCGACTGGGCGAAAGCAATTGAAGGGAGAAATGGTATTCACGGTCTTGGAGTATTACCTGAGAACATTGAACAAGCATGGAAGTGGTGCCAATTAAGTAACCAGATTGCAAGAATAGACGCCTATGTTCCTAACAAAATCCAGAAGGAGTTAGGGAATATTAGTTATCAGTTAACGGTCAACGCCAGAAAGTTGGCGTATGAAAAAGCGTGGTTTGAAATTATAAACAATAGAACAACTGCCCAAGCCCAAGCCATTGAAGGATGGAGAACAACGATCCGGCAGATCGGAAAAGCAACTGGAAAAAATGCGCCGATGCTTATGAAAAAAGCAAGAGAGCTAATGCCGCTTTGTCAATCCGCCATTCCGGTTTGGATTATGCCATTGAATAGAGTTGTCGAGAATTTTGATCCACGCAACAACAAATTTGATGTTGTAATCATTGACGAGGCGAGCCAATCGGATATTCTTGCCCTATCGGCACTATATTTAGGGAAAAGGATTATCATTGTTGGTGATGATGAGCAAGTTAGTCCAGATTCTGTGGGCATTAAGAAAGATGAAATTGAGGCTCTGATTCAGCAATACCTTCAAGGAGTTCCTAATAATCACCTCTTTAATGCTCAAACTTCACTCTATGATATGGCGAAGTCATCTGGCTTCAAACCGTTGATGCTTACTGAGCACTTTCGGTGTCTTCCGGAAATTATCGAGTTTAGTAATCAGTTATCCTACAACGGAAGAATAAAACCGTTAAGAGAAGCGTCAAAAGTCAAGACAAAGCCCCCAGTTATCGAATACAGGGTTCCCGATGGTTTTAAGAATTATAATAAAGTCAATGAAGTCGAAGCAGAACACATTGCTTCTTTAGTTTGTGCCTGTGCAGAAATGGATGAATACAAAGGGAAAAGTATAGGTGTTATTTCTTTGCTGGGAGTAGAGCAGGGCTATGTAATTGATCGATATTTACAAACGTATCTTGATCCGGTTGAATATGAATCCAGAAAAATTCAATGTGGTATTCCCCCTCAATTTCAAGGCGATGAGCGGGATGTTATTTTCTTAAGCGTCGTCGAAGGGCCAAGTGAAAAAGGTGGGCCGGTCAGGTTGCTCAGCGAGGATGGAAGAAATGATATGACCCGTAAGCGGTATAATGTTGCTGCCAGTCGGGCCAAAGATCAAATGTGGGTAGTCCATTCTCTGAATCCGGAAATTGATTTGAAACCGGATGATATTCGCTTGAGGCTTATCAAGCACTCGATTAATCCTAACTCTCGGGAAGACGAGCAAATATTAAGCGCTGCGGAGTCGCCTTTCGAGACAGAAGTAATGACGATTCTACTTAACAAAGGATACCGGGTTATCCCACAAATGAAAGTTGGAGCATATCGAATCGATATGCTCATTGAAGATGGGGACAAACGTATTGCCTTAGAGTGTGACGGTGAAAAATGGCATACACAGGACGACTTACCCAACGATTTAAAACGACAAGCGATCCTTGAGAGGCTGGGTTGGAATTTCATAAGAATACGGGGAAGTGCTTTTTATAGAGAACCAGAGATCACTATGAATGAGGTTGTTTCAAAACTTGAGGGTTATGGCATTAATCCTAATTATGCTCATTATTGTGAGACTGAGAACAATAAAGATCACGAATTGATTGATAGAGTGAAAAAACGCGCTAATGAAATTCGTCAAAGTTGGCACCTAGTTGAAGGTGAAGGCGTAGCAGAAGTAGATGGCGAAGACGAAGGGGATGGCGAGGAGTTAAAAGGCGAAGAACCTACGGGTAAAACCGCAGGCCATTCAGAACGTAAAGGGCATCCAATTAAGGACCACGAAAAAACGGTTACGACGCCAGTTAAGGATAATCCAAGTAATAATCCTCAAACGGAAGGTATTGCAAGTCCCAAAGTGAACAGGGAAAAAGCTGACAGGTCGCTATATGATTTCAGAAATCATAAAGTTAAAGGTAGTTCACCGGCAATTAAGGGTAACAAAGATGATAATAGAGTTAAAAGTAAGATTACCGGACAAAGCAAACTTGAAGAGCCAAGCAGCGATAAAAAGCCGTTATTCGATTTTAGACAGAAAAAAAACGAAAATAGATAGTTCACAAAGGCAGAATGTCTTTAATGAATTAACTGATTTACTTAATATTGATGGAACGGGCGTTCAATACTTTAGAGGTTTTGTGCTAAGTGTAATTGGGACGAGATGGTCCAAATAGTTTACTGGTTTGGGACATTGTTCCAAGCCCCTCACCCACTCACATCCGAACCGTGCTTGGTTTACATATCTGGGCGTGCCCTACGCTGGGGGTGGCTGTCTGTCGTAACAAGAACGTATGGGTATATGAGGCTTGCCGGATACCCCTCCCACGCTAATTTGGAGGGCCAGGTGTGACGACTTTTTTAGGGAGGAATATTCGGGAAACGTGAAGAATTCTTCAGTAGAAATATCTTTTCTCAACGTATACAGTGGCAAAGTGGTCGTCGTGCGTTCATGGCTTCCCCCCGCCGGGGTGGGTGTCTGCTTAACAGGTGCGTATGAGTATGTGTTGGTTACTACCATGGGAAGATAGTACATTCAGTCCATGGCGCAGCTCGCCTGGGGGGGATAATGTCTAGGAAAACTGCTTGCGTTTCAACAATTTGTCCGGACGACATAGTATAATCAAACTCGGGGTTGATTTGTATTAAAAAACCAAATCCCACCCCGAGTATAAAATAAGATAGGAGCTAAAGCAGTGCTGACAGGAGAAATTCGCAACAAGGTTGATAGAATATGGTCAGATATCTGGGCTGGTGGTATTTCCAACCCTATAACCGTTATAGAACAACTTACCTATCTGATGTTTATCCGTTCGCTGGATGAAAAGGAACTGGAAAACGAGAGTTTCGAAGCCCTAACTGGTGAAGCAACGTCTAAAATCTTCCCGCAGGATGAAGAGGGACAGGCGATGCGTTGGAGCAAGTTTAAAACCAAAGACTCCCGCTTAATTTATGATATTGTCGGTACAAAGGTATTTCCGTTTATCAAAGCAATGAATGGAGAAAATGCCTCCGCTTTTTCTCGCTATATGCAGGATGCCATGTTTTTAATCCCAACCCCTCAGGTGTTGCAAAAGATGATTACTGGCTTAGACGAGCTGTATGAACACGATATTAAAGACCTTGATATGCAAGGCGACCTTTATGAATATATGCTGGGAAAGCTGGCAACTGCAGGGCAAAACGGGCAGTTTAGAACGCCAAAGCATATTCGTGATATGATGGTGCGGTTGCTTGCCCCAACCCCCAACGATAAAATTTGTGACCCTGCGTGCGGGACAGCGGGCTTTCTCGTTTCTTCTGCAGAATATATCAGAGAAAATTTTGAATCGGATATGACTAGTGAGCAGTGGGATCATTTTGCCGGTGAGATGTTCACAGGCTTTGACACCGACAGAACCATGTTGCGTCTTTCCGCCATGAACCTGATGCTCCATTCTATTAATCAACCCCATATCAACTATGTGGACAGCGTTTCCAAGCAGAACAATATTTCTTCAGCTTATGATATTGTTCTTGCCAATCCACCCTTTACCGGTACAGTGGACGCTGAGAGTATTAACGATAATTTGAAGGCAGTCTGCAATACCAAAAAAACCGAGCTTTTATTTGTGACACTTTTCTTGAGAATGCTACGCAAGGGTGGACGTTGTTCTTGTATTGTGCCAGATGGCGTTTTGTTTGGTGGAAGCAGCGCACACAAAGCTCTACGCAAAGAGTTGGTAGAAAATCATCAGCTACAGGCGGTTATCTCCATGCCCAGCGGGGTGTTTAAGCCGTACGCAGGGGTTAGCACTGCCGTTCTTGTATTTACCAAAACAGGCGCGGGCGGTACTGGTAAGGTATGGTTTTACGATATGAAAGCCGATGGCTTTTCATTGGACGATAAACGTTCTGCCATTGAGGCCAATGATATTCCCAATATTCTTGCTCGTTTTCATAATCTTGAAGGTGAAGCTAACCGCAAGCCTACTGAGCAAAGTTTTTTGGTGGACAAGTCTGCCATTGAAGCCAAAGACTATGATTTATCAATCAACCGTTATAAAGAGGTTGTTTATGAGAAGGTGGAATATGATGCGCCAAAGGTGATTATGACCCGCCTTGATGAGCTGAGCCTTAAGATTGCTTCTAAAATGGAGGAATTGAGGGGGCTTATTGGTGGGTAGGTGGAGTGTAAAGACATTAAGTGAAGTTGCAAATATTGTCGCTGGTTCTACTCCAAAAACGGCAGTAGATGAATATTGGAACGGTGAGCATAATTGGGTTACACCAGCAGAACTAAATGATACGACTTTTGTTATCTATGAAACAGAGCGAAAAATTACGGAAAGAGCAATCAAAGATACAAGTTTGAAGTTACTACCTATAGGAACGGTTTTGCTTTCTTCGAGAGCTCCGATTGGCAAGGTAGCCATTGCAGGAGTGGAAATGTATTGCAATCAAGGATTTAAGAATTTAGTTTGTTCAGATGAAATATACAACAAATATTTATTCTGGTTTCTGAAAGGAAAAACTGAGTTTCTAAATTCTCTTGGCAGAGGTGCAACTTTCAAAGAAATTTCTAAAACTATTGTGGAAAAAATTGAAATTCCTCTTCCACCCCTCGAAACCCAAAAACAAATTGCCAAAACCTTAGACACCGCCGCAGACCTTCTTGCCATGCGCAAACAGCAACTTGCAGAGCTCGACAACCTTATCAAATCCACCTTTTACGATATGTTCGGCGACCCTGGAACGAATGAAAAGGGGTGGGAAACTGGAATAATCAAAGATTTAGCCCTAAAAATTCAATATGGCACAAGCGAGAAAGCTTCATTAGAGAACTTGCCGTATCCAATTTTGAGGATGGGCAACATAACATATCAAGGCGATATGGATTTTTCAGATATGAAGTATATTGATCTAAGCGAAAAGGACAAGGAAAAGTATCTTGTTCATAAAGGCGAGATGTTGTTTAATCGAACAAATAGCAAAGAGCTTGTGGGGAAAACAGCTGTTTATAGAGAAGAGAAGCCCATGGCCTATGCAGGGTATCTGGTTCGATTGGTGCCAAAAGAAATGGCAAATAGCGAATTAATATCTGCATATCTTAATTCATTGCATGGTAAGAAATTGCTTTTAAAAATGGCCAAAAATATTGTTGGTATGGCAAATATAAATGCTCAAGAATTAAGCAGAATCGAAATTTTTATTCCTCCGATCTCCCTCCAAAATCAATTCGCCGAAATCGTCACGAAAATCGAAGAGCAAAAAGCCCTTGTAAAAAGGGCAATCGACGAAACACAGTACCTGTTTGACAGCTTAATGAGCGAGTATTTCGAATGACTTGAGATGAGGTGAACTAAATGCCTGCAAATTTTGATTTCCTACAGGGGCAAACGGAATATACCTTGTTTTCCACTGCCTGTATCGAAGCCGAACGCGTACTTACCACTTCTCCTGCAATGGCGGCGGTGGGGAGTCGCAGGGCTTTCGAGCTTGCAGTGAAATGGGTATATTCTGCCGATAACACTATCTTTGTGCCCTATAAGGACAATTTGCAGGCCTTAATTCACGAACCCTCTTTCAAATTCGCCATGGAAAACCAGACGTGGAACAAGCTACCCTATATAATCAATCTGGGTAACCTTGCGGTACACACCGGAAAAGCTATCAGCCGCAGTGATGCAGTTTTGGCCCTTTCTTCTTTATTCGAATTTGTGCAGTGGCTAGATTATTGCTACGGTGCAAATTACATAGAACGACGTTTTAATGAAGGTAATATCCCTGCTGAAAAGGTGCTCCTTGATGCAGCAAAGATCAAGGAAAAAGACAGTCTGATCGAGCAAAGGGATTCCGAAATTGAGGCTCTGCGTGCTGAAATTGCGGCTATGAGTGAACAATTTACCTCAGGTAAAGAGCAGCGTAAGGAAGAACGGCATTTCACCCCAGGGGATATCTCTGAATTTCTTACCCGCAAAAAATACATTGATGTGGACTTGAAGCTCCTCGGCTGGGAATTTGGTGATGATGTTAAGGAAGAAGTACCGCTTTACGGGATGCCGAATCCTGATGGAAAAGGTTATGCCGATTATGTACTATATGGCAAAGACGGACTGCCCCTTGCCCTAATAGAAGCAAAGCGCACCTCCAAAGACCCAAAGATTGGCACCCAGCAGGCCAAGCTTTATGCCGACTGTTTGGAGAAGATGACTGGCAGGCGGCCAATGATGTTTACCACCAACGGCTTTGAAACCAATCTGTGGGATGATATCACCTCTCCACAACGCAAGGTAAGCGGTGTTTTTTCCAAAGACGACCTAGAAAAGCTAATGAACCGCCGCAGTGAGCGCAAAGCTTTGGATGAGATTCTGATTGACGATAGAATCACCGATCGTTACTACCAAAAAGAAGCCATCCGCGCAGTCTGTGGGAATATCACAACCGGGCACAGAAAATCCCTGCTCGTTATGGCGACAGGTACAGGCAAAACAAGGACGGCCTCCAGTTTAACCGATGTACTGTCCCGTGGAGGATACATAACAAATATCTTGTTCTTAGCTGACAGAACTGCCTTGGTAAAACAGGCCAAAGACGACTTTAAGAACTATTTGCCGGATATGTCTCTGTGCAATCTGCTTAGCAACAAGGACGAAAAAAACGCTCGTATTGTCTTTTCAACCTATCCTACGATGCTTAACTCAATTGACACGGTCAAGAGCGAAGACGGTCGGAGACTGTTTACGCCCGCCCATTTTGATTTGATCGTGGTGGATGAAGCCCACAGAAGCATTTTTAAAAAATACAGTGCGATTTTTGAATACTTTGATGGCCTGCTGGTTGGTTTGACAGCAACTCCCCGGATCGAGGTTGATCATAATACCTATCGATTTTTCGAGATGCAAAGCGGTGTGCCAACGTATGCCTACGATTATGAAACCGCTGTGGATATAGACCACGTCTTAGTTCCCTACCATAACATTGAGATCAAAACGAACTTCCTGACGCAGGGCATTACCTACGATGAGCTTCCCGACGAAGATAAGGCACGCTATGAAGAAGATTTCACTGACGAAGACGGCGAGATGCCTGATTTTATTCCACCCCCTGAAATAAACAAATTTATATTCAACCAAGCAACTGTCGACACGGTGTTAGAAGACCTAATGACAAAAGGCATCAGAGTTGCCGGAGGGGACCGGCTGGGGAAAACCATTATCTTCGCCCAAAATAAAAAGCATGCTCAGTATATTATTGAGCGCTTTGATAAACTGTATCCGCAGTATCACGGCAGTTTTACCAAGCGGGTCGTTTGTGACGACAGCTATGCGCAAACGATTATTACTGACTTTAAGATCGCCAAAAAAGATCCCCACATCGCCGTATCAGTGGATATGCTGGATACAGGCATTGATGTACCTGAAATTGTCAATTTGGTGTTCTTTAAACGGGTTCGCTCCAAAATAAAATTTTGGCAGATGGTCGGTCGTGGTACAAGGCTTTGCAAAAATCTATTGGGTGATGGACAGGATAAAACTCATTTTGTAATCTTCGATTATCTCGGGAACTTCGATTTCTTTCGTGTCAACAAAGATGGCTTACAAAGTAGTGAAGCACAGAGCCTAACTGAGGCGATCTTTGCCAAAAGAGTACGCTTGATTCATCATACACAACAGTCTGCTTTTAGCGATGAGCCCTATCAGGCCTTTCGTACAGGGCTGATTGAAATGGTATTACAGCAGATAAACAAGCTGAATACTGAACTGGTATCCGTCAAACTGCAGTTGCAATACCTTGAAAAGTATAAACATGCGGATGCTTTTGTCTGTCTCTCTGATTTGGATCAACACAACCTAATCGCTTTCCTGGCACCGATTGTCTATATAGATGATACGGACGAGTATGCCAAACGATTTGACAATTTTATGTACGGTATGATGATTGCACAGATCGAGGGACTGCCACAGTTCAAGAAAAGCAAAAAGCAGCTTATAAACGTCTGTATCAGTCTTTCACAGCGTGGTACTATTCCGCAGATTAAAGAAAAACTGGAACTTATCCATACTATCGGTACAGATGAATTTTGGCAGAGTTCCGACATTCTGAACTTTGAAAAGGTGCGCGTGGAGCTGCGAAGTCTTATCAAGTTTATTATTGACGAGGGCGGAAAAAACCCTATCTACACTAACCTTGCCGATGATATTCTCGAAGTCAAAGAGGGAGAAGCCTTATATCGGGCCTATGACTTTGAAGATTATAAGCTAAAGGTAAATCACTATATTGAAAAAAACCGTGACCATCTTGCTATCCATAAGCTTCGCAACAATATTCCACTTACTGCGATTGACTATAAGAGTTTGGAGCATATCTTAACCGGGGAACTGGGTACAACAGAGGATTATAATCGAGAATACCAGGATACCCCCTTCGGGTTGCTTGTGCGTAAAATTGCCAAGATGGAATATGAAGCAGCAGTTGTGGCGTTCTCCGAATTTATCAATGACCAGTCTCTCGGTCAAGCACAAATTGTTTTTGTGAAAAAAGTCATTGATTACATCGTTAAGAACGGCTATATCGAAAATGTATCCGAACTCACGAAGCCGCCTTTTGATAAACCTCAGAGTTTTATCAAATTGTTTGATGGTTCAAAACAGAAGCGGATGGTAGAGCTAGTTACGAGCATAAAGGAGAATGCGGTTAAGATAGTGGGTTAAATTGGATTGTAGATTTTTATGCAATCCACAAAGGTCATCGAGAAAGAAGCATCAGCACCCTCTCAGAATCAGTAAAATACTGATAAAAGCTTAATCATAAATATCCTAATAGAGTGAAGGGGAAAATAATGGCTAATAACCAACTTGAGAGTTTAAACGATATTTTCACGCAGCGCCTTTTTAGGATCCCAGATTATCAAAGAGGTTATGCTTGGGAAGCCAAGAAACAGCTCAAGGATTTTTGGGAGGACATCGTCAACCTTCCTTGGGGAAGATCGCATTATACTGGATTGCTTTCTATCAAAAGGGTACCTAAATCGGTATGGAGGACGTGGGTTAACGAGGAATGGCTCATTACAGGAAAAAAGTATGTACCATTCTATGTGGTAGACGGTCAACAGAGATTGAGTACATTTGTTATTTTTATCCAGTCTATTGTAAATTTCATTAAGCAACTTCCCGAAAACGCAAATAGAGACGAAAACGAAATTGATGTCGGCGAATATAGCTTAAAAGAAGTTGTGGAAAAATATCTTGTTGAAATGAAACGCAACGACATTATAAAAACCTATAAATTCGGCTATGAGGACGATAACCCCAGCTTCCTGTTCCTCAAGCATAGGATACTGGGTGAACCAAATGCCGGAAAGATTGACGAGACCTTTTATACTCTCAATCTTGAAAATGCTAAGAATTTCTTTGATGAAAATATCAGCAATTATTATGGAACAAATAAGATCGCTGGTATAATTCGGTTGTTTGAAAAGGCCACTCAGAGTATGATGTTCAATATCTATGAAATTGATGATGATTTCGATGTATTTGCCGCATTTGAAACTATGAATAACCGAGGTAAAAAACTCTCTAATTTGGAGTTGATGAAGAGTCGCCTGATATATCTTACCACTCTATTTACTGATGAACAAATGGATGCGGACGAGCGCATTGTCGTACGTAATAAGATAAACGATGCGTGGAAAGAAGTTTATTATCAATTAGGCAGAAACAAAAAATATCCTCTCTCGGACGATGAGTTTCTGCGGGCGCACTGGATTTTGAAGTATCAGTTTTCCAATAAGCGCGGGGATGATTATATCAACTTTCTACTGAATAAAGAGTTTGTTACCAAAAACATCTTTAACACAGTAACTACGAAGATGACTAGCGTTATCGAAACGGAAGTAAAAACCGATATCGACACTGACGATGAAGAAACTGAACAAGTCAATGATATAGAAATAAAATCAAGTACGCTCACGCCACGTTATATTGTAGACTACGTCGACAGCCTTAAAGAAGTTTCAAAATACTGGTATATAACGAACTTCCCACAGGACAGTACGGAAATCACCGAAGCCGAAAAGAAATGGCTTGACCGTCTTAACAGGCTCGGAATGGCATATTTTAGACCACTGCTCGTAGCTGCTTTCTTATCTCCAAAATCCAGTGAAAGCGATAGACTGAACCTATTTAAAGAAATTGAGAGGTTTATCTTCATTGCCTTCAGAATGTCGGGCGCTTACTCTACCTATAATCAAAATCAAGTCAATCGAATGGTGCGAAAGGTCTACCGTGGTAAACTAAATATTAACGATGTCTCAAAGAATATACGAAATCGTATCGAAAACTGGGTTCATCCGGCAGATAAATTCGACTATCATCCATTCAAAGATAAAATCCAGCGCCATTTTAACGATGGTGGCGGCTTCTACTATTGGGGCGCCCTTCGCTATTTATTATTTGAATATGAGGATGACATGGTCGCAAAAAATGGCAATGCCCAAAAGGCGCTTGATTTCTTTATCAAAGGAAAAAAGGACAAGGTTTCAGTTGAACACATTTACCCTCAGACGCCCAAAAACGACTATTGGAAAAAGAAGTTTGAAGGATACTCTGAAAAGCAGAAATTGCTTCTCTCGTCCTCTCTGGGGAATCTATTACCACTTTCTATGAGTGTTAATGCAAGCCTGCAAAACGATAGCTTCCCTGATAAAAAAGCTAACAAATATGACGCAAATGGCAAACTGATACGTCGTGGTTATACTGACGGTTCTCACAGCGAAACCGAGGTGTCAAAATATGTGGATTGGGATGCAAACGCTATTTTAGCAAGAGGCCTGAAACTACTCAGATTTATGGAACAACGATGGGACTTACAGTTTGAGAACGAGGAAGCAATGATCGATATGATTTTCATCGGTTTTGTCAGGGATAAGCAGCAGAGCAACAACTAAACACTGGATTTGATTGCTAAGTAAGACCCAAAGTACAGCATTTGCGAATAGGTATCCGGATCACTGGGGAAGAGTGTAACGCTTACCAAAGAGGAACTGGGGAAGTTAAGGGATGTTCTGGGTGGACGAAATTCTTAAATGATCGATAGAATAGGGGCCTAAAATAATGATAAATGGTGCGTTTAGAGCTTTGGTAGATAATCTGCCGTCTTTGATGTCTCAACTTTCCAATGCCCAACTGAGGCCATGGAGCGATTTAGGAGGACTACCCCAAAAAGGCATTTATGTGTTTTATGAGGACAATGTTGCAATTTACGTTGGCCGTACAAATCGAATGAGAAGGCGGATTAAGGAACACGGACAAATGAGTTCAGGGCACAATAAAGCTCCCTTTGCATTTAACATCGCAAAGAAAGAAGCTATTGCACTGGGATTGGAAGTTGGTGTGCCCAGGGAAATGCTAAAACAAAATACCGAGTTTGATCGACTATTTCGAGATGCTAAGAAAAGGGTATCCAAGATGTCAGTGAGGGTTGTTGAAATTTATAACCCAATCGTTCAAACGCTTTTTGAGGTTTATGCTTCAATGGAACTGAAAACGGAGGGGTATAATAGCTTCGAAAATCATTGATTCGGGAATGGTCGCCAGATCATTGGGGAAGGGTGTACCGGCTTGGCAATGAATAGCTGAGGGAGTTAAGGGATGTTTTGAGTGGGATCAATCTGTAAAAGTGAGGAGCGAACCCAACTGGTTTAGCAAATGCTGAGAGGCTATTCGGAATTACAAGTGGGAAATAATTAGCTGGTTACGGTTAAATGACGGGATGAAAAAATGCCCTAACAAGTAAACTTAATGGTTTTGGGGAAACACAAAAAGCCCCTCGGAATATGAGGAGCACACTTTAGCTTTATGGTTTTGTTGTTCAGACTAACTTACCCTCCGGTAGTCTGGGATTGAGAAACCTGAAATACCCCATTGCAGGCTTAGGGTTTAAGCCAAACAGGCTGAGATATTTACGAACCAGGGTAGTAAGCCAATGCACCGTATCCAGGGGAGTAGGATTAATATACCGCACCCCGTTGTCAAGACACGATTTTTTAAATCTAAGTTATAT